>JAFMIR010000043.1 GCA_017853885.1 Prosthecobacter sp.
TTGGTCCGCGGGGCTGAGCTTGTCGATCGGCAGGCGGTAAACGTAGCCATTGCGTACTTGCAGGAAGACCTGGCCATTTTCGATGCCGCGGAAGGTCGCCTCCAGCTTGCGGCCCTGTGAGTCTGTCCAGGTGCGGTAAGTCTCGCCTTCCGCCCACAGGCCGGAGGAAAGCAAAACGAAGGCGAGGAGGGGGAGGAGGTGCGTCTTCATGACTTGTTGCGCGCTTTAACGATGCGGTTTCGGCCAAGTTGCGCCTATTTTGAGTTGCATGGCCTGCTCAGCGCAGTTGACGCGTGTCAAGGCCTCCAGCTAGTCTGAAGAATGCCTCGACTCCACCTCTTCACAGTGCTCGCCTGCACTTGCACTCTCACGCTGTTTGCCCAAGAAGCTTCGAAGCCCGAAAACAAGCCCATAGAGAAGAAGGAGGATAAAAAGGATGCGAAGCCCGTGGAGGCTCAAAAAGCCGACTCCAGCACCACACACGCCTCGGTGACCATTCATGGCAAGGAAGTGAAGTATAAAGCCACTGCAGCCATGCTGCCTATCCTCCGCCCCGATAACAAACCGGCGGCGCAGATCTTCCACGTGGCCTACACCGCCGAGGGTGGTGATCCGAAAACACGCCCGGTCACCTTCTGCTTCAATGGCGGTCCCGGCAGCAGCAGTGTGTGGCTGCATCTTGGCGCCTTCGGCCCGAAGCGTGTGAACCTATCGCCCGATGGTCTCACACCCCCCAGACCCCCCGGTGGCCTCGTGCCAAATGAGTTCTCGCTGCTCAGCGACACCGACCTCGTCTTCATCGACCCGGTGAACACGGGCTTCTCACAGGCTACCGATCCGCAGAAGGTGAGTGAATTCCTCGGCGTGCGCGAGGACATCCAGGCTGTTGCCGAGTTCATCCGCCTCTGGCTCACCCGCGAGAAGCGCTGGCTTTCGCCGAAATTCATCGCGGGTGAGAGCTATGGTGGCATTCGCGGCGGCGGCCTCGCGGAGCACCTCGCCTCCAAGCATCGCATCTATCTCAACGGCCTCATTATCGTCTCGGGTCTCCTCGATTACGACACGCTCACCGGTACGACCTTGAACGATTTGCCGAATCAGGTGCTGCTGCCAGCGTTGGCTGCCATGGCGCACTACCATAAGAAGCTGCCGCCAGACCTGCAAAACGCCCCGCGTGATAAAGCGATCGCCGAGGCGCGTGAGTTTGCCTATCGCGACTACGCCTACGCCCTCCACATGGCCCGCGACCTGCCCAAAACGGAGCGCGACAAAACGGTGAAGAAGCTCGCTCGACTCACCGGCCTTCCTGAAAAGCTCATCGACGATCACAACATGCTCATCAGTAGCGGCCTTTTCCGCGAGCATCTGCTGCGTGATCAAAAACTCGTGCTCGGTGCCTACGACGCCCGTGTCACCGGTCGCGACTCCGACGCCTCGGAGAACTATCCTGAGATCGATCCCTTCATGAATGTCGTCGGCGGAATCGCCGCGGCCAGCATGAACGCCTACCTGCGCGAGGAGCTCAAATTCGAGCGTGACCTGCCTTACGAGGCTCTTAAGCCGCAGCCCGGCTGGAATCACGGCCAAGGAAATAACTACACCAGCGTCAATCACGACCTCGCCAAGGCCATGATGGGCAATCCGCACCTCCAAGTCCTCGCCCTCATGGGCTGGGCGGACCTCGTCACCCCGCCGGACAACATGGTGCACAGTCTCCGCCACCTCAGTATCCCCGCCGAGTTGAGAAAAAACATCCACACAGCCGAATACGACGCAGGACACATGATGTACACCAACCAGCCCGACATGAAGAAGATGCATGCTGACATCGCAGCCTTCATCGCGGCCTGTTTGAAGCAGGTCATTGAGTCCCCGTGATGCCTGATTCCACCACCAGCGCCCTGCTTTCCGCCCGCGAATGTCCCGCACGCCCGTATGTGATGCTCCAGCGCTGGGAACGGCTCGCCTTTCTGCACTGGCGCTGGGACCCGCAGATCCTTCAGCGCACGCTGCCGCCGGGCCTGACCGTGGACACCTTCCAAGACTCCGCCTGGCTGGCCATTGTGCCGTTTTTCATGCGCGGCATCCGCCCGCGTTTCTGTCCCCCTGTGCTAGGCATCAGTGACTTTCTGGAACTCAATGTGCGCACCTACGTGCGCGATGAAAAAGGCAGGCATGGGGTTTGGTTTTATTCACTCGATTGCGATCAACCGCTCGCTGTATGGGCAGCTCGCACTTTCTTTCATTTGCCTTATCAGCATGCCCGCATGTCCGCCAGAGTGAGCGGGCAACAGGTGGACTACCACTGTCATCGGCGTCGTCAGTCGGATGAGAGCCGATTCTCTTGGTCCCTCGGCAATCTGATACACCACGCGCAACCCGGCACGCTCGAGTTTTTTCTAACGGAGCGCTACCTGCTGCATTCCAAGACATCGCATGGTCTCCGCTGTGGTCAGGTGCATCATGCCCCCTATCCGCTCGCGGAGGTGCAGCTGAGCTCATGGGATGCCAACCCGCTGATCCAGGCGGGTTTCGAGGACCCGAAACGCCCACCAGATCATCTGACAGGCTCGCTTGGCGTGAATGTGCGCATCTATGCGCTCACGTCGTGAGAGGGGGTAGCGCATTTAAGGGGCATGGGATCAATTGAAGCCATAGTTCATGCCAGAGCTATCCTCGCTGGGTGGGGCGTCGCTTGAGATGTGATGGTTCTTGCGAAGCCAGAGCAACTTGGAAAAGAAAGCGCGATCTCAGCGGGCAGGACAATCTTACTTCGTCTTCTTCTTCGAGCTTGCCTTATCTCGGGCTTTTGTAGCAGCAGGGGCGACTTTTTCGCCGGGCTTGGGCAACGTGGCTTGGATGGACTCCCAGCCTGGGTTCAGCGTGGCCTCCCGCAGGACGAAACGGCGGAAGCAAACACTCTGACCACCAACAGTGAAGCCGGGAGAAGCTTTCGGGGCAGTGAAAAGCTCGGAGGCTCCCCACGCTGCAAGATCATCGACTTGGCCGTACATTTTGTCGCCCACCATGTCGAGACGAACCTTGTGCCATGTGCCAGGCTGAAAGTCGGCGGGGAAGCGTGCAAAGACAATGGCCTTGTCCGGACCTTCATGATCGTTGTCATCGCGCTGGATGGTGATGCTTTTCGGCGTGATCATGATGCGGGCCATGTGGTCCTTCACCGCATTGATCGATAAGCTGGTAGAACGAGCGCCGTCGAACTTAAACTCATACTCAATGGTAAAGTCCTGCATTTGGTTTGGGATGCGGAGCACGGCGCCGTGTTTGTCTTCGATCAGTTCGCTGCCGCGCATCGCACCGTCCGCCGCCTCCCACTTGCCTTTGGCAGCCCTCCACGGGGCTCCGGGGGCGCCATCAAGCTTGGCTTCAACGATGATTTTACCAGGCACCGCAAGAAGGGGCTTCGAATCATCCGCGCGTGCGGTGATGGTGGTTAGGCTGAGGAGGAGAACGGCGGTCGTTTTCATGGACATGTTGGAACGAAGGCGCTCGAAGGCTCTTGCCGTGATTTTTGTTGGCTGGTAGAAGCAGCAGATGCGCGCGACAGCATTCTCTCTCATTCTTCTGCTTACTCCTATGCACGCTGCTGAACCTCAGGCTGAAAACTGGCTTGCCAAAACGAAGATCGCGCCGCCCATGGCAGTTCCTTCGAGTGTGGAGGCATGGAGGAAACAGCGTGCTCAGATTCGCACGACCCTAAATGACTTGCTCGGCGATCTGCCGCCGCGACCACCCGTTTCGGCCTTTCAAGTCGTGAGTATCGAGGACAAGGGTGGATATGTGCTGGAGACAATCCAGTTCGATAATGGTGCGGGTGAGATGGTGAAAGGATATTTGTTTTTACCCAAAAAAACCACGGTGCAGAGCAAGGCCCCGGCAATCCTTTACTGCCATTGGCATGGTGGACAGTATGATATTGGCAAAAAAGAGCTGCTCGGCACCAACGCGGCACCAGTGGTCCCGGGGCCGGCGCTCGCGGAGGCCGGTTACATCGTGTTGGGCTTAGATGCGCCATGTTTTGGCGAGCGGAACGGCCAAGGGCCAGATGGACCACAGCAGAAGGGCAGCGCCGGAGAGATGTCGGCTTCCAAGTTTCACCTATGGTCTGGGCGCACGCTGTGGGGAATGATGCTCCGCGATGACCTCACGGCTTTGGATTACCTCTGCTCACGCCCGGAAGTGGATGCGGATCGTATCGGTGTCACCGGCATCAGCATGGGATCAACGCGCAGTTGGTGGATCATGGCACTCGATGATCGTCCGCGTGCCGCGGTCTGCGTGGGATGCATGACTCGCTATGAGGAACTGATCCGTGCGGGCATGTTGAAGGCTCACGGCATCTACTACTACGTGCCAGGCATGTTGAAGCACTTCGACACGGAGGCCGTCATCGCCCTAGCTGCGCCTCGACCGATGCTTTTCATGACCGGCGATCAAGACGGCGGCTCTCCAGTGGAAGGTGTGAAGCATATCGGAAACATCGTCGGCAGGCTTTACGCTCTCCATGGCTTCGATGAGCGTTTTGAAAACGTCATTTACCCTAACGTGGGCCATGTATATCTGCCAGAGATGTGGCAGCGAACGATGGCTTGGATGGAGAAGTGGGTCAAGGGTGGTAAGCTATGAGAAGCTGGACCCGCACCTTCTATTTCGAGTCTTCCTGTCGCTCCACTTTGATGGTCGGGACTTTTTCGAAGATTTTGGCAACGAAGTCCGTGAGGAAGTTGCCGTTCATTTCCTTCATGTGACGTAGGGAAAGGCCAACGATGAAGGCTGCGATGAAGAGGCCGACTACGATGACTGCAGTCATGCAACCAGAGTCGGTGGTATCCGGGTATTCCCCAGGGGCATTGCGACTGTAGGCGCGGCGCACAGGGCTCAGCGGAGCACGGGCGGCGGCTTTAGGAGGCTGTGGTGACTCCATGATCAGCTTGTCAGGGGAGGGGAGGGGAACGGCTTTCACCACTGGCTCCGGCGACTTAGCCTTGGCCTTGATCTGATCCATGCTGGGAGGCTCGCCTGCATAAAAAACGGCCTGCACATCGCCAAAGCCAATGCGGTCACCGTCATTGAGTTTGGCCTCCTCAATCTCCGCGCCGTTCACGCGTGTGCCATTGCTGGAACCCAAGTCCTGAACGTAAAAATCATTACCAGACCGCTTGATGGCAGCATGTCGGCTCGATGAGGATTGGCAGGTGAGCACCACATCATTCTCCGGATGCCTGCCGATGGAGGTCTTCTGGCTTTCGAGGCGTTGGACCTTGGTGGAGTGATCCTCCATGTAAAAAACGACGGCAGCCATGAGAGCGAGAAAGAGATCGGGTGGGTTTTTAAAAGAGAGGCGGGCGGTATCAGCACGCGTGAGATGAAAGAATCTTGGGATTTTCGGGATGCAAGGACTGTGTTCGCGTGTGAAGATGTTTTCCCGCATCGTTTTTGTGCGGAAAAATACTGCGCATGCCCTTCATGAAGCCATTCATCCCCTCCTTGATCCCTGTGATGGCCCTGTGCGCCGTGCTGATGTTGAATGCTGCATCGCTGCCCGCGGCTGACGTGGAGGCGGCGGAGGCTACAGCGCTGCGTCTCGTGCCGCAGCAGGAAAGGGAAGGGTTTGAGTTTCGCTCTGAGCTTTGGACGAACGAATTGGCCCCCGACGTGGGCCGCGCGGTGCGCATCCAGCTTTTCAAAGGCAACGAATATGCCTTCTGCATCGCAGTGCCGGAAAAGTCGGGTGTCGCCATCACTGCAGCTGTTCTCGATTTTGACGGTCGACCCGGCGGACAACTGCTGCCAGTAAAGGCGGGCTGGGGGCTCGTGCTGTTCTACAAGCCGAAAAAAACCGGCCAATATGTGGTTGCTGTCCGTCAGACGGATGAGGGTAAAAAGAAAATGACTGCCTGCACAATGGTTACTGGGTGGAGGTAAAGGACTCTCGATGGCCCATGACATTCGTCGTGGCTGCACCACGGTGATTGTTGACTCGCAGTTGTTAACCGTGTCGAAACAGCGGCATTCGAGCCATTTGTGGGATCAACAAAAACCGCCGCCCGGTCTTCCGGGCGGCGGTGTGGCATGAAGACCTATTCAGGTCCAACGGCTACTTTTCGGCCTTGCAGCAATCTTTGCCACAGGCTTTGCCTTTTTCCTTGCAGCAGGCCGCGCAGTTGTCACCGCAGCATTTTTTGCAGATACTGCCAGCGGCAAGCACGGGCGAGGCGGTAGCTAGGATGGCGAGGGCGAGGATAGAGAGAGAGCGTTTCATAGGATTTGGATGTGTTTGAACTTTAAGGTGCCCGCTGGAAAGGAATGATGCGATTTTCCGCGCTGGCGGACGGGAACTTCGCAGCCGGTTCCTCACTGGGCTGAGGAGGCTTGGTGGCTTCAGAGCAGCAGTGCCCGATGATGCAGGAAGAGCCTTGGTGGCTCAGCAGGTAGCCCACGTTCATGTCGGGGCGTTTCGGCCTGCATCGAGAGGTTAAGCTGGATCACCGGCAGCCCATCCTGCCATCCGGCGAGGTGGAAAACGGGCTCCGCTTCAGACTTATGGGAGAAAATCAGGCGCTTTGTTGTGTCTCGCGGGTCTTTGCGATGCTCGCAGCAGGGGCAGGACTCACGGTGATTCACCGGAGGATGGTTTGATAGCTTAGCGGAGCATTCTTCCGAATGCTGCATGGCGCAGCAACCCGCCTGATCTGCCTGCGGGAGTTTCCCAAGGCAGCACCAGCACATCGGGAGGCCGATGCAAAAACTGAGGAGCAAGGCTGTCAGACGGTTCACCATGGTCTTTTTGGATGCTTACGTCGGAACGAATGTTCAAAACGATATCGCGAAAGGAAGAGAATTCATGCTTCGGATTATTCCGGACTATTTTTCACTGATGGCTTGTGCTGCCGTGTGGGGATTTGCGCTCCTTTGCTAAAAACGGGCGATGGAAGATGTGGGCCCGCTGGCCTTTGTGGCCATACGCTCGGTGCTTGCTAGCATGGTTCTCGTGCCGCTCGCATATCGGGAATGCCGCAGGATGAAGGCGCAAAAGGATTCCTGCCAATGCTAGATTTGCTGCGCGTAGGAGGTGCCGCTGGCGTGGCCTTTTTTGCCGCGGCGGCATTTCAGCAAACGGGGCTCGTCACTGCGTCCGTGACAAACTGTGGTTTTCTCGCGGCCTTGTATGTGGTGATCACCCCTTTTCTCGCGTGGTTGATGCTCGGGTAGAAGCTTTGGGACGCTCGCACAAACCGCCTGACACAATCGAGAGCCGCGTATGCTCAGGCGCATGCCTCTTCCAGACGCGCCTGCTTTTCATCCTTGGGGCAACTCGCATCAGATCGTCCTCGCCGTCGTCGCCTCGGTGATGGCGGTGATGCTGGTTCTGGCCCGCACGAACCTGAAGACAGCAGCGGAACGGGTGTTCGGCACGTTGCTGCTGACGATCTATCCTGCGGGCTTGGTCATCCATGCTTTGTGTGGCTCACTGCGCGCGCAGACGGTCTTGCCACTGCAATACTGCGACATCGCCGCCATCGCTGGCGGGCTTTCTTTGTGGACGCAGCGGCAGTTTTGGTGCGAGGTGGTGTATTTTTTTGGCATCGCCGGCACGCTCCAAGGGCTGCTCACACCGTCGCTGAGCTACGAGTTTCCAGATCCGCGCTTCTTTCTGTTCTTTGCTCTGCACGGCGGCGTGCCGGTGGCTTCATTTTATGTTATTGGCGCTATGCGGCAGCGCCCGCAGGCGGGTGCGGTGCGGCGAATGATGATCTTCTCGCTGGCTTGGTATGCCGTGACGGCGCTGACCAATCTCGTGCTCGGCACGAACTACGCGTTCCAATGCCAAAAACCGACACAGGCCAGCCTTTTTGACCACTTGGGGCCCATTCCTTGGCACAATGCTTCCGCCATGCTGATCGGGTTGTTGATCTACTCACTGCTGCACCTGCCATTCATCCGCAGGAGCAAAGTCTGAGATGTCGCTTTGCATTTCCCGTTTTGAACGGATAATCGCCGCCCTCAAAAAACACCCCATCATCCTTTCTCCTCACGCGCAATGAAAGCACCCGCCTGGTCTGTCTCCGACTCCGCTGATCTCTACGGCATCCGCGAATGGGGACATAGCTACTTCGACATCTCAAAGTCCGGCGAAGTTGTCGTGAACCTGAAAGATGGCAAAAAGTCCAAGCCGGTCTCACTGGCAGGCATCGTCCGTGATCTGCGTGAGCGCGGCACTCAACTCCCTCTCCTCATCCGTTTCGGCGACTTGCTCCGTGGTCGTATCGATGAGCTGAACGAGGGTTTTGCCGCAGCCATTGCGGAGGGCAAGTATCAGGGGGTCTATCGCGGTGTGTATCCAATCAAGGTGAACCAACAGCAGGAAGTGATCGAGGAGATCACCCGCTACGGTCGCAAATATCACTATGGGCTTGAAGCTGGCAGCAAGCCGGAGCTCATCGCTGCACTCGCCTACATGCACGACCCTCAGGCCTACATCGTGTGCAATGGCTACAAGGATGAGGAGTTTATCGATCTGGCGCTGTACGCGCAAAAGATGGGGTTGCAGGTCATTCTTGTGCTGGAGATGCCGACTGAACTCGAACTGATCCTTCAGCGCTCCAAGAAGATGGGCGTGCGTCCCACTCTTGGCGTGCGCTTTCGCCTCAGTGCCGAAAGCGCCGGTCACTGGAGTGGCAGCGGCGGAGACTCCAGCGTTTTCGGTTTGAATATCTCTCAGCTCATGCATGTCGTCGATCACCTGCGCGATCAGGGTATGCTCGACTGTCTGCGCATGCTGCATTACCACCAAGGCTCGCAGATTCCGAATATCCGCGCCATCCGCCAAGCCGTTACGGAGGCCACTCGAGTCTATTGCGGTCTTGTTCAAGAAGGCGCCCGCATGGGCATCCTCGATCTTGGCGGCGGCCTAGCCATCAGCTACGATGGTCAAAAAGGTGCCAGCGTCGCAAGCAGCAACTACGGCACGAAGGAATACTGCGCCGATGTAATTGAGGCCATCACGGAAGTTACTGCCGAGGCCGGCGTACCGCATCCGGATATCATCACTGAGTCCGGCCGGGCTGTCGTGGCCTACTACAGTGTGCTGGTCATCAATATTCTCGATATCAATCGCTTTGAGTCCCGCACGAACATCAGCGAGATCGAGATCGACAAGGAATCCCCCGCCTTGCTGCGCAATCTGCATGAGCTGCGCGCCGAGAGCACCCGTAACGCTGCGCGCACCAGTCGCGACCGACTTCAAGAGATTTACAATGATGCTGTTTATTATCGCGACAAACTCCGCAGCGAGTTCAACTACGGCAAGGTCAGTCTGCGGGAGCGTGCGCACGGCGAGGAGCTCTACTGGGACATCTTGAAATGGGTCTCCGACATGCGCGGAAAGTGCGAGCATGACGGCTCACAGATGGAGCGACTCGACACCATCCTCACGGATTACTATTACGGGAACTTTAGCGTTTTCCAGAGCCTGCCGGATCTCTGGGCCATCGACCAGATCTTCCCCGTGATGCCCATCCACCGGCTCAAGGAGAAGCCCACGCGCAACGCCGTGCTGTCTGACATCACCTGTGATAGCGACGGCAAGATCGACAAATTCGCCCTCGCTGATGGCATCAGCCGCAGCCTTCCCTTGCACGACCCCCAGATCGATAAGGGTTCAGAATACATGCTGGGCATCTTCTTGGTCGGTGCCTATCAAGAAACACTTGGGGATCTCCACAACCTGCTCGGCGACACCAATGTGGTTTCCGTCCATCTCGAAAACGGAAAGGCCAAATACTCCGAGTTGGAGGGCGATAGCGTCTCTGAAGTCCTCAGTTACGTCGAATATGAGCCGAAAGACATGGTCACCCGTTTCCGCAACCTTGCCGAGAGTGCCGTTTTATCGAAACGCATCTCTGCCACGGAACGGCGTGAGATCGTGGATGCCTTTGAAGCTGGCATGCGTGGTTACACTTACTTTGAGAGCTGAGCGACTGAGGCGTAAGAAGTGAGATGTCATGGGTGGTGCGTCGTAGTTCTAACTCCTGACTTCTGAGTCGCATCAGTTCATCGAAACACTAAGACAGACTTCGCAGGGCCGTCCGTGAAGCTGGCTGGCATCTGGATGGCGCGATGGAGGAGCTTCAAATACTGTGCAGAGGGTATTTCGTGACCGCCGAACATGGCGAGGTGCGGCGTGGTCCATTGCGTGTCGTGCAGGATGAAGCCACGTTCATGCAGGCGGTGCTGAAGGCAGGTGAGCGCCACTTTCGACGCCTGCGTCTCGCGGCTGAACATCGACTCGCCAAAAAACGCCGCGCCGATGCTCACGCCATACACTCCGCCGACGAGTCGGCCATTCCGCCAAACCTCCGCGCTGTGGGCATGGCCGATGCGGTGCAGCTCCTCATAGGTGTCGAGGATGGTTTCATTGATCCACGTCGTTTCACGGTCAGCACAGCCACGAACCACATCGCCAAAAGCCGTGTTCCAGCGCAGCTCAAAGGGGTGGTTCTTATAGTAACGTGCAAACCGGGCCGGTAGATGAAAATCCGCAATGGGCAGGATGCCGCGCATCTTTGGCCGGAACCACGAGATCGAGCCATCCTCGTCTCCCATAGGGAACACGCCTTCACAGTAGGCGTTTAAGAGGTCGAGGGGTTCGATTTGCGGCATAAGCTACTTTAAAGCCTTCAAAGTTCATGATTCAACTCTTGAACCTTGAACGGCGAACCCCGAACATATGCAGGCTTGAATCTTGCCCTTCAGATCACGATTTTGCGCCTCATGCTCATCCCGGTGTTCATCGGGCTAGTGATCTATTATGGTGAAAGTGTGCGAGAGGGCGCGGCGAATGAATCGTTGCGGCACTGGGCAGCCGCTGTTTTTGGCATTGCATCGGCAAGTGACGCCCTCGACGGCTGGATCGCGCGGCGTTTCAATCAAATCACCCGCCTTGGCACCCTGCTCGATCCGCTTACTGACAAGCTGCTGATGCTCGCCGCCATCGTCACGCTTAGCTTCACCTCCTGGCCACAGCATTTTCCACTTTGGTTTCCGGTCATCGTTATTTTCCGTGACATGGCCTCCATCGGCGGTGCTTTTTTGATCGATCACATTGTGGGCCAATGCGTGGTGAAGCCACATTGGACCGGAAAAGTGGCCACGTTCTTCCAGATCACGGCCATATCGTGGGTTCTGCTCGATGTGAGGTTCCTCGATCGTGTGTGGCCCACTGCGCTAGCGACGCTTTTCACAGTGATTTCCGGTTTCATTTACTTAGCTGATGGTGCGCGACAGATCAAAGCTGCCGGGCATGATTGACGGAGGGGGCGGGGCATGCTCTGTGAACCATGCTCAAAACCGTCGCTATCGTCGGCCGTCCCAATGTCGGCAAATCCGCGCTTTTCAATCGTCTCGCGGGCAAAAACATCTCCATCGTTCACGACATGGCGGGGGTGACACGTGACCGTATCACCGCCCAGTGCCGCAAAGGCCCCGCATGGTTCGAGATCATGGATACCGGTGGCATTGGAGCGAACACGGACGATGTTCTGACCGATCAAGTGCAAACCGAGGCGAGCATCGCGCTCGATGTGGCGGATCTGCTGCTTTTCGTTGTCGATGTGATGGACGGTGTGACGCCGATCGATGCTACGCTAGCCCGCGAGCTGCGCCGCACAACCAAGCCCGTGATCCTCGTCTGCAACAAGGCAGACTCCCCACAGCGTAAGCTGCATTCCTCTGAGTTCACCCGTCTTGGGTTTGAAAACCAGACCGAGGTCAGCGCCGCGCATGGCAAAGGGATTGACGAGCTCGTCGCAATGATCTCCGAGAAGCTCGATTTGAAAGAATCCACCGAAACCGAGGAAGCTATCGCCGGTCAGAACGCGAAGCCCTTGAAACTGGCCATCGTCGGTCGACCCAACGCGGGCAAATCCTCTCTCGTGAACGCCATCCTCGGTCAGGAACGCGCCATCGTGAGCCCTGTGGCAGGTACCACACGTGATGCGCTGGACATCGAGACCACCTACAACGGCAAACGTTATCAATTGATCGACACCGCTGGCATTCGCCGTCGGGCGAAACTCGACACCTACGTCGAGATTTCTAGCGTGGACCGCAGTCTGCAGAGCATCAAACGGGCAGACCTCGTGCTGCTTGTGGTCGATTGCGCCGACGGTGCAAAGATGCAGGACCGTAAGATTGCCCAGATCATCCTAGAGGAGCGAAAGCCTTGCATCCTTGTGATGAACAAGTGGGATCTCTTCCACCCCAGCGGCAAGCAGAAAGACCGTTTCGAGCATCTGGAAGAGATCATGCGCCGCGAGTTTTTCTTCCTGCACTACGCACCAATGATCGCCATTTCGGCGAAGAATAAGGAGCACATTGGCAAGCTTTTTGTGCAGGTGGAAAAGGTGCGCGGCGGGGCGCAGAACCGCATCAGTACCGGCGCGCTGAACCGCCTGCTCGCCAATGCCATCGAAAACACGCCCGGCGCCCTTGGTCGTAGCACGCACAGCTTCAAGCTGCTCTATGCGACGCAAGTGAATGAGGCGGCGGAATTTGCCATCCCCATCCCGCATTTTGTCCTTTTCGCTAACCGCGCTTCAAAATTGACTGACAGCTACACCCGCTACCTCGAGAAAGTCATTCGCGAAGAATGGCCTGCTCCAGGTGTGCCTTTCCGCATGAGCGTGCGTGGCAAGGGACCCAAGAAGGAGCGCTGAGCTTTTGCATCACTTGCCCAACGTCTTCGCTTTAGCTCACCAAGAGCTCAGGTCGTCGTGGAGCTGATCCATCTCGCGGGAGAAAACTTCGCGCTCAGGCATGTCGGGCTCGCCGTAGGGAACGATCTCAACCACGTTTTTGCGTAGTGCCGTGATGCCGCTGATACGTTCGGGCCCTTGAATGCATTTCCAGGCGCAATCCGCGAAGCGCGCAGCAAGAATGCAGTCATGCGGCGTGGTGTGTCCGCCACGCTGAAGATGGCCAAGCACGGAGGGACGCACCTCGAGATCTGGGAATGGGCCGCCCGGACGCTGGAAATACTGCTGAAAAGCATCCATCAGCACGTAAGCACGATTGCGCCTCTGCGGCGGGTCGAACTGCACGCCCTCAGCGACAAGCACGATGGCATGGCCACGGCCACGGGACATGGCACTTTCAATCTTCGCGGCGAGTCTTTCCATGGCGGTGTTAGTGAGCGCACCGGATTCCGGCGTGATGATCATCTCCGCACCGGAGGCTAGGCCTGCCATGCGGGCGAGGTCACCGCTTTGTCGCCCCATGGTTTCGAGCACCATGACGCGGCGATGGCTGCGGGCGGTATCGATGAAGTGATCGACGGCCCAGACGAGGGTCTTTACGGCGGTGTCCACACCCAAAGCCATATCGGTAAACCGCAGGTCGTTGTCGATCGTGGCGGGGACGCCGATGACCCGCAGGTTGCTCTCCGCAGCGAGCAAACGCGCTCCTGTCAAGGAGCCATCACCACCGACAACGATGAGGGCGCGCACATTCAGCTGGCTGAGCAGTTGAATGACCTTGGTGCGGATCTCTTGATCATGAAATTCGAGGCAACGCGCGGAACCGAGGATGGTGCCACCCTTACCCATGATGCCGCTCACGCTGGCATGATCCATCTGTATGAGATCGAGTTGATCATTGATGAGACCCGCACGGCCCGGGTGGCTTGCGATGGTTTTTTTCAGACGGACGAGGGCCTCGATGTCGCCATTCACGGCACGAGCGGTTCGGACGAGACCGCGGTAGCCATCACGAACCCCGAGCACCGCCACTTTTTCACGGTTGAGGCCGAGGCGAACGATGGCGCGGAGAAAGGCATTCATGCCTGGGGCGTCACCACCGCTGAATAGCACGGCAACAGCTTGTTCGGGGTAGGGGGCAGTCATGGGAGAATCGAGGAAGATACTCGACTTAGCGTGCGACGGGACTGGCGCAAGCAATGCGTGTGGCGCAGGCTTTTACAACAAACTCACCCCCATCAGACACCGCCGAGCTTTTTTTCAAGACGGCGGCGAACGACATCTGCCGCTGCCGGATCGCCCGTCAGCTCCAGCATGGCGATGTAGTCTTGGCTGGTGGCCTCGAAACTGCGGCGTTCGCCCTGAATCTGCCCCTCAAGGATGCTCAGTGCGGTTTCGAAGTGCTGTTTCGCAGCGGCATGGTCGCGCAGTTCATGGCAGGCGGCGGCTAGGTTGCTGTGCGCTTGGGCGGTGTCCCGATGATCGTCTCCAAGGAGCTTGCTGCGGATTTCGAGGGCATCGATGAACATCTCCTTCGCCTGATCCGGGAAGCCGGCAACGCAATAGAGACCGCCGAGGTTGTTGAAGAGAGTGGCTACCGTTTCGGAATTCCGGCCGTGCTGGGCCTCCAGCGTCTCCAAAGCTCTCAGGTAGTGCTGCTCAGCTAGGGCATGTTTGCCCAAATCCTTGTAACTCATCGCCAAGTTGTTGCGGAGCTGGGCGGCTACCTCATAGCACTCTTTCGTGCCAAGCGCTTCGAAGTCGGTGATCGCCTGTTCATAGAAGGAGGTGGCTTCTTCGGCGCGGCCATTGAAATCGAACAGCGTGGCGAGGTTCATTCGCACATTCGCGAGGGTGCCCGTGGGCAACTCTCGGCCCGCCACCACTGCGATGGCTTCCCGATAGGTGGACTCGGCCGCAGCGATGTCGGTCTCGCGCTGAACATCCCCGGCGAGCTGAAGCGCCTGAATAAGGGCCGGAAGTGCCTCTGGATCAGCTGCGGCGGCTTCACGCGCTCTCGCGATGGCAGAAAAGGCAGTTTCCAAGGAGTCAAGCATAGCGATCAATTCACTATCGCCGGAGCGCCCACCGCCCGTCAACAACGGAGCGGTGGCAATCACGTTGCCACGATGGCCTGAGGTCTCAGCGGCGCACAGCCTTAAACTCGCGTGTCAGGCGGGTCAGGGAATCTTCCACACCCATGCGTTCGAGGCTCGAGGCTCCGACAAAGCCGTCTGCGGTGGTCTTGCTGAGGACGAATTCGACATCCTTGGGTGTGTTCACCGGGCCACCGTGTGTGAGGGTGAATACGTCTTTCTTCACGCTCTTAGCCGCATCGATGATCTCTTGCGTGCGCTTGATGGTGAAATCCCAATCCACAACCGCGTTAACGACGCCAATTGAACCACCGACGGTGGTGCCAACATGAGCGATGACTGCATCCGCACCATTTTTGACCATTTCGATCGCCTCCTCCGGTGTGGCGACATAAACGATGGAGAACATATCCATCCGAGTGGCTAGGCCGACCATCTCAAACTCCTTCTGCACACTCATCCCGGTCTCCTCCAGAACACCGCGGAAATGACCATCGACAATGCAATGTGTGGGAAAATTGTTTACACCAGAGAAGCCCATGTTTTTCACCTGCTGAAGCCAGTGCCACATCCGGCGGCGGGGGTCCGTGGCATGCACGCCACAGACCACGGGAATCTCTTTGACGACCGGTAGCACCTCATACTCGCCGATCTCCATGGCGATGGCGTTGGCGTCTCCGTAGGCCATGAGACCACAGGTGGAGCCGTGGCCCATCATGCGGAAACGACCTGAATTGTAGATGATGATGAGGTCGGCGCCGCCTTTCTCAATGAACTTGGCGCTGATGCCTGTGCCCGCTCCTGCGGCGATGATCGGCTCGCCCTTGGCCAGCGTGGCTTTGAGACGATCGACGACTTCCTGCTTCGTGTAGGGATTTCCGATTCCGGTCCAAGGGTTGGGCATGGTGGTGTGTGATTGACGATTTGATTTATGATCTAGCTTCGCGGAGCCATCATGAATCAGGAATCCAGAATCCAAAATCATGAATTCAATCCAGGAACTATCTGAAACGCACACTCATGGGCCGGACACAGAATATCGTGTGGTGCGTGCCTCGGAAAAGGATACACGGTCATGGCTGCGAGGATCACCGGTGTGCGCTTCGCTCTCGCAGCATCGCATCGCGCATGCGGGCGTGATGACGGCACGAGCTCCCTATCGCATCGTTCGCATGCACCAAGACGGTCTTTACTTCCTAGCCTGCTTGGCGGGTGAAGGCCGTGTGCTCGTGGATGGCGCTTGGAAGAAATGCGGCGCGGGCATGGCCGTGGCATTGCCACCCTTCATGGTGAACGCGTTTCAAGCCGTGCCGGGGAAGTCTTGGCGCTGCTGCTGGGTGCGCTACGAGCAGCAGCCGGAGCAAAAGCCCATCCTCAGCAGCAGCTCACCGCTGATGGCCCCCTTCGGCGGCGAAGCGCTGTGGCATGCCATCGAAGGGCTCATCGAGGAATCCGGTGGCGAGGCGAAGCCCGCTGCCATGTTTCACTGGGTGGAGTTGGTGCAGCACTACATCGAGCGTTTTGCCCAGCCATGGCAAGTGGATGACCGCCTGCACCGCATCTGGGAAAGGGTGGCGGCGAATGTGGGCTATGACTGGACGCTCGACGAACTTGCTCGACAGGCTCATGTGAGTACGGAGCATCTTCGCAGGCTCTGCCGGAAAGCCTTGGGCCGCACGCCGATGCACCATGTGACATGGCTGCGCATGAGGAAGGCTGCGGAACTGCTATCGACGACTCAGCTGAAGGTCGAGACCATTTCTCATGAAGTGGGCTACCAAAACCCCTTTGTGTTCAGCAACACCTTCAAAAAGTGGATCGGCTGGCGCCCGAGCGAGCACCGGACGCGGGCACCACGATAGCAACGCAGCTCGGTTCACCGCCGATCATTCGAGGCGCTTCAGGCCGGAGATGCGGTAGGCGCCGCTTTGCAGGCGGAGATTGTCCTGCTCGACCGCCGCCGCGTCGAGGTAGAGAACATGGGGGAAGTCATCCAGCTCGATGACGTGTGTGTGGCCCTTGAGTTCCTTGAAGGCAGCATCGAGGTCCCGCAGCTGGCGGATGGTGCGGCCGTTGACTTGGTTTACGACGATGCCACCGAGCTGGTCATAACCCTGGGCGCTGGGTGTGGGCAGCACATTGGAGAGGAAGACGAGCTTCTGGCGGCCTGCTTCCTCCAGCTCATCAGGATGGCGGGCGATGTGGTTTAGGCGGAGCAGGGCGGAATTCTCTGTCTGCTGCTCGCCAAAGGAATCGAGGTAAGGCCGTGAGAGCTCTTGGAATAGCAGGCCGCCCATCAGCAAGTAAGGTGGTCCTTTATCGAAGCGATACGGGGTCACGAGGTAGTCCTCGGGGTTTTTGCGGGTGAGCTTGCCCTTGAGCACCTGCTCCTGACCGTCACGCATGATTTTGAGCTCAAAGGCATCTCCCACATAAGCCTTGCCACGGACAATGTGGGAGGTGCTGAGAGGGCCGTATTGTGGATCTTGATAATCACCCCGGGCGTCAAGGGTATGGCCGTTGATGGCAAGCAGGATGTCACCCTTCTTGAGCCCGGCTTTTTCGGCTGAGGCACCTTTGACAACGGCGCTGACGAGCACGCCGGGGGAATCCGGCTGCATGCCGAGATACTCCCGCAGTTGCCCGTCGAGGGTCACCTGAAACTCCATGCCGAGACCTGGGAAGCCTTCATAAGCACCATCGGCAAAGTCTTTGAGAAAGTGCTCGATGATGGGTGCGGGTAGGATGGTGGTCACCTGATTCTTCGAATCGTAGCTGAGCAGCAGGCCTGCGAGCTTGCCATCTTTGATCACGGGGAGGGTGAAGCTGTTGGCTTCACTGCGGATGATCCCGGTGGTTTCATAGACCAAGAAGCCGGAGCCCTCGACCACATAGCGGCGGGTGAGGATCTTGCTGATGGTCAGCGGGGTTTGGATCAGCTCACCCACGCGGCCGGTCTGCCACACCGCGACGGCGTCACCGATACGGGCGCTGGTGTCGATGCCCATCGGTTGGAGGCTGGCGAAGAAGGCTTTTGCCTTGCCCGCATCGATCGCAGACTCCAGAAGGGCGAGGTTGGCCTCGTAATCCACGGCGATGACCTTGGCAGCAAGCTTTTGGCCACCATCCGGCTGCTCCATTTCGATGTAGGTTGCATCTGCCACGAGCTGGGCCGTGACCAGAACGCGATTGCCCTCTAGCACGACACCAAGCCCACGGCTGTTGACCGGCGATTGCTTTTGCCAAGGCAGTTGCAGATCGTAGGGCTGCGCGGTGACATTCACCTTTAGTAGAGCGCGGCTCTGTGTGGCTTCGGGCGCCGCAGTGGGCTTGGAAGCCTCCTGACCCCCGCAGAGGGCATGCGTGACAAAGAAGAGTAAAATAGACAAAAGACGGTGCATGGTGGGTGTGCCGGAAAAGGCGAAAGGCAGGAGAATTGGGCAGGCGCTTCAAGAAAGTCTCAGTCGCGGCCGAGGTAGCTGTCTTCTTGGATGTTGTAGGTTTGCATGATGCGCGGATGCGCGGCTTCGGCGAGATCCCGCTTCAGGATGAGTGGGCGGTTCTTCTCATGTAGGCGGACTTCGATGAAGGGCTTGTCCTTCTTCGCGAGCGCTGTTTTCACATCATCGAGGGTCTTGATGGGCACGCCGTTGATCTCGTCCACAAGGCTCTGAGCATAAGGTGTGAGCCAGGTATTGACCTGGTCCGGCAGAATGGTGGTGAGCACGACGGGTTCGGGGCGCTCGACGTAGAGCTTGTCGGTGAGGTAACGCTCAAAAACGTAGTTCACGCTGGCATCGCGGATCTGGTGAGCATCCTGCAGGTTGCGGTCCAGCGGCTGGAAGACGAGACCTGCATAAACGAGATAGCGCGGGCGCTGGTTGTATTGGGAACCAAGGCGCACATAGGGGTCAAAGCGCTTCAATTTCACATTGGCAGTCTCCTTTTTGCCCTCGCGCTGGTAACTCAGCTGAATGGTGTCCCCGGCAAACTTGCGCTCCACGATCTCATTCATGTTCACGAGGTCACCTTCGATGCGCACGAGCCCGTTGTTGAGCACCGGATTGCCGTCGATGGCCAAGATGACGTCGCCAGGCTTTAGCAGGCCGCCAACGCTGCCTGCGGGCTCCACATCACCGATCATGACGCCCACGCCGTCATCCTTCAGGCCAAGGGCCTTGTGCTGCGCGGGGTTCTCCACAGGGAAATCGCTCACCGCGAGATCCACATAGTGATCGTAGCGACCGTCTTCGATGTCTTTGAGGAAGCGCTGGATGACAGGCACTGGGATCATGTAACCGACGTTCTGCGCCACACGGCCGCTGAAGCCTTGGAAGGCCACGCCGACGACTTTTCCATCCTGCATGACGGGGCCGCCGGAGTTGCCTGGATTGATGGCCGCATCCACTTGGATGCAAAGATGGGAATCCACGCTGGTGTGGCTGTAGGGCCGGAAGTCGATGCGGGAGACCACGCCGCGCGTGACGGACATGCGATCTCCACCGATCGGATAGCCAATGGCGATGACCTCCGTGTTCAGCCGCGGGATGCTGCCGAAGTCCACCGGGGTCATTTTTTCGAACGGAGCGGCGTTTTCGGCCTCGATCAGGGCCAGATCGCAATCGTGGGCGATGTGGACGATCTTGGCCGGATGCGGCTTGGGGTCGTCGGTGGTGCGGATGAGGATGCGCGTGGCATTGCTGACCACGTGAGCGTTGGTGAGGAAGCGGTTTTTGCCGATGAGGAAGCCGGTGCCGCTGCCGCCGGAGGGTTGCCCAGCATTCCAAGGCTCCCGGTAGTCTGGAAACAGCACGGAAACCCCAATGTTGACGATGCCCTCCCACTCAGGAGGCACTTGGGAAGCTGCTCTCTGACCCTCCTGCTGTGCCCAAGCGCTTCCTGAAACCAAGGTTGCAGCGACGAACGGAAGTAGAAAGAGTCTAAGCGTCATGAGATGAAAAGGCTAGCGTGTGGAAACGTGGCTCGCCACATCCATCTGGCCTCAGGAAAGGCTTTTTGATCATTTCACGCGTTCGCTTGACCGACAGGAACCCAAGTTGGCCCAAGAAAAAAGCGGCCCCTTTTCAGGAGCCGCTTCATGAAAAACGGATTGGAAAAATCAACGGCGGCGACGTGCCAATAAGGCCATGAAACCCATCAAGCCCAATAGAGCGCGTGATGGTTCGGGGATGGCAGCCAAGGAAGCCATGGTAACATTGTTTCCTTTGTCAGCGCCCACCAAGATATCAGACGCAATAACCGTGTTCAGAAGTAGACTCTTAGTTCCCAAATCGGCAGGCGATAAATGGTCGCCCGTGTCTTTGATCACTGCCCACTCCGTTGCACCCGCAAATGAGGTGGAAGGTGCCCCCGATACAAATGAACCCGCATTGAATGCGAGCAAATACAACTGGGTGCCAGCCGGCAACGCACTGATTGCAATGCTGTTGTATGAACCACTGACTGGCGAAGGGAAATCCCAATCTGTGCCGCCCGCCGCAGTGGCTCCACTGAGGGAACGAACATCTTTATATCCTAAGGCGACCAAATCCGCAAAGCTGGTGGCAGATGCAACCGCTGAATCTGAAACAGTGATCGGGGTACCTCCTCCATCGGTGAAAATGCCAATAGAAACACCGCCTGCAGCCACTGCAGCTCCTGAACTGGTCAAAAATTCACCAACTGTCCCATTTTCAATATGCCCAACCGTAACCGCAGCTGTCGCGGATGAGGCAAAGCATGCAAAAACAAAGGCTAAGATAGAGGATGAAAACAGCTTCATATTCACATGATGGGATAAACTCGAGGCTATTAGGGCGCAAGAGGCGAATTAAGCGTCACCACAGCATCTGCGCTGACGGAAACCACAACCCCTCGATTGACAGGAACGCTATCAGTTGCTGTAGGAGCGAGTGGATTGTAGGCGCCATCCAGCATTTGGGCGCCATCGGAAAAGTAAGTGCCAAGTGTGGTCATATTGCCATCCGCACTGAAACGGTTGAAGCCATCTGCGTAGGGAGAAAGAGCCTCTTTGAAACTGCTGCCATAAATGAGGAGGGCAGACGCTGGGTTGAGATTGCCGACAATATTAACTCCTGCTTGATACATTGGCACCTTGGTCTTGGTGGGCTTCACTTCTCCCATGAAACTGAACACCACAGTGGATGCTGCGCTGAATGAAAAACCACTGCCAGGGTAGATGACGCTGTGCCCAGCAGGAGTAGTGTAATCGCCAGCAACCCATGAAGAACCATCAAAAATTCGAGTGATAGTCGCGCCGGTTGGGCCAAAAAGGTTAGCCGCATCTGCATATGCGGTGAGCCCAGTCGCACCCTGCACGATCTTATCCAAGGTGACGTGTTCACGAATCGCGATCTGAACTGTGGTCCCACGAATTCCAGCAGGAATCACAGCTGATGCCATGGTTAATTCCGAAGCTGAGTTGCTCAATATATCCAAAATCAATCCCTCGTTCGTGCCTGATACCACTTCTGCGTAAAACCTCGGATAATTGGGAGTCGGAGCGGAGAAACTGGTAGCGTTATAAGCTCCAGCTGCCCAGCCTGGGGCGGTTGTCGGAGTGATGGTCAAACCATCGGCACTAATGGCCGCCTGTCCTTGGAAAACACTGGGATTCACCAAGGTGGGCACCACCAAAGTGGTGCCAGTAGGGCAATTAAGAGTCGAAAACCCCATCACACCGGAAGTAGCTTGGCCTAAAACAGCTGGGGCGGTGAGCAGGGCGGCACCGAGGAGCACTAGAGGAAGGTGGAATTTCATGGCATGGAGGAGTTGGATGGCATCAAACCCCAAACAGAGAGGATAGTTACAGGATTTCGCAGCCTCTGTCGATCCCTTTTATGAATCCGTATGCCCTTGGAGAGGGGCTGCGCTCTCCGCTTGATCAGGGCTGGTTTCGCAGGCAAGAGGCGGCGGCATGATCGGAGATGACTACTTCCAACTGCGTTCCCGCATTGGCGCGGAGCTGCAGGCGCTGGGCGCGGCGCTGCGGGAAGTTCCCGGAGCGGAGGGGGCGGCAGAGGAGATCGGGGCCATCCTGCTCCCGTTGCTGGACAGCTTGAAGGCTCCTTTCTTCCTGATGGTGGTGGGAGAGCCAAACACGGGCAAATCGACTTTTTTGAATGCCCTGTTCGGCGAAGACTTTGCTAAAGCGGAGGGGGCGTCGGAGGGGGGGGAGGCACTCTACTTCAAGCATGGCCCAGAGAAGAAACTCACCCCGATCACACCTGCGCTGCTGGAAGTGCAGGCTCCGGCGGCTTTTTTGCAGGATTTCCACATTCTGAACACACCTGCGGCGTGCCTGATGGAAAGCGAGCATCAGTCCATCTCCGAGCGATTCATGCCAATGGCGGACGTGCTGCTTTTCGTTCTCTCGGCCATGGACCCTTGGGCAGCTTCGGCATGGCAATTTCTGGAGAAGGCTTGCCGGGAACAGATGCGCCATGTGGTCCTAGTGCTCCAGCAAAGTGATTTGCGTGGTACGGAGGAGATCCAAGTGATCTCCGACTACGTCGGCGAGCTATGCCGGACTCGGTTTGGGCGGGAATTTCCGCTGTTCGCGATCTCGGGCAAAAAAGCTCATCTAGCGCGCAACGGCCGAGCGATCGGCGCCGAAACGCTGCTAGAGGAAAGCGGTCTCCTGAAGCTGGAGGCGCATCTGAACCGCCTGGTGCTGTCCCAGCCGATGCGCCAGAGGAAGCTGCTGGGATCTCTGCAAGCCATCCGCCAACTGCTTGAGCAGATCTGCGAACGCAGTGTGGCGGCCATGCGGAGCATCCAGTCTCGCGTTGGCCTGCTGGAGGAGCTTCTCACCGAAGGGGAGCTGCAGGCGGATCGCACGCTCAAAAAGCTGCTGCCCGCCCTCGAAGCCACGGAGCGTGACTACCATGAGGGCGTGTTGCGCGTGGCGGGCCTGACGAATGACCTGCTGGCGACGCGGCGTGCCTTTCAGCGCTCACCCTCTGCTGAGGAGGAAACGGCTCGCCCGAAAAGCCTAGATCACCGCCTGCTTCACGAATTGCACCATCGTACGGACGATCGCTGGCGCCAGATGAGCTTGGTTCTGGAGGAGGACGTGCGGCAACATGACCGCTACGTGCGTGCCCATGGCCGACACGTTCTGCCGGAAGGCTTTGGAGAGCTTGAAGCGCGCACAGGGACGGAAAACGATCTTCGGCGGCGCTTCACGACCCGAATCGATTCGGCGCTGCGCCGCTTCGTGCTGGCCCTGCGCCTCGATGACGACATCGAGCCTGGTTTGCAGCGTGCTCGCCAGACGGCACGCTGGCTGCCGATCCTGATCCCGATCTTGGCTTTGCTGGCCTCTGTGGCGGGCTGGCTTGCTGGTTGGCAGGCGGCGGTGATCGCGACGGGCTCTGGCGGCATGTTGGTGGCCATGGTTTACTTGCTCACTCAGATGCGCCTAGCTGCCGCACGGAATGCAATCTTGGACAAGCTGGAGGAATCCACCGGGACGCTGCGCGAAATGTTGGCTGATCAGCTCCGTGAGGAAAGTCACCACGCTTTTAGCAAGGTCCGGGAACTGCTGGAGCCGCTGCAAAACGAGGCCAACGCTGTGCAGCAGGCGGCTGCCCAAGTCGTGGAGCGTCTGCAACGTCTTGGCGATACCGTGGAAACGTTGGCCGCAGATGTCGCCCGCCTCGGGAAGGCGGTCTGATGGCCTATCCGTTTGATCGAGAACCGATCCTCTTCGAGATAGGCATGTGGCGGGTTTTTGTGGAAGCAAGATGTGCCGGCTGTCGTTTGCTGCTGCCCATGAAGCTCCTTTGCACGCTCTGTTTGGTTTGCCTTTCCTCGATGGCTGCGGCTACCGCGCAGCCAAACCTCATTTACATCCTCGTGGATGACTTGGGCTACGGGGATCTAGGTTGCTACGGACAGAAGAAGATCACCACGCCAAACCTCGATCGCATGGCGGCGGAGGGAATGAGATTCACCCGGCATTACTCGGGCAGCACGGTCTGCGCTCCCTCGCGCTGCGTGCTGATGACCGGCCTGCACACCGGGCACTGCCGGGTGCGCGGGAATGATCCGTGGACCATTCCGGATGGTGATGTGATGGTGCCGAACCTCCTCAAAGGCGCTGGCTATCACACGGCCTGCATCGGCAAATACGGTCTCGGCAAGCCCTTGCCTTTGAATGATCCGGAGAGGAAGGGCTTTGACGAATTTTATGGCTATGTGGGCACCAGCCATGCGCACAACTTCTACACGAAGGCCATCATCATCAACGGCCGCGTGAGCCCACTGCCCAACACGGTAATCGAAGGCTCCTTCAAAAAGGTGGCGGACTACATCGATGCGGAATTCACCGGCACAGGCGTGGCGCCGTTGGACGGCCGCAAGCAGTGGGTGCCGCAGCTTTGCTCGGACGAGGTGCGGCGTCATCTCGTCGAGCGCTCGCGGGACAAGGGGAAGCCTTTCTTTCTCTACTACGCGATGAATATCCCACATGCGAACAACGAGGCCGGCAAGAACTCGCCTCTTGGCCATGGCATGGAGTGTCCAAACTACGGCGAGTTCACGAACCAAGACTGGCCGGCCGCGGAGAAGGGCTTCGCGCAGCTCGTCCGTTTCCTCGATGACGAAGTGGGCCGCATCATGGCGGAGCTGAAACGGCTCAACCTGCATGAGAACACACTGGTCATGTTCTCCAGCGACAATGGTCCGCACCATGAGGGCGGCCATGACAGTGACTTCTTCGACAGCAACGGTGACTTCAAGGGCACGAAGCGTGACATGACGGATGGTGGGATCCGCGTGCCCTTCATCGCTTGGTGGCCCGGCACGGTCAAACCAGGCTCAGTGAGCGGGCATGTGAGTGGTTTCCAAGACCTGTTGCCCACCGTGGCGGAGCTGAGCGGCTCGAAGTTGCTCGTGGAGACCGACGGCATTTCGCTTGTCCCGACGCTGCTCGGCAAAGAAGGTCAAAAAGAGCACTCGCATCTGTTTTGGGACTTCAATGAGCAGGGTGGCAAACGAGCTGTGCTGAAGTGGCCATGGAAACTCATCCACCTGAACACCGGTCCTGACACGAAGCCGAAAGCCAAAGGCAAGGCCGCGAAGTCCCAGCCGCTCGAAAAGCATCTGTACCATCTCGAAACCGACATCGGCGAGGAAAACAACCTCGCGACAGACAAACCGGAGATCGTCGCAGAACTCGAGACGTTGATGAAAGCGTCTTACCGGGCGCCGAAGTGAGCTAAGGTCGTGCAAAACTTCAGTGAAATCGACGAACTGCGCATGAGTCATTTGGAGTGAGCTTTGACGCTGGGTTGAATGCTGCTATCGGAACGATTCGTGTCTGAACCGAGTCCAATCCCGCCCCCCGAAGCCCCACGTAGCCTTCTTTTCCGTCTAGTCGTGGGCGCTGTGCTTGGCTTGGTGCGGGCTGTTTATCGAGTGAAGGCCATCCACCCGGAGCGTGTGCCGAAAGGCGGTGGCGTGCTGATGCTCTCCAACCATGTGAGCTACGTCGACGCACTGATCCTAGCTGCGGCATGTCCGCGCCCGCTGCGCTTTGTGATGTGGGACGTGCTGTATCGCGTGTGGTGGATGAACGGCTTTCTGCGTTTCGTGGAAACCGTGCCAATCTCCGCCACAAGGGCCAAGGATGCGGTGCGCACCGTCGCCGCCGCGCTGAAGGAGGGGGGGCTCGTATGCCTTTTCCCAGAGGGCGAAATCACACGCCACGGCATGGTAAACGCATTACGCAAGGGCTTTGAGCTGATGGCGCGGCAGGGCGAGGCCAAAGTGTTGCCCGTTTGGCTGGACGGACTGTATGGCAGCATGTTCTCGTTCCAAGGTGGGCACTTCTTCAAGAAGCGACCCAAGCAGCTCCGCTATCCGGCGACGGTCTTTTTTGGCGAGCCTCTGGACGCCAAGGCTGCCAACGCGGTCGCCGTGCGCCGCGCAATGCTTGCGATGAGCGAGCAGGCGCTCATGGCTCGTGAAGCTTGGTGCCGAGCAGGTGAGGATCGTACCGCTTTTGTGAATGCTTTGCGATTTTGCGACGCGGAGTGGCATCGGCCTGGCGACGTGCTGATGTGTCTGGAACCTGTGGGCAGTGTTTTGCATCGAACCGTGCTTGAGTTGGCTCGGCTGCTGCCGGGGACCAAGATCATTGAAAGCATGGCGCAGGCTTCAGACGCACCGGTGGTGGTATTCGGAAGCCTCGCAAGTCTTTCGCGGGCCGGGCAGGGCGAGCGATTGTTCTTCTGCTTGGATGCCGACGCAGCTCAAATCTTGGCTTTGCGTCTGCCCATGGTGCTGCGTGGCTATTTCGATGCGGCGAGCGGTTGGCTTATCAGCTCGGAGTTTCCAAACCCGCCCGCCGCAGAAGGCGAGGAAAGCCAGCAGGGCACACGAGCCGGGACGCTGGGACGTTTGCTGCCCGGTCTGGCACTCGAAAGCCTGCCCGCAGGACTCACCGTGGATGATGACGGCTTTGTGATGCCTGCGGAGTCTTAATCGGGAACCCACTCAATGGCTCCGTGCCGAGCTTACCCAGCATGATGAATGATTCGCCGCAGCAAAACCCCCAGCGGCCACTTGCCGGAAGACGGAGAGCATGTGCATGAAGCATTCTCATTGCCGCTCTAGCGCTGCAAACGGCCATGTCTTCGTTCGCCAGCTCCAAAACAGAAAGACCATGCCACCCGTCACCAGCGTCAGCCCACCCACAGCCAGCAGCGACTTGTCAGTGGTGAAAAGCAGGTACATCCAACCGGCGAGCGCCAGCAGGGCCGGCAGCGGATACAGCCACATGCGGAAAGGGCGCTCCATTTGCGGCTTCAGCGTGCGTAGCATCACTAGGGCCCCGATTTGACCGGCAAACTGCACCACGATGCGCGTGCTGAGAAGCGCATCGATGAGCGTGCCGAGCTTCACAAAGGTGGCTGCGGCAGCGATGAGTCCTACAACGATCAGCGACACATGCGGAAAGCCCATTCGTGGATGCACTTGGCCAAACACGCGGAAGAAGCTGCCATCTCGTGCCGCTGCATACGGGATGCGGGAGTAGCCCAGCAGCATGGCAAAGCAGCACGCCACCATCGTCCACAGCACGAGCACAGTGAAAAGCTGTGCGAAGTCATCTCCGTAGATTTTGGCCATCATCATCGTGACGACCGGCTTGCTCACGTTTTCCGCGCTGGCAAACTCCCGCCAAGGCACCACGCCGATAATCGAGAGGTTTACCGCCAGATAAATCAGCGCCACTAGTGCGAGCGAGAGCATCACCGCGCGGGGAATCACACGGCCAGGCTGCCTCACCTCGTCGCCGATAAAGCAGATGTCGTAGTAGCCGAGGTAGTCGTAGATGCCGATGCGGGCCGCCGCGCCCAGCGCCACCCATTTGGCCGCATCAAAGGTCCACGCATCCTGAGGGAAATCGAAGGCGATCTTCGCGTCAAAATGCATCGCACCTGTCACGATCACCACTGCCATCGCCAGCAAGGCTCCAGCCCAGAGCGTGACGGTGATCTTGCCGATCGACTCGATACGCCGGTAGAGTAAAAAGATCACCAGCAGGCCCACGCTGGCTCCGGCGCAGAGTCGTGTGAAATCGCTGCTTTCCGGCCATAGCGGTTGAAGATACTGCGCCACGCCCACATAAGCCGTCGCCAGCTCCAGCGGGCCGCTCAGGATGAACTGCCAGATGAACAAAAAGCCCATGAAGCGCCCCCAGGTCTCGCGACCATAGCCCTCGCGAAGATAAACATACGATCCGCCGGACTTTTGCAGCGCCGCGCCTAGCTCGCTCCACACGAGGCCGTCCGCCAAAGCCACGATCAAGGCCACGCCCCAGCCCAGCATCGAATGCGGCCCGCCCATCGTCATCATCAGCGCCGGGATCGTGATGAAAGGACCGGCGCCGAGCATGTTCGACATGTTCAGTGCCGTGGCCTGCAGCAGGCCAAAACGACGTTCGGGTTCTTGATGGGCGTTCATGCGCGTTCTTCGATCCAGCGCATCAAAACGTCCACGTCCGCCGACATCTCAAAACCTTTCGCAGCCTCTTTGAATCCAGGCTCGGCAAGCAGCCGCTGCAATTCCTTTGTTACACGCTTCGGTCTGAACTGCCTCACACTCAGCCCGATGCCGGCGCCAAGCCTCTCGACGCGATCTGCGTTGTCCGGCTGATCGTGCGCCATGTACATGATCAGTTGCGGCACGCCCGCCGCGAAAGCCTGTGACATCGTGCCGATACCGCCGTGATGCACAAAAACCGCCGTGTGCTTTAACAGCGTGCTGAAAGCCGCATACTCCTCCACATGGATGTGAGGTGGCAGATTCGCTGGCACCTGCTTGGGCTCGCGCGTTACAAAAACGGCCCGACAGCCGACATTCGCGACCGCTTGGGCCGCCACGTCGAAAAAGCGGGATGCCTGCACATTCGCGCTGCCGGGCGTGAAGACGATCGGAGGCTCACCCGCAGCCAAAAAGGCCTGCAAGGCAGGTGAGAGCGGTTGTTCCTTCGCGAGGTCTTCGAGCGGGAAAGTCCACTGGAGCAGATTCTTCGGCCAATCCGGCTGTGGAGCACAAAACCACTGGGGAAACAACGCCAGCACGCCATCCGGCGAGTCCCACCACTCGCGCCACAGGCTGCGTGGCGGCTTCACGCCGTGCTGCTTGCAGATGCGGCGGATTTTCGGCAAAGCGAACAGGTCCACCGGGTTCGGCAACGCGAAGAGTAACTGCTTGAACCACACCGGCATCAGCCGAAAACCCTTCATCAAAGGATGCAGCAACGGCGTCTCGTGCACGCTAAGAAAAACCACAGGCTGCAGATGGACCGTGATCAACGGCGTGCCGTGCATCTCGCGCGCCAGCCGCGCTGCGAAGGCCGTGACCGGCGCGAGCATCAGATCCGGCTTCTCGCAGCTCTCGATAGCTGCGAGATACGGCTCCACCGCCTTCGCCGCGAAATCGAAAACCACCTTGGTGCCAAGCCCTAGTTTCCAGATGCGCGGATCCCGGATCATCGACTCAAACTCCTCTGCTTTGCCCCATGAAATAAACTCTAGCCCCACCCTTCTCGCATGCTCCTCAAACAAGCACGCCGTGATCATGGTCACCCGATGCCCGCGTGTCAGAAGCTGTCGCCCCAGCCAGATGAAAGGGAGCACATCGCCTGCGCTGCCGAAAGGGAGGAGAAGAATGTGCATGGGGGTGTAACGATGAATTTTACTCCTCTATCAACGCCTCCAGCCGCTTCACGCTGACGGGCTGGGCGGTGCCGAGTTCTTGGGCGAAAACTTGGACGCGGTATTCTTCGAATAGCCAGCGGAAGGCTTCGTGGTTGGCTTTGGGGACTTCTTGGGGCCAGGTGGCGAAGTCGGTGATGAGTTGCTGCTTGTCGGCATCCTTCGAGGGGTTGTTCATCCAGCGTTCGTTACGGACGTGGATGGCTTTCAAGAAGCGCGGAAGATGCTGGAGCTGCTCATGTGGTGTTTGCAGTAGCAAGTCCGAAGGAACGAGGCGCTGGAGGTCTTGTTCGAGGCCGGGATAGCGTTTCGGCAGGGCGAGGAGTTTGGCACGTTGATCGTGGATCTGCGCGTGCAGCGTGCGCGTGCGATGCACGACGGTGGGAAGATCGCGGCGGAAGGTTTCGGTGAGTTGCTGAAAGCGTTTCTCGGTGAGCGGGAAGAGCGGCGTGAGACGAAGCAGATGCGCGAGGATGTGCTCGTGGGCTTGATCGCCGATGTTGTTCGCCGCGGGCGCGGCTTGAAGCTGGCCGAGGGCACCGAAGTGGCTGGCGGAGGCCGGTTTGGTGGCCGGAGCGAAGCTGCGCAGCTCTTTTTTCAGCCACGCGATATCTTTGGCCAAAAGATTCTCCGCGAGCTTTCGCACGGCGGCGGGCGTGGTTTTGATGGCTTCGGCCTTGGTTTTGAAAAGGCGGACATCGACCTCGCCATCGCGCAAAACGAGGGCGGGATAGCCGAAGACCTGCGCGTGGCCGATTTGCTCGACGAGGATGCTTTCGGGCAGATCGCCGAAGCTCCAGCTCTGAAGCGCGAAACGCTCAAATTTCGGCAAAAGTCGATCCCAGGCATCGGTGCGGCGGTGGGCCTCTTTTTCGACTTCGGTGTGCAGCGTGCTCAAATCGCGACTGGAGGCAACGACGGTATTTTTCTTCGTGTCGTGCAACTCGATGCGCGGCTGCAAATGCGCGGGAATGCTGCCGGGAGCCCAGTCGCTGGCCTGGACGCGCAGGCGGTAGCGCTGTGAAATGAACGCGGCCATCGCGCTCAGGAAATCGCCCATGCCGGGATCGAACTCGGTAGCGATCTCACGCGCTTTTGGGTCGATGGGCATCAAATTGCGGCGGATGGACTTTGGTAGCGCACGCAGCAGCGCGGCGGCGATTTCCTCGCGCATGCCAGGCACCATCCATTGCACCTGACCGGTGGTGAGATGCCCCGCGAGCTGCACGGGCACCTTCACGGTGACGCCATCGTGCTCCTGCCCCGGTTTGTAGTTGTAGGTGACCGGGATGACGCTGTTCGCGAGCGTGACCTGATCCGGGAACTG
>JAFMIR010000108.1 GCA_017853885.1 Prosthecobacter sp.
CATCAGGAGCAGCAGGCTCACTGACTCCCACTGGTCTTGGCTCAACTCCTCCAAACTCGGGGGTAGCGGCTCCGGCAGGTGCGGGTTCTCCACTAGGCGGAACGCGTGTTCCAACTCCTTCATAGACAGGTGCTCTAGGTTCTCCAATGGGTCCACGTGCTGCCTCCCCTTGCCTGCGTCGCGCAAACTCCGCTTCGATTTCCGCAGCGTTGTTCTGGGCATATTGCTGCATCTCCAGATCAGCTTGGGTATCACCCCGCCCTTCCCCCGCTATGTAGCGGTCTACGTAAGATTTAGGCGTAAACTCAGGAGCCGAAACTTCTGGGATTACGATATCATTTTTTGCCAGCGTTGTTCGGGTCACCGCCACGGGATCAAAGGTTTCTCCCTTGGCCGCTTGCCGCGCAATCTGCGTAGCTATTTGGCTGTATACCTTCTTGGGTACGCTTGCTGCTTCGACGCCCGGTATCGTGTCCACAATAGACGCAGCTATATCCAGCGCGGCTGTCTTGCGCGTTTTCATGTCAGGCGCTTCGTAAACCGGTGTAAGGTCTACGGGTGCAGCTTCTTCAACGGGGACTGCTTCTACAGGTGCAGCTTCTTCGGCTGGAGGTAGATTGGCACGTGCCTCCCGGATCATGCGTTTAGCTTCGATTAGCGCACCTTCATAAGCAGGCTTGCCTTCCTCATCGACTGCCGGGGTGCCATCGGGATTGATGACTGGGCGCATCAACGGCTCTGCAATGTCCGGGCCATATTCTGTCCCAGCCGCAAGCTCGTCTTCCAGTTTGGTAATATATTCTTCGGTGCGCGTAAGGCTCTCAGGGGTTGCCGTTGTAAGATCGCTCGAAAGAAGCCGACCAAGCCCTTTAATCGCCGTGCTGCCACTTTCGGAAAGCTCAGGTCCACCCGCTTGCGTCAGGCGATCTGTGATCTCCCTTTGGAACGCAAAGATATCAGCGCGCTCGCCAGCAGGTGCTTCGCCTTCAACTGCAACTTCTTCAGTTACTTCAGCTTCCGGTTGAGCCGCACGTCGTGCTGCGATGCCCCCTGAGATACCACCCAAACCACCACCGAGAACCAGTGCGCCAATGGCTGCCTGCCCGTATTCGTCACGAGCATCTTCGTCGGTAAACGGATTTACGCCAAGGCCAGCCTGCCAGCGTTCAAGTGCCTGCTGCCCAATTTCCTGAGGTACTTCAAACGCCACGCCCTTACCGACGCCCTTAGCTACACCACCAACAAACTGGATGGTGCCTTTTTCCGCTGCGTCTGCCAGTGCTGCGCCAGCCTTTTCTGCTGCTTCCCCGCCTGCTTTACCAAGCAGTGGTTTCATAAACGGGAACGCCTTGGCGAGTGGCGCGAAGATTTTACCGCCAGCCAAATCAAGCGCAGTCTGCCCGGTAGCTGCTGCGAGTGCTTTGCCGACGGATACTGCTTGGGGTTTCTCACCCTTGGTTGCCGCTGCTTCCTGCTCCTGCGCTTGGCGCAAAAGGTTCTGAATGGTGTACTGGCTACCAGATACCGCGCTCGCTGTGGCAAGACCGCCAATAGGAGTTGTGAGAGGCGTGGCTGCAAGACCAGCGGCGATGGGGGCTACAAGCTGACCGGCAGAACCGCCAATAAGCTGCTTCAGTGCTTCCCAGTTATCGCCCTCGCCAAAACCTACCTGTTTAAACTTGGACTCACCTGCCTTAAGAAATGCGCGCCGGTTAGCTTCAGTGGGGTTTTTAGCAAAAGCCGCCGCCTCATCGCCAAGACCAAGGGTCTGAGCGCCTTCCATAAACGAGCCAAAAAGACCGGCTTTTTCTTTCTGGGGCTGGAGCAGCGCCTTAGTATCAAATCCACTTGCACCTAACCGCGAAAGCAGTTGGTCCTGAGTGATGCCCTTCGGCACATTCTTAATAATGGTACCGTCAGGCATCCGAACGTCAGGCACGGCGCAGTCCTTACTTAGGCTGTTGCAGACTGCGGAAGTCTACCACAGTAGTCTGCCCCCCGTCACGTCCTTCCCTCAGGTTCTTGAGGCGTTGTTCAGGGTCACTTTCTTTGTTTTGCCCATAACGTGCAGCAAAAAACTCTTCTGCAAGTTTCCTCTGGTCGCCCCCCTGCATGAACATAGCAAACAGGATATCATTGGGGTCTGCGCCCCTATTCTTAGCGGCTTCGATCTCAGCGTTAAGCCTACGCCGTGCCAGATTAAGTTCTTCCTTCGAGAGCGCCATTTTTTCGCCAAACTGCTGCTGGGCAAGCTGAGTTTCAAAGACGCTTTGGGTCATCTTGAACTTTTCCATGGCGTCGCGGCGGTCCTTAGCCCCCAGTTCAACCATGAGGTTAAGCGCCTTATCCTTAAGCGCCTTACGTTCTTTCTTGTCCGCACGGGCACCGGGTAGCGCAGCGGCTGCCGCTTCGCCAACAGCTTGGAGAAGATAGGGTGACTTGGAGCTCGCCATGTTAAAGCCGATGGTCGCCAGTGTCTCCCACATGGAGTCCTTGCGTTCCTTCTCGTAATATTCCGGCGACGCCATTTCCTTAGCCCGGGCACGCAGTGCGTCCATGGCTTCCTGTTCTTCCGCAGAAGGCGCGTAGCGGCGATTAATCATTTCTTCGATATCGCCAAAGCTCAGGCCAAAACCCTTCGCCGTGTTTACGTCGCGCTCAGGAAGCGTGGTACGTGCACCAGCTTTCGGACCCGGCTCAACATGGACATGGTCACCTTCGTTAATAACGTCAAAGTTGCCACCGAACTTAGCCTTAAGCGACTTAGCAAGCTCGTTCATACCCATACCCTCGGGGGGTACGAAGTCACGTGCATCGCCAGTCAGATGGTAACTACCCGCTACCCCACCAACCTGTGCGTTCTTAGCAGGGTCACGTTTACGGCTCGTAATCTGAAGACCCGGGAGGAAATCAAGGGCTGTATCCTCGATAATCTGGCCGTATGCACCGGGCGCAACGACCTCGTCCCCTCCAGCAAACGCCACGATACCGCCCCCAGCGTAGCCGCCGTTACGGTCTTCATCGAACATGGTGTCGGGAAGCGGGAGTTCACTCAGACCGCCACCTGCCATGTAAGGAGCTTCAAATACGCCACCAGCGGCCATGCCCGGAGGCGGAGCCTGCATCGGGGGCGCAGCTTCCATCGGAGGGGGAGCCATAGGCGCACCACCCTGAGGTGCCATGGGGGGAGAAGCTGGGGCCGTCGCACCCAAACCGCCTGCCTGAGCGAGGGGAGCCTGAGCAGGGGCACCCCCCATGACCTGTTGAGCAACCGTAGCTTGTGGCGCTTGCTCCTGCATTTGGGCAGCGCGCATACGGTCAATAAACATACCAGCAAGCACACCCGCAGTCGGGTCAACAACGCCCATCTGCATGGCTTGAGCAATCTTCTGCTTATTGCCGCCGTAGTCCTTAGCAATATCTTCCGGGGACTGGAGACGATATGGTTTGGTGTCCATCCGCGATTACCCTCCTCGCATCGTATTATAGAGGCCAAGGCCACCAAGACCCGCACCAAGAACCTGTGACGCCATCGACGGTGATGGCCCGTAAGCCGTCTGTGTCGAGGAAAGCTGGACGGGCAACCCGCGCAGAATGTTATTAAAGTAGCTAAGGCGTTCAAGGTCGTAGTCACGCTGACGCAGGAAGTCGCCATAATACTGGTCGAGATACTGCTGCTCAAGCGCCTGTTGCTGGCCTGCTGCTGTACCCTGCGCACCCAATCGCTGGAGGTCAAGCTGCTGCTGAAGCTGGCCGAGGTTGCCAAGAGTCTGACCCATCTGACCCGCTTGCCCAAAGGCAGCCAGCCGGTTCTGCGCCCCGAACTGACGTGATTGCTCGGCAAGACGCTGGGCTTCCAGTGCCTGCTGTTGGTTTGCCATGAGAGCCTGAAGACCCGACTGAACGCCAAGTTGCTGCGTACCCAGTGCCGCACCGAGGTTCTGCTGCCCAACCGTAAGCTGAGCCTGCTGGTTAGCCAGTGCGGCTTGCATGGCTTGCTGAGCGTTCATGCCCTGCGTCTGGAGTTGCGCCGCCATGTTCTGGACATTTGCTTGGCTTGCTGCGTCAAGGTTAGCGAGAGCCGCCTGAAGACCCGTCTGCGTACCCAACTGCTGAACGCCAAGGCGCGCTTGCAAGTTTTGTTGTCCTGCGGTGAGCGCAGCCTGTTGGTTTGCCAACTGCGCCTGCATCTGCGCTTGTTGGTTGGCCTGCGCACGAGTGACGTCCACACCCTGATTGGCAAGTGCTGCTTTCAGCGCGTTTTCTGCATTCATACCCTGCGCTTGGAACGCCATCGCCTGATTATTTACGCGAGCCTGTTGCTCATTCGATAGGTTAGCAAGGGTGGCCTGCAACCCAGTGGTCGTGCCAAGTTCTTGAACACCCAGAGCCGCCTGCAAGTTAGCCTGCTGCGCTGCCATCTGCGCCGCACGATCCCGCTCAAACTGAGACTGCGCGCTTTCATAAGCAGCCTGCTGACCCCGAGCCTGAATATCACCAAGCTGCTGACCGAGATTACGTTCGCGCTCAAGGCCAGCCAGAAGCTGGCGAGAACCGCCATAAGTGCCTTGGCGGGCTGCCCCTAAATCTTGGACCAGTTGTTGCTGTTGAGCATCACGAATGGCTTCGCGCTTCTGCACGTCCATCACGTTCTGCATAAACGGCGACATGTACCGCTCGGCTTGGACCCCAGTAAACTGCTCAGGAGCAGCCATCTGAAACCGCTCAAGATTCGCCTGCCACTGGGTCTGCGCTGCATTCATTGCAGGAGCATTTACACGCTGCGCGCTAACATCCCGGACAGGACCAAAACCAGCGGCTTCGACCTGCGGAGCGTTCTCCATCTGGAAATAATTTAGCTCAGGCTGATACTGGGTCTGCGCCGCTTGCATCTCTGGGGACGTATACTGCCCAGCCTGCACCATACCGGGCCCTTGCATCCGATACTGCTGAAGCTCCGGCATCCCAATTTGTTGGGCGCTAAACTGCGAAGGCGCATAGTTAGCCGCTTGAAGGGCACCAAGGCCAGCCGCTTGAGCAAGACCCGAACCAGCCGCAATCTGGCCGGGGGCCTGCATATTCAGGATATTCTGCTGAACCTGCTCTTGGGCCGGAGTGAAGCCAGCAATCCGCTCGTACGGATATGGCTGATATCCCGCGTAAGACTGCGCCATGGCGCGGTTGACGACGTTCTCAAAGTACGGACGAGCATACTCAGGCAGGTTCGTCGTAGTCGTCGTAACTTGCTGCTCTGTGGGCTGGCTCGGGGCGTTTTTACCCATTAGTCACTCCTGCTTCCACGTTTGCGGGCAGTTGGAACGTCTGCCACAGCGCCTCATAACCATCGTCTTTGAACTTACGCGCCCACCCAAGTCGGGCAGTTGCCTCAAGTCCTTCACATCCATTGTCCGTTGCGAACCGCTGAAGCGTCTCCAACATGGGGCCTTTCCATGTATCAAACTCTTCACCAGTAACAAACGGGCAACCAAGAAATTTCTTTCTCGGATAATACATGAAATGGGTGATTACTGCACCCTTAATATGATCGCCTTCAAAGGCAATCCAAAGTAAATAGCCTTCGTGCAATATCTGGTGGAGCACATCTGCAAGCTCGTAGCGCCCGTAGGTATATTCCAGCGCATTCTCAACATACCCGGCAACCCTAGGCCATACGTCTAAAACGTACTCCTCTGGGACAACCGAGATGAGGATTTTGCTCACGATAATGCTCCAAGCCCTTTTGCCACCTTGGTGTCTTCGCCGCGCTTAGCTTTCTTACGGGCCTTATGAGCTTTTTCCATGAGGGCGTAAAGTTTCTTGGCACCGCCCAGTTTGCGCACAGCCGCAGCCGGAATGATAACTTCATCCCGCGCCACACGAGCTTCTTGCACACCACCAATATTGGCAGGGATGGAGTCGCTGACGCCGTCACCCGGCCCCTTCACGGGACGCCCACCCAAGCGAGCCAGCAACTCCTGCCCAGCAGAACTGCTTCCGTTGCCTAGTTCGGAAACAGTGCGAGCGTCTACCACAAAGGCCCCATCATCCATGTGAATGCTACCACCCTTAGCGTTCATCTGGATACTATCATTTACTTCCCGGCCTCGACCCCCGCCGTAGTTAGGCTCCCCGGTAAAAACTTCGCTCGCATAGGGATTAACGTACGGATTAGCACCCGGATTGGTGTACATAGCCGCATACGGATTGACATAATTAGCAGCGTTAACATTTCCGTTAGCGCCACCCGTACCAGTGCCACCCGGATTATAGTAACTTGACCAGAACTGATCGAAGAAATTTCCGGTGAAGTTCGGGTCTAAATAAGGATTAGCGCCGGTACCAGTACCCGCACCCGCACCCGCACCCGCACCCGCACCGGTAGTGGTGGTTGGTGTACGCAGACCGTAGTCGATCTCACCCCGAGTTGCATTAGCCTTGGCTGCTTCACGAATACGCTGAGACGGCGAACCACCAGTGTAAGTGCGCGATGCAGTGATGGCACCCGGAGAAGTCTGGAACCCTTTGGTAAGCGACTCAAGCCGAGCCATTGCGTCAGTGCCATCCGTATACGGAGTGACAGGTGCCGTCATAAAGTCAGCTTTTTGCGTGAACTGCGGGGTATACTTATCCTTCAGGACTTCAGCGCCATAGCCCGAAGCCGTCGCACCGGGCGACAAAGTAGGTTCCGATACGGTTGCACCTCGGCCAGTACCCGGAGTCACACCGCCCATAGTGGGGCTAATGTCACCATAGGTATACGTCCCAGCAGTATTTACCCCCGTACCCGGCGGTGTACCGGGCGGAGTTACCGGAGGCGGAGTTACCGGAGGTGGCGTCCTGTCAGGCGGAGGCGGAGGTTGCACCAGTGGCCCCGGAGGAGGCGTAGGTGTCCCCGGCGCAGGATTTGTAGACGTATACCCAGTGGGGACGGGCCCGGCATATTCCCAGTCACCTTTTTCGGTTACCACAAAGCTGTTACCGCCTAAGTCAGTCCTCGACCCGGGCGGAATCCCATACGCAAACGGATCTCTAGGTAATTGCGAACGTACGCCGGTTGTAGGATCAGTATATCCCGTACTGGTCAACTCTCTCTGCGTCATCTTAGTTATATCAGTTGTATTAGACGGCGCAGGTTCGTCTTTCACAGGGACGCCAGAAAGGGTCAAACCCCCGCCAGCATAACCAGTGGGCATCCCACCAGTACGCGTCAAAAAGCCCGGATATGGGTTGGCATCTTCAAAGAACGAGATTTCACCTTCGCCTTCAACACGAGGACGCAGACGGCGCTGGACCGGCATGTACGGACCTTCGTACTTCCACTTGTCTTCTTCGGGCTCGTATTTACGTAGATCAGGCGCAGTCGCCTCAGACAACGCGCTTAACGAGCCCAGACCAGCAGCCATGGGAGCTATTTTATAGGGGATCGTGCCAGCCTTCATACCTTCACGGGCAGCGGCACCGAACTTGCTAAGAAGACCGGGGGTTGCAGGTGCACCCACACCCGGAGCAAGTAATGTCTTTGGTGCTTGCGAAGCAATTGTTTGGCCTAGGGTGGGTGCCGCAGCTTGAAGCGTCGTACTAGCCAAAGTCGGAGCGGCGACAGGCGCACCCATAGCAGCAATATCAGCAGGAATCGTAAGCCCAGAAGTAGCCGCTGAAGTAGCAGCGCCCGGGGCCAGATTAGCCGCAGCTTCGGGGGCAACACCGGAAGCAGCACCAGCACCACCACCGATACCCGCAGCACCAGCAAGTGAAGCGCCGCCAAAGGCTTGCAAGCCTGCCATAAGGCCCTTGTTAAGGTCACCAGTCAACGCGGTACCGCCAACGCCCACGCCAGCACCAATAGCCCATGTGGGGATACCCATCGCAGCGCCAGCAACACCAAGAATGGTCGGGAGCAGCTTACCAAGCCAGCCAGCTTCGGGCAGCCCAGTATTGGGGTTCATGGTCAAGTCGCCGCCAAACTGCTGGGCTAGGCCACGCAGGCTGTTAACTTCACCCGGCGTCATATGGACGAGGACAGAGTCGTCGCCCCGGCCTTGTGCTTGAAGCTGTTCAGCCATGGGGTTCATATTACGAGAAAGGCCGCTCAGCGAGGGCAAACCACCAGCACCCGGGGTCGGGTTAAAGTTATACGTCCCGCCAGCAGGAGTATACGGGGTGGGGTTAGTGGGCTGCACGCTAAGTTCTTGCATGACCTAAATCCTTGAGCTCTAGGATATACTTACACTGACATTACCGATTTGTCCAAAT
>JAFMIR010000082.1 GCA_017853885.1 Prosthecobacter sp.
AGGATAACCTCCCATGCCCATCGGCCCTGACATGTGCGGAGGGTAGCCCGCAGGTGGCATGTAGCCAGGCGGCGGCATCGGCTGCGATCCACTAGAATGCGGATACGGCGCGCCGCTGGGTTGAGCTGGAGGCTGCTGATTGGGGTCAGGGTTCATGATGATTGACTGATTTGAAATTCAGAGGACCGATCACAAGCTGACGCACAGGCCAGCGAGCTTCTTGGGATGAGTTGAAAATATCCTGCGCTAGGATGCCGAATCAGAAACCGGTATCGCCGCCGACAGAGAAGGTGACATTGGCAACTCTGGCAATTGCGAGGGAGTTCAGCACATCAATGACACGTTCATACTTGGCTTGCTCCTCCGCTTCAATGGTGACGATCACCTTGGCATTGCGGTTATCCGCTTCCTGCTTCAGGCGCTTCAAAGTAGCGGTCATGTTGGGAAGCTTGTCGAGATCTGGTGCCAACGGCTTGGCAGGCCCAGGATTGTCGAATTCTTCCTCATTGAGAAGCACGATACCCGATTCCTCGATCTTGATGATGATCTCATCGGGCATCTCCTGTGGGGCATCGGCGCTGGCAGGTGCCACGCCAGGGAGCTGGCTTTTGAGTTCCATTTCCTTCTTCTGAGAGCCAGCCATCACCATGAAGAAAAGCATGATCACGAAGACGACGTCGATCATGGGGGCGATCTGAAAGCCCAGAGCGCTGCTGTCGTGCTCGATTTCGTTCTTCTTCTTTCCGTGGGCGGACATGGCAGGAGGGGAATTACTGGTTGAGGGCGGAGAAGGAGATGTCGTCGATGCCGGACTGGGCAATGATGGCCATGACTTTCTGGACTTCGACGGCCGGAAGGGCCTTGTCACCGCGAATGATGACGCGATAGGAGGCATTCTTGCCTTTCAAGCCGGTCAGCAGATCCACCAGCGCGGTTGTATCCGGATACTGACGGTCCTGAAAGACAAGAGCGGACTCCTGCCGACCATTGTTCCAGCGAACGTTGATGATGCCTTCGTTCGCCATGTTTTTCTCCTTCTTCTTGGCGGCACCGGCGACAGGAGGCGTGATCTCCTTGTCAATCTTAGCCACTTGGTTGGAGGTGATGCTCATGAAGAAAATCAGGAGCACGAGAAGCACGTCGATCATCGGAGCAATCTGAAACTCCGGTTCTCCTGATTCCATGTTGCCGCCGCCGCCGCCCATAGTGTTAAGAAGGTGAAAGGTTGAATGTAAGAAGGGATCTAAAACCCGACGGGAGACGCAAAAATGCATCTTCTCCCGCAGATGCTCTGGAATCAAGCAGCGGCCGCGACAGGGGCAACATCGCTACCGGCGACCCAATTCGGAAGCGCGGCGTAAAATTCTTCCTCTCCGACATGGGCACCCTTTAGGTGCTCATAAGGCATTTTGCGGAAGAGGGCCTGCACGATTTCTTGGAGACCTCCCATGCCGCCTTGGAGACGGTTGCGCAGGAAGTAGAACACGAGGAAGGCAGGTACAGCAATCACAAGACCTGTCGCCGTGGCGACGAGCACCTCACCGATGTGAGCTGAAAGTGCGCCCACGTCAGAAGCACCGGACTTGCCCAGTTCGGCGAAAGCGCCCTTCATGCCCGCCACGGTGCCAATCAGACCGATCATCGGCGTGCAAACACCAATAACAGAAAGATAGTTGATACGGGTCTGGATTGCAGAGTTCACTTTGTTGATTTCGGCAAACATGGCGGTTTCCACGGCTTCCTCCCCATCGCCAGCAAAGCTCAGACACACTCGGGTGATATCGCAGAAGGCAGAATTATTGTTTTTGCCGAACTGATAAGCTCCAACATAGTCGCCACTGCGGAAGAGGTCCTGCATCTGGGCAACTTGAGCCGGGGGAGCGAGTTTCTTGATCCCCGTGCGTCCCCAAGTGTCCACTGTCAGCCAGACCATCGCGATGGAGCAGATAAGCAGCGGATACATGACCCAACCGCCCTGGATGAAGAGGGTGATCAGGGAATCCCCCTGCGGATGGGCTGTTTCAGCAGCCGCAGCAGCTTCTTGGGCGGAAGCAAAACCGGTGAGAACACCCAGCGCCAGCACAAGCAACGGCGCGGCAGGGACGAGACGGGAACGGAGGTGGCGGGTCATGTTTGGGGAATGAGGTGGAGGGTTATGATGCGTGGTTTGTGAGAAAATGTGGAGTTATTTTTTTGATTCCGGGGCAGTTTTTGCAGGCTCCGCTCCTTCTTTCGGCTTCTCGCCGGCTTCAGCGGGCTTTTCATTTTTCTGGCTGTCCTTGGACTGATCCTTTGCCTGTTTCGATGGATCATCGTTTTTCATGCCAGCGATGGAGGCTTTTTCCTTGGTGGCGCGCTCCGCGATGAGGGAGTTGGGATAAGAGGCGATGAGGCGGGTGAAGAAGGAGTTGGCGTCTTCAAAGCGGCCCATTTTCACGAGCATGGTGGCCGCCTGAAGCTCAGCCTCTGGCACACGCTGCACTTGGGAACCGTAGAAAACCGGGATGCGCAGGTAAGCGAGCAGGGCTTTCTCCCACTCTTTTTTCTTCACATGCACATCGGCGATAATGTTCCAGAGGGCAGCACCGATCGCACTGTCATCGGTTTCCTTCAGGATGCTTTCAGCTTCGGCAATCACCGTGAGGAAATCGGAGGAAGTCTGGCGGTCAATATCCAGCTGGATGATGCGCAAGCGCAGCTTTTGTGCGTCAGTGAGCTTCAAATTGCGGGCCGAGGGCATCAGCTTGATCACATCGTCAAACTTCCCGCCAGTGTTCAGCGCTTCGATGTAGGCAAAGAACACATCCACATACCAGTTTCCCTCCACTTCTTTGAACTTCTCAAAAAATTCCTTGCCCTTCTTCAGGACAGCGATGGCTTCTTCGGTCTTGCCTTTGGCAAGCAAGTCTTGCGAATCGGTGAGCTCGGCTGGATAAGGCCATTCGAGCGAGTCGATATTCTGGCGCATGATCTCACTCTTAGCAGTCGCCTCGCCAATCTTGATCGTGCGGATGATTTTCTCGCCTTCGAGCGAGAACTCGTTCGAAAAGACCTTACTGCCGTCTTTCAACACGATGGCTTGCGCGCGGGCGAAGTTGGCCAAGGTGAGCAGGATGCCGCAGACAGCAAAAAACAGGGAAACGGAGCGCATGAGGGTCAAAAGTAGGGCTGCGATGTCAGTTTAGAGGGTGGCGATCAAGCGTTGGGCTTCCTTGGTCTCGGCCTTTTCTTTCAAATCGGCTCGGTTGATCATTTCCTGAAGGGTATTGCGTGCTTCTTCCTTTTTGCCGAGAGCTATGAAGGACTTGGCAGAACCGAGGTAGGCTTTCGCCATCTCGTCCTTCCAACGCTGGTGAGCGATGAAAACGCGCTGGTAATAGGCAATCGCTGCCTCGTGCTTGTTCTGGGAGGCCTCGACATCACCGAGCATGCGCAGGGCGTTCGCGGTGGGCTCGCCACGCCATTCCTTGGTCTGGGCGATCTGCTCGTAGAGCTTCTTCGCGTCATCCCATTTCTTGAGTTTGGCGGAGGTCTTGGCGATGCCTTGGGTGGCTTGAAGGATATAAGCACTGCCTTGATATTCACCGGCAGCTTTGAAGAGCTCGAGCGCCTTATCGTAGTTGTTCTTCTCGAACTCGATTTCCGCGAGCCCGACTGGAGCACCGTCGGAATGCTCGGTGTTTTTAAACACATCACGCAGGCGCACGTAACAGGCGGTGGCTTTTTCGAGGTCTCCCTTGGTGCGCGCATTGTCTCCCACGAGAGCAAGCAGCATGGGACTGAGGTCCTCGGCCTTGGCCACTTCGATGAGGATGTTGAAGAACTTGCTGGTTTTGTCTGAAAGCTTCATCGCCTTGGCCAGCCAAGTCTTGGCAAAGAGGATGCGCATGGCAGCGGTGCCATTGTTCAGTTCCGCGGGAGGCGTTAGAAGCGTTTCGAGCTTCTTTTCCACTTCTTCGAAGGGCTGTTCATATTCTGGTACCTTGGGGATAGGGGCCGCGGCGGTTGCAGCAGGCTTGGCGGTCGCATCAGGCGCGGGAGTCGGCTGAGAGCGGCGTCGTTTGGGGGTCACCACGTTCACGAGCTGCTGGATCAGACCCTCCACCTGCTGATTGGCAGCATTCGAAATGCGCTGCTTGATGTGCTCGGAGAGAAGTTTTTGGGCCTCCTCAGGCTTCTGATCCTTGATGTGCGACCGGCTGATCCAGAGGATGGCCTTCAACGACAGTTCCTCGTTTTCTTTGTGCGTGTTGTAGTAGCGCTGCCACATGCCGGCGAGCTTCTTCCACTCATTTTGGCCGACGTAGAGGTCGGTGAGCTGATCCATGACATAGTTTAGCACGTCATCGGTCTTCGCCTTGTCCACGGCAGACTCGAACTGCTTCGTCGCGTTCTCGTAGTCGGCTTTTTGGTTGTAGATGTCACCGAGAAGGGCATGCACTTGGCCGATGTTCTGATCGTTCGGATGCTCTTCAGTGATCTTGATGAGCATTTCCTGCGCCTTGTCTTTTTTGCCTTCCTGGAAGGTGATGAAGGCCAAGCGGTATTTGGCATCGCAAAGGTAGTTCCCCTTGGGGTTCTCCTTGATGTAGGTCTCCAAGGCCTTGACGACGTTTTTGTAGTCGTTTTGATAGAAGTAGCTCAGCGCGATGCGGTAAAGGCACTCGTCCTTGTAAACGCTGTCCTTGCTATCGGCGATGAGCGCCTCAAAGGCCGCGCGTCCCTGCTCAAAGCGCTGAAGCTCAAACAGCACGATGCCACTCAGATAGCGCAGGCGTTCCTTGTCGGCCTTTGGAAAGCCGGCGGCCTTGTTAAACGCGCGCTCCGCCTCTTCAAGCTGGCCGTTCTGGTACGCAAGCATGCCATACATCTCCGAAATCTGTCCCAACTCGCTACTGTCAGGGAAATTCTCGATGAATTTTTCACAAAGTGCCCGTGCCTCCGAGATACGCTTGAGAGCAGCGTTCACCATGATGAGGCCATACATGCAACGATCACGTTGGGGGAAGTCCTTGAACTCATCCACGATGGTGCTGAAGGCCAGAATGGACTGCCACATGCGACTGGCATCGCCGGAGGCTCCTTCGGTGGGCGGCTGTCCCATTTCGAAGTAGCAGCGTCCGAGACGGTAGTAGAGCGATGCATCGTAATCCGTGCGTTTTTCGATCTCAGCGAGGATTTCTTGGCCGGCCTTCAGTTTGGTCTCCAACTCGGCTTTTTGGTCGCCTTTGGAAACTTTGAGCTTCGCTTCCACCTTGGCGATCTGTTCCTTCTGGATGCGGGAGATCTCACTCTTGCGCCGAACCAGTTGATAGGCATTGAGGGCATCTTGGAAGGCCTTCTTTTCCATCATCTGGTCACCCAGCTGAAGGTAGATGTTGTTCATCTGGGCGATGTTGTCACCACCGGAGGCAAAATTCCGCACTTTATCCATTAGGGCACTGGCATCTTCGAGCTTGCCGGAAGCCACATAGAGCTGAGAAGCCATCATGGCAGCTTGGATGGATTCCGGGCTGCGGACGCCATCGGCAAGCACCGCTGAGAGGATCTGCAGAGCCTCCTCGGTTTTGTTATCGGCCTTCAAATGGTCCGCAATGATCAAGCCTGCCTCCGCTTTTTTCTCCGGCGACTTGCTCACGACCTCCTTCAGAACCGTCACTCCTTTGTCCCCCTGCTTGGATTTGATGTAAGCGCGACCCAATGCCATACGCACATCGATGATGCTACCCCCTTCCGGGAACTCTTTGACGTAGAGCTCCAAGGACTCAATCGCCTTGGCATATTCCTCTAAATTGAAGAAGCACGCTCCCTTGGCATAAAGAATGCCCTCGAAGGGCTTATTGTTCAGGTTTTTTTCCGCTTGGGCGATTTTCGACAGTGCCTCCTGATACTTGGCCTCGGTGAAAAGCTTGACCGCCTCGTTCATGAGCGCCTCGGTCTCCTGCTGGATGTTGAGTGCACCTGGGGCGGCAGGAGCCGCCGGCGGGCTTCCAGGAGCTGCGGGTGGGGCTCCGGGAGCCGGTGGTTTGGGCGCCTGACCGAGTACGGAGATGCAGGTGGCAAGGGAGGCGAGCGTGACGCGAAGATGAAGCTTCATGCGATTCAGACGGATTCCGCGGGGAGTTTGAACAGAAAGTTTAAGACAGGAAGGGTGACCGGAGAGCTACGGACAAAAATTTTGAAAAATAGGGAGTCAGCCTAGCAGTCGCGCCTTTTTTGTCACGAATAAATCCTCCTAGGGGGCTATCCTTTCAATCATTGGTCCAACAAAGGTAAAAAGGCCTCTGGCCATCCATCATCGGATATATATGAACTCGCTGCTGTTGAAAAGGACGTGCGCCAAGTCGGTGAGGGCCTGATCGCGGCTCGAAGCAGCCTCGCGGACTCTCACGAAATCCAGTGACTGCTGCAGGCGTGCCTCAGTAGGCTCGTGGCCCAAGCTGAACCTGAACAGGCGCTGAATGGTTTCTTCGAGGGTGCTCGAGGAAGCTCGGCGGGCGAGGTAATGGGCCTGTTCCTCAACGAATTCGTCATTCATGAGCACCAGTGCTTGGGTGGGGACGGTGCTTTCGAGCCGCGCGGCACACGAATCGGTGGTGGTAGGCGCATCAAAGAGTTCCAGCATCGGCATTAGGAGCTGACGCTTCTGATAGATGTAGACGCTGCGCCGCCACTGCTCCGGGCCTTCTTTTTTGAGCAAAGGCCATTTGTTGCGCTGGCTGGCGGGCAGCAGATCCGCGCGGAGGCGTGGTTTGATACCGGGGCCGCCCATCGTATCATTCAGCTTGCCGCTGGCCTGTAGGATGCAATCGCGCAGCACCTCTGCCTCCATGCGCTGGAGCGTGGCGCGGCTTTGCCGATACGTCGCGGACATCAAGATGAGCTTGTGCAGCGCCTTGAAGCGGCCGCCATTGACGATGAGTTGTCGTGCAAGGTAGTCGAGGAGTTCGGGATGCGTGGGCTTGGCACCGCTGAAGCCAAAGTTGCTGGGGCTGGCGACAATGCCTTGACCGAAGTGATGCTGCCAGACGCGGTTGGCGATAACCCGCCACGCGAGCGCGTTCTCTGGCGCGGTGATCCATATGGCAAGCGTTCGGCGGCGCAGTGAGGTTTTGGCGCCGGGCGGCGGGAAAGAGATGGGTTGGAACAACGCGGGCACGCCAGGCGGAACTTCCCCACCTAGGTTCAGAGCGCTACCGCGCAGCATGAGGCGCGTGGGGGGCACGTTTGGGGTTTTTTCGACAAGGGCCTGAATTTGGATCGACTCGTCGAGTTTCACCCGCTTGTCGTTTTTGTCCTGAGTGCCTGGCACTAGGCCATGCTTCTCGGTGCCGTTGAAGATGGCGAGCAGGCTATAGTAGTCGCGTTGCAGCAGCGGATCGGTTTTGTGGTCGTGGCAGCGGGCGCAGCCGAGTGTGAGACCGAGCAAAACGCTGCTTGTGGTCGAAATGACATCGTCGAGTTGGTCGGCGCGGTATTGGGCGAGCGCGTCGTCCGTCTTGCCCATGTTGTCGTCATTGCTGGGGCCATTGCGACCGAAGCCGGTGGCGATGAGCGTCTCCTCGTTCGCTCCGTCGATTTCATCTCCGGCGAGTTGCTCGGCCACAAAGCGAGCATAAGGCTTGTCGTCGTTGAAGCTGCGAATGACATAGTCGCGGTATTTCCAGGCGTAGGGACGGTCCAGGTCGTTGTGCGTGCCACTGCTATCGGCATAACGTGCCAGATCGAGCCAGTGGCGCCCCCAGCGTTCACCGTAGCGGGGGCTTTGGAGGAGACGATCCACCACCTTTTCATAACATGCAGGATCAAGGATCAACGATGAAACTTCTTCAGGCGTTGGCAGCAGGCCGGTCAAATCGAGTGTGACGCGGCGGATGAGCGTGGCGGGATCGGCTTCGGGTGCAGGAGCGCAGCCATTTTTCTCCAACTCGGCGAGGATAAAGCGATCGAGGTCATTTTTCGGCCACGCGGTGTTTCGCACGGCAGGTGGCTTCGCAGCGCTCAGCTGTTGAAAAGCCCAATGACTCTTACCCTCCTCGACGGAGGGTGGTTTGGCGCAAAGAGGCGCCGTGAGTGCAATGAGAGCGACAAAACGCATCGACAGATCAACGTGCCTGAGGTCGTCTTCTGACATCATGGACACACCCATCACCAACGACCTGAAACGCCGCTCTTTTCTACGCGCCGCCTTTTCCGGTGCC
>JAFMIR010000015.1 GCA_017853885.1 Prosthecobacter sp.
GGCGGTGTCCTACCTTTTTTTGCTCAGCATTGCTATGCCGCTGAAATACATCTGGCAGATGCCAATGGCGGTGAAGATCGCCGGTTCGATTCACGGCGGGTTGTTTGTGCTCTTTTGCCTCACGCTCTGGCTTGCCATGCAAAAGGCTGCCTGGCCGATTGGGCGCGCGGCGATGCTTTTTGCGGCTTCGTTTTTGCCGCTTGTGCCGTTTTGGCTAGATCGTCGCGTAAAGTCTTGGGCGGAGGGCATGGCATGAAAAAAGTAACGATCCACAGCGATGGCGGTTGCCACGGAAATCCTGGACCCGGAGCTTGGGCGGCTGTGTTGCAGTATGGGAAGCATGTGCGCGAGATCACCGGCGGCGCCGCAGCCACGACGAACAACCGCATGGAGCTCATGGCGGCCATCGAATCACTCAACATGCTCAAAGAGGCCTGTGACATCGATTTCCACACAGACTCCGAATATGTTCGCAACGGCATTACAGCGTGGCTGGCTGGATGGAAGCGCAACGGCTGGCGCACGGCGGCCAAAAAACCCGTCAAAAACGCCGATCTCTGGCAGCAGCTCGATGCTGCAAACGCGCGTCACAACGTTCGCTGGCACTGGGTGAAAGGGCATGCGGGCAATGATCTCAACGAACGCTGCGACGAACTCGTCCAGCAAGCGATTGCCCGAGTGAAGGAAAACCATGGTCCTGAGGGGCTTGCGGAAGCCTTGGAGTCGTTCAAGGCGGAGGAAAACTAAGGTAGATTACTCTCGCCATTTAACCAGAGCGAGACAGATCCAGCTTAGCATGAAACTCAACCCACCAAAGGGTGTAACAGCCCCGAGCCATTTCATTTGCGTGTAGGCCAATATGTAAAGTGATCCGCTAAAAAGAACGATGCCAGCGATGGTGAAGCGCCATGCCCATGTGGCCGCTCTTCCCCCACGGCCAGCCAACAGAGCCAGCAACATGGCGAGTAAGGCATGCGCAAGGTGATAAAATGAGGCAGTCTTCCAGTGATCGATTTCATTCGTCTCCACCAGCCTATCATGCACCGATCCATGAGCACCCATGGAACCTAGGATGATGGCGAGCAGCCCAAGAATGGCGGATAGACGAGCACGGCGGGTACTTGGGGCGGTCATGGCAGGGCAGGGAACGATGTCTCCAAAGTCTTTTTTGGTCTTTTCGAGGTAAAAATCACCCGCAAAATGCCTTTGAGGGCCTAATTTCTCGCAACCCTGATCGTTTTATATTTGCCCTTTACTCGCATGCCAGAACGCCCTGACCAGGATGAAGCCTCGATCTTGGTCCGGCGTGCCCTTGACCAACATGAAAGCAATCTCATCGCCTACGCAGCTAGCATCCTCGGTGGAGACATCGAGCGTGCACGCGATGTCGTTCAAGATTCGCTACTCAGGCTCTACCTTACCGATCCGAGCCGCGTGCGGGACAATCTCAAATCTTGGCTTTACACCGTCTGCCGGAACCGTGCCCTGGACATTCTCCGCAAAGACCATCGGCTTGATCTTGGCGAGGACGAGATCCTTGAATCTTCGCCCTCGCATGACCCTGATCCCGGCGAGGTGGCCATCCATCGGGAGCTATATGAGCATGTCTGGCGCTGCGTGGATCGCCTGCGGCCGAACCAGCGAGAGGTCATCCGCCTTAAGTTTCTCCACGACTGCTCCTACCAAGAAATCGCCTCTATCACTGGGCTCGCCGTCGGAAATGTGGGCTTTATCATGCACCATGCCATCCGCAAACTGCGGGAGTTTCTCGCACAGGAAGCCTCCCCAGAGCCGCAGCCTCACCATTGAACCTTCCATTCTGCTATGAACTCGCAAAACAATCCAAACTTCACCGCCTACGCCCTCGGCGAGCTCGATCTCGCTCAGGCACGCGAAGTCCATGCCACCCTGCGTGAGCAAGCTTCTGCGGTGCACGAGCTGGAACAAATCGAGGCTGTTACCGATGCTCTGCGTCACGGTGCCCCCATTCCGAACGCCCGCCTTACTCCAGTGCAGCGCCACGCTGTGCTGCATCCCTCACATCTGCCACGTTTTCTGCAGCCCATGATGCCGCGCTACGCGGCAGGTAAGAAACCTTCCGTTGGCTGGAAGATCGTTGGCCGTGTTTTGAAAGCCGCCGCCGTTATCGCGCTCACCGGTGCCGCATTCCTCCTCGGCTGGCAAATGCACCAGCCATCGCAAACGACACTCGCTACGATCATCACGCCGGCAACACCGGAGCCGCTACAACTTCAAACCACGTCCGTTGAGGTCGTCGAAGCTCCAAAAGCTCCCTCAACGAAACCAGAGTTCGTTGCCGCCAAAGCACCTGAAACCAGTCCGAAGATCGAACAGACTCCAGTGGTTGTTCCTGAGGTGCCGAAACCCGCCTCACTGGTTCTCACCAAAATGGTCGACGTGCCAAAGGCTGACACACTATCGTCAAAGAATGCGCTTTCGCTCGGTTTCACCATGCCGCGCAGCTTGCCCGCCTTTGCAAGCACCTTGAAAGAATCCGGTAGCCGCTACTCCTTAAATCCCGCTTTGATTCGTCCTGCGCGGGCAAAAAGCACCGGTGAGGCCTTTGCCTCGCCCGCCAAGAGCCAAGCTGAAAACAATCATGTGAAGGCCTCTGAGCTCTTTATCCACTCATGGCAGGCGGAGATCGCTACCTGCCCTTGGAATGCTTCACATCGACTCCTGAGGCTCGTTCTGTTGCTTCCGGCGAATCAAGCCGCGGTCACCAGCTCCAGTGAGACATCCTTCCCCATGCAAGTCGCATTCGACCCGCTCGCGGTAAAACAATTCCGTTTCCTTGGTGAGCGTCACATCGCTGCGCCGCAACTGGATCAGGCTGGCACGCATGTGGTCTGGTATGAGTTTGAGCCCAACGGCAAATCTGAACTCAAGACACCGGCCACCCGTCAGATTGCCATCGTTACCGTTCCGAATACACGTTTCACGCAAAAAGCCGTAGGTCCCTTTGATGACTCGAAGCTCCAAGTTCTCGACCGTGGCTTTACGCTCGACAATGCTCGTGATGACTTTCTTTTCGAATCTGCTGTCGTTGCTTTCGGTATGCTGATGCGTGGCACGCCTCAGATTGGTAGCCTCGATCACGAACTTGTGCTCAGTCTTGCTACGCGTGCCAAGACCGAGTCTCCGGAACGCACCCGCTTCATTAAGCTCGTGCAGGATGTGCAAAGAGCCGCCGGCCTTTGATATATACTCCTTGGATGGCGGCACGTGACACAGGCCCGACGGATCAGGCAAAATGGCCATTGGCTTTTTTCGCGAAAAATCCCGAAAGTCCGGCCCTAGTTCTGCACTTCTAGCAGGCAGCATGTCCGAATCAGCTCTTCTCTCCGAACGCCAGGTCGTCGAAATCCTCGCTAGCGCACGCCAGCGTCTCTTTGCCGAGGTTGGTAAGGTCATTGTCGGACAGCAGCATGTCATGGATGAGATGCTCATCGCCCTGTTGGCTGGCGGCCACTGCCTCATCACTGGTGCCCCAGGCCTAGCGAAGACCCTTCTCATCAAGACCCTGGCTGATGTTTGCCATCTCAGCTTTCAGCGTATCCAGTTCACGCCAGATTTGATGCCCTCAGACATCACCGGCACTGAAATCCTCGAAGACAGTGCGGAAGGTCGTAAGCTCGTCTTCAGCCGTGGTCCAGTATTCGCCAACATGATCCTCGCCGATGAAATCAACCGCACACCGCCGAAGACTCAGGCTGCGCTGCTGGAGGCAATGCAAGAGCATCAGGTCACTGTGAATGGTAAGACCTTGTTTTTGCCAGAGCCGTTCTTCGTGCTCGCCACGCAGAACCCCATCGAGCAGGAGGGAACCTATCCTCTGCCCGAGGCCCAGCTCGACCGTTTTATGCTCAACATCGTTATCGACTACCTCAGTGAAGACGATGAAGTTTCGGTCGTTACCCGAACCACCAGCGGCAAAGCCGAGCTAGTGGGACGCCTTTTCACGGGTGAGCAACTCCTCGCCTTTCAGCAAGTCATTCGCAAAGTTCCAATCGCTGAAGACGTCGCCCGATACGCCGTGCGCCTCTCCGCTGCCTCACGCCCGGGTCGTGCAGGCGTCCCCGACTTCGTTAATCAATGGATCAGTTGGGGTGCTGGCACTCGCGCTAGCCAAAACCTTGTTCTTGGGGCCAAGACCCGCGCTCTCCTACACAACCGCACGCATGTTATCTTGGATGATATCCGAGCCATGGCCCTGCCAGTCCTTCGCCACCGTATTCTCGTCAACTACAAGGCTGAAGCAGAAGGTGTGACAGTTGAGAAGGTGATAGGGAAGCTGTTGGAAGCAGTGGGGAGGTGATCCCACCCCTAGTGGTCACCCTCTGATCTGTCCATTGCCAGCCACCAAGTACTTGTAGCTGCACAGTTCAGCCAAGCCCATCGGCCCACGTGCATGAAGCTTGTCTGTGGAGATGCCGATCTCAGCACCGAAGCCAAACTCGCCGCCGTCGTTGAATCGCGTGCTGGCGTTGTGGAGCACGACGGCGCTGTCCACCTCGTGCTGAAAGCGGGCGGCGGCGACGGCATCGCGGGTGATGATGCTGTCGGTGTGATGGCTGCCGTAGTGGTTGATGTGTGCGATGGCCTCGTCGAGGCCTGAAACGGTTTTTGCCGAGAGGATGAGATCAAGATACTCGGTGCTCCAATCCTCCTCCGTGGCCGCTTTCGCAGGCACGCCAAGATGCTTGAGAGCTTCTGGATCACCTCGCAGTTCTACCTTCGCCTCGGCAAGACGTTTGCCGATGATTGGGTAAAACGCTGCGGCAGCATCGCGATGCACGAGGACGGTCTCCAGCGCATTGCAAACGCCAGGTTTCTGGCACTTGGAGTTTGCGATGATCTTCGCCGCCATCTCGAAATCGGCATCGGCATGCACATACACGTGGCAGACGCCGTCGTAGTGCTTGATCACCGGCATGCGGGCGGTGGAGACGACCTTCTCGATGAGGCCTTTGCCACCGCGTGGGATGATGAGGTCGATAAATTGATCCATCTTCGCCATGTGCTCCACACTGCTGCGTTCGGTGAAGGGGATCAGCTGGATGCTGTCGGCAGGTAGTCCGGCGCGCTCGCCACCGGCTTGAAGGGCGGAGGCAAGGGCGCGGTTGCTGTCGATGGCTTCCGAACCGCCGCGGAGGATCGTTGCATTGCTCGTCTTGAAGCACAGCGAAGCCGCGTCCGTGGTCACATTCGGGCGCGACTCGAAGATGATGCCGATTACACCAATCGGCACTCGCACCTTGCGGATGTGCAGACCGTTCGGGCGCGTCCACTCGTTCAAAAGCTCGCCCACAGGATCGGGTAGTATGGCCACCTCACGCACGGCCTCGGCGATGGCTTTGAGGCGTTTGGGATCAAGCGTGAGACGGTCGATCATGGCCTTCGAGAGGCCGTTTTGCTCCGCACGTTTTAGATCGAGCGCATTTGCCGCCAGGATGCTGTCCTGCTGGGCAATGATCTCGTCCGCCATCGAATGCAGGATGGCGTTTTTCTGGTCGCTGGTGAGGTTCACAAGCACCCGCGAGGCTGCGCGTGCGCGGCGGCCCATGTCGAGAATGGCAGACTGGATTTCAGAGTCGGTCATGGCGCTGGTTACGGGCGGGAAAGCAGCGCGTCAAGCCTCTGGCCACCTACGGGGCCTTCTTCAATTCCGCCAGCATCTCGAGGAGCTGTGTGGTGAGGATCACGCTGGCATCCTCTTGAACCACATTGGTGCCGATCCAGGTCTCGTAGCCGCCGAGGCGGTGTTGCTCGGGTGTGGGGAGGTAGCCGTGGCGACCGTTGGCGAGGCCGATGACCATGGTCTGTGGCATAGGGCTGCGCTTTTTCAGATCGAGTCCGATCTCGACAAAAGTCTCGAAGGGGATGGCGCATACGGCGAGGTCGCCGATGCGGATGGCCTGAAGCTTCACGGTGATGCTTTCCTCCGATCGTTCGGCGGCGCTGATGACACTGCCGGCATAGTTTTGCGCCAGACGCGGCAGCTTCTCGATCTCCACCTTATCCTTCACTGCGCGCACGGCCTTCGCAGCCTGCAATTCTTCCGCTGAAGGTCGGCGATACTTCAGCGTCACTTCCCGCTGCAGCATGCCGAGCGGTGCATCGGCGCGATGCTTCTCGATCTTCTTCATCGCGAACCACGTCGTGTCCGCGGCCTTCTGCGCGACGATGCGGATCTGCTCAAAGGGTTCGCGTGGAGGACGCGTGACGGTGAAGGGGATGTTGTTGATGTCGCCGGAAGTGCCGTTCGACATCATGGCAACCATCTTGCCATTGCCACGCAATCGCGAGGGCATTAGCCGGGCGTATTCGCCGTAGTAATCAGCCGAAACCTCGCCTGCCGGTGCACCGCCGACGTAGTGCAGCGAGTAATTCGCGAATACCGCCATCTGCATGCGCCTGTCATCTTGTACGGAGATCACGGTGATATCCGGATCGGTGGGGCCGGCAGGATGATCCAGCACATCGGGATCGGTGCCAGGGTTCATTTTGACCTCATCCAACTTTCCAAAAGGATTCAGCGGCATCTTGCCTGGCTTTAGATGCCAGCGGCGGTTGAAGACCTCTTCAGGCAGCGGGTGAGCTGCTGCCCCGATGCTAGCGGGCTTCAATGTGGCGTGAGCTTGCACAATGGATTCGGCCACACCATCGACAAAGAGCTTTCGGTAGGCTGCGGCGGCCTCGGTGCGTGTATTGAGACTAGAACCGCTGTGAGTATGCGTGGAACAGATGAGCATCTTTTCGGCCGGAATGCCCGTTTTGCCGGCAGCGATGCCTTTGATCTCGTCGAGCACCTCCGGACCTACGCCCAAGTTATCTACCACAACCATGGCGATCGTTGTTTGACCATCAGAAAGCACCAAAGATCGCGAGTGCAGGGGATCGTGGGCCTTTTCCGCCATGTTGGCACTGAAGCCGCCGGGCATGTTTATCGGGAAAAGTTGCGGTGTGATATCCACTGCGGACGCTCCGGCCTTCAACTTGGTGTTTTGAGACCAAGAGGAAGTGATCATCAGCAGGACGAATAGAAGAGGGTATTTCATGTAAACTTCCAAACGTGAGCCAGCGCATGATGTTGCGGATGCTCATTCACCCCAGCATAGGATGATCCCAGGAACTTTTTTGGCGAATTCACTGCCTTTTTGTTTGCCGAGAACGACCATGGCAGTCGCAAGTGCATCGCTGGTCGTGGCATGAGTGGCAATGACGGAGCATGAGACACCCGTCGTCGTGCCGAGGCCGGACTTTGGTGAAATAATGTGGGCGTAACGTTTCCCTTCAATAGCAACGGTTTGATAAAGATCGCCAGATGTGGAAACCGCAGCATTTTTGAGGATGGCGGGTGTTCGAGCATTGGCGCAAGATCGCAATTGGATCTCCCACCCTTTTTGATTTGGAGGTGCATCACCGATCGCGATATCGCCACCGGCGATGACCAAGGCTCGGCTGATGTGATGCCGTTCACGCAGAAGTTTCAGCACAGCGTCTGCCGCGTAACCTTTGGCAATGCCGCCAAGGTCGAGCAGCATGCCAGGCTTGGTGAGTGTGATGGTGCCGGCTGGCGCATCGACTTGCACAGCTCGCCAGTCCATGGAGGCTTTGGCTGCGGCAAGACGGTCCGGTGGAGGTAATTGCCTGCGGCTTTTCATGCTACGCCACAAACGGGTCAGGTGCCCGCAAGTGATGTCGAACGCACCTTCGGTGAGTTTTGAGATTTCGAGGGAGCGGCTAACGATCTCGACGAGTTCCGGACTGGCCTTGAAGGGTTTGTTGGCTGTCGAGAGGTTGAGGCGGTTTAGTTCCGAGTTGGGCTCGTAGTCAGAAAAAAGACTGGTTAGATGCGACACATAAGCAAAAGCATCATCTGCAGCTTTTTCGGCTTTTTCGCGGGTTTCTGCGTGCAGGCTAAGGTGGAACTTCGTTGCCATTTGCACCGATTCGAAGTCGAATCGTGTCTCGACAGCCAGAATGGACGAGAAACACGCAAGAGAGAGAAGGAGCAAGACCCCGTTTTGCCTCTTGTATCCCCTAGATCCTTGAGGGGCCATCATCAGCACTCGTAGGTTTTGAGCGAGGCCACCTCAAACTTGGGTCTTCCACACTCTTCGGCGATTTCATTCAGCGCTTCGACCTCGGCAGCGGTGAAGAGCAGACCTCCTGCCTTGGCGGTGTGAGCAGCGTTTTGCGCCTCGGGTTGCCCAGGAAGCATGCACCCTTCGTTTCCATGGCCCAGTATATCGTCGATCACGGCCTTCACGTTCTGCGCAAAGGTGCGGCCTTGCGCAAAACGGCCGCTGCTGATGGCATCGGGATGAATGACCTGAAAGTAGAAGCTGCTCGTGCGCTTCTCGCCGTTTGGAAAAGGCTTTGATTTCACATCGGGATGAGCGCCACCGCCGCGAAGAGTTGGCAGCGATCCGCCGATCATGCCTCCCATGATTTCAATGAGCAGCGAGAGGCCGTAGCCTTTGTGCGCGCCGAAGGGCAGTAACCACGCCGCCTCGTTTGCATCGGTGGTCGGCTTGCCGTTCTTGTCCACGGCGGCGCCTGCTGGCAGCGGCTTTCCTTCACGCTTGAGTTGCTGCACGCGACCCATGGCCACAGTAGATGTGGCCCAGTCGATCACGACGGGGAAGCCGCAGGCGTCCTGTGTGGGGATTCCCCATGAATGCGGATTGGTCCCGAGAACGGGGAATTTGCCACCAAAGGGAACGACCTCGCCGAGTGTGGAGGTGCAGTTTGTGTAGGCGATGTAACCTTTCTTCGCAGCATCCATGACATAGCCGCCACCCCAAAGATAGTGGAAGGCATTGTCCACGCTGACTTGGCCTACACCATATTGGTTTGCGAGTTCCATGCAGCGTTCCATGGCTCGGAAGGCCACGCTTTGCCCAAGCTTCAGTTTGCCGTCCCACACTTCACTGGCAGCGAATTTCTTTTCGATGACCTCGATCTCAGCGCCAGGTTTGCATCCACCGGTGGTGCTGCCGAAAAGGTGGTCGAGGTGGAGGGCCTTGATGGCATTGTGCGTGCGAATGCCATGCGCCGAGGCCATTTCGCAGAATCGCGCAGCGTCCTCAGCTTCATCGGTGGTGTAACCACGATGAATGTAGGCGGTGCGGACAAGGTCGTTATGAGTGGCGGTCGGGACGATGTGGTAAGGGGTGGGCATGGCGGGGTGAACTTGGTTTAAAGTTTAAAGTTTCAAGTTCAAGGAGGAGTTGGGGGTTGCTGGATGGGCGGTCGGTCGCTAGCCTTGCATTCCATGGAGGGATTTGTTTCGATTTTGGGTTTGGGAGCGTTCGTCGTGATGGCGTGGCTGCTATCGGAAAATCGTCGTCGCTTTCCTTGGCGCATCGTCGCGAGTGGGGTGGCTTTGCAGTTCGTATTGGGGTGGCTCATGCTGCGCACACAGGGTGGCGAAACATTTTTCGCATGGCTGGACAAAGCTTTTCGCAGGCTGCTGAGCTTTGCTGACGAAGGCATTCGGTTTGTCTTTGGCAATACGAACACCCCGGTGGTGGCCTTGATCATCACAGGCAGCATCATCTTGGTGTCTGCCTTGTCCTCGCTGTTGTATCATTTTGGTGTGCTGCAAGGGTTCGTGAAAGCCGCGGCGTGGATCATGCGTCGGGTGATGCGCACGAGTGGCAGTGAGACGCTTGCCGCTGCAGCCAACATCTTCATGGGGCAGACGGAGGCGCCGCTGCTGATCAAACCCTATCTTGTCGGCATGACACGCAGCGAGTTAATGTGCTTGATGGTTGGCGGTATGGCCACCATCGCCGGCGGCGTGTTAGCAGCCTATGTGTCCTTTGGTGTCTCTGCCGGGCATCTGCTCACAGCCAGTGTGATGAGCGCACCAGCGGCGTTGATGATGGCGAAGATTCTTTTGCCTGAGACACAGGTCAGCGAAACGGCCCATGGAGCCAATAAACCGGTTGAACGCGAGACTGTGAATGCCATCGACGCTCTATGCCAAGGAGCTGGCGATGGAATGAAGCTGGCGATGAATGTGCTCGCAATGCTCGTGGCCTTTGTCGGTGTGGTGGCGCTGTCGAATTACCTGTTATCGCTCGGTCTGCGAGTGTTGGGGCAAAGCGTTCCGCAGCCACTGAACGTGCTCTTAGGCTGGCTCAATGCGCCCTGTGCCTGGCTGATGGGAGTTCCGTGGAATGAATGTGGGAAAGCGGGGGCGCTGCTCGGCGAGCGCATCGTTTTAAATGAGTTTATTGCCTATCTGCATCTCGCGGAACAGGCTAAGGCGGCAGCCCTTACGCCTCGCACGGCGGAGGTCCTGACCTACGCGCTCTGTGGCTTCGCGAATTTCGCGAGTATCGCCATCCAGATCGGTGGTATAGGCGCGCTCGTGCCGGAACGGCGCCAAGAACTCGCCAAGCTCGGATTCAAAGCCATGCTGGGCGGTTTGTTGGCATGCTACAGCACCGCTTGCGTGGCAGGAATGCTGATGCGGTGATAGGCATCTTTAATGATACTCCGTGAGAGCCCGAGGCATGAAGATTTGAAGGTTCTCGATGCGGGTTGAATCAAGCGGATGGGTGCGCAGAAAGCCAGGAAGGCTGCTGCCACTCTGCTGTTTGGCAAAATTTTCCCATAGTGCGATGCTCTCACGCGGATCATATCCGCCACGTGCCATGTAGAGGGCGCCCAGACGATCGGCCTCCAACTCTTGGCTGCGGCTGAATTTCAGCATGCCAAGACCGAGTGCTGCGGAGGCCGCACTTGTGGTGGCCACACGCGAGCTACTACTCTGGCGGTCACGAACCGCTGTGTCGAGAAGGGCGACTCCGACCGCGCCTAGCACCGCTGTGCTCAAGCGCTCACCGCTGTGGCCGGCAACGACATGAGCCAGTTCATGGCCAATCACTGCTGCGAGCTGTGCGTCATTTTTAGCCACTCGGAAGATGCCAGTGTGTACACCCACCTTTCCGCCTGGCAGCGCGAAAGCGTTGGGAGTGCTGTCCTCAAAAAGAACAAATTCCCAGTTTGCGCCGGGCATGGGCACGATGCGTTTCATTCTTTCCGCCACACGGTTTACCGCAGCAGTTTGGGAACTGTTGTTGGAGCGCCTCTTTTGCGTTTTGATTTTTTCAAACTCCGTCAGCCCCATTTGGCTGAGGTGGGTATTGGGAATAAAATTGAAGGAAGGCCTTTCTGAATCTGGCACTGTTGTGCAGGCAAAAAGAATGCTGCAGATGGCGAAAAGCACAGGAACAACAAGAGATGAGGCAGGACGATTGGGCATGTTGTGAATATGCATGGCAGTTCAAACCGACAAGAATTTTCCATCTGCGTTAAGTTACAGTAAAATCAATCCATGTGTTCTTGCCATGATCTCGCGAGCCAGACGAAGTAGAGCTTCATTCATGGCGTTAATGTGGTTTTTGGAATCGGATGAGTGCTGAGGCAACGGCACAAGGATGTGAAAAGCGTTTTCAGCATACTCTTCGCCGGATACGTGTTGCAATTTCCACACGCCGGACAGCACCATTTCGCCTGCTCCATTGTTTTCGAATTGAGAGATTCGCAGTTCCAGTAGGTGGGTATAGTCCAGTGTAGTGAATCGCTGCACGGGCTGAATGTTGATGGATCCAGTCAAGCGACTCAGATTCACCGCGATCACACGTGAGATGCCGTCGTTGATCGATTCGGCCCACAAGTCGATTTCACTCACCATAAGGCCATTCTCAGATCGGCTGACGAGTTGTTCGGTATCAAGATAGGCTGGCAGCGCGGCACGATGGACTGCAATTGCAGGTGCGTTGGCTTTCATAGGCCGATCTGGCGCTATGGGGCTCAACAAGTGATGCACGGCTCTGTCCCTCACCGGCATCAGTTGAGTGCAACCTGAAGCTAGGAGCAGCCACAGTAGGGACCGGTATTTCATGGTCTACTCTCCTTGCCGAAAAGTAGGGAGTTCGGATGGCGCTTGACGTCGTTGGCTAGATCTTTGATGGCTCGGGCTGCGTGTTCGGCTTCTTCAAGCAAGAGTTGCAGTCGCATCAAAACGGGGGCGCGTGGGTTTGTTGTTTCCGAAAGACCAGCTGAGGCCGTTTCGAGCTGTGTGAAAGCTGCAGAGGCTTTCTCCATGGCTTTTTCGAGATCAGTCAGCACAGGGTCGATGCCTTTGTTTGCCTTCTCTGTGAAAATCTTGAGATTAGCTAAGGTGTTATTGAGGTTGTCGATGGCTTTGCCGAGCTTTCCGCTGCCAGTGAGCGTTCGTATATCCTCTGTGATAACGGTGAGATTTTCGCTGATCTCTTTCGTGTTTAGCGCGTCGATCTGTGTCTTAGCGCCGGTGAGTGTCGATCTCAGGTCGGTCATGAGGCCGGTGAAATCGACGGCGCTCAGCTTCTTTAGTCCATCACTGATGCTAAGCATGAGCTCGTCAAGTTCTGTGCCCACTGTTGGAACGACAGGGTAAGGCGGCTTTTCCGGTGGCTCGAACAGCAGGCCTAGATCATTCGGCACAATATCGAACTCGATGTTCATCTGGCCGGTGACAAAACTCATCTGTTTCATGCGGGCACGGAGACCGCTGGCCACGGCGGCCTGAACACCGGTCTCCGTGGTAAAGTCAATTCCACCGCCGTTATTGGCGCCAGCTGCGGCGAGCTGGCGTGAGGATAGCTCGACGAGTATAGGGATGATTTTTCGGTTTTCTTTCGGATCCACCAGCACGCTGATTGAGCTCACACGACCAATGCGCACCCCACCAAAGCGCACTTCGGAACCCACCAGCAGCCCGTCGGCACTCTTGTCGAAGTAGAGCATGATATGAGCGGTTTTTTCGAAAAACTTCCCGGCTCCCAGTAGCACGAGGGCGGCTCCGGCGAGCATCAGGCCACCGAGCGTAAATAGACCAATGAGAGTGGGGCTGGCTTTTTTACTCATGAGGCAGGAATCGGAGTGAGGCCACGATTGAGAAAAAGACGCACAGCGGGGTTCTCGGAGTGGTCGCGTAAGTGTTTGGGATTGCCGAGTGCACCTTGCGTATGCGTGACAGGATCAAGAAACAGCGCCGTATCCGCAACGCCGAAGATGCTGGCGAGCTCGTGGGTGACGATGATGATGGTGCAGCCCTGGCTGTCGCGCAGGTGCAGGATAAGATCATCGAGCCGCTTGGCGCTGAGTGGATCTAGCCCACCGCTGGGTTCGTCGAGAAAAAGGATGTCGGGATCGAGCGCCATCGCGCGGGCAATGCCGGCACGTTTTTTCATGCCTCCGCTCAACTGTGCAGGATAGTAGTCTTCGTAGCCAGCGAGCCCCACGAGTGAAAGCTTGTAGGCCACCAGATCGCGCACAGTCTTAGGTGACTGCTGGCCCGCTTCCTCGATCAACATCGAGATGTTTTCACCCAGTGTAAGCGAAGACCACAAAGCACCCCACTGATACATGACGCCGAAACGCCGGATAAAGCGGGCACGTTCTTCGATAGTCGTCGCTGTGAAATTGTTGCTATCGTAAAAAATGCACCCCTCACTGGGCTCCATAAGACCCACGAGGTGCCGTAGCAGTGTGCTTTTGCCGCAACCACTTCCGCCCATGATGACAAAAATCTCCCTCTCGTTCACTTCAAAATCCAAGTCACGCATGATTACCACAGGACCGTAGGCCATGGTGAGCTTGTGGACGCTAATCTTGGCTGGCATGATCAGATATTGAGAAGGGTGAAAATGGCGGCGAAAGCGGAGTCGAGAACCACCACCCAAGTGATGGCAGCCACGATGGCATGCGTGGTGGCCTGACCCACTGCAGCGGATGACCGGCCGGCCCGCATGCCCTGCATGCACCCGCTCACCGCGATGGCTGCGCCGAAGAAGACGCTTTTGATGACACCTAGTGAGGCGTTGGTTAGATTGACGGAGAGAAGCGTTTCGTTCCAAAACAGCACGGTGGGGATGCCAACCATCGAACCCACCATCATGCCACCGAGAATGCCGACAACGTTTGAGTAAATGGTTAGCATCGGCATCATGATCACCAGTGCCAGCAATCGAGGCAACACGAGGTAGTCAAACGGATTGAAACCAGAGGTCCGTAAGGCGTCAATTTCCTCATTCGCATTCATGCTGCCGATGTGTGCGGCAAAAGCAGCGCCGGTTCGACCACTCATGATGATAGCTGTCATCACTACGCCCATCTCGCGAACCATCGCGATGGCAACAAGATCGGCCACAAGTAGGTTTGCGCCGAAATTCGTGAGTTGAGCATTGCCAACAAACGCTAGGATCATGCCAATGAGGAAGCTGATGAGTGTCACGATGGGTAGCGCTTCGATGCCGCACTCTTGCACGCTGAGCCATAAGTCCTGCTTGCGAAAGCGCGCGCGGCCGCAAATCAAGCGTCCCATAGACATGGAGCATTGCCCCACGAACTCGATAACATCCAGTGTGCTTTTCCAAGCCTTCAGCGAGAGCTTACCCAGCCTCGCCGCCCGGGAGACTGGCTTGGTGATTTGAGCACCGATTTCTTCCGGCACAGCCAAGGCCAGTTTGAGCAGGCCACAAAGATTCAGAGGTAGCCCCTCAAATGATGGTGTTGTGCCTGATGGAAGTGGATGTGCACGCAGATGCGCCAGAAGAAAAGCAGGTAGCATCGAGTCAAAAGCCCCAAGTTTTTGCACATCATAACGATCTGCCGACCGGCCAGATGAATTGCCGATGGTTGTAACATCAGGGCCCCCACGGTGCCAATCACCTGACAACTCGAGAAGGACTGATTGGTCCTCTAGTCGCCAGCTTGCGCAAGGTGGCGAGTTATTTTTGGCTCCGTCATGAATGGTGTTGGGCATGCGTTCAGTTGTGTCAAAATGCTTGTGTGGTGTTATCAGAGCATGACTGAGAAATGACGAGGCTGTTCTGCGACGTCCTCAATTTCAACGATTTGGGCAACTCAATTCAAAGTTAGTGTCATTCGTCTTGTGTTAAGTTAACGATTTGCTTGTGCCATCGATGATGTAATCGAAGGAATTATTTCCGATTGGTGCAAAGATCAGTGAATACAACATTCTATGTTGTTGAGACGGAATGAGCTAAGCATGCTGGTTTGGTTTGATTTGCCCAGCTATTGACTTCGTTGCCACGAATGTTCTAAGGTCTCGATGAAATCGCTGGGTGGGATTTGGCATCTTGAGAAGAATCGCAAAGACCTCTGTGGCTCGCTGTTTCTTCTTTGAAGTCGAGCGAAAGCCGAGTTTTGCATTCATCAGGCTTCTTGTAACCGAACTAGCAGCCTATTTGCTCATCGCTGATTGTGCTTCAGCATGCTGGATTTGCGTGTGCTTCGACAGACCAACCATGCATCCCAAAGCCAACAATACATCAAAGCGAAGCCAATTCGTTGCCATAGGCCACGGTGAAAGTTCCATTGATCTCCCATCAAGAAGAAAACAGACATCAGGACTGCAACGGCTAGGCTACGATGACTGAATAGACGTCGTCTGTCTTTCATCCAATACGCTGCCGCTATTGAGCAGACACTGGCAATGCCAAAGGTTACGACAAGGCGTATCGCGTGATAATGGACATCTGAATATGCGTCGGCCATACCGTGCTCGTATTCGCTCTGCGATGTTTGTGAGGTGAACCACCATGCTGGTGTCCACCATTCATGGATGGGTGCTGGTTGTTGCACACGGCGTACTGGTGCATAGGCCACGAAGAAGTGTGCCATGGCTGTGGCAGCCAGCAGCAGGCTTCCAGTGCACGTCAGCAGGTTTGGATTGCTTGCCTGCAGGAAGGCTGCTGCCAGCCAGAAAAGTGAGATTGCTAGGCTGAAAGTTGCCGCAGTTAGCCATGGCCAACGCGGTGCTTGCTTCATGTATTCGGTGATATAGCTCTCCGTGAGGCTTAGCCCGCTTTCTTTCGCGCCACTATGGCCGTAAATTGCCGCAGCTAATGTGATGATAAGGCAGATGACCATACCTGTGTCGATCAGCCGCGATGCAAATGAATGTTGATTCATGTCGATCGTCAGGACGCAGACTTGGCAACAAGATAGCGAAGCATCTCATCAAGGGTTCTTAGTTTGCCGTAATCGGCCTCCGGAATCTGGACACCGAGCTTTTCGTTTAGTGCGATGAGGAAACTGAGAAAGTCGAACGAATCGATGTCGAGTGTCTCACGGATGTTTTGATTGCCATGCAAGGCTGCGGGATTGGCCTCCGGCGCGATTTGGTGTAAGCCTTCGAGAAGCATGGCTTTGAGTTCGTTTTCACTCATGGCGCGTCTTGAGTTTGCAGGTGGTGTTTGAGTGCTTCGAGAAATTGTGCGCCGACATGTCCGTCGGTCGCACGGTGGTCGGCGGCAAGAGTGGCATTCATCACTGGATGTGCGCCAAGCATGCCGTCTTGGGCCCACGGTTGCTCCATGATTTTACCCAAACCGATAATCGCAACCTGCGGTGGGTAAATGACGCCCCAAACACTCTCAACGCCGAGATCGCCAAGGCTGGTGATGGTGATCGTGGCATCGGTCATCTCTGAGCTCCGCAAGCGACCTTTTCGAGCTCGCGGTATAAGATCGCGCAGGTCAGCCATGAGTTCATCGCAGGATTTTTTATCGACGTTGTGAATGGCAGGGGCTATCAGACCTCCTCCCTTCATGGAGATCGCAAATCCGAGATGAATCTCCTCCGAGACGCGATGTTGACCATCGATCCAAAAGCCGTTGAGCTCCGGCACGTCGCGTAGAGCGCTCGTAATAGCCTTTAAAATGGGCACAATCGGCAAAAGGCGTTCCTTGATGCTCCGCTTAGCATTCTCGGCCTGCAACCATTTCATTTTGGCACTCATGTCGATGCGCGTTTGCAGGTAGTAATGAGGGATTTCGCGTTTGGACTTCGCCATTGCGGAGGCGATCGCCCGTCGCATTGAATCACCGGGTTTGGCCTGTGTAGTGGATCTTTCGATGTCGACCGATTCAATCGCGCCACCTGGGCCGGAGCCTTGAACGTGTCTGAGATCCACACGAAGCTCTGCGGCACGTCGGCGTGCGAGAGGTGAGATGCGTCCACGCGATGGTTGAGCTGCCATCTTGGTTTGCGCGGCGTTTTCGACATCTTCGCGATCGATCAAGCCTCCTGGTCCTGTGCCGTGGCCAGCAAGCAGTTTCAAATCTACACTAAGCTCTTCGGCGATTTTTTTTGCCAGAGGTGTAACACGAACATGCGGAGCCTCAGTGGCAACCTCTGGCACGGAAACCGGTTTCGCAACCGCTGCTGAGTTTTCACTGCCTTGAATCACTGCCAGCAATGCTCCGACGGGGATCTTGGCACCCGGCTCGATGACAAGACGTTCGATCACACCTGATTGGAAGCACTCGACATCAATGATGCCTTTGTCAGTGTCTACCTCGGCAATGATGTCGCCGCGCTTCACAACATCGCCGGGTTGGACGTGCCATTTCACGAGTGTGGCAGACTCCATGTCCGCGCCAAGGCTAGGCATCACGAAATCAGCCATGGGAATAAACAAGGTTTTGCACAGCGGCGATGATGGTTTCCACCTGGGGCAACGCCGCCTGCTCTAGGTGTTTCGCATATGGAATGGGAACCTCGGCGGCGCAGAGTCGCGCCACTGGACGGTCGAGCTCGTAAAAAGCCTGCTCCTGAATACGCGCGGCAATTTCGGCGGAGATGCCACCGCTGCGCCAGCCTTCATCTACGATGAGTGTGCGATGCGTTTTTGTCACGCTGCGTAGAATGGTGGCGTCATCAAGTGGACGCAGCACACGCAAATCCACCACTTCAACACTTATTCCTTGTTCTGCCAGATTTGCAGCGGCTTCGAGCGATTTGTGCAAACTCGCACCATAGGTCAGAATGGAAGCGTCTTTGCCCTCGCAGCGTACTTGGGCGCTGCAAATGTCCGCTGGCCCGGCGTTGGCAGGCAACTCGCCCTCCATGATGTAAAGCGTCTGGTTTTCGAAAATGAGCACCGGGTCCGGATCGGCCAAGGCGGTGGCCAGCATGCCATAACCGTCTTCCAATGTGGCCGGAGTGACCACCTTGATGCCGGGAATGTGCGCATACCAGCCTTCTAAGCTATGCGAGTGCTGTGCGGCAAGCTGTTTGCCGCCACCGGTGGCAAGGCGGATCACCAACGGCACATTGAACTGGCCGCCAGACATGTGAAGCAGCGTCGCCGCCGTGTTCATGATTTGGTCCAGTGCCAGCAGACTGAAGTTGCACGTCATGATCTCGACAATCGGGCGCATGCCACCCAATGCCGCGCCGATGCCTGCGCCAACAAACGTGGATTCTGCCAGAGGTGTGTCGCGTATGCGTTCTTTGCCAAACTCAGCCAACAAGCCACGACTTACGGCAAAACATCCACCGTAGTGGCCGACGTCCTCGCCCATCAAAAAAACGCGCGAATCGTTTTGCAGTGCACTGCGGATTCCCTCACGCACTGCATCGCGAAAAGTCATCTTCCTAGAAGCTTCGATCGCGCTCATGATTCTTTTCCCTCCGAGTAAACAAAGCGTGTGAGATCGTCCACCGGCTCCCACGTGCCGACCTCGGCGAAGGCGACCGATTCATCGACCTCCTTCGTTATCTCAGCCTCTACGGCAATCAAATCTGCCTCGGTGAGGATGCTGATGGTCTTCATCGAATCGAAGAACAGCGTGATCGGATCGCGCTTCTTCCATTGCACGACTTCCTCCTTGGTTCGGTACAGCTCCGCGTCGAACATCGAGTGTGCACGAAATCGGTAGGTGCGACATTCGAGCAGGAAGGGCTGGCCCCTACGTGCCGTTTCCAATGCGTTCTGTGCCGCTTCGCGCACGGCAAGCACATCCATCCCATCCACAACAGCATTGGTGACACCATATGCATCTCCCTTGCTGGCGATGTCCATTTTCGATTCCGTGAAACGTAACGCAGTTCCCATGGCATAAAGATTGTTTTCGCAGACAAACAGAACCGGAAGTTGCCACAGCGCGGAGAGGTTTAGCGATTCGTGGAACTCTCCTTCAGCCACCGCGCCTTCACCAAAGAAGCAGACGGTGACGGCTTGGCGATTCTGCATCTTGTCGGCTAGCGCGAGGCCGACGGCCAGCGGAAGGCCGCCGCCAACAATCGCATTGCCGCCGTAGAAACGCGTCTTCGCATCGAACAGATGCATCGAGCCGCCGCGACCGCGCGCGCAACCTTCCTGCTTACCAAACATCTCAGCCATGATCAAACCAGCACTTACGCCGCGCGCCAGTGCCTGCCCGTGCTCACGATAGGTTGCCACTATCGCGTCCTCTAACCGCATCTGTTCGATGATGCCTGTGGCCACCGCCTCCTCGCCGATGTAGAGATGCATGAAGCCGCGGATTTTTTGCGTGCTGTACATTTCGATGCATTTTTCTTCAAAACGCCGAATGCGCACCATCTGCCACAACAAGCGGCGCGCTAAGTCGTGATCTGGCATTAGGAGGCTCATGTCAGTCGTTCTCCAGTGTAGACAAATCACCCTCTGGCAGGCCTAATTCGCGTGTTTTGAGCAGGCGACGCATGATTTTGCCGCTACGTGTTTTCGGTAGGCTTTCGATAAAAGCGATCTCCTTCGGCGCAACAGCCGGGCCAAGGCGTTTTCGAGCGAAACCGATCAATTCGAGCCTCAGTTCATCGGTCGCAGGATGTCCGAGTTTGAGCACGACAAAAGCCTTCACCATCTCACCAATCAGTGGGTCCGGTTTGCCGATCACACCCACCTCGGCGACAGCTGCGTGCTCCATCAGCGCGCTTTCGACTTCGAAAGGCCCGACCATGTGTCCGGAGGTCTTGATAATGTCATCCGCGCGGCCGACGAACCAGAAGTAGCCATCTGCATCACGCTTTGCCAGATCGCCGCTCAAATACCAGCCATCTACGAAAGACTTCGCATATCGAGCCTCGTCGTGCAGGTAGGCACGGAACATGGAGGGCCAGCCCGGTTTTAGCGCCAGTTCGCCTTCCACATCCGGCTGCGTGATTTCTTCTATGCCATGTTCACCACGCTTCACGATGGCTGCCTCAATGCCAGGCAGCGGTTTGCCCATGGAGCCGGGGCGGATATCGATTGCCGCGTAATTGGCGATCATGATGCCGCCGGTTTCGGTTTGCCACCAGTTGTCATGAATCGGCAAGCCGAGCACACGCTGGCCCCATACAACTGCTTCGGGGTTCAAAGGCTCACCGACGCTGTGAATGAGGCGCAACGCACTCAAATCATGCTGAACACGTGGATTACCTGGGATGCGCATGAGTCGGCGAATGGCGGTGGGTGCGGTGTACCAGACTGTAACTTTTTGTTCATCTAGAATGCGATACCAGCGCTCCGCGTCGAAGTCGGCTTCATCGACAACATTCGTGACACCGTTGAGGAGTGGAGCAAAAATGCCATAGGATGTGCCAGTGACCCAGCCTGGGTCGGCGGTGCACCAAAAGATATCTTCCGGATGGAGGTCGAGCACATAACGCCCCGTGGCGAAATGCGTCAGAGCCGCCTGATGCACATGCACCGCGCCTTTGGGCATGCCGGTGGTGCCACTGGTGAAATGCAGCAGCGCCATATCCTCTGGACATGTTTGCGGAATGGTATGCTTATCGCTTGAGGCTGTCATCAGCCTTGGCAGCGAAAGCGCACACGCATCGAGATCGTCCGTCACATCCGCAATCAGGATGTATTGCAGTGAAGGTAGCTGCTCGCGCAGCGCCGCGACTTTCTTTTCATATAAAGCCTGCGAGGTCACGAGCACCTTCGCATCGCCGCGGCTCAGCCGCTGCCAAACCGGCTCGGGTCCGAACTGTGAAAAAAGCGGGCAGAAAACGCTCACATTTTTTAGTGTGCCAAGCGCTGTGAAATACAGCTCCGGCACGCGGTTCATTAGTGCGAAAACGCGTTCACCCTTCTTCACGCCTAGGCTCCGCAGCACATTCGCAAAGCGGGCTGATCCGCGCGCCATGTCTGTGTAGGTCAGATCGCGCACACTGTCATCTTTGCCCAAACAGCGTAACGCCAGATGATTCGCCAGCGCACCAGATGCGTGCCGGTCAACTGCTTCATATGCCAGATTCAGCCCATCTTCAGGAAGTCCCTGCAAAGATGCCTGCACTGCTTTCCATGAGTGCTTGGCGCATGTTTGCTCATAATCCACGAGATGCGGCACAATGCGCTGCGCCTGTAAGTCTTTGCGGATGGTATCAAAAGACATGGCATGAACAGAGGTGGTCGGTGAACGGCCTCATTGTTTGCGAATAAAAGTTTGGGGCGTATCAAAAAGTCTAGGCGCTTCTTGCGCGGCCCCGTTCCAATGTTGCGATCTCGTGGCTTTTCTTTGTGGGCCATTTGATGGGGGTGCTTTTGTCAATCCAGAGATGATTCTGAGCGCATGCCTCGGATGATATCTGAATGTGCGGCGGAAGGGTGAGGATCAATCGCACAAGCTTCCAACGCTTAGTTTTTTTAACATGGCGTGACAAGTGTCAGGTGATCAGGTTATGTTTCCTTATGTCTGCTTCACTCTGTTCCTGGCACATGCAGTGCGCAGCCGATGTGCTTCTTGCATGGAAAAGCGACTCTCAAAGCGGCCTTACCCATATCGAGATAGTAGAACGCCTCTCAAGGCACGGGCGAAACGTATTGCCAGTAGAAGTGCGCAAGCCCCTTTGGCGCTTGTTTGTGGCGCAGTTAGTCAGTCCGCTGATCTATCTCTTGTTTATCGCGGCTGTCATCGCTTTTGCGATGGGACACGCAAGTGATGCTGCAGTGATTGGGGTTGTGGTTTGTGTGAATGCGGTGATTGGGGCCATTCAGCAAGGTAGGGCTCAGCATTCGATGGAAGCGCTACGGAGGTTGTCTTCGCTTAAAGCGCGTGTCGTTCGTGACAACCAAGAAAACCTGATTGAAGCAAGCGAACTGGTTCCGGGTGATATTCTTTTGCTTGCTGCGGGTGATCAGGTCGGCGCGGATGCGCGCTTGATCACGGCTGTTGCTTTGGAGACCACGGAAGCAGCGCTAACGGGGGAATCCTGGCCCATCCTGAAACACGCGGATGTTTTATCCGAGGATGTGGTGCTTGGAGAACGCAAGAACATGATCTATTCCGGCACGCATATCACCGCTGGACGTGGACGAGCGGTTGTGGTCGCAACAGGTCTTCAAACAGAGGTGGGCAAGATTGCTCGTCTGACGGTCGCGACGCAAGAACCGAAGACACCGCTCGAGACACGTCTTTCGCAATTTGGGCAAAGCTTGGTAGCTATAAGCATCGCTATGTTTGCTGTTGTGCTCGTCTTTGGACTCATGCGAGGCATTGCATTCGTTCAAATTTTCATGGTTGCCATTAGCCAGATGGTTTCAATGGTTCCAGAGGGATTGCCCGTGGCAATGACGATTGCGCTCGCTGTCGGCATGCAGCGTATGGCACACCAAGGAGCCATCGTGCGTCGTCTGGCTGCGGTCGAAACGCTGGGATCGACGAGCATCATTTGCAGTGACAAAACAGGCACACTCACCAAAAACGAGATGACCGTCACCACGATCATTTTGCCAGACGGAAGGTGGATCGAGGTCAGTGGAGCGGGTTACTCACCTGAAGGATGTTTAACCCATCAAGGGCAGCTAATCGACGATCCTGCGCTTCGACGACTTTTAGAAGCCTGTGTGCTTTGCAATGATGCTCAGCTAGTCCCTCCTGATGTGGCTGACCCACGCTGGCGTGCGCTCGGTGATCCCACTGAGGCTGCGTTGCTCACCGTCGCCCTCAAGGCATGTGTCGAGTTTGAAGCGCTTCGCAAAATCCACCCTCGCAGCGCAGAATGGCCTTTTGATGCCATGACGAAAATGATGGCCACGCAGCATGGCTCAAAGGTCTTCGTCAAAGGTGCGCCGGAGTGCGTGATGTCTATGTGTGATGCTCAGCCCTTCGAATGGGTCAACAAGATGGCCTCTCGGGCACTTCGTGTCCTTGCCGTTGCTGAATTGGATAACGTCCACATTGACAGAGCGGCGGGTTTTGAGACTTGGCGTGGTCATATGCGATTTCTGGGCCTTTTGGGGCAAATAGACCCCCCGCGCGATGAAGCAAAATCTGCTGTGAAAGAGTGCCTCAAGGCTGGCATTCGCCCGGTGATGGTTACGGGGGACCACAAGGCTACTGGACTCGCCATTGCCTCGGCGTTAGGGATCGCCAAGCCCGGGGACATGGCGGTGGATGGTGGGGAACTCGAGTGGATGCCAGAACAGGACCTACGTGCCAACCTTGATCGCATCTCTGTCTTCGCGCGCGTGCATCCCGCCCAGAAGCTGCGTATTGTTCAGGCATTTCAGAGTCAAAAACACGTTGTTGCGATGACTGGTGATGGTGTAAATGACGCCCCGGCTCTTGCTGCTGCTGATGTCGGTGTGGCCATGGGCATGACCGGAACTGAGGTTGCAAAAAGTGCGGCAAAGATGGTCATTTCAGATGACAATTTTGCCACCATCATCAAAGCCGTCGAAGAAGGACGTCTTGTGTATCAGAATTTGAAAAAGGTCGTCCTTTTTCTTTTCGCCACGAGCCTTGATGAAGTGGCGGTGCTGCTTTCGGCCTTGTTGGGCGGCTATCCGCTGCCGCTCGCCGCAGTGCAGATTCTCTGGATCAACATGGTCACCGAGGGTGCCGTGACCGTAAATCTCATCATGGAGGGCCTAGAAGGGGACGAAATGCGTCGCAAACCCACTCCCATCGATGAGCCGCTCATCACAAAGGCTATGTGGAAGAGAATGCTCCTCATGGTCACCACCAGCGTGGTCGTCATTTTCGGGTTCTTCGTCTGGCGGTTGGGCAGTGGTGTCGATTTCAAGCTAGTGCAGACGGAGACTTTTACGCTGATGGCCATCAGCCAGTGGTTCAATGTGTTGAACTGCCGCAGTGCCATTCAATCGAGCCTCAGCTTTGATGTTTTGAGGAATCCTTGGCTCATCGGCGGCCTTGTGCTTGGCAATGTGATGCATGGGCTCGTCATCTACACCGATACATTGAATCACATTTTTCATACGGTGCCGATTCCGCTCGCAGACTTTTTTCTTCTCGGATTCATCGGCAGCAGCGTGCTTTGGGTGGAGGAGATACGAAAAGGGATGGTACGTTGGCGGATGAATAGGTCTCTGATAGGGACCGGATGACACTTTCGCGCATGCCACTTGAAAACAGTCGAATTCCCTGCCAAGCACACTTCATGTCCGCCACGCCTGTCAGCTACAAGATCGGCAATGAAAAGCTCATCAAGATCCTCCCGAATGCCTCTAACCGACTGCTCGGCCTGCTGAAAAAGCAGGGGCGGGCGGAGCATGGTGCCCTGCGCATTGCCGTGGTCGGGGGTGGGTGTTCCGGTCTGCAATATAAAATGGACCTCGTCGATGGCCCGGCGAACCGCGATATCATGGTGACCAGTGCTGAGGTGCGCGTGGTGATTGATCCGAAGAGTGCCCTCTTTGTCTCCGGCTCCGAGCTCGACTACAGCGACGATCTTCAGCAGGGCGGCTTCAAAGTGAAGAACCCTAACGCCGTTGTTACCTGCTCCTGCGGCGAGAGCTTTTCCGCATAAATTGCCATGACGGACTGTTTTGAGCTACTGGGACTTCCTCGACGGGCCTTACTTGATGAGAGCGAACTCCAAGCGGCATGGCATCAAAAGAGTCGTGAAGTTCATCCGGACCAGCCGGGCGGCAGTGCCACGCTGGCGGCTGAGATCAACACGGCTTATGAAACGCTCCTCGCCCCTGAAAAGCGTCTGAGGCATCTCTTGGAACTGCATGCAGTTCCCTGGCGTACGATTCCAATTTCTGCGGAGATCATGACGCTGTTTTCGCAAATCGGTCCCCAGCTTCAAAACGCGGTTGTTCTCACGAAAAAAAAGCAAGCGGCCTCCTCGGCTATCGCGAAGGCTTTGCTCGCTCCGGAGGAACTGAAGCTTCGTGAGGTTTTGGAAGACCTCACGGCTCAAATCGAGGCACGTCGAGCTAAGGTGCTCGCATCGCTGGCCGATGCCAGTCTCGATCAGATTCAGGTCGTGCAGGCCACGCTGGCCTACTTGGCGAAGTGGCAGGGCCAGATCCGCGAGTCCTTGCTGGCCTTGATGTAATCACGAGTATTCTTTTGTCATGTCACGTTCCCTCACCCATCTGAACCGCCGTGGCGAAGCCTCCATGGTGGATGTTTCCTCCAAACCCGCTGTGCGACGAGAGGCTGTAGCCGTGGGCCGGATCGTGATGCAGGCGGACACCGTGAAACGGATTCGCGAAAACAGCTTCAAAAAGGGCGATGTGCTTTGCGTAGCCCGCATCGCTGCCATTCAAGCTGCCAAGCAGACCCAGCACCTGATCCCGCTCTGCCACCAGATCCCGTTGGCGAAGGTGAAGATCGATTTTGAACTCCAAGCCAAAGCCGTCGCCATCACCGCCACCGCTATCACCACCGCGCCGACGGGCGTCGAGATGGAAGCTCTCACCGCCGTCAGCCTCGCTACTTTGACGATTTATGACATGTGCAAGGCCGTGGACAAAAAGATGCGCATCGAAGGCATCAAGCTGCTCAAGAAGACCAAAGCGGAGGCGTGAATCTGAACGGCTTCTCGAATAATCTCTCGGATTCCCTCCGATATGCCGGCCCCATAAGCGGCGTGATTGATTCGTCAGCCATTTTTTCAGGAGTTGGAGCCATCTCCATTGTTCTAGGCGGCTTGTTAAAAACAGTCTAATTCGCCGCTTTCACCGCGTCCCAGACCTTGGAGTATTTCGCGAGGTCGGGGCCGAGGTCTTGAATGACTTCGCATTTGCTGGCGATGGACTCGGGTAGGCTGATGGCCGGGTTTTCGAGGAAATCGGCACTGAGCTTGGCTTTGGCGGGCTTGTTCGGGCAGTAGTAGCCCATCCATTCCATGTTCTCGGCAGCGATGTCGGGATCGAGCAGGAAATTGATCATGGCATGGGCCAGCTCGGTTTGTTTGGCGGTCTTGGGGATGACCATTTCATCGCAGCCGATGGTGACGCCTTCGCGTGGGATGAGGATCTCGACCTTGGAGTTCTCCATTTGGACTTGGAAGAGGTCGCCACTGTAGCCGTGGACGAGGTGGAATTCGGCGGAGTCTATGCCGGCCTTGTAGCCTTCGTTGTCAAAACGGGCGATGTGCTTCTTCCATCGGATGAGCACCTGCTGCGCAGCGGCGAGTTGGCTGTCGTCCCGCGTGTTGAGGCTGTAACCGAGCGATTTGAGGGCGGCGCCGATGCTTTCACGCATGTCATCGAGCAGGGTGATGCGGCCGGCGAGGGCGGCGCGGTCGAGTATGGCATAGCTGGGCTCAGCGTCCTTGATCTTGTCTTTGCGGATGGCGAGGGCGGCGTAGGCCAAGGTGTAGGGCACACTGTGCTCCATCTTCGTATCGATGACCTTCGTGAGGACGGCGGGATCGATGTTGGTGAGGTTGGGTAGTTGGGCGTGATCGAGATTCAGCAGGAGGCCCTCGGTGTGCATCACCTGGATCATGTAGGCGGTGGGAAACACAAGGTCGTAGCCAGTGGCCCCTGCCTTGAGCTTCGCGTACATGCTTTCGTTCGAATCGAAGGTATCAATCACCACCTGGCAGCCATGCTGCTTTTCGAACTTTTTGACGACGTCCGGGCTGATGTAGTCCGCCCAAGTATAGACATGCAGCGTTTCCGCGGAGATCGCTGTTGCAATGAGGAGGCTGAGCAGGCCGACGAGCCGTTTCATGCGGCGGAGGTGCGAAGCATGGGGATCGTTTCCTGACGGCGGAAGGAGGCCTCGGTATTGTAAGCGGCCAGCAGCAGGCAGGAGAAGGCGAGGTCACTGAGGAGGGAATTCCGCAGGAACCAGATGGTGGGCGGCAGGCCGGGCAGCCCAGTGGTCATGGCCTGCACCCAGCCAGCGAGGGTCTTGGTGTAACCGGGATCAACGAACCAAGACAGCGTGTTGGTGATGAGGTAAAAAGCGATGGAGCAGGCGAGCGTGCCCATGAGGCTGCCGAGCAGGCCGAGTTTGCCGCGGGAGCGGCTGGCGAACCCTGCGGCGATGGCAAAGGCACCGTAAACGCCGATGGCCTCCCATTGCATGACACCGCGTATGCCGGTGGCGGCGAGGTCGATGACCACGAGCAGCAGCGGCAATATGAGGAAGGAGACGCGCTTGGAGAAGACGAGGGTGCCAGTGAAGGCCAGTGCCATCCATGGCGCGAAGTTTTCCAAAGCGGGCACCTGCACGCCTTGGCCGAGCTTGAGGTAGCGGAACGTCGCTGCGGCGGTGATCAAGATGAGCGGCAAAAGGAGCGAGAAGCGGTTTTGGGGCATGAGATGCATGTTAGATTCAAAGTGGGAGCTTCCAAGCGCCAAATTGAGCGGTGTAAAGCAGGCTCAGAAGGTCGCTTCGTCAATTGAAGCCCGTTTGATGAAATCCGCTCAGTGTAGGAGCATATTTTTACCGAATCGATTTGGAATAGGTCCCAAGAGGAGACTCGTGAAACTGCGTGCAGGGTAGGGGGGATGGCGGTGGGTGCCCATGCTCGGGTGCAATGGAAAGAAGTTTTGTGAGGACTGTAGGTGCTGCGCCTTGCAATGGCAGGGCAGGTGATCATCTTAAAGGCTACTCTATCCCGTGGGCAAAACATCTCCCAAAATCGTGATCATTGGCGCCGGTCTCTCAGGCTTGGCCTGCGCCCGCGTTTTGGTGAAGTCTGGCATTCCCTTCACATTGATTGAGGCTTCGAACGGCGTTGGAGGTCGCATTCGCACGGACGTGGTGGATGGGTTCCGGCTGGATCGAGGCTTTCAGGTTTTTCTTCCCGCCTATCCGGAGGCACGCCGAGTGCTCGACTATGAGGCTCTCAACCTTCGACCTATTTACCGCGGGGCGCAGGTGTTTGTGAAGGACCGTTTTCACCGTGTGGCTGATCCGCTTGGGCATCCGCTCGACGCTTTGGTGGCCTTGCGAGATGAGACAGTGGTGGCCATGCGTGACAAGTGGTTTACGTTGCTCCTGCGCAAGGAGGCGTTTGGCTTGAAGCAGCCGCCGCGTGACCTTCCAGAGATGGAAGCAGAGGATTATCTGCGTGCTTTCGGCTTCTCAGAGAAGATGATCGACCGCTTCTTTCGCCCGTTTTTCGGAGGCATTTTTCTAGAGAAGGACCTGCGCACCTCTGCTCGGATGCTGCTCTTTCTCTTCTCGATGTTTGATCGCGGCGGCAGTGCTCTGCCTGCCCAAGGCATGCAAGCCATCCCAGATCAGCTCGCAGAGGCTCTGCCGCCGGGAGCTCTGCATCTAAACACGCCCGTGGCGCATGTGCGGCGTGGCGAAGTGGCCCTAGAAAGTGGTGAGCTTTTGCAGGCAGATCACATCGTGCTGGCGGTGAGCGAGGAGTCTGCTTTTCGATTGCTGCCTCCAGGCGCAATCAACATGCCCAAGCCAGCACGTTCCACGACCTGCCTATACTTTGCTGCAGATGAGGCTGACATGCCTGTAAAACAACCGATCCTTCATCTCGATGGCGATGGACGTGGCCCGGTGAATTCTGCGGTCGTGCTCAGCCGTATAGCGCCGCAATATGCCCCCCCCGGTCGGCACCTTGTATCAGCTTCCATTGTGGGCATGCCCTCGAGTCATGAATTGGAGAAGGTGGTGCGTGAGCAGATGACCCGCTGGTATGGGCCATGCGTGCAGCGCTGGGCGCATCTCCGCACGGTGCAGGTGCGGCATGCACAACCAGAAGGTCGTCAACTGCGGCTGGAAGCGGGCCCGCTTGATCCCATCATGGAGGAGGGCCTGTACCGTTGCGGCGACTGGTGTGAGGACGTTTCAATCAATGGTGCCCTTTTAAGTGGGCGCCGAGCGGGTGAGACGCTCTTGAGGGCAATGGGTGAGGCTATTTGAAAAGCTTCGTCCCTGCCTTGTAGTGAGCTGAGTGCTCGGCCATTCGCATCTCGACGCGTTCGCGGATGCTGCGTTCGCCTATGCCGTCGTGCTTGGTAGCCACGAGGGCCTTCAGCAAGTCGATAAGAGACTTCACATCGTCCATCATGACGAATTCAGGGGCGATTTGGCGCTGTAGGCCTATGTTGTGATAATTGCCCAGCGGCACGGAGATGCCGACGCTGCGGATACCAGCGGCCTGCACGGCAGTGGCCTCGCAGGCACCGGCATCGAGCAGACAGCGCTGTACGCGGATAGCCTGTTCCTTTGCGGTGGTGGTCAGGACAGCCACAGCCTCGCTGTCGAATACGGAAACTCGGTCACCGACGCGCACCATGGGGCCGCCCCCCATAACGGCTCCGTTCACGGGCCGGCTGGTTTCAATCGAGACAAAGACGCTGTCTTTGCCGAAAGGCCAGTTTTGTGCCAGATGCCATGCCCCCAGCCAACCCACTTCTTCGGCGCGGGTGAAGGCAGCATGAACCGTGGTCTTGATGTCGAGTCTAGCAAGCTCAAGAAGTGTCATCACGATGATAGCACAGCCGATGAGATCATCACAGGCAGGAGCTTCGACACGGCTGTTGGTGATTTTGACCGGGAAATTCCAGGTGGCGATATCACCGTTCGACTTGCGGAGGCCTCGCTTGATAGCGGCGTCCATTTCAGGCGTGAAACTTCCGCCAAGGAACTGCCATCCATCATCGCCCTGGACGAAAGCCGGATGGTCCATATGGGCACCAAAGACCCAAGTGGGCTTGCTCCGCGTGCTGCCATTTTTGTAGCTGGCCAGCAAGTTGCCAAATTTGTCCCGTTTGAGTTTTACATGAGGAACATCGCTCAAAATGCTCTCGATCTCCGCCCGGACATGATACTCATGAAAGGATGCCGTGGGCTGCTTGAGAAGTCGCTTGAGGATGCTAGGTAGACTGAGGGCCATGAGGCTTACCGTACCGTACTTTTCCCAAACGCCAACATCTCGTGAAGAAGCTCCGCTATTTCCTCGAAACCGCTTTGCTGGAGACGGTCGCTTGGATTTTGCCCAAGGTGCCACGCTCGCTACTCATGGCTCTTTCACGCGGTGCTGGCACATTGGCGTTTTACTTGGACCGGAGAGGGCGCCAGACGGCGCTCGAGAATTTGCGCTGCGCTTTGGGGGATCGTTATGATGATGCCGGGCGCCGCCGTATCGCCAAAGGATCGTACCAGACCTTTGCACGCACCTTTCTGGACCTTTTTTGGTCTGCGAAGCTCACCAAGGAAACCTGGCAGCCTTTTTTTGATATCCATATCCCCCAACCACAGATCGAAGAGCGAGTTCGAGAAACGGGTGGTGTATGGGTGACGCCACATTTCGGCAACTTTGAGCTGATCAGCATGGTGTGGGGTTACCGGGGTTTTCCGTTCACAGTGGTGGCTCAGGACTTCAAAAACGAGGCTTTGACGCGGTTGTTCCGGCGTCTTCGGGAGCATTCCGGCCACACCATCATCCCGCAGGAAAACGCGATGCTGAAGCTCGTCAAAACGCTCAAGCGGAAGGGACACGCAGGCCTGCTTACCGATCTGAACATCGTGCCGGGCAAAGCGGCTGCGGCCATTCGATGCTTTGGCTTGTGGACTTGCGTGCCGACACTGCACGTCGAACTGGCCAAGCGCCTTGGTCTTTCGATCATCACGGGCGTGTGCCGCCCCCTGCCGAACGGTAGGTATGAGGCGCGCCTTTTCGAGGTCATTGAACCACGGCCGGAGGATGACACGCGTGAAATTGCCCAGCGAGTGTGGGATGACTTCGAATCCGTGATTCGCGAGCATCCGGAGGGCTGGTTGTGGATGTACAAGCACTGGCGTTATACACCACACCCGAAAGGTGCTGGGCGTGATCCAGATTACCCGTTTTACTCGAATCCTAGCCCCTCTTTTCGTGAAATGTTACCGGAAAGGCTCCGTGCTCCGATTCCTAGGTGAACAAAAAAAGGCCAGCCGAAGTGCGGCTGGCCTCAATGAAAAACTCGAGATGAGACTCACTCGGCGTGATCTTCAACATATCGAACGACGTCACCAACGGACTGAAGCTTCTCAGCCTCCTCGTCAGGAACGTCGATGCCGAATTCTTCCTCAAACGCCATGACGAGCTCGACGGTGTCGAGAGAGTCGGCACCGAGGTCTTCGATGAACTTGGCTTCTGGAGTGACCTGTTCAGGGTTCACGCCGAGCTGCTCAACGATGATGTCTTTGACCTTGTCTTGGATGTTTTCTGCCATGTGTGTGGGGGGTGGTAAGTGCGGCGGAGCTTTAGAGGTTGGTTATGCTTTGGCAAGAGAAAAAATTACGGGTTTTCACGGGCTCGTTCCCGCTTTGTCGCGAGGAGTTTCGGTGGGAGCCTCATGTGTAGTTTGTGCTTCTAGATCAGAGATCTTTTCAATCAATTCACCATCGAAGCAGCTGAGGATGCGTTCCAGCACCTTGCCGGCTCCGTCATACATTAAGTCGTCGATCACAGCCTTCTTGCTGCGACCTGAGTTGTCGTTTTTAAACCATACGTAAGCCAAACCCTGTCTGTCCCACTTGCGTTTGTCCACGCGGAAAATGTCTGCAAACAACACCTTTAAACCCTTAGGCGTTACGAAATGATCCAACTCGCCCCGTAGAACGGTGTCTTTGCGTCGCAGCACAATGAATCCCACCGTTAGCGCCGCGGCCAAGCAGCTGTATCCAAAATAGAACTGTTCGGCAATCTCTTGCTCGGTATAGGGTTTGGGGTCTTCAGGCCAGCCATTTGCGGCAGCATAGGTCACCCATTTGGGTGGTTCGCTGTCCGCGCCTGTAGGCAGCTCTTTGGCCTTTTGCTCAGCAATCCACTGGTTAAGTGTGCCTTTTTTCCTTGCTTCATCAAATGTGGCCAAAAATTCTCCATGGAACCACTCTTTCTTCTTCGCCATCTCAACTTGCTTTGGATAACCGATGCTGCCGTCGTAAAGGAAATATGCGCCAAAAAAAGCAAAAATGGAGGCCATCATTGCCCGTCGTTTGAAGTACCACGGAGTGATGCGGCAGACGATGGGGGCGTGTAGTTTGGCGGGGGCTGGTGCCATGCACATACACCATTGCGCCTTGCTACAACGTCACGCAACCGACGTTTTGTGTGGAGAAATTTGGCGTGGAATTGCAACCGGTGCGGACTTTTCAGCGCCTTTTTCCACGCTATGGACAATGCACCCGTAACCCAACTCAAAAAACCATGATCCACTTCGATCCTCTTTATCTCATCATTATGCTCGGCACCACGGCGCTGGCCATGTGGGCTTCGTGGCGCGTCAAGGCTGCCTACAACACTTACTCGCAGGTGCCTGCTATGTCCGGCGTAAGTGGAGCGCAGATCGCCCAGCGGATTTTGGATCTTAACAACATCTCAGATGTTGAGGTCGTTTCCACCCAAGGTTTGTTGAGTGATCATTACGACCCGCAAAACAAGCGCTTGGTCCTTTGCGAAGAAAACTTTTACGGTACCAATGTGGCTGCCCTCGGAGTGGCCGCACATGAGGCCGGGCATGCCATTCAGCATCAGCAGCTCTATGCTCCGCTGCAGTGGCGGATGGCTGCCGTTGGCATCACGACTATCGCGGGGAATCTCATACCCTTCATCGGAATGTTCCTTTTTTACTTCATGCCCAAAGTGGCCATTCCGGCGCTGGCACTATGCTTTGGCATCGTGATGATCTTCCAGCTCATCACGCTGCCGGTGGAGTTTGATGCCACGGCTCGTGCGAAGCGCATCTTGGCCCACACCGGCGCCGTGGCTCCTGGCCAGGAAACCGCCGCGATGAGCAAAGTGCTTGATGCGGCCGCTCTGACCTATGTCGCTGCTTTTATCAGCGCCCTCGCCACCTTCCTTTACTACATTTTGCAGATGATGGGTTCGCGTCGCGAGGAGTGAGTTTCTGGCCGTTGCATGTGCGGGGTATTTCCGCCATGCTCAGCTTATGAAACGCCTTCCAGCTTGTTGGATTCTCTACACTAGCCTCGCAGTCGCCACGTTTGCTCACGCCGAAAATTGGCCGCAATGGCGTGGGCCAAGGCTGGATGGCAGCTCGCTCGACGCCGGATTTCCGTCGACAGCCGAAGGCACGAAATTGTGGCAGGTCGAGCTGCCGGGCAGTGGTCACGCTTCTCCCATCGTTTGGGAAGACAAGATTTTCACCGTCACGGCATTGCCAGACACCGAGGAGCGTGTGCTTTTGTGCCTCGACCGAGCCACTGGAAAACTCTTGTGGAAGTCGAGCGTGCTGAAAGCGCCTGTCGAGGGCATTCACAAGCTCAACTCACTCGCCTCCAGCACGCCAGCTACAGATGGCGAACGGATTTTCACCGCCTTTCTCGACAACACGCCCACCGATGCCACCCGGAAGGCAAATGCAGGCCGCGTTATTCCGAAGGGGGAGGTGCCAAAAGGCACTGTGGTGGTTTCGGCGCATGATTTCAGCGGTAAACAGGTGTGGCAGGTGCGTCCTGGGCTGTTTTCCAGCAAGCACGGCTTCTGCTCCAGCCCCGTCGTTTTCGAGGACAAGGTTATTGTGAACTGCGATCATGACGGCGATGGCTACATCGTGGCCTTGGATCGCAAGGATGGTCGTGAGCTTTGGCGTATCGACCGACCGAACAAGACTCGCAGCTATTGCGTGCCGCTTATTCGAGAAATTGGTGGTCGCACGCAGATGGTACTCAGCGGCACAATGTGCGTAGCCAGTTATGATCCGCGTACGGGAAAGCTGCTTTGGATCATCGACGGGCCGACGGAGCAGTTCGTCGCCTCGCTCGTTTTCAGTGAGCAAACGGGCTTGCTTTATATGACTGGTGGCTTTCCCGAGCATCATTTGCTCGCGATCAAGCCGGATGGCAGTGGCAACGTCACTGACACGCATATCGCCTGGCGCACGAACAAGGGTGTGGCCTATGTCCCATCCCCCATCGTTGAGGGCGGGCATTTTCTCATCGTGTCCGATTCGGGTGTGGCACACTGCTTTGACGCGAAAAGCGGCGAAATCGAGTGGGAGGAGCGCCTACGCGAGCATCATGCGAGCCTCGTAAGCGCCGAGGGCCGGGTGTATTTCGTGAATGACTTCGGCGTGCTGCGCACGGTGAAGCCGGGTAAGACCTTCGAACTCGTCGCGGAGAGCGAATTGAAGGAAAAAGTTTTTGCCTCACCGGCGATGAGCGAGGGGCAGATCTTTATTCGCACTGACAAATCACTCTTCTGCCTCGGTAAACGCAGCGGCAAGACGGCGTTGCGATAACCTTTATTGAAGTCTCACCTCGCTCAGATACTCCTGCACAGCCCGCAGCGTCTCGCTGGCGAGATCCGCTCGTGCTTTGGCAAAGGGCGGGCGGAACCACGGGAAGGATCCAATGAGGTCCGGAGTGACGAGCACCTGGCCGTTGGTGGCGCTTCCAGCACCAATGCCAATAGTGATGGCGTTTACTGAGGCGGTGATTTGTGCGGCTACCTCTGCCACGATGCTTTCGAGCACCATCGCGCAGGCTCCGGCTTGATCGAGCGCCTTTGCATCGGCGAGCAGGGTGGTAATTTGATCGGCTGTCTTGCCTTTTTTCTTGTAGCCCCCCTCTTCTTTGACGCTTTGTGGCAGCATGCCGATGTGGCCAACGAAGGGAATGCCTGCGGCGATGATGGCTTTGATCTCAGGCAGATGTGCCGCACCACCTTCAAGTTTTACCGCGGCGACACCACAGTCCATCAGACGATGAGCATTGGTGAGTGCCTCCTCCGGTGTGCGATAGCTGGCAAAGGGCAGGTCGGCAATCACAGGAGCGCGCTTGACGCCACGACATACGGCAGCGGTGTGCATGACCATCATGTCCATGGTAACCCCCGTCGTATCAGGCAAGCCATGCACCACCATGCCAAGTGAATCGCCTACAAGGATCAGATCGACGCCCGCCTCATCAAGCAGGCGGGCTGTAGGATAGTCGTAGGCGGTAAGGACGGCAACTTTTGGACCGATGCGTTTTCGTTCACGCAGCGCGGCTAAATGAGGGAGGGGTGTTGGAAAAGCTTTCACGGTGTTGGGATCATCCTCCAATGCGGCGAGTAGTTCCGCGATCGTCTTGGCTTGATTGGGAAGTTGCAGACTAGAATTCAAATCGGCCATCGGCTGGAGTACAAAGCGGCGCTGGTGCAGCCTTGGGTGAGGCACCGTGAGTGTTTCGTCTTCGATGGTGAGAGGTCCAGCATGGAGAATATCCAGATCAATGGTTCGCGGCGAGTTTCTTTCGTGCAGCGTTGGTCGGCCGAGTTGCGACTCGATGGATTTGAGCTTCGCATGGAGATCGTGTGGCTGGATATCCGCCTCCAATTCGATGGCGGTATTTAAAAAAGCCTGAGTGCCAGGAGCGCAATCGACAGGCAGGGTTTCATAAATGCATGCGGCACGAATGACTGCCCCCGGCACGCTTTCGTGGATCAGTTTAAGAGCGCGGCGAAGATTGTCCGTGCGGTCACCTAGATTCGAGCCAAGGGCAATGCCATAAATCATGTGAGGGAAGGCAAGTGGAAGGCTTCACAGGAAGGGAAGTGCCCAGCCCAGCATGTCGCAGGCGACTCCCCACCAGCAGTGCACCACCTCGCCAAGACCGAGAGCGGGTGAGGGCGATGCGGCAAGAAGCATGAACATGAGGACTCCTGTATTGAAAAGAAAAATCAGCATCATCGAAAAGAACTCGCCGTTTTTTGTCAGATCGCCCTGCTCGAGCCGGATGGTCTTTGCTGTGTAGGTGGCATGAAACCACCAAGTCAGGCCCACGAGGTAGTAAAACACCAAGGATGGTACGATTTGCAGTCGCCAGAGGCTTATCGGCTCATGCATCTCGGTGAATAATCCCAGAACACCAAAACCCAAAAGAACGATGGTGGTGTAAAATGGCAGCAGATAAGGAGCGAGCGTGATCCAAGTGTTCGACTTATTGGTCTCCACATAACCGCCTGTTGCGCTGGCCTTCCAATCAAAAATCTCCCCGCCGAAAAGCCGTGCGGTAACAAGATGACTCATCTCGTGACCGAACACATATACTGTGACAGGACGAACTCCGAGTTGCCACATGGCTAGCCAGCTTGCCCCGCCGATGCCGAACCAGATGAACTCTCGGCTGCGCCAGAATTCCATGCCCTTGCAGGCTCGCCAAAGCATGACGAGAAGCGTGGCTGCAGTCACGAGAGCCAGCGGAAACAACAAAAAGGCTGCGATGAATTGTTTGGAGATAAAACGCCAGCGTTCTGCTTGGGCGTCCGCACGGTTGGTGATGCCGAGCGGCCGGTTGGTGGATTCTAGCTGGCGGCGGCGAATATTCTTTTTCGACATCTACTGATATTTAACAAATATTAAACATGTTCACAATTTTTTTGTGAATATGTGAATAATGTTGTCTAGGCTTGCCTACACGCCGCTGGTTTCAAAGAATGATTTTGACCCGGCTTGTTTGGCGGACCTTGGAGGTATTCGATTGTCGCAGCGAATGATCCATCGACTCCGGCTGGTGTGGTCGTCTGATTTGCGACAGGCTCTGTGGGTTGTGCATGCGAAAAAAGCTCATTGGGCCCGACCACGAACTGCATGGCCATGTTTAGGTCGCTTTAATCGAAAAGTATGATGAAAAGCGCCGCGTTGTCCTGATACGATTTTCCATCGATGAACGCACCCCACTGCATGCGACCTTTGCGCGTCCCAGTGGATGCCTAAATAAGCCTTGATCTGATCGACATGAATGACAAAGCCAAAGCGGCTACCGCTTCTCTGAAGGCTGCCATTGCCTTTTTTCCTGAGGAATCCGACGTGTGCAACATGCACGGCAATACGAAAAAAATCGCTAAGCTGTGGTGGGGCAGAAGTTGTTTTTCAATTGCATGGGTACATGCATTTCGATGCCAAATAGCCAGAGGATTGGCACGTGTGGCTCACCTCCGGTTTCGCTGAAGAAAAGAACCCATAGCTGTTTTAATAGTAGGCATCCGGGTTCCTCGCAGCCAGTCTGCAAGAGCCTTCATGATGGGTCGCCGCCTTGACAGCCATGCCATTCTCATGCCCTAATCCGGCCCGTTTTCTCCTGCCAGCCTATATACTACGCACGTCTGAACATGCCCAAAACCCTGATTATTGCCGAGAAGCCCAGCGTCGCTGCCGATCTCTCCCGTGCGTTGGCCAAAGCCCCCGGCATGAAGCCCTTCACCAAGGAAAAGGACTGGTATGAGAACGAGACGCACGTCATTTCCTCGGCTGTGGGCCACTTGCTGGAGCTGGGGATGCCAATGGTGAACGGCAAAAAGATCGGTTGGGGCTTCTCCAGCCTGCCCATTCTGCCAGAAAAATTCGAGCTGAACCCCATTGAGCAGAGCGAGGATCGTTACAGGGTTTTGTCGCGCCTGATGAAGCGCAAGGATGTGGAGTCCCTTATCAATGCCTGCGACGCCGGACGTGAGGGAGAACTCATTTTTCGCTACATCGTCGAGGCCACGGGCTGCAAGAAACCGGTCCAGCGTCTGTGGATGCAGTCGATGACCCAGGGGGCCATTTTAGATGCATTCAAAAAGCTGCGCAGTGACGAGGAGATGCAGCCGCTGTCCGATGCCGCCAAATGCCGTAGTGAGAGCGACTGGCTCATCGGCATCAACAGCACCCGCGCCCTCACGGCGCTCAATTCACGTCACGGTGGTTTCCGTCTCACCCCGGTAGGTCGTGTGCAGACGCCGACACTTTCCATTTTGGCCAAACGTGAGCGTGAGATCGGCGCCTTCGTGCCGCGCACGTATTGGGAGGCCATTGCGCTCTTTGAGGTGCCTGGAGGTCGCTACCAAGGACGCTGGATCGACGAATCATTCAAGAAAGACGAAAACGACGAGCACAAAAAACAGGAGCGCATCTGGGACGAAAAGACAGCGCAAGCCATCGCCGACCGCTGCAACGGCAAACCGGGCAAAATCGAGCAAACGACCAAACCGGCACGTCAAGCTGCCCCGTTGCTTTACGATCTCACAAGCCTCCAGCGCGAGGCGAGCAACCGTTTCGGATTTTCCGCCCGTCGTACATTGCAAATCGCACAAGCGCTGTATGAAAAATACAAGGTGCTGACTTATCCGCGAACGGATTCGCGTCATCTGCCAGAGGATTACATTGGCACGGTAAAAGACACGCTGCAGACCTTTGCCAGCCATGATAGCCGCAAGCAGGATGCGCTGCCGCACGAGCTTGGCACACACGCCGCAATGGCGCTCAATAACTCATGGGTGCGGCCGAACAAGCGCATCTTCGACAACTCGAAAGTCAGTGACCACTTTGCCATCATTCCAACCGGTCAGATTCCGCCGAAGGAGCTACCGGAGGCCGAGCAGAAGCTCTTTGACATGGTGGCGCGTCGCTTTGTGGCTGTGTTTTTCCCGGCTGCGGAATTCGAAGTCACGACTCGCATCACGCGCGTGGGAGGCGATGCCTTCAAGAGTGATGGCAAGGTGCTCAAATCCCCCGGGTGGCTTGCTGTTTATGGTAAAAAGGCCGCCGAAGAAGCGGCCGAGGGAGACGAAAACGCCGCTAAGCTGCTCGTGGCTGCGAATGATGGTGATGTGGCCAGCACGCTCAATGTTGAGGTGAGCGAACTGCAAACCAAGCCGCCGCCCCGCTACACGGAGGCTACGTTGCTTTCCACGATGGAAGGCGCAGGCAAACTGGTGGAGGACGAAGAATTGGCCGATGCGATGAGCGAGCGCGGTTTGGGTACGCCGGCCACCCGTGCGGCGATCATTGAAGGACTCATCATGGACCGCTACATTGAGCGGGTGCAGCGTGACATGCATGTGACGCAGAAAGGCCTTGCACTGACCGAGCAGATTTCGGACATCGGCATTGAAGTGCTTTCCTCTCCCGAAATGACCGGACAGTGGGAGTATAAGCTGCGCCAGATGGAGCATCGAGAACTCGACCGCGAACGCTTCATGAAGGAGATTCGCTTTTTGACGAATCAAATCGTCGAAAAGACCCAGGCGGCGTCCAAGGCTGCCAAAGAGAAGGTTTATCCAGATTTTCAAGTCACCTGCGGCGTTTGTGGCAACCCGGAAGGTTACAAGCAAACAGAAGAGTTTTACGGATGCAAAAATCCGAAGTGTAAAGTGCGCGTTTACAAGACCGTTGCTTCACGTCAGCTCAGCGATGAAGAAATTCGGATGCTGATCGAGAAACGTTTCGTTGGTCCGCTGGAAGGCTTCCGCAGCAAGAAGGGCAAGGAATTCAACGCAGCGCTTTCCATCAAGGACGACATGAAGGTTGCCTTTGTCTTCGAGGGCAACGATCCCGACGCTTTCAACTGGGACGAATGTGCCGTCATTGCGAAATGCCCCGTCTGCGCTCTCAAAAAGCGCGAGAGCTTCGTTTACGACACGCCAGACGGTTACCAGTGCAAAGTCGCCGCGCTCGAAAGTGGCAAGTGCAACGCCCGCCTCCCCAAGGTGCTGTGTAAAAAGGATATTACGCCCGAAAACGCGCGTGAATTCTTCGAAGCTGGCAAGACTTCGCTGATTGTGAACATGATCAGCAAGCGTGGTCGTCCCTTCAGCGCCTTCCTTGCCTGCAAGCCGGGCGACAAACGTCTGCTCAGCTGGGAATTTCCGCCGCGCGAGCCAAAGCCCAAAGCCGCGAAAAAACCAGCTGGAGTTCGCGGTCGTCAATCAGCCAAGTTAGCCGAAGAAGGATGAGCGGATAGGTGTCACCGCCTGCAACCTTCGGTGTCGACGAACGTTCACCTTGATGATCAAATCGGCTACGCATGCATTGGATCACCACTTTTCGCGCCAAGCTCATCCTCACCCTCTTTCCGGTGGTGGTTGCGGTCACAGTGATGGCGTTGCTGATGGCTGAGCGAAAGTTCAGCGCCAACTACCGTCGGCTGTTTGACGAGCAGTTTGAGGAGCATGTCGCTGAGCTTACCTCGGCGCGAAACAAGCGCTTCGAGGCGCTCTCCACCATCCTGCAAAACATGGCTGCCCAGCCCAAGGTGGTGGAGGCGATCCAGAAGAAGGACTTCAAAGAACTCTCGCAGTTGCTGCGGCCTCAGCTGGAGACGCTGGCTGAAGAACGCTTGCTGGCTGAGTTTCCCGGATTGAGGGAAAACGAGTCCAATCGAGGCCCTTTGGGCAGGTTTCCCGCCTCGAATGATCGCTCGAGAGGCTTCAAAGGCCGCGATGGGCGCTTTCCCCCAGGCCAGAAGCCGTATGTGGACTTCATCGATGCCAAAGGGAACTTCGTGGGAGCGCCGCAGCAGCGCACCGCGGCTGGTCTTGGTCTGGCGCGGGAAGCCGAGGACCATGGCGATGTGAGGCGAAAGGGGGGCAAAATGCCTTGGCTAGGCGACCGCAAATTCGAGCAGGTTCTTACCGAGCAGGAGGTCGGTTACTTCCGGGTCGAGCAGGAGAATCGCAACGATGGCCGGCCGACCGAGCAGGTGCGCGAGGTATTCATCACGCCGCTGCGCGATTCCAAGGATCAAAAGTTTGTCGGAGCCTTTGTATTTGGCCTCCCGCTGACATCCTTGACCGAACGGGTGCTTTACGAGCAGACGAAGCGTAGCGATCATGGTGAGATCATGAGTGGCATCTGGGTGGAGGACCAACTCGTCTCCAGCACGATCCCGCATGAAAAACGCGAGGAGGTCACCACGCTCATGCAACAAGCCTTCAAACATGGCGAGAGGACCCATCGTGAACTCACGGTAACGATGGATGGTGTTCGCCACCAGCTTCTATATCGCGTACTAAACCCCGGTTCGCCATTCCCGCTTGCTGCGCAACTCAATCTCTACTCGCTTGCGGCTCTCGATGCGGAGATCAACGAGCTCCGTTGGAGTGTGGGTGGGTTGGCCCTTGTGGCGCTTGGCATGGGTTTGGTGGTTCTGCTGCTTGTCTCACGCACGCTGTCCGGCCCTGTGAGCGAGTTAGCAGAAGCTACAAGGCAAATCGAACAGGGGAATTTTGCTGTGCGTGTGCCTGTGTGCCGTCGGGATGAGCTCGGGATGCTGGCCGCCTCCTTCAATCAGATGGCAGCGGGCCTAGCGCTTCAGGAAAAATATCGCAGTGTGCTCAATGCTGTGGCAGATCGTGCCGTGGCTCAGCAACTCATTGAGCAGTCCGGAACGCTCGGAGGGGAATTGCGGCAGGTGAGTATGCTTTTCTGTGACATTCGCGGCTTCACGGCGATCACAGAGGGTATGCGGCCAGCAGATGTGATTGAAATGCTGAACGAGCATATGACTGCGCTTACAGATATAGCTTATGAACATGGTGGCATTGTGGATAAATTCGTGGGAGATCTCATTATGGTGCTGTTTGGAGCTCCACGCAGCACAGGGTCGGATGGGCTTCGCGCCGTTCAATGTGCTCAGGCCATGCTCCAGCGTCGCGGTGAACTGAATCAAACGTCGAAACACTCACTCGAAATGGGCATTGGTATTGCCACAGGTGCCGTCGTTGCAGGGTGCATGGGCAGTGATCAGCGTCTAAGCTACACTGTCATCGGTCATCGTGTGAACCTTGCTTCACGTCTATGCAGCATTGCCCAGCCAAGTGAGATTGTAATGGATGAGGAAACCTATTCAGAGGCCCGTGCCATCGTGAAGGCAGATCCGATGCCGCCAATGCAGCTCAAGGGTATCTCTGAGCCTGTTCATCCTTGGCGGGTGTCCCTGTGCTCTTGATCTAGGCCCGAGAAATGCTTGGCCTTGATGACATTCTGCGCTGAAATGCAGTCGATGAGCGAGCCAGCCAGTTCTGTGTGTGTTTTCGCGCCGGTGGCGCGGAAAGTGCAGCGGCGTGTGGTGTTGCGGAGATGGTTGTCTTGGCTTCAAAACACCGTTTGGCCGGTGAGCATTCTGTTCATGCTGATGGTTCTCTGGGCGCTCCGTGGCAGCATGAGTGTTGTGGCCGCATTATGGGGGGCTTGGGGGCTTTGGAAAATCAGTGGACTGGTCTTCTCATGGCTGAGTAGGCCAGGTGCATTCAATGCACTGGCTCTATGGGATTGCGCTGCCGGTCGACGGGAGGCTTTTGCAAGTGCGTGGTGGTTTGAGGATTGCCAAGAGTCTTCTGAAGCGGCGCAGAGGCATCTGGAGGCTCAGAAGGCCATCTTGAAACCTGCCATGAGCAGGTTGCCCAATGATCTGCCGGTCCGCCCTCCTCGTTGCTTGATGGTGCCGCTCTTGCTGGTGATTCTAGGTACCTGCATTGGCGCCATGCGGATGCCTAACCAAGACATGTTGAGGCTCGATGATGCGATGGCAGTGAAAGCCACCGAGGCCGCAAAAGAACTGGCCAAGCTCGATCTGGAGAAAAAAAAGTTCAGGGGTCTCAAGGTAGAGGAGCAGAAGCAGATCGAAGATTTGAAGGCGAAGCTCGACCAGACTGCTACTGAGCTAGCGAATGCTGTTGGCAAGGATGCAAAGCAGATGCTTGCCGAGCTTGAGCGCCGCGCCCGCGAAGCGGAAAAGCTCGCCGATGATTTGGCGAAGGGCAAAGATGATTGGGCAAGTGTCAAGCTCATTGAGGAACTCCGCAAGCATGCAGACACGGCCGACCTTGGTGATGCCGTGGCTGCAAAGAATGCACCAGCCGCAGCCAAAGCCGCTGAGAAGCTCAGTGAGGATCTTAAAAGTCCGCAGATGCCGAAGGACGCCCAGCAGCGCTTGAACAACACGCTCAAGGAAGTGCAGAATAAGGCGGAAGCCGACGATCGAAAACGTGTGGTCGGCCAGCATGTGATCGGCGCGGGTGATCAGCTGCAGAAAGGTGATCTCAGGGGTGCTGCATCCGAATTCGAAAAACTGGCCGATAAGATGCGGGATGCCGCTTTGCGCGAAGAAGCTCAAAAAAAGCTTCAGCAGCTCGCCGAACAGCTTCGTGAGGCAGGCAGTCGCATCACCGGAGAGAATCAAACCGGTGCGATGCAGCAACTCGGGCAAAACAATCCGCAAAGCGGCCAAAGCGGATCGAGTCAGTCAACCGTCCCACAGGCGGGGCAACAGCAGGGCGGACAGAAGCTCCAGCAGCAGCAAAGGATCGTCCCACCGGGCATCGGCCAGCAGCCACAAAACCAGATGCAGCAGCCACAAGGCGGGCAAGGCCAAGGGCAGCAGCAAATGATGATGGCGCAACCTGGACAGCAGGGGCAGCCCGGTCCTCAGGGGCAGTCTGGGCCTCCGATGTTGATCGCACCCGTGCCGGGCAAGAATCCTGCAGATCGCTCAAAAGATCCAATGATCGTCATGCCCGGCAAGGCGCCCGATGATCCCAACCAGCCAAGTTTCACGACATCAGCGCCATCTAACGCTAACAAGCCAGGCGTGGGCAAGGCAGACCTGAACAACACTCCCACCGCAAAGCAGGACTCGGTGAAGAGTGACATGGTGCAAGCCCAGCAGAACGCTGAAGGCCAATCCACGCTGCGCAGTGTGGAAGGCGGTGCCCGCCGGGAGCAATCCACTCGCTCCGCCGCAGAGATCGCACTGGAAGCTCTTCAGGTTGAGGAGGCTGCGCTGGATGAGGCCGCGCTTCCGCCCGCGCGCCGTGAACAGGTTCGCCGTTATTTTAACGAGCTTCGCAAACGCTTCGAGCCGTCGCAGAAGTGACGGGCCTCACGGCTGAAGCTTGTAGCAGACTGCTTCGCGATCATTGCGCAGCAGAAGCCAGCGTCCGGCCAGTGTCGGAGGATTCCACGTTTTCGAATGCAATGCGTTGATGCGGCTCAGCTCGATGAGTTTTTCCGGCGAGAGCTTCACCAGCAACACGTGACCTTTTTCAGCCTGCACGAGCAGCAAGTCCTCACCCACGCGGATTTGCTGCCCGTAGCCATAACGACCTTCACGCCATGCCCGTTCGCCATTGTCGAGCTTCACACAGCAAAGCGTGCCTTCATCGAGCGCATAGGCGTATCCTGAGCTGATGCTCGCGCTGCTGAATTTCGTCCGCGGATTGCTTTCTGCCCAGATGACCTTCGGCTGCGGCGTATCGCGGACTTCGAGCAAATGGCTTTTGACGCCATAGCTGGAGGTGATGAGCAGTCGATTCGTGCCTGCGGCCACGGGTTGGCCCACTTTAGGGAAACTGCCTGGCCATTCAAAAGTCCATCGAATGCTCCCATCCGCTGGATCATGCCCGCTGACACTGCCGCGGTTCACGGTGACGATCTGCTCTTGTCCGGCGAGGTTCATGCAAATCGGCGAGGCATAGCTGCCGCCATCGCTTCCGGCCTTCCATGCAAGCTTTCCGGTGCTGCGATCATAAGCCATCAGCGAGGCACCATTCTCTCCCCCGGAGCACACGACATGCTGCTCAGTGAGCAGTGGTGAGGCACTCTTACCCCATTCGAGATTCCTTGAGGCTCCGCCGTCCTTCAGCACTTCCGCACGCCACTTCAACTGGCCGGTAGCGAGGTCGAGGCAGTTCAGGATGCCAGTGCCGCCTAGCGTGAAGACCGTGCCGGACGCGATGTCAATCGTTGGCGTTGCCCGTGGGCCATCGCCACCGAGCATCTCGGAAAAGATCGCCTTGTCCGTGTGTGACCAGAGCAGATTGCCATCCCGAATGTCGTAGCAGGTCACGCATTCGAGATCTTCACGCTGCTCTTGGGTGATCGCCCGATGCCCTGCGATCGCAAAGCCCGACCAACCGGCGCCCACCGCGATTCTCCATAACTCACGCGGTGGTTTCGCGATCCAGTCGGTGGCAAATTCAGCGGCAGGGAGGATGCCATCACCTTCCTCGCCCAGAAAGCGCGGCATGTCTTTCAGGCCTGCGGGTAGTGTTACAACCTCTCTACTGACGGATGCCTGCTTTTCCAAGAGTTTGGGCACGCTTGGCATGTCTTTGGGTTGCCAGCGAAACGAGAGCTGCGGCCACGCGGAGCCATCGGCAGAGCCTTCGTAGCGAATCGCGAAGCGGAAGAGGAACGCGATGAGGATCATCACGAGGACGACAGCTCCGAGGCGACGCACACGATGTCCCCGGGCCTTCCAAGCCCACCAGAGCCCATTCATCACGAACCACAAAAGCCCCAGCAGCACCACCGCGAGGGAGCGCATGACATTGTCTGTGATCCATAGCCAACCCAGCAAACTGCTGACGAGGAGTGTGGAGATGAGATGAAAACGCATGAGAGATCATGCGCTAGAGCGTGCGGTCGTCACTTCAATTCTTCGCCACTCAACCACGAGAACGCTCAAGCAGGATCATCATCAAAAACGACATCACCAACGCCGCCTGCTCGTTTTCATCCGCTGGCGTGAGCAAGTCGATGGTGAAGCGACGCTCGACCAGCGATGCCTGTTTTGTCAAACGCATGACAGGAGTGCCGTCTGGGCGTGTAGCGAGATATTTCGGGTGGATCATGTATCCGGTGAAAAAGCTCACGATAGGAATTCCCCCCAGAAGCGCATCGGCGATCTTCGCCATCGGATTCTCCTCGTGGATGGTGAAAGATGGTGCGCCGCCCGCAGGCGGAAAGACCTCATAATGTGCTCGCCAGATGGATTTCATGCCTCGGCGACCCACCGAGCCAAACGTGCTGCCGGACGGGCTTTTGAAGGTGTATTTGGCTGACCAGTCGATGATGCGGTCTGCCTCGATGGTGGCCAGCAATTCACTGCGTGAAGAATCTTTGAAGAGCTCGATCTTCTCGCGCAGTCGAAAAAGTTTTTGTTTCACATAGCACACTGCGCCGCCGGCGGCATCGTTGACGAAAATCTGTGGGCTGAGGGCGAAAAACTTGAAGGTGAGGGTGAGCGGGAAGTTCATGCGAGAGGCAGTATAGCCAATAATATGCTCTTTTGAGGCAGTTTGTGAAGGGCAGGCTTGCGTCTCGCAGCAGTTTCCGGTTTGATCCCTGCTCAGCTATCATGAAAATCTCCTTTTGCGGTGCCGCGGGCACTACCACGGGTTCAAAGCACCTCCTCGAAGTGAATGGTCAGCGCATTCTGCTCGATTGCGGCCTCTATCAAGGGCGTCGGAAGGACACCATCGAGCGGAACAAGAACTTTCCGTTTGATCCGAAGACCATCGACCTCGTCGTGCTCTCGCATGCGCACATCGATCACTGCGGGGCGCTGCCGCATTTGTGCAAGCTGGGCTTTACTGGCAATATTTATGCCACACCGGCCACGCGTGACCTGTGCAGCATCATGTTGCCGGATGCGGCCCACATTCATGTGAATGACATCATGTGGTTGAACAAGCACCGGCAGGACAATGAGCCCGAGCTTGAGCCCAGCTACACCGTGGTTGACGCGGAAAAGTGCATGCGGCAGTTCGTCACAGCCTCCTACCATCGCCCGCTGACCATCGCTGAAGGTGTGACGCTGACCTTCATAGATGCCGGCCATGTGCTCGGTTCCGCCCAAGTCGTTCTCGATATCGACGACCGGGCCACGAAGCGGAAATCACGGCTGCTTTTCTCTGGTGACATCGGACGTCCCGGCAATGAGCTCCTCAATTCTGCCGAGCCCTGCGAAAACGTGGACCATGTGATCATGGAGAGCACCTATGGCGGCCGCCGCCATGAGATGGCCACCGTGGCGGATGAGCACCTTGCCGCGATCATCCGCCGCACGGCGCAGCAGAAGGGCAAGCTGATCATCCCTGCGTTTGCTGTCGAGCGCACTCAGCAGTTGCTATGTGCCATCGACCGCATGCGCCATCACAACACCGTGGCGGAGATCCCCACCTATGTGGACAGCCCGCTTGCGGTGCGCGCTACGGAGATCTTCCGCCTGCATATCGATGACCTGCGTCCGGAGATCCGCGATGCCGTTTTCATGCGCAATGACCCATTTGGCTTCGAGGGCCTGCAGCTCATCCGCACCGTTGATGATTCGAAAAAGCTCAACCGCCTCAAAGGTGCGGCCATCATCATCTCCGCCTCCGGCATGGCGGAGAGCGGGCGTATCCTGCACCATCTGCGCAACAACGTCAGCAACCCCAAGAACATCATCCTCTTCGTTGGTTACTGCGCTGAAAATACCCTCGGCTGGAGGCTTCGTGAAGGGCACGAGAGCGTGCACATCCTCGGAGAGGAGTTTGAGGTGAAGGCGGAAATTGAGACACTGGACTCCTTCTCCGGTCACGCGGACCATGACGAGCTCATCGAGTGGTTTGGCAAAGTCACCGGACCGAAGAAACGCGTCTTCCTCGTTCACGGCGAGCCTGAGCGTTCATCGCTCTTGCAAGCGGACCTTGAGACAAAGCATCCTGAATCCAATTTTGCCGTCGCAACGTTCAAACAGGCTGTCGAACTTTAACTTTATCTCTCCCATGAAAACCCTCCTCGCTCTATTTGCCATGACTCTCGTCTCTCTCGCCGCTGATTCCGCACACGACATCACGCTCAAAGACATTGACGGCAAGGATCTGGCCTTGAAGACCTTTGCTGGCAAAGCCGTGCTGGTGGTAAATGTAGCCTCGCAGTGCGGTTACACTCCGCAGTATACCGGATTGCAGGAGCTGCATGAGAAGATGGCGGCGAAGGGGCTCGTAGTGCTCGGCGTGCCCTGCAATGATTTCGGCGGCCAGGAGCCGGATGATGAGAAGGCCATCAAGGTCTTCTGCACCGAGAACTACAAGGTCAGCTTTCCGATGACTTCGAAGGTGAGCATCAAAGGAGATGGCAAACATCCGCTGTTTACCCTACTCACGCAAAACGGCGGTGATGTTGGCTGGAACTTCGAAAAATTTCTCATCGGTAAAAACGGCAAAGTTCTCAAACGCTTCGGGTCTGATGTGGAGCCTGCATCACCCCAGCTGCTTCAGGCAATCGAAGAGGCGCTGAAGTAGTCGTATCCTTGCTCAAGGAAGCTCAAATAAAAACGGGAGCCCTTGCTGCTTCAGCATCTGACGCTCCTTGGCCATATATTGTTCTGCAAGCTTCGTGAATTGGCCGTTTTGGCGCATGCGAGCGAGCGTTTCGTTGACGATTGTTTTTTGGGTATCATCACCTTGCCGCAATCCGATTGCCCAAGATTCCTCTCGCAGAGGAGTTAGCAAGGCGCGGGTCTTGTCCGGATGCTTGGCCTGGAAATTCATGATCGAAAGCTGGTCATATATCCATGCGTCCACATTGCCATTGACGACCTCCATCACGCACGCGGTATCGAGATCAAGGGCCTTGATTTCGGCTTTGGGTAAGTTTTGGCGTGCCCAGCTCTCACCTGTGGTGCCAAGGCGCACAACGAGCTTCCGGCCAGGCGTTTGTAAATCGGCTGCTGATTGCACTGGAGCTTCTTTTGCTGCCAAAATGGCGAGCCCGGTCTTCACGTATGGATCGGAAAAGTCGATCGACTTGCGCCTCTCCTCACTAGCTGTCATGGAGGAGATGACGAGGTCGATTGAGCCCGTGCGCAGCGCGGTGATGAGGCCATCAAAGTTGATATTTCGAAATTCAACCGGCTTTCCTGTTGTCTGACCAATCTCTTTTCCGATCGCGACACTGACGCCGCTCAACTGCCCTTTTTCATCGACGAACTCAAATGGTGGATAAGTGGCATCCATGCCAATGACGATCGCATCCTGCTTCGAACAACAAGCGATCAGGAGCACGGTGAGGAGGAGAAAGAAGCGCATGGTGAAAGAGCAGAGTGGTGAAACCCAACCTCGCTAGGGTGCTGATCAGGGATTGACGACGTTCACAGGCTTGCCCGCGAGGAAGGCTTTTACATTGGCGGCACACGCTTCGATGAGGCGCTTGCGTGCTTCGCGGCTAGCCCAAGCCACGTGCGGTGTGACGAGGCAGTTTTTGGCGCCGAGCAAAGGATTGCCCTCCTTGGGCGGCTCCATGCTCAAAACATCTACGCCCGCTCCAGCGATTTTTTCAGCCTCCAAAGCTGCCGCGAGAGCGTGATCGTCAATCAAAGGACCGCGCCCTGTGTTGATGAGCAGAGCAGATTTTTTCATGAGCCCAAGCGTGCGTTCGTTGACCAAGTGCTTGGTAGCATCCGTGAGCGGGCAATGCAAAGAGATGACATCGGCCTCGCGGAAGATGGTGTCCGCTTCCGCAGCCTCAATGCCAGCTGGGGGGGCACCGGACCAGTTTCGCTTGGAGGCGAGCACCTTCATGCCGAAGGCCTGACCGATGCGTGCCACCGCGGCACCGATCTCACCATAGCCGATGATGCCCAGCGTGCGTCCGGCCAGTTCGATGATCGGTTTGTCCCAATAGCAAAAGTCTGGGCAGTGCTGCCAGCCGCCCGCTGCGACGCTTTGGGCTGAAGCACCCACATGGTTCGTGAGCTCCAAAATGAGTGCAAAGACATGCTGAGCCACGGCAGGCGTTCCGTAGCCCGGCACGTTGGTGACAATCACACCACGTTCCTTAGCGGCGGCAATGTCCACCACATTGAAGCCGGTGGCAATGACACCGATGTATTTCAGATCGGGCAGACGCTCTATGATTTGCCTCGTCATGGGCGCTTTATTGGTAATGACCACGGACGCTCCTGCGCATCGGGTCACTGTTTCCGTTGGCGAGCTTCGCGGGTGGATTTCACAAGGGGCGATTTCTTCAAAGGGGGCCCAACTGACATCGCCTGGATTGGCGGTGTGGGCATCAAGCATGACAATTTTCATCGGGAAAGGCTGTCAGACTCGCTGCAGTCTGGCATGTCGCAAAGGATTCTTCATGCCAGAGAGCAGTGTCAGCTGAAAAAAGAGCTTCCGTGGTTTCGCAAGCTGACGCTTAATGGAGCGTTAGCTTCCCACGAGCCATGTCCAAAAACCTCAGCGCCCTCTCTTTTCGTAAAGGCATCGAAAAAAACGTCTTCGAACGCATGGTCGAAGCCGCCGAAAAGCGCGGCACAGCCGAAACGCACGAACTCGTTCACCAGATGGGCCAAGATCATCTGTTCGGCGATGCCATCACGCTCGGTGCTGTCAGCTTCTACGACTTCCTGAAAAAAGAGAACGAAGGCAAACAAGTCTTCGTCTGCAACGGCAGTGCCTGCCTGTGTGCCGGAACGCAGGACAAACTGCATCACACGCTCGAAACGCACTTCAAGAAGGACGAGATTGGTCACATCTGCTGCCTCGGCCGCTGCCATGAGGGCGGTGCGTTACAGTTTGGAGGTCAAAACTACTCAGGACAGTCAGAGGCCGCTTTGGCCGAACTTTTTAAAACTGGCCGAGGTGATAGCGAAGATCGTTATGCTGTTGTTTCGCATTTGCAGCCGGCGATTCTGACTGCTGAGTTCAAAGGCATCGAGGATTATTATGCGCCCTTCAAAAAACTCATCACAGAAGGCAATCGCGATGCCCTAGCGACCGAATTGAAGGACAGTGGTCTGCGCGGGCGCGGTGGTGCCGGTTTCCCACTTGCCATCAAGTGGACAGGCTGCCGAGCGGCTGAAGGGAAAGTGAAATATGTCGTCTGTAACGCCGACGAGGGAGATCCGGGCGCCTACATCGACAAATACCTTATGGAGAAGCAGCCGCACAGTGTGCTGCTCGGCATGATGGTAGCCGGTTGGTATGCGGGAGCTGAAACAGGGGTGCTCTACATCCGAGCCGAGTATCCCGATAGTGTCACCACCGTGAACCAAGCGATTGCCGACCTGCATGCGGCCGGTTTGCTCGGCCAGAACATCCTCGGCACCGGCTTCAATTTCGCGCTGAAGACCATCAAAGGCGCCGGAGCTTATATTTGTGGTGAGGAGACCGCGCTGCTGGCCAGCATTGAGGGCTTGCGGCCCGAGGTGCGCACGCGTCCGCCATTCCCAGTGAACGAGGGGCTTTATCGCAAGCCCACTATCGTGAACAATGTCGAAACTTTCGCCAACCTTCGTGCCATTCTAGTGCTCGGCGGCAAGGGCTACGCGCAGATTGGCACGCCACAGTCCACGGGCCCCAAGCTTCTTTCGCTCGACAGTCATTTCGTGAAGCCTGGCATCTACGAAGTCGCCATGGGCACCCCCCTGCAAGCCGTCATCGAGCTCGCTGGTGGCTTCAAAACCCAAGTCAAGGCGATTCAAATAGGCGGACCGCTCGGTGGCATTGTGCCGATAAGCTGTGTGGGGCAGCTCACCGTCGATTTCGAGAGTTTCAAGAAAGCGGGCTTTCTCCTCGGCCACGCGGGTGTCGTCAGCATCCCAGAGTCGATGCCGATGATCGAATACATCCAGCACCTCTTCCAATTCACCGCCGATGAAAGCTGCGGCAAGTGTTTTCCCTGCCGTCTCGGCAGCACCCGCGGCAAGGAGCTCATCGCTAAAGCTCGCGGTGACACCACCTTCAAGATCGACCGCGAACTCCTCACGGATCTCTTGGACACCATGGAACAGACTTCGCTTTGCGCATTAGGCGGCGGCGTTCCGTTGCCGATCAAGAATGCCATCCAGTATTTCGAGGCGGAACTGAAGCCCTATTTTCAGAGCTGATGTGCATCTATTGCCTATAAATCAGCACCACATGAGTGGCGGGGCTGGTTTGATAGAAGTCGTTGCCCAGCCCAAGCGTTTGAATTTGGGAGCGTTCGACTCCGAGTTCGATCAGGCGCTGGCGTAGCCCCAAGGTGCGGCGTTCACTGAGCGTCCGAGCATGATCCTCTGGCAGATCGGGTGGTGTGTAGCCAGCGATGAGGTAGCGATTGCTCTCATTCTTTTTCCACTCTGTGGCTAACTTCACCAATTCACGATCATGCTCATCGCTGAGATGGATTTGACTGCCTGTAAACTCAAAGGCAGGCGAGGCGAGATGTAACGAGCTGTTCAGCGGGGAACGAAACCCTTCACGCGAACCCAGCGCATACACGATGGAGGCATCCTCACTGCAGCTTGAGGACATGTAGGGAAATGGCGAGCATCCGCAGACCAGTAAAATAATGGGGTGGAGATGGGTGAGGGATATTCTCATCGGGTTCGGCGGCGATTCAGCGCATCCACCGGGGTTCGGTGATGCGGCCAAAGTTTTTCAAAACCGAGCGGCGGGATCCGGTGGTGATTTCATGGACAAACAGCTCACCATGTTGGGTGTAGCAGAGGTAGCGCCCATTTGGGCTCCAACTGGGGTGCATCGCGCCTCCGCGCTGAATGATGCGAGAGGTGCCATTGGGATAAGTTTTGATCGCGACGATCCACTGATTGCCAATGCGCGCAGTGAAGGCCACTTGACGGCCGTCGGGTGACCACTCGGGATCCGTGGAGTGGCTGTAGCCAGTGCGCCATCGGGAAAAGTGTGCAGGTTGACCTTCCTTGTCAGGCATCTTGACGATATACAGCGAGCTGCCTTGGCCATCGTCATTCGAAAAAGCGATATGCCTTCCATCGGGGTGCCATGAGGGGCTGCCCGGAGCTCCGAAGGAATCGCTGATGCATGCGGCGGTGTTGGCATTCAGATCGCTAACAAAAATCTCTGGGTTGCCAATGAAGCTCATGACGAGAGCCAGGCGTGAGCCATCTGGAGAAAAAGCTGGACCGGCGCTGCTGCCGGGCGTGTCACTGATCTCGCGTTCCCAGCCGGAGTGAATGTCCATCAGATGCACAGTCGGGAAACCGCTTCGGTAACTGGTAAAAGCAACCATGGAAGCATCGGGTGAGATCGTGGGAGCTACAGCTGCTAAGCGATCATGGGTGAGCTGTTGTACCTCTTTTCCATCCGAATTGCACACATACACTTGCTTGCGCCCCGATTTGTCGCTGACGAAAACCATTCGGCTGGTAGCGAGGCCAGGTTTGCCAGTGATGGTGTAAATGATGTCGTCTGTGAGAGCTTTGATGTTTTCATCGAGACCAGGTGCCGCATAGCTGCGCTCGAAAAGTTGCCTGCCTTTTTGATCAAGCAGACGGCCGCTGACACGTCCACCGATTGAGGAACCCTCCAATGTGAAGTCCACTGCCTCATCGTGCGTGGCGACAAAAAACTCACGTGAGTTCAATAGTTCCTCCTGCAGCACGGCGCGGGCGCTTGCTCCAGTGCCTCCGGAAAACACTGCAAGGCGGAGCCGAGGCATAGAAGTCTTGCTCGCTGCGCTTTCGCCTGAAGAGAGGTGTCGGATGAGGGGGATCTTTCGCCACCAAGCGATTTCCTTGACTGGTTCCGCGCCCCTTGAAACCGTCGCATAAGCGGCGGTAAAGCCAAGGAGGACGAAAAACATCGCGCGGCAGGTCATGATGGAATGAGAAAGGTCAGTCCGATATCCTAGCTGGCTTTCGAGAATTGCGAGGGCAGACTCGTCAGGATGATCAGACCTTTGCTAGGGTGTCTAAGATTGGGGTGGCGCTTGATGGTCATCAGACTTGACGGATCGTTTTGTTTGAGCAGCGACGCATGTTGGTTCAAGGCTTGATGAAAGCCAATCGACGTTTACCCCAGACATTTTTGCAGTTGTTGAGCCTTGTGTTGAGAGGAGGTGTACGTTCGGCTGGGTCTAGCAAAACAAGCCGCTGCATGAGGTGTTCAAGCGTCAGAGTTATCTCTGAATGCCACTGACTTTTTGTTGCCAATGTGCTGTGTAACGCATTTAGACCGCATGAACATTGGCCTGCTGGATGCCTCCATGTGAGGGGAATCCTTCTCTCTTCATCTTTCCGATCCGGAGCGAATGCAGTCGAATCACACCTCAATACTTGAGGGCAAAGACGAGTCCGTTTGTGATGAGCATGGCTCCGTAGGCGATGGGAAATACAATCTTGCAACGGTGATCCAGAGCGTCCGCGGCAGCGATCCGGTTTTCGCGATTCAATTCGCCCACGATGAGGTTCACGACAATACTGGCGCACATGACGATGAAGCTGATGCTCACAAAAACGTTGACGGGTGTGAGGTAAGAAATGTGAGGCATGATATCGCCTAGCACCATCTGGTAAGCTACTGCCGTGAGCAGTCCGACGAATGAAACACTCATTCGGTCACCCACCGAGGAGCGATCCATCCAGAAAACCGACCAGGATAGAACAACAACCAGAAAAAGGGGCAAGACGACCAAGCGCACGATAAAAGCGGATTGACGCTTGACGTCCAACTCGAAAACAAATGCTGAAGTGGATTCGTTTTTGCGCGGTGAGGTTGGCAGAATTTTGTCTGACATGACCCGCATCCCGAGAACAGTCCACTGGGGAATGCGAACTTCTTCATCGCTGAGTGACGGCACATCGAGAGGGACCATCTTGAGCTCCGATTCGGAGTAGCCGGGAATGCCAAAATAAATCCGCAGTTTTTGTGTATCGAAGGGATACTGGCGAAGTTTGAGTTCGGATTTGGCGGTAGCGTTAACCGGTGTGACCAAGATAGCAGTTCCATCGGGAAGGACGCGAAGGAGAGGTTCACCTTTTTCAAAGGCACCGACGGAATTGAGCAGCGAAACCTCAGGATACCACGATGTCGCGAGTTCGTTGAATTGGAAGTTTCCTTGGTAAAACTTTTCTGACACACCCTCGGTGGCGGGGTCAAAGGCTTGCCTTTCGTCTTTCCACTGGACGGTGAGAATACCGCTAAACTCAAATGTTTCGGTGGTTTCCTCGATCTGCACGACGTCGAACAATTGAAAGCCGATGCGGATCTCAATAGGTCTTTGACTCGTCGGCGGTGAGAGCAGAACAGTTTGGTTCGGAGTCTGTTTCGCGTCGGAGCGGACGATAGCCAAGACGAGTGCGGTGATGATGATCAGAAAAGGGCGCACGGTTCGTGTTTTTTCGACTGTGTGACTGATGGATGGCATGGATTGGTCAGAGGGCAGTGGCCCGCTTTATGGACAGCCATGAACGTGTCATTTTAATCCCATCCGACGGAAATTTGTCAATCAATCAAGCCGGGCTCCAGTGCCGCATCCCAAGACGCTTGCCATTTGCCTCCATGCGCCGGGAGTTCTTCGCCCTTCATCTTCCCAATCCGGAGCGATGGGAGGTCAGCCAAACGATGATCGAGGCGGAGATCAAGAAGGCTCGGAAGGCGAAGGCGGAGCACTCGAGGGAGAGGCGGAAGGAGAAGAGGGTGATTGGGTTTCAGCCGAGTTGATCGGAGGAGACAGGCTTCGATTGGACTCAGCGTTCCTGGGTTGGCAGCCTGCATGTTCCGTGTATTGCTGGCTCGCCACTTCTTGATGAGCATTCCTATCCAAGCCCTGCGTGACGGGGACGGCCCTGCTTGGTCGTCGGCCTATCCGTGGCTGTGGGAGTCTGGCATGGCCATAGCTCGGTTGCGGCTGGCCGGGGAGCGTTTTGAGCTGGACCGGGAGGACCTAGTGAGCACCGCGCTGCAACAGTTGATCCGTGGTCTGGTGGAAAAAAAGGAAGGCAGCTTCAATCAAATCGTCACCTGGGACGATTGTCTCGGCATGATGCGCCACATTGTTCGTTCCCGTGTTTTTGATTTCCTGCGTTCCCGCCAGCGTTCGCGGGAGGATGCTATGGAAGAGCTGCCGGAGCCTGCGCCAGATTTTAAGGTGGAGGAACGCTTCCGCTTGGATGAACTGCTGCCCGAGGTGGACCGTCTCCAGCCTGATCCGCCCGTGCCGCAGGTGTTTCGGGATCGCTTCATTGAAGGCTGGAGCACGGATGAGATCGCCGCTCGCCGGGGCATCAACCGCAACACCTTGCTTACCTATTTTGCGAAGGGCCTGCGCACCCTGCGCGAGCGTCTCACGCGTCTGGAAGGAGGCTTAGCATGAAGGACGAACACGACATTTTGCGCGAACATGCCGATCTGCTCCGCGCCTTGGAGGAGCGCCCGCTTTCAGGCACGCTTCAGGTGCCGGAGCGCGTGCTCTTTGATTTGGAGGAGACACGGCAAAAGGCACTTCAGGCCTGCAAAAGACCGCCAAAGGCCTCATTTATCCATCGCCATTCGGGCTTCCTGCGTCTCGCCGCCGTGCTTGCGCTACTTGCCGCCTTCACCTGGTTGGTCCTGCCTCATGCGCCCGCCACAGCGCGAGTGGTTATCACCTCGCCGGGAGATGAAACTACAGAGACAACACCTCACATTGCCTGGAACAGCAAGGACAAGCCAGGACAGAAATACGACGTGTGGATTTTGCCGGGAGGTGCAGACCATCTGACCGCTCCGGCTTTGTTTGTTGCGAAAAGCGTCACCTCGCCGCTGCGTTTTGAAGACATGCAGCACGTTCCTGGAGTCGGTTCAGTTGCCTTGCAGCCTGGGACGGATTATCAAGTGCTGGTCTGCTTGGCCGATGCCGGCCGCATGGCCGGCGTTCCGGTTCCATTCCGTGTCAAAGCTTTATTGCCACCATGATCCCGCGACTACTTTATCTTTGTTGCCTTGTCGGATTCCCTCTGCTGCTTTCTGCCGCGGAGCGTGCCGCTTTGGTCATCGGGGTGAATCGCTATAGCGCGTTCCCGGCGGACAAACAGCTAAGCAGCCCGGTCAATGATGCGCAGGATGTGGCGCAAAGACTCGCTGCCATGGGTTTTGTCGTGCGGGCTCCTGTGCTGGATGGTACACGTCAAGCCATCATGGATGCGAAGCGTCATTTTATAGATGAGGCTCGTGGAGCACAGGTCGCTGTTTTCTATTTTTCGGGACATGGTTTTCAGGTGGGTGATGAAAACTATCTTATTCCTTCGGACATGCCCGCGATCAGTAGCTTCACCGTGCTCAGAGAGAATGCTGTCCAGCTTCGTGACAGTGTGATGGCCGGGCTGGAAGAGGCTGGTGCAGGCACCAAGGTTGTCATTCTCGACTGTTGCCGAGACAATCCCTTTGCCGGCCAGATTGCTGCTGCGCTGGGCACTAAGTCCCTGCGCACCAAAGGTGGGGGTGGGGAGATCAGCGGTTATGGCCCAGGGTTTTTCCTTGCTTTTGCCTCTAGCCCCGGTGCCACTGCACTGGATGGAAACGGGGCACGCAACAGCCCCTTTACTGCTGCGTTGATCCGCCACTTGGACGAGGAGCCCGGTGCCAACCTGCGGGATCTTTTCGACGGGGTGAAGTCCACTATCAGCGAAGTTCATGGGCAGGAGCAGGTTCCCTGGGTCAATGACAGCCTCAACAGGCAACATGTGAAAGTGCTCGCCAAGCTCATCCCCTCCAACAACACACCAGCACCGCCTGCCATGAGCGAGACGGAAATCGAAAAACGGGCGCGAGAACTGGCTGCCAAGATGGCGGCTGAGGCATCACAGCCTGCGGCAGACACAGGCGGGCTCTTTACCAACAGCTTGGGCATGAAGTTCGTCTCTGTACCCGGCACGCAGGTGAGGATGTGCATTCATGAAACACGAAATGCGGACTATGCGGCGTATGCGGCAGCGCAGAGTGGAGTGGATGACGCGTGGCGAGATCACGCGGCAGGCAGCAAGGACCAGCATCCCGTGGTGAATGTGAGCCACGAAGATGCTGAGGCGTTCTGCCGCTGGTTGAGCGCGAAGGAAGGAAAGAACTACCGGCTGCCCACAGATGCGGAATGGAGTGCGGCGGTGGGGCTCGCGTCTGAAACAGGCCGTACACCGCGGGAGAAGGATGAGAGCGGTCAAGACGCTTTCCCATGGGGCCGACATTGGCCACCTCGGCCATCGGACGGGAACTACCAAATCAGCGGGGTGAACGATGGCCATGCCGGCACAGCGCCGGTGATGAGTTTTCCGCCAAACGGGCTAGGCCTCCACGATCTCGGAGGCAATGGCATGGAGTGGTGTCAAGATTGGACGGATGATAGCCGGGTGTTTCGTGTGCAGCGCGGTGGTTCGTGGCGTGATGATTCCCGTGTCTCTGTGCGTGCCTCTACCCGTAGTTATGGCCGCCCTGTGGAAAGAATGGATTTCCAAAGCTTCCGCATTGTCTTTGTTAGCGCAGGAAATTAGTCGGAGTCTGTTTTCTCAAATCCGATTTAGCTTCTCAAATGAAACCCATCCCCCTTCTTCTCACCCTCTTGCTGCTGGCCTTGACGGCCTTGAATGCCGCGCCGCGGGTGGCGCTGGTGATTGGCAACAACGCCTACCGGGACCTTTCGCCCAGCATGCAGCTCACCAGCCCGGTCAATGACGCGCAGGACGTGGCGGCGGCGCTGCAGCGGCTGGGCTACACGGTGGTGGGCGGAGCGGCGATCACGGATGCCACGCGGGAGCAGCTCACGGCGGCCACGGAGCAGTTTGCCACGGCGGCACGTGGGGCGGAGGCGGCGGTGTTTTACTTCTCGGGGCATGGCATCCAGGTGGGAGAGGATAACTACCTGCTGCCCAGCGACACGCCAAAGCTGACCGGGCTATCGATGCTGAAGAACCGTGCCGTGCTGCTGCGTGACAGCGTGATGGTGGCGCTGGAGGAGGCTGGAGCGGCCAGCAAGGTGATCATCCTGGACTGTTGCCGTGACAATCCGTTCTCCGCGCAGCTTGAAACGGCGCTCTCGCAGGTGGGCAAGAGCGTGAAGACGAAGTCGGTGGGAGAGATCAGCGGGTATGGTCCCGGCTTCTACCTGGCCTTTGCCACCAGTCCTGGCAGCACGGCGGCGGATGGGAATGGTGCGCGCAACAGCCCCTTCACGGCGGCGATGCTCAAGGCGCTGCCGGGCGGCGCGGGCAAGGACATTGATTTCTTCTTCCGGGATGTGAAGGCGCTGTTGCCGGATGACCAGGTGAGCTGGACGAACCACAGCATCAAAGGCAGCTTCGCGCTGGTGCCTGGAGCCGCCGCTCCCTCGGTGCCGATGACGCCTGTGCCTGTCGCGCCGCCTGCGGCAGTGGTCGATCCGCTGGCGGGAGTGAGCAAGGAGAAGCCGCATCAGAACAGCTTGGGCATGGCCTTTGTGCCAGCGGGCACACCGGGAGTGCTGTTCAGCGTGTGGGAGACGCGGGTGAAGGACTTTGAGGCCTTTGTGGAGGACAGCGGTCACGATGCGATCAGCGAGAATGCGTATGGTCTACCCGCCTTCACGCTGGAGTCAGGCGCAGAGTGGAAGCAGGCGGGTGGTTCGTGGCGTGATCCGCGTTTTCCGGCGAAGCAGAGCGGAGAGCACCCGGTGGTGTGCGTGAGTTATTTGGACGCGGAGGCGTTTTGCGCATGGTTGACGAAGAAGGAGCGTGCGAGCGGGAAGATCCCTGCCACGGCCAGTTACCGGTTGCCTACGGATGCGGAGTGGAGTCGTGCCTGCGGCGGGAGCGAGTATCCGTGGGGGGAGACGTATCCGCCAAAGAGCGCGGATGGGAATTACGCGGGCGCGGAGGCAATGGTGGGAGCCCTGTCCGGAAGGAGCGGCGAACTGTCGAAGGCGGGTTTCCGCGATGGAGCAGCGCGGACATCGGCGGTTGGGATGTTCAAGGAGAACCGCTTCGGTCTTTATGACATGGGCGGGAACGTGTTTGAGTGGTGCAGTACCTGGTATGAAGCCAGCATGAACGAGGCGGACGTGCTCAAGGAATTTCCAGGGCTCAAAAACGACGAGGGCGGTCAAACCTACCGGGTGCTGCGCGGTGCTTCGTGGGACGGCGTTACGGAGTCGGATCTGCGTTCATCGTTTCGGGGCTTCGGGGACCCGCGCTATCGCGATGTCGGCAGCGGGTTTCGTTGTGTGCTGGTGGTGGCTGGCGGCTAGGCTCTTACCTTCTGCTCTTTTTACCTTCTGGATTCTGGATCAGGCCGCGTAGCGGCAGGAAAAAATTTTAATGAACTCGATTTTTGAATTTTGCAGGGAACGCCATCTGGAAAGCCAGCGGGCCACCTGTGGAAGGAGCTGTCCGGCAGGCCAGTGCCGCGCATGACGTGGCTCCAAGGAGGCTGTGGTCCTTCACGTGAAAAAAATTCACGATCCCACAATCAAACTCCCGTCTCTGGCGATGGCACCTGTGAATGCGGCAATCACGCCGCATGCAAACCAAACCATCCACACCTACCGAAGCCATGAAAACCATCGCCATCCTTGCCATCGCCCTGATCACCGCCTGTGCCGCTCCGTCCGCCAAGGCCGATTACTACCGCCCCTACATCACCCACACCTGCGTGGTGCACAGCCGCACGGAATGCCGCTGGGCCACCGACTACTGCGGCCGCCGCTTCAGCTACGAGGTGAGGGTGGTCACCTACCGCAGCTATTACAGCAACGGCCAGAGCACCACGTTCACCAAAACCTACCGTGCCTGAAAACGACGCGCGTCTGCGGGCAGGCCCGGAAGCTGCTGCACCGAAGGTCGGGGATGGCAGACCGGGCTTGCCAGTCGCGTGCTTTTTGTTCATTCTCCCTGCTGTGCCCATGAAGTCATCTATCCTCCTGCTCTTTCTCATCGCTGGCAGCCTGCTAGCGGCTGATCCTGCCGTGGTGCCTGCCGCTGATCTGGCCAAGAAATGGAAGCGCACCAAATCGCTGACCGCGCCGGTGGAAAAGCTGCGCAAGGGGCTGAGCGTGGAGGTGGACGGACGTGCCACCGCTGCGCTGGAGGTGAAGGTGGACGCGGACACGGCGTGCAGCTTTCAAAACATCCAGTTCAAGCTGGACAGTGCCGTGCTGGATGGGGCTGCCACCTTTGCGCAGCTGACAGAGATTGCCACGGCGATGAAGGCGGCCGGGACGGAGCATTTTGTCATCGAGGGCCACACCTGTGATCGCGGGGAGGACGGGCATAACCTGAGCCTCTCCCAGCAGCGGGCGCTGGCGGTGCGGGAGGCACTGGCCGGTCTCGGCGTGCCCGCGCAGAGGCTGGTGGTGCTGGGCTTCGGCGAGAGCGAACCCGCCGTGGCCAACATCGACGAGGCAGCCCGGCAGGTGAACCGCCGGGTGCAGATCTTCAGGAAGCTGTGAAACGCCATTCGGCCCTTAAACGACAGATGCGAACATTCCTGTGCGCCACTTGGCTTGCTTTCACTGTCTGCCTAATAGCGTCTTGTGTCGGTGGGCATCGGTATCTATTGCCGGGTCATGCACCCAGTAAGATGGATGGGACACTGCCTCCTTTGGTGATGCAGCAAGGGGAAACCCGGCCGATCATCTGCGAGTGGGGCAAACCGATGAAGTGGGGCTTCAGCCCAGGACTGGCCTGTGCGGACGAAACCGTGGCACGCGTGGAATACGAAGACGGCCGGTCAACGTCCGGCACGGTCTCTCTCCGCGCCTTGAAGCCAGGCATCACGAGTGCTTGGTATGTGAATGGCTTTGCGCCCTCATCGAGTAATCATAAGCTAGAAGCGCATGACATTCGCACCACTTTTGAGGTTCGAGTCCTGCCACCACGACGTTGCGCGGAAATGCTTCTTCCGCATCCCTGATATGAAACATCTTTTCCTAGCTCTGTTCATGGCGGCTGGTGGCATGGCTGCCTTTGGGCAGGATACTCCGCCGCGCACGGCGCTGGTGATGGGGGTAGGGGATTATGGTGGGGCGAAGTTCAAAGGCGGCACCATTCCAAACCTGCCCGGCATCACCACGGCCGACCTTCCCGGCATGGAGACCAAGCTGAAGTCCCTCGGATTCAGCGTGACGGTGGTGACCAATCCCACGCTAAGCGAGGCCAAGACGGCCGTGGATGCCTTCTCCGCCAGGATTAAGGCAAACCCGGGCGTGTCACTCTTCTACTTCAGCGGCCACGGTGGAGAGTATGAGGGCAAGAACTATCTGATCCCACGCGGAGCAAACATCGGCAGCAAGGCGGATCTCAGCGACGAGGCGCTGAGCGCGCAGCGGGTGCTCAATGGCATGGAGGAGAGTGGAGCGCAGGTGAACCTGGTGTTTCTGGACTGCTGCCGGGAGGATTTGGGGAAAGGCGTGGGCGGAGCTGAAATGGCACCGCTCAAGGCGAAGGGCAGTTTCATCGGTTTTGCCACGCGCAGCGGCGACTTTGCCGATCCGGGTGAGGAAGGCAGTCCCTACACGCGCTTTCTGCTCAAGCATCTGGACAAGCCGGGAGTGAGCGTGGCGGACATGTATTCGATGGTGATCGGCGAGGTAAAGGACTTCAGCAAGCGGGTGCTGGGAGAGGAGCGGCGTCCCGGGTTCTACTCGGAACTGGACGCGCCGTTTTACTTGGTGCCAACTGTGGGCGCTAAGTCTGTGCCTATGGCCCAACCTTCGCCGACCTCGAGATCGCCGGCATCAGGAACGATCGTGAACAGCATCGGCATGAAGTTTGTTCCACTGCCAAGCACTGCTGTCCTGATTTGCAGCACCGAAACGCGGGTGCGTGATTATAAACAGTTTATGAACGACACCCAGCACGACATGAGCGCCTCCGCGCAAACTCTGGCGCAAGATGGCTGGCAACGGCGCGCAGGACAGGACTGGCTGCGGCCAGGTTTCAACCAAACGGATGACCATCCGGTCACTTGTGTGAGCTGGGAGGACGCACAGGCATTCTGTAAGTGGCTCAGTCGCAAAGAGGGACGCACCTACCGCCTGCCCACTGACCATGAATGGAGCTTGGCGGTGGGTATTGGCGACCGTGAAGCCTCTTCGGAAGCACCCTCGGCTAAAGACGAGAAAATCATCGCCTACCCTTGGAATGCTGATTTCCCTCCGAGCATCAAGGATGGCAACTATCGCGGCACCGAGAGCCGTCTCGGCCACGAGCCGAGCAATTGGACGACACTTGTTGACTTCAATGATGGTTTCCCCCGCACTTCGCCCGTTGGGAGCTTCAAGCCGGGTGTCCACGGTCTCTACGACCTCGGTGGCAACGTCTGGGAGTGGTGCGCGGATTGGCATGATCCCGCAGAACCCATCTGCCGCGTCTTGCGAGGCGGCTCCTGGGTCAGTAGTCAAGCTACCAGCTTACTCTCTTCCATGCGCTTGATTGGAGGTGCGCCAGACACACGCCGTAGTGATATTGGCTTCCGTTGCGCGCTGGAGCCAGCCCCGTGAGCTAACCCTCGCCGTTTTTATGAACCTACAATCCGCTCCGTCCATCGCCAAGCTGGCTGCCTGCCTTGGGTTTTTCTTTTGGAATGCAAGCGCCCTCTCACAGGATCGCACTTACGCCGGTAAAGTTGGCCGACTGGAAGCGATTTTCACCCTTCGCTGGCAGGATGGAGATCTTGTAACGGGTTCCTACTTCTGCCCGTCGGGGAAAAGCATCAGCTACGAACTGCGGGGCGAAAACAAAATCAATGGCCGCTTAAACTTAGATGAGTTCACCCATGGCCAACTCACTGCCAAAATCGTCCTGCAAAAAATCGACAAGATGGGGAAGATCAGTTGGCAGGGCACCATGCACAATGTCGACGGCCGCAAGCTGCCGGTCTCGTTTACCCGCACAAGCTCGGTTCCGGCTCCAAAAACGTCTGCGGTCTCCACCAGCAGTCGTGAATACCTCGCCATCTGGGATCGCACACGGGTCACATGCATGCTGGATTGGAGTCGAGATGGCACGGTGCGCGGAACGATGCGTGATCCTTCCACTGGCGAAGCCATGGAAATCCAAGGTAGCAATCCACAGGAAGGCCTCCTCCGTCTGAATTGGCAACGCGGAGGTCAGTTCGAAAGTGCGGAACTCAATAAATCTCTGACTTCCAAAGGCATCGTTTGGCAAGGCTGGCTCTCCAGTGGCAAGCCATTCATCCTCACGCGACTTCGCAGTGGTGGTGCTCCAGCAAATGCATCTGAAACCTATGAGCAAGTTCGCATCACCGTGGCGCCACAAACCATGTGGCCTACCCCACTATTCCAAGGCAAAGAGATTAGCAGTAGCGCTTTCAGGGCAGAACTAGGCAAGAGAGATGCGGAACAAACTGAAAGGCATCCGCTCAAAGCCGTCATTGAGTCCGTGTCAAAATCCGACGGCACGCTGCAGCTCTCGCTGCGCACCTTGGAGTTTGATAATGATTACGAAAAAAAGCACTACATTCCCTCTTTGGAGCAGTTCACATTCAGTGTGCCAACCTTGGCTGAACCTCAATCTTTCCAGCCCGGCGACGAGTGTTTCGCAAGCGTGGACAAGACGGGCCAAATTTTGGGGCTTCGCCTTGGTTCTGCCAGCATCACTCACTGGCGCAAGCGAGCCAATGGCTTTATTGAGGTGCTAACAGGTCATGATCGCGGTTTGGACCGTGGCCCGGCGGTGCCTCGCGAGTATCTCCCCGACCGCCTAGACTTGAGTGAGCATTCAGGAGGACAACCCTTCCCCCGTGACCTTTACTTCACTCCGAGCTTCGGGTTGATTTTACATATCGAGATGGCTGGTATCGGCGAGATGGAGCTAGAGTCCCTCCCTGCGCCTAAAACGGGTGTCGAAAAACTTTGGATCTCAGAGCAAAAACAAGGCGGTAGACACGCTATTCCGTCTATTCAACGCGCCTATGATGCTGGCTGAGGCCTCAAAACAGGCTCCTCCTCGTGTAGCATGCATGGATAAGAAGTGGGTTAGATATCGTAAGGTTTAAAACGCACGATTGATTGAAATGAAATGCTTCTTCCACATTTCTAACCCGAAACGCCTTTTCCTAGCTCTGTTCATGGTGGCTGGTGGCATGGCTGCCTTTGGGCAGGATACTCCGCCGCGCACGGCGCTGGTGATGGGGGTAGGGGATTATGGTGGGGCGAAGTTCAAAGGCGGCACCATTCCAAACCTGCCCGGCATCACCACGGCCGACCTTCCCGGCATGGAGACCAAGCTGAAGTCCCTCGGATTCAGCGTGACGGTGGTGACCAATCCCACGCTAAGCGAGGCCAAGACGGCCGTGGATGCCTTCTCCGCCAGGATTAAGGCAAACCCGGGCGTGTCACTCTTCTACTTCAGCGGCCACGGTGGAGAGTATGAGGGCAAGAACTATCTGATCCCACGCGGAGCAAACATCGGCAGCAAGGCGGATCTCAGCGACGAGGCGCTGAGCGCGCAGCGGGTGCTCAATGGCATGGAGGAGAGTGGAGCGCAGGTGAACCTGGTGTTTCTGGACTGCTGCCGGGAGGATTTGGGGAAAGGCGTGGGCGGAGCTGAAATGGCACCGCTCAAGGCGAAGGGCAGTTTCATCGGTTTTGCCACGCGCAGCGGCGACTTTGCCGATCCGGGTGAGGAAGGCAGTCCCTACACGCGTTTTCTGCTCAAGCATCTGGACAAGCCGGGAGTGAGTGTGGCGGACATGTATGGGTATGTGATTCGAGATGTGAAGGACTACTCGCTGAAGAAACTAGGGGAGGAGCGGCGGCCTGGGTTTTATTCCGAATTGGAAGGCGAGCCGTTTTACTTCGTGCCGGTGAAGCTCACGCCAGGCAGCGCGCCAGCGGCAGCAGCGATGAGCGAGGCGGAGATTGAGAAGCGTGCGAAGGAACTGGCGGCCAAGATGGCCGCGGAGGCGGCGATGAAGAACACGCCCGCCATCCCGCCTTCGATTCCTGCCGCGCCGCAAGTGCCGCTTGGTGGCAAAGGCTTCACCAACAGCTTGGGTATGAAGTTTGTGCCAGTGCCGGGAACACAGGTGCTGATGTGTGTGCATGAAACGCGGAATGCCGACTACGCGGCTTATGCAGCAGCGCAGGGTGGGTTGAATGATGATTGGAAACAAGATGCAGGCGTTGGCAAGGAGCAGCATCCGGTGGTGAAGGTGAGCTACGAGGATGCGGAAGGGTTCTGCCGTTGGCTGAGCGCGCAAGAGGGGAAGACCTACCGCCTGCCCACCGATGCGGAGTGGAGCGCGGCGGTGGGGCTGCGCAAAGAAACGGGCCGCACTCCGGAGGAAAAAAGTTATAACGGATCCGATGATGTGTTTCCATGGGGCAGCTATTATCCGCCGAAGCCAGGAGACGGGAACTATTCTCAAAGTGTGGTGGATGATGGCTACCAGCAAACGGCCCCCGTGATGAGTTTTCGAGCGAATGAATTGGGGATTTATGACCTTGGTGGCAACGTCTGGGAATGGTGCCAGGATTGGTTTGATGCACTTGAATTCGGGAGAGTCCGCCGCGGCGCTAGTTGGAGCCGCTTGGATGATCACTCGACTATGCGCTCCTCAATTAGACATGGTGAACCTCCAAAGTGGCGCGATCGCGTCAATGGCTTCCGCTGCGTTTTAGCGACATCTGGCGGCTAGGTTTTACTTTTTTCAAGGCGTGAAGCAGTCCGAAAATCTTCTCAATCTAGTTCTGCTTCCATGCGATTAACCTCATGATAATTATGAAATACCTGCCGATCCTGCTAGCTCTCTCACTGCTTTCTCCTGCCGCCCTTCTCGGTGCTGATCCCGCCGCCTTGCTGAAGCTCTTTGATCAAAAATGCTCCGACTGCCACAGCGACGGCGACGAAACACCCACGCTCACGGCAGGCATTAACCTGACCTCCCTGCTGGGCAGCGATGACGATGTGAAAAGCATTTTGGACCGCGTGGAGCGCCCGGACGAGGCCAAAGGCCGCATGCCCAAAAGCAAAGGCAAGCCCGGCGATCCCGCCTACCTGCCGCCACTGACGGCAGAGGAGATCGCCCTTTTGAAGGCTTGGGCCAAGGGAGAGGCGAAGCCCGCTCCGGCAGCAGCAAGCAAGGTGGAATCGAAGCCCAAGGAGGCCCCTCCACCAGCCGCCACGGCGAACACCGAACCCAGCACGAAGAACCAAGCCCCCAGAACCTTCATCCCCCTGCGGGAAGAAATCCGCCTCATCGCCGAAGATGTGGAGAAGCAGCCGGAGTCCACCCAGCCCTTCGTCCGCTACCTGACGCTGACCAATCTCTCCAACCTGCGAGATGCCGGCGGCCAGCTCGTGGAGGACGAAACGCAGATGGACACCTACCGCGCCGCGCTGGGCAAGCTGCTCAACAGCCTGAGCCACGAGGGCCAGATCACCGTGCCAGTGGCCGTGGACGCCGGGAAGACCATCTACCGCTTTGACCTCCGCGACTACGGCTGGACGCGGGAAGAGTGGGAGAAATACGTGGTGGCCGGCTATCCCTACGCGCTGCGTGGTGTGGATGGCAAACGGGAGCGAGACATCGCCGAGGCCACGCACAGCCAGAGCGCTTGGGTGCGGGCAGATTGGTTCACCTTTGCTGCCAGCCAGCCACCCCTCTACAACCAGCTCCTGCGCCTGCCGGACAATGACCGTGATCTGGAGAGGCTGCTCGGTGTGGATGTGATCGGCAACCTGCAAAACCGCCGGGCAATCCGTGCCGGCTTTCGCGAAAGCGGCGTGAGCCAAGGCAACCGCATGATTGAGCGCCATGAACTCGGCCGCTACCCCGGTGCCTACTGGAAGAGCTATGACTTCAGCCCGCTGCAGCGCCACGGCCAGCATGACCTTTTCCGCAGCCCGCTCGGACCCGTGGGAGCCGGACTCACCCCCAACGCGGATCGCGAATTCGCCCACGATGGCGGCGAGATCATCTGGAACCTGCGAAACGGCCTGCAGGCTTATTACCTGAGCACCTCCAAAGGGGTGCAGCTGAACCGTGCACCCACGGAGATTGTGCAGGACCGCAAACGCCGGGACGGAGCCATCATCAACGGCATCTCCTGCATGGCCTGCCACGATCAGGGCATGAAATACACGCTCGACAAACCCATCGAACAATTCCGCGATGAAGTGGGAGAAATTGCCCTCAAGGCCGGCCTGGACCGCATCGAGGCCAACAACGTGAAGGACCTCTACGTGAGCCAAGAGAAGCTGCATGCCGTGGTGAAGGCGGATGAGGAGCGCTTCAAAAAAGCCCTGGCTGCCGCGATGCCTGGCTACAGCCAGCCCATTGATCCCGTCAGCCGCCTATACACCCGCTTCAAGGCGGATGTAAGACTGGAAACTCTGGCGGCAGAGTTTGGTGAGGAGGATGCCCGCTTTCTCCAACGTCTGAAGGACAGTCGTAATGCCGATCTAGAGAGCATCGCGGTGCAGTTTGAGTCCGGCATGGGATTCCCTCGCGCAAGCTGGCTGGATCAGTTCCAAGTGATTGCCCACGCCTTGAACCAAGAGCATCTGGCATTCACGGCGATTGACTACACCGAATTTACCAGTGGTGCGGCCAAAGCCGGCGGCAACGAGGGCAAGGTGATCCTTAGCGATGGCGGCAGGCTTACACTGACCACTGACAAGGCCCACTACCGCAAGGGAGACCTCATGACGGTGAGCGTGAAGAGCACCGAGGGCATCTACCTCCGCCTCTACCACCTGAGCGCGGACAAGAAACTGACGCAGATCTTCCCCAACGCAGGACGCGTGGATAATTTCATCAAAGGCGGCAAGGAAGTGACCCTGCCAGGACCCGGAGATGCCTTCCGCTTCCGCATGGGCGAGCCGTTCGGCACCGAGATCATCCTAGCAGTCGCCAGCCCTGTGCAATTCAGCGACGCTGAGAACCTGAACTTTGCGCAAGGCGAGATCTTTAAGAGTTTTGGCTCCGAACACGACCTGCGCACCGCTTCCACCCGCGGTGTGAAGGGGCTGACGGTGGAGGTCGAAAACGCCGCCGGTGTGGTGACCGGTCAGCGCTCCGCTCCAACCTTCACCGCCCGTGCTGTTTTTACCGTTGGGCCGTGAGCAAGTGCGCGTTGCCGTTCATAATCACAGTGGCAGTGCCTGTTTGTTGCACCCCGGGTAGCATGCATTTTTACCACCCTGCTAGGCCGCATCCCAAGACGCTTGCCATTTGCCTCCATGCGCCGGGAGCTCTTCGCCCTCCATTTTCCCAACCCGGAGCGGGTACGAGTGGATGACGCGGTTCTCGCAGACCTCTCACGCGGACTCAGCGGCGGGGACATTCGGAACTTCTGCCTCAATGCGAATCGTAAAGACTGGCCTGATCCAATGGGTGAAAATGGCAAACCGGACATGGGCGTGATTCAGCGCGCTGAAAAGCTATGGAGCGTCGGTGTGGACGAGTGGGTGCCGCGGTTCGTTCGTGATTAGACCAGCACCTGTTTCACGACCTTGCCATGCACATCGGTGAGGCGGTAATGGCGTCCTTGGAACTTGAAGGTGAGCTTTGTGTGGTCGATACCGAGGCAGTGTAGCATCGTGGCGTGCAGATCATGCACGTGAACAGGATCGCGCGTGATGTTGTAGCTGAAGTCATCCGTCTCGCCGTGCGTGGTGCCGCCACGAATGCCGCCGCCTGCCATCCAAAGGGTGAAGCAGCGCGGATGATGATCGCGGCCGTAGTCTTCAAGCGAGAGTCGGCCTTGGCAATAGACCGTGCGACCAAACTCGCCGCCCCATACGATTAGGGTGTCCTCCAGCATGCCGCGCTGCTTTAGGTCGGCTACGAGTGCCGCGCTCGGTTGGTCGGTGTCGCGGCACTGGCCTTCGATCTGTTTCGGCAGCTTTGTGTGCTGGTCCCAGCCGCGGTGAAACAACTGGATAAAACGTACACCGCGTTCCGCGAGTCGGCGTGCGAGCAGGCAGTTCGCCGCAAAGGTGCCCGGCGTGCGTGATTCAGGCCCATAGAGATCGAAGATGCTCTGCGGCTCTTTGGAAATGTCGGTCAGCTCCGGCACGCTCGTCTGCATGCGATATGCCAGCTCATATTGTGCGATGCGTGTGGCGATCTCCGGATCGCCCAGCTCCGCGAGGCGCATCTGATTGAGTCTGGCTAGATCATCGAGCATGCGCCGCCGCGATGGCGCATTCATTCCCGCAGGGTTCGAGAGAAACAACACCGGGTCACCCTGCGAGCGAAATTTCACGCCTTGATGCTTGGTTGGCAAAAAGCCGCTGCCCCACAAGCGGTCGTAAAGCGGCTGGTCCATCGGATTACCCGATCCATTCGATAGCAACGCCACAAAGGCGGGCAGATCGCTGTTTTCGCTGCCGAGTCCATAGCTCAGCCACGAGCCGATGCTCGGTCTGCCTGCAAGCTGCGCGCCGGTTTGGAAAAAGGTGATCGCGGGATCGTGATTGATCGCCTCCGTGTGCATCGACTTGATGAAGCACAGCTCGTCTGCCACCTCCGCCGTATGCGGCAGCAGCTCACTCAACCACGCGCCGCACTTTCCATGCCGCGCAAACCGGTAGCGTGATGGGGCGATGGGAAAACGCTCTTGCGTGGCCGTCATGCCCGTGAGCCGCTGGCCTTTGCGAATCGAATCCGGCAAGTCTTGGTCAAACCGCGCCTGCAATCCCGGCTTGGGGTCAAACAAATCCATCTGCGACGGCGCGCCGGACTGAAACAGGTAGATCACACGCTTCGCCTTCGCGGTAAAATGCGTCGCAGCGCTGGAGTCGTTCATCAGCGCAGACAATGCAGTGGCTCCAAGACCTGCCTGTGTGAGAAAATGGCGGCGTGTGAGCGGATTCATGGTCGGGTGATCGCTTCGTCGAGGTTCATGATTAGCGCGCATAGCGCCGCATAGGCGGCGTGTTCGGCTGCGGGGAGTTTTTCATCGCGTGGGGACTCGCCAGCGGAGATGAAGGCCTTCGCGGCGGCCGGATCAGAACGGAAGCGCGCGAGTTGATCCTGCCAGTTCGCGAGCAGCAGCCGCAATTCGTCCGCTTTCGGCTCACGGGCGAGCACCAGGCGGAAGGCGTGGCTCACACGTTGTTCAGGAGTCTTACTGTCGTGCATGATCCGCTGCGCGATTCCACGCGAGGCCTCGACGAAGGTGACGTCGTTCATCAGCGCGAGCGCCTGCAGCGGCGTGTTCGTGCGAGTGGGTCGAACGCTGCACATTTCACGTCCTGGTGCGTCAAACGCGGTCATCGTGGGCTGCGGGCTCGTGCGCTTCCAGAAGGTGTATAGACTGCGGCGGAAGAGTTTGTCGCCATGATCGAGCTCTAGGTCAGTGCCATTGAGTTCTTTACCGAGTCCCGGTGGTTGATACGGCTTCACCGAAGGCCCGCCGGTGCTCTCCACAAGCAAACCTGCCGCCGCGAGCGCCTGATCCCGAACCATTTCCGCTGAAAGGCGCAAGCGAGGCGCGCGGGAGAGAAGGCGGTTGTCGGGATCGGCTTCGGTGTGTTTGGAAACCGCGGATGACTGCCGATACGTCGTGCTCGTTACCAGCAGCCTCATCATGCGCTTCACATCCCAATTCGTGCGCATCAACTCGGTCGCCAGCCAGTCGAGCAGCTCGGGATGGCTCGGTGGTTCGCCTTGCGAGCCGAAATCCTCCGCCGTCTTAACGAGTCCGGTGCCGAAAACCATCTGCCACATCTGATTGACCGCCACGCGCGCCGTGAGTGGGTTTTTTTCGCTTACGAGCCACTGTGCGAAGCCGAGACGATTCTTTGGCGCGCCCGCGGGCAACCTGCCGAGAATCAATGGGACGCCGGGAGACACCCGCTCGCCCGGTTTGTCGTATTCACCGCGCAAGAGGATGTGCGTGGGGCGTGACACGGGCATTTCTTCCATGATCATGACAGTGGGCAGGGACTCGAAAAAAGCCGTGCGTTGCTCGCGCAGGGACACGAGTCGGTTTTTGGCCTCTCGCAGCTCTGGCTGCGCATATTTGTCTAAAAACCAAGCGCGACTCGCCTCGGGGCCGTTGGGCATGGCGATGACTTTCACTTCTTCTTCGCTCAAAACGCGGTTGTAGATACGCACGTCACCAATTTGGCCCCGGAAGCGATTCGCAGGCCCGCCACCCGCGCCGATTCGAAATGGCTGCGGCGTCAAAAAAGTCTGATTGAGCATGTCCAGTAGCACGCGGAGCTTTTGCGGCTTGCCGTCGATGAAAATGCGCACACCGGCGGCGACACGTGAGCCATCATAAATGACTGTGATGTGCTGTGCTCGGCCTGGAAGGAGTTTTTCTTCCGTTTCGACACGCAGCGCGTCATCCAGCCACCGTTTCGTGAGGTGAAGTTGCACGCGCCCGTCTTTGAGGAAGACGCGCCAGCCTTCGTCGATGGAGGCAAAGGCGGAGTCATCCTGTGATTCGACCATGCGGGACATGATCGCGCCGTTTTTGCCTTCAATAGGCGTGACACTGGCCGTAAGCGAAAATCGATCGAAGAAGCCAAATGCACCCACATCACCACCTTCAATGAATTTCACACCGTCAAAGGTCTCCCTCTTTTCCAAGCGATATCGAAGACCGCGCGTGATCGTCCAGGACTCGGTGTCCTGATATTTTTTATGAAGCCTCTGTGCCTTAACGATACGCGGCTCGAGCGCGGTGAGAGTTTTTTCCGCAGCAGCCACTTCATAGTCGAGGCGGGCGAGCTCACGCTGCTGTGCCGGTGTGGGCGCCTGCATCCACGGCACTGAGTTGCCGATTTTGATCGCCTTGCCCTTTTCCGGCACATTGTTGAAGTAGGCGAAGATTTGGTAGAACTCGCGCTGGCTCAGCGGGTCGTATTTGTGGTCGTGGCAGCGCGCGCATCCCATTGTGAGGCCGAGCCACACGGTGCAAGTGGTGTCCACGCGATCGACAACATACTCCACTGCATACTCCTCCGGCACGATGCCACCCTCCGCATTGCCGCGGTGGTTGCGGTTGAAGCCTGTGGCGAGTTTCTGCGAGAGCGTGGCATTCGGAAGCAGATCGCCGGCAATTTGCTCGATGGTGAACTGATTAAACGGCATGTTCGTGTTGAACGCATCGATCACCCAGTCGCGCCAGCGCCACATCCAGCGCTCGCCATCGCTCTGGTAGCCACTCGTGTCCGCGTAGCGGGCTGCATCGAGCCAGCGGATCGCCATGCGCTCGCCGTAGCGCGGGCTGGCGAGGAGTGCGTCCACCAGCGACTCGTAATGGGAAGGGCCGCATGGAGGCAACCCCGTTAGATCAAGTGACACACGACGACGCAACGTCTCATCATCTGCTTCCTTCGATGGGGCGAGGCCGTTTTGCTCCAACTTCGCGAGAACAAAGAAATCCACTGCATTGCGCGGCCAATCGACATTTTTCACCATAGGCAGAGCGGGCCGTTTCGGCGGAATAAAGGACCAGTGCGCCTGCCACGGCGCGCCTTGAGCGACCCAGCGCTTCAAGGTGTCGATCTGCTCAGGCTTGAGCTGGCGGCCGAAATTCGGCGGCGGCATTTGCTCGTCGGGATCGGTGCTCGAGATGCGCTTCAGCACTTCGTCGAGCGCAGGACGCGCTCTGGATTCCACGTCGAGCCGCAGCTTCGCTTTGAGCTTTGCCTTGTCGGGTCCGTGGCATTGAAAGCAAGTGTCGGAGAGGATTGGCCGCACGTCGCGATTGAACTCGATCTTCTCCTGCGCGTGCACGCACAAAGAGGGGGCTAGGAAGATGAGCGAGATAGTCCGGAGCATGATAGATAGACGTCGGCAAAGACGCATTCTGGCGCACTTTCAACAGACTGCTAAAGAACAGCGAGTAGGTCATAAATCTCTTCCATTTTAGGTGGGAGCGAGAATTTGAATCAGGTCACGTGTGGCATGGCCAATGGTGAATCGCGTCGTCTAGGGTTCTTTTTTGGATGCGAATCCTTTCAAGGCGCGACAGTTAAACACGCCGCCCAAAAAACAGGCTGCTTTCAAGTAGAAGATCCATGCATCATAAAGTGATTCAGTCATTTTCCGCCATGAACACGCACACTGTGCCGCGGATGTGATTTTCTACTTGAGCCAGATCCATCCGCTTGTGTCTTGCCTTCGCGCAAGATCAGGCTCCGAGCTGAAGTAGGTACTTGGCGAATCAACACCATGTGGCTCCTCTTCATTTCCCTTCCCCTCACGAACTGCAGGCCATCTCCGCGCAGGGCATGGGTGCTGTCGCTAACGATGGTTTGTGGAGCCATGGTTTCGGCGGCCCATGCGTCCAAGCCGTGGTGGGAGAATATTGACCCGGCCACACTGCCTGCTGCGAACCTTCCGATGGCGGAGGTCATCGATCGCTGCATTGACCAAAAACTCAAGCAGCGTGACGTGAGGCCTGCTTTAACAGCACCTCTCGAGACGCGGCTGAGGCGGCTGATGCTGGACCTTCACGGGCGCGTGCCGACCCTGGGTGAACTGGATGCATTCGTGGCTGATGGCGACTCACCGAAGGCATGGGCTAGCCATGTGGACCGGTTCATGGCTAGTCAGGCGTTTGATCGCCATCTGGCTAATGAGTTGAACTGGCTGTTGATGGACGGACAGAGCACAGAGTTCCAAAAGTATCTCGAACTCTCCGTGACGAAGAAAAAAGGCTGGGACATGGTGTTCCGAGATGTCATCGCCGGACAGGTGGACCTAGAATCACGACCCGGCGTCGATCAGTTTTTGCGGCAGCGGGTGATGGATAAAGACCGCATGGCTAATGACGTGAGTGTGCGCTTCTTCGGCGTGAACATCAGTTGTGCCCAGTGTCACGATCACCCTTATGTGAAGGACTGGACGCAGGACACCTACTACGGGATGAAATCCTTCTTTGCCCGCACCTTCGACAACGGGGGATTCGTCGGTGAGCGCGAATACGGCCAGATCAGCTTCAAGACCAGCAAGGGTAAAGAGAAGCCCGCGACCTTGAGTTTCTTCGGCGGCGCGCCTTTGACCGACCCCGCTTCCATGGAGCCGACCGAAGAACAGAAGAAGGCTGAGCGTGCGCTGCTGGAGCAGTTAAAGAAGGACAAGAAACCACCACCGCCAGCGCAATACAGCCGCAGAGCACGGTTGATCGAGACTGGACTCTCAGCAGAGCAACAGCATTGGTTTGCCCGGGCCATCGTCAATCGCACGTGGGACCGCTTGTTTGGTTGTGGCCTCGTGATGCCGCTAGACCAAATGCACGGCGAGAACACTCCGAGCCACCCGGAGCTGATGCAATGGCTCGCGCGTGACTTGGCTGCGAATGGCTACGATATCCGGCGCCTGATCCGCGGCATCGTCACCAGCAAGACTTGGCAACGCGACAGCCGTTGGCAAAGCGACACGCGCCCGGAGCGCAACCTTTTCGCGGTCGCCCATCCGCGGCCGCTGACTCCAAGACAATACGCGATGTCGCTGCGGTTCGCGGCGATGGACCCCTCATATCTTGTGCCAAGCCAGGCAAAGCCCGATGAGATCGAGCAGCGCATCATCAACACCGAGCGCGGTGCATCGGGCTTTGAGCGCTGGTTTGAGCGCCCGGGCGAGGACTTCCAAGTGTCTGTGGATGAGGCGTTGTTCCTCAGCAATAGCTTGGATGTGCAAGGCCAGTTGCTGGACCGCAGCGGCTTGGTGAAAGCCATGGAAGCGCTGCGCGAGAATGCGGAGCGCATCCGCCTCGCAGGCAAAGCGATCTGGCAGCGAGAGCTGAGCGAGGATGAAGTTTCATTGCTGACCAGCTATCTCGATGCGCGCAGTGATCGCCCTCAGGCAGGGTTGCGGCAGATCGTGTGGGCGATGCTGTCGAGCGCGGAGTTCCGCTTCAACTACTGATTCTTTTCACCAATATCCACGGACATGAGCAATCCATCCAACTACTGCGGCACCAACGCACACCACATCAGCCGCAGGGCCTTCTTGAGCCAGGCGCTCGCGGTCGGATCAGGCTCTCTGCTCGGTAGTAGCGGAGCAATTCACGCGCTGGACGAGACCTCCATCAATGCGGCGCTGCAGAAGACTGGACGCAGTGTCATCCTGCTCTGGCTAGCCGGCGGATCGAGCCAACTGGAGACTTGGGATCCAAAGCCAGGCCGTCCCACTGGAGGTCCGTATGACTCCATCCCCACCTCCGTACCCGGAGTGCACATCTCCGAATTGATGCCAAAGATGGCCAAGCGCATGCATCGCACCGCCATCATCCGCTCGCTGAACACCCGTGATGGTGGGCATGGCACGGGCGCGGAGATGATGCTCCGCGGCCGCAAGAATGAAGCCGCTCTGCAATACCCAGACCTCGGCTCCATCATCGCCAAGGAACTGGGCCGGGCCGACAGCCGCGTTCCGGGCTACGTGTCTTTTTACTCGCAAACCGAAGGCCGTGGCAGCGGCAAGCTCTCGCCCGCCTTCCTTGGTGCCCGCTATGCGCCGATGAACCTCGACGACAGCACCATGCCGCCAAACCTCACACGACTAGATGCCATCAACGACCTCGATCATCGGGATCGCGCACGCTTGCGTGACCTGCTCAGTGCGCGCTTCTCCGTTGGACGCGAGACCGAGACAATGCGTAGCCATGCCTCTGCCTATGCCCGGGTGCATGGTTTGATGAGCAGCGAACCGCTCTTTGATATCGAGAAAGAACCGCGCTGGATGCGCAACTGGTATGGCCCCTCGCTGTTTGGCCAGCAGGCATTGATGGCGCGGCGCATGGTGGAGGCAGGAGTGTCATTCGTGCGCGTCTCGAGGGCTTGGTGGGACAGCCACGGGCAAAACTTCGAAACGCACGCCGAGATGGTGCCGGAACTGGATCATGTGATGGCCACATTGCTCGATGATCTCGATCAACGCGGCCTGCTGGAATCGACTCTCGTGGTCGCTTACGGGGAGTTTGGCCGCACGCCGACGATCAATGCCAGCCTAGGGCGTGATCATTTCGCCGATGCCTGGAGTGCGGCGCTGTATGGCTGTGGTATTCAGGGTGGCGCGGTCTGGGGCAAGACGGATGAAGACGGGCGCAAGGTCGTCGAGGGAGAGGTCGGTGCAGGTGAGTTGTTTGCCACCATTCTTGCAGCGGTCGGCATCGATCCGAACCATGAATATCAAGTCGGTGCACGTCCTGTGCCGTTGGTCAATCCCGGCATTCGTCCCATTCGCGATCTGCTCGCATAACTCGTTGTCTTCATCATGGCTGCATCATTCACCATCAAGGAAGAGAAGAAGCTCTCTCGTCAGGACATCCATTTCAGCCTCGCCCGCGTGCCGGGCACGAGCCAGGTTTACTCCGGCAGTTCGGACGGCAGCATTTATTTCACTGACCTCGCTGCCGAGAAGCCAGAGGCTCTCGCTCTTGATGGCGGCGAGGTGCGTCACCGGCCCGGTGGCTATATCACGGGCCTGGCCCTCGCTGCGGATCATAGCCGCTTGGTTTCCGGCTCGTATGACAAACAACTCATCTGGTGGAATATCAAAACAGGCAAGCCTGTGCATGCTGTGGCCAGTGCCCATGCAAAATGGATTCGCAAGGTGGTGGCATCCCCTGATGGGAAGATCGTCGCCAGTGTGGCCGACGACATGGTCTGCAGGCTCTGGGATGGCCTGACCGGAAGGCCGCTGGGTGAATTGCAAGGCCATGACACCGAGACGCCGCATCAGTATCCCTCTATGTTATTCACTTGCGCCTTTAGTCCTGATGGCTTGCAACTTGCCACCGCAGACAAGGCGGGTCGCATCGTGATCTGGGACGTGGCTGCACGAAAGACCATCACCACACTCGATGCCTCTTGCATGTATACTTGGGACCCAAAGCAGCGACGCCACTCCATCGGCGGTGTGCGAGCCTTGGCTTTCTCGCCCGACTGTCGTCAGTTGGCCGCTGGTGGCATCGGCCAGATCGGCAATATCGATCACCTCGCTGCGGGTGCACGAGTGCGGCTCTTCGATTGGGAGAAAGGCGACACGCTCGCCGAGATCGAGTCCTCTGCGACTAAGGGCATCGTTCAGCGTCTGGCCTTCCATCCGCAAGGTCAGTGGTTGCTGGGTTGCGGTGGCGACAACGCTGGCTTCGCGATCCTCATTGACCCCGTGACGCGCAAGATAACCTATGAAGGCAAAGCTCCGTTTCACGTCCATGATTTCGCGATCAATGAAACAGCGGATCGCGTGATCGTTGCCGGTCACAACGGCTTGGCCATGAACAGCATCTCGATGGGATGATCAGCCGGTCATGCTCCTCATATGTGACCAGCGGCGAGGGGCCATCCTCAAAGAGGCTGATGGCAATTTGCAGTTAAAGTCACTGGCAACGCTGACCAAGTGGCGCTGTGGCAGGTGAGATGGCCCGAATTGTGTCGCAAACCGTTCTCTGGCGTGTCTGTGGCTGCTGCCCCATTTTGAATGCGGCGGGGACATCCTGAACATCTGCCTCAATGCGATCTATGCAGGGAGCACGGATGATGATCCCGCAAAGTGGCAGATGACCTAGAAGATTCTGGAGCATGAAATTGCTAAAGTGAAGAAGGCCAAGGCCGAGCACACGGGCGAGAAAGGCAACAGCCGGAGGAGTATTGGCTTTGAGGTGGGATGAAGTGAAGCCAACTCACTTCAGAGCCTAGATGGCTAACGTGCTCTGTTCGTGCAGTGTCTGATTCAAGAAATCCCATTAGCCCACGTTTTCGAGCGTCCCGTGGACAGTGGCGGCGGGCAGAAAGCGGCGCATTTCTGCGATGAAATCACTCCGCATGGCCGGTGGCTCCTTCAAAGCCTTCAGCCGTTCCTCGATCAACCGTCTGAATTCGGCATCCGTGCGATGATGGTCATGAATCTTCGGGGGAATGAGGCGTGCGGGTAGCACCACCCCTTGCTGAACGAGTCATGCAATGTCCCACAGGTCACGGTTCTTGACGCGGTTGTCGCAGAACGCCAGAGCGATGATCTTGTCCGCCAGGATTTCCTCCCTGCTTTGAGCCTGCAGGATCAGGCCTGATGTGCCAAGGTCGATGCCATAGAGGTTTCGCAGCATCATCGGACGCGGGCAGCCTCGCTCATCTCACGTAGGATGTCGTGGTGAAGAAGTTCTTTTTCCACGACCGGCCTGAGCGTTATGAGGTCTCCACGCGACCTCAATGCCTCGTCCACCAGTTGGTCAAGCAAGCTCATGCACCGCTTCCTCATCAACAAGATCCATGTTCCGTTGTGTGGCCCTCATGTCACGCATCGCCTGCTGGACCGAAGCCGGCCACAAATGCCTATCAGCATCGAAAAACAGTTCACAGCCCAGATTCTCGGGACGCTGCTCCGTTTGCACGAACTCAATGTGACCGTGGTCACCATAGTTGACGACGTGGCTACCGCTACGCGTAGTTCGGTGTGTGAGGCGAAAACAAAGGACGTGAGGAAGCTGAGCGCCGCGTGCATCGGTGCCTTGGACTTCGGCAGCCTGCTGCGAGTGTGCTTGCCCTGCGCAACGAGCTGCGCTCCTCTAAAGCGCCAATAAGCTGGCGCACTCCTAGCGATTAAGCGCTGAATGTCGTTCGTTTGTTTCACCAGTTCACATTCACCCGCAGCCGTATGAAGCGTTTGGCCCCGCCGCTGAGCGGGACCGTGTCGCGCGCGATGAATTGCGTGGCCGTGTTCGCCTCTAGCACGACCTGCCCAGTGCTCCACGTTGCGAGATCGTTGCTCACTTCCGCTACGCACGTCGCGTCGCTCGCAGCGGGGTTCTTCGCAATCGAGATGCGCAGGAATTTATCCACGCCCACGGTTGCAAAATCCTGCGCCAACGCTGCACCAGGCTGTGCGGCTGCGCGTGGGTTAAAGCCGATGAAGTATTCGATGGCATTCGCGATGCCGTCGTGATCCGGGTCGGCTTTCGGTCCACTGATTGCGCTGTTCGTCAACTCGGCGCTCGTGAAGTGATTCAGTTGCCATAGGTTTGTTGGCGTGACGCGCGTGACGGTGACGTCGTCGAAAGTGCGCACCATGCCATCGTCCGCGATTAGCCGCAGCGTTGAAGTGCCGAGGTCGGAGAAGGTTGCGGCCGTGCTCAACGCGGCGCTGTTTCCAAAAATCGCATTGGTGCCGCTGAGCGTCTGCCAGCCTGTGATCGTGCCTGCAGGCAAGGTGTCGTCGCTCGTGCTGCCCGCGAGATTCGCGGTGAGCGTCGCGATCGTCTGGTCCGCGCCCGCACTGGGCTGCGGGCCGTAGTTTGCGGCAACGGTGGAGAAGTTGACGTTGTCCACGACGATCGTCGCGGGGTTGTAAGTGCTGCCGCTTGTCGCTGCGATGCCCGCCTCGATAGCGCCGCTGCCGAGGTCGATAGTCTGCGTGCTGCCAATCTGCGTCCACGTGCCGGGCGCGCCGCTCACGTCCGCCGCGCGCCATGCGGAGATGCTCGTGCCGATGCGCCTCACGCGAACCCAACAAGGGAAAGCGGACGCGGTGAATGAACTCGACGTGCTCGCCGCCGCAGTCGTGCTGCGGCGGATGAATGCACCGCTCAAGGTGCTCCCTACTTCGGCGAAGGCGTGTTTCGCATCGCTCGCCGTGGTGCTGCGCAGCATCACGCCGGCGCACGTCGAAGAGCCTGTGACATTCTGCACGCTCACGATGCGCGCGGTGAGGTCGGCATTGCCGACGAACTCGCGGCTGATGAATAAAAACTTGTCCGCTGTGCCCGTCGTGCTCACGCCACCACCGGTCGCCGTGATCGTGTAGGTGCCACTCACGAGAGTGTAGCCATCGGCTTCGCCTGGCTCGCCGACACCGGTCGTGCTCCAACCTGGGGAGTGCAGCGCACCCACGCGCACGTTTACGTCGGCTGTGCCGGTAAATTGCCCATCGCTCGCTGTGCAGCGCAGCACGTAGTCGCCCGGGGCGGAGAAGATGACGCCCGTGATGCCGGTGTTCGCGTTGTCGAATGTCGCCGTGCCTGGCCCACTCACGCGCGACCAGTTGATGCTCGCGATAGGCGTCAAGTTCAGCGGCGTCGCGCTCGCGCTGAGCCACAGTCCCGCGCCCGCCGGGATGCTGCACTGCGTCCGCAAGGGTTGCGCCACGTTCACCTTCGGTGGCAACGCGGCGGTGACAACGCCCGTGCTATCCACCACGAAGCGATACGAGCGCCCGTTTACGTCGATGCCGTCGATGTAGCCCTGCGCGTTGCGGTAGAGTTTCGCGAAGGAGATGCGCTGATCGTTCGTGTCCGTGTTCTCCCAGAACTTCATCTTGTTCGCGCCCTTCGAGTGGACGTCGAGGAAGTGCAGTACCTCGGTGATGTTCGTGTCATAGCCGCGCTGCCAGCGATCGAGCGCGACTTGGATGCGGCCCTCGGTCGTGTTCCAGTTTTGATTTGCCTGCGTCGCGAGACTCTCCTGAGGCGACGTGAGGAAAAACGTCGCGCTGCTCCCGCGCATGAAGCCGTAGGTGTTCCACTGCGCGCCGAGGCCGGTGGTGAAAAAATTCGTGAGCGTCGTACTCCACACATCGGTGCCATTCCACCAGCCCTGCGTCTGCCAGTAGGCCTGCGTGAGCGTCTGGCTATACCAACCCGTGTTCGGGTCTTCCTTGATGAAGTTCACGCCGTTCGCATCGCGTCCGCACGCGCGCACGATGATCTGCCCCCAGCGTCGGCGGAAGTCGGCAGGCAGGCTGTTCACGTAGGCGTCGAGATCGTGCGTGGCCTCGTGATGCACGACGGTCATCAGGAAATTTTCCGAGCCGCGATCACCGATGACGGAGCGCGCGTCGGTGTTGAATCCGAACTCGCCGCCGCTGGTGCCAGAGCCGGCGAAGGTGTTCTTGAGGTGTCCGCGCACGAGGTAGTCGCGCGTGTCGAGAGACTCATGCTGCGTGATGCCCGTGCCCGGATACAAGTCGCGCGGTATGAAGCGCACCCATTGCCAGATCGCCTCCGCGCCGTCGGGGTTGAGGAAATTTTCCATGTAGAGCAGGCCGACGTCTGTGCAGAGCTTGCGATACGCACCGGTCATCACGGCCGCGTCCGCCACGCGCGTGCGGTGAGCGGGGTCGAAGTATTTTGCCTTTAGCATCGTGAGGTGCAACATCGCCGCGAGCGATGGGATGCGCGGGTGCGTCGTGGTGTTCACGGTCTGCGCTTTGAAATACTGCGGGTAGCCGGTGATGAGTGCCTCGAGCGAATTCGTCATCGCATCCACCTGCGACGGTGTGGCAGTCGTGGTGATGCAGTCGTAGATGCTCGCGAGTTGCTGCTGCACGAGCACCTTCGCTGTTGCGTTGCCCTCGAGATACGTGCCGAGGTCCGTCGGATGCGCGGCGACCGTCGCGGAGAGGTTCGCGAGGTCGGTGTTAGCAGCGAAGCCAGTCGCGAACCGCACCTTCCCGCCGATGCTGCCGCCGATGAGCAGGTCGAACGTGCCGTCGCCATCGAAGTCCGCGAGATCGACGAATGGCCCGTCGGTGAGCGCGTGCAGGTCCGGCGTGCTGCCATCGGGCAAGGTGACGCTGAGCTGCGCGGACGAGCCGAGCACGGGCGCGGCGGCGGAGGCTGTGTTCGCGCGAAAGTCGATGTTGCCCCAGTTGTAGGCGACGAGCAGATCGAGCACGCCGTCGCGCGATACGTCGATCACTCGCGGCGTGAGATTGTAGGAGCCGCTGATCGTGAGGCCTGTGGTGTCGAGCGCCGTCACGGGCGCGGCGAAGGTCTGCGTCGCGCCGGTCGAGGTGTTGTAAGCCACCTGCACATTGCCGGAGAACGAGCCGGTGATGATATCCGGTTTGCCGTCGCCATTCCAATCCGCCACGTCCACGCGCGAGTCGGTGGCGACGAAGTCCGCGGTGTTCGCCGCATTGCGCAGCAGCACCCCCGCGGCGAGCACGATGCTGCCGGTGGTCGTTGTCGTGCGGTAGTAGGTGATCTTGCCGTTGCTCGTGTTCGTCATCGCGAGGTCGCGCACGCCGTCCCCGTCGAAGTCCGCCCACGCAACGCACACGAGGCCCGTGCCCGCGCTGATGTTCACGCCAGCCGCCTGCACGCGAGTGCCTCCGGCGAAGACGGGCGTACTCGCTGTGCCGGTGTTGAGATAAAGCCACACCGCGCCGCTCGCTCCGACGATGATGTCGGACAAGCCGTCGCGATTCCAATCCACAACGCGCGGCACCGTGGAGGTGGATGCGCCGAAGTCGATCGTCGCGCCGCCCGCCGATAAGTCGGTCATGTTCACGAAGCGCGTCGTTGCGTAGCCGCTCTCTGGCACGATCACGCGCGCGCTCATCGTCGTGATCGAAGTGCCGCCGTGCCCGTCGCTCACTGTCACCGCGAACGAATCCGCGCCCGTGTATCCGCTTGCGGGCGTGTAGGTGAAGGTACCGTCGCCATTCGCGCTCGCGCTGCCGTGCGCGGGTTGCGTGAAGGACTGCACACTCAGCGTGTCGTTCTCGATGTCATACACATTCAGGATCGCGCTCGGCGTGCGCCGCGCGATGTCGCGCTCCACGTCGAAGTTGCGCGTCGTCGCAAAGGGCGCGACGTTTGGCCACGGGTCGGGAGCGATTGTCGTCGTGAGGGCCGCGTGTAGCGCAGCGCTGGAGAGGAGGAGTGCGAGGAGGGAACGCATGATGGGGAGAGTGGCGCAGCGCGCCTTAGACTGCAGCAGCTTGCTGCCGCCTGCGCAAAGCGCCCGCAAGCTGGCCCAGTCCAAGGTCGTGCGGATGTGCTCATCATTTTGCGGGTGCGACAGCGAGGTCGTGCCAACGCTGCGCTTGGAGATCGGGCCAACTTCTACGCGGTAGCTCCCACCGTCCGCCTTTACCCACGCGCAGTCCGTCGAACGGGGCGGCTTTTCGGGTATTATGCGTGGACGTTTTTCGCGTTTAGCTTGCGGCCTTTCAGCTGCGGCCAGCCGAAGGTCACGTTCAACTTCGGGATGCCCGAGCGTGGAAGCGGCGCGGTGGAATACACCTCGACGAATGCACTGTGATTCGCCGACTAGGTGAAGTCGGTGACCTCGAACCGCAGCTGCCTGGCATCGTTCCTCGCGTCGTCCTGCGATTTCACTAGGCAGTGAAACCATGTGCCTGATAGGAATTGCTTCTGAGGGGTAGGCTCGTCTTGCTCTTCGGCGCGGCGCGGAGACGCGGTATGAGGGAGCTTCGGGGGAGATGGGTAGGAGAAATAATGAATTCCGAATGTGGAATGACCAGTGAAGACTGCGAATCTCGGTTTCAGCCCGGTTTTGAATCCGGTTTTGAACCGTCTTGCGATGGCTAAGGCGAAGATTTTGCCGAATTTTCAACGCTCATGAGAATAGCTTTTCCTTCCGCTGTGCCAAGGGTTTTTGGTGGCGGCTCTTTCGGCGGGTGAGGGTAGCAACGCATCCCCTCTGGAAGCCCCGAGAAGTTCGGCGGCCGCATGGCTTGGGTGCTCGCTGCAGGCTGCGGTTATTGGGAGGGTGGTTGCCTAAAGCAGTTTATCTGCCGAGATCATCCGTCTGGCTTTTGATTCGCCTCGTTGCTCTCGCCCTGCGGGCAGCCTGCGGCTGGCTATCTTCGCTCCGCTTCGGTTTGTCGGTGATCGTCTTGCTGATGGAGCACTTCACTTTGAGCTTGGCGGGAGCGCCTCTCTGCAAGTTGATGCGCTGGCCTTTGGCAAACTTGCTTTTGTCAGCCGACGGATGAAGGAGGAGTTGAGTGTTGCTTCTTATGCAATGCCCCATGCACTCACAGCTCATTTCAGTGCATTTTCCCGCATCTCGTCCAACCTCATTGGATCGGTTTATCTCTCCGGTTTCTCCTGGGTAGAAACAGAAACAACGATGGTGCGCGGTGCAGGGTTCGAACCTGCGACCCCTGCCGTGTGAAGGCAGTGCTCTACCGC
>JAFMIR010000044.1 GCA_017853885.1 Prosthecobacter sp.
CCGCGTGGATCAAGATGAGCGGCTTTCCAACCGAGGACCTTGGCCGCCAGCGAAGGATCAGCGACGAGCTCGGAGGGATCACCCGCACGGCGCTCGCCATAAACGACGGCAATGGTTTTCCCGGTAACGAACTCGGCGGCGGAGATGATTTCCTTCACGCTGAAGCCTCGACCCGTGCCGAGGTTGATCGCAGTTGTATCACCGCCTTCCCTCAGATAGTTCAGGGCGAGGGCATGGGCGCTGGCGAGGTCACAGACATGGATGTAATCACGAATGCAGGTGCCATCCGGCGTAGGATAGTCCGTGCCAAAGACAGTAATGTGCGGGCGCTGGCCATTGGCAGCCTGCAGGACAAGAGGAATCAGGTGGGTCTCGGGATTGTGATCCTCCCCCATTTCGCCGCTGGGATGGCAGCCAGAGGCATTGAAATAACGTAGGAAGACTGCTTTCATGCCCCAAGCACGCTCACAATCACGCAGCACGCGTTCGAGCATCCATTTTGATGCACCGTAGGGGTTCACAGGCGCTTGCGGATGGGTTTCATCCATTGGAATGCGAACAGGGTCGCCATAGGTGGCACAGCTCGAGGAGAAGATAAAACGCATGCAGCCATGACGCTGCATGGCCTCGAGCAGGGTCAGCGGCGCGGCGAGGTTGTTGCGGTAATATTTGAGAGGATCCGCGACGGACTCACCCACATACGCAAAGGCAGCAAAGTGTAGCACAGCCTCCGGCTTGTGCTGGGTGAAGAGGCGTTCCAGAAGCGCGCCGTCGGCCATGTCACCCTCAAAAAAAGTCACGCGATCCATGGGCAGTGCATCACGGTGGCCGAAGATCAGATTGTCCAGCACGACGATTTTTTCATGCTGGTCGAGTAGAAGACGAACCGTGTGAGAGCCAATGTAACCGGCGCCGCCGGTGATGAGAAGGGGTCCTTTGGACATGCTGGAATACAGCAGCCGTCCGCGCCGCTGCCAAATGGAGAATGCCTGTGCTGCGTCCAACGAAGCTCAAAGGGTTCCGAAATACCGATCTCCTGCATCCCCGAGACCTGGGACAATGTAACGACAGTCGTTCAGGCTGTCATCGATGGCGGCCGTGACGATACGAACATCCGGATGAGCCTTGGAAAGGGTAGCAATGCCTTGAGGGCAACTCACCACGCAGAGCATCGTGACGTGCTTGGCGCCAGCTGCCTTCAATTGCCGCGCTGCCTCCACCGCACTGCCACCCGTGGCGAGCATCGGATCGAGCAAGAACACATCCGCCTCAGTGATCACCGGCGGTAGGTTCGCGTAATAAGGCTGCGGCAGCGCGGTCTCCTCGTTTCGCTTGATGCCTACATGAGCCACGGAGGCGTCGGGGACGAGGGAGAGGATGCCGTCGAGCAAACCGAGGCCCGCACGAAGGATGGGCACCAAGACCATCGGCCGCGCCAAGGTCACACCATCCGTTTCCTGCAGCGGTGTCTGCACGCGGATCGCTTCGACTGACAGCTCCCGCGTGGCTTCGAGGAAGAGCATGCGCCCGAGAAGGTTCAGATGCCGACGAAAGCGATGCGACGGCGTGGATGCATTGCGCATCTCCGTGAGGTGGCACTGGGCGAGCGGATGAGAGACGACGAGGGGCTGCATGGATGTACCGTGACCAAGATTTCGGACCGCCACAAGGCCGCTGTGTGAGGCGTGAGCAAATCAATCTCACCTGCGGCTTGTTGCACGAATCTTACGCTCCTTGCAGCGTTATGGCAGCATCCACAACAGCTTGGCTGGCCTCCTGCTCATCATTGATCACGACAGTGGCACCGAGACGTTTGAGTCGTTCGACATCGCTAGCAAACCTTGCCCGGGCCAACACGGCAAGGTCAGGTCTTGAGTCGCGAATGATTTCGAGCGCTTGAGCGTTGATTAGCGCATCTGGGAAGGTCAACGCGACAAGCCGTGCCTTGCCCAGCTGGGTGAGTGCCCACGTTTCCTGATGCGTGGCATCGGCAAAGAGCACGGTCTGGCCTTGCCGCTTCAATTGACGAACGGTTTCCGCATTCAGCTCGATGATGAGTGTGCTGACACCGCTGTCGAGCAGCTCCCGGTTGAGCTTTTCTCCGACCGGACCATGCCCGCAGATGATGGCGTGGTCGTGCATGCCTTTCACACGTTGCCGCAGATCGCCCGTATCGCTGAGTGCGGTCTTGCGTCTGCCCCAGCCCCTTTTTTCAAGCCATGAGGCCAATGGGGTGCCAAAACGCATCGCGGCAGGTAAAAGACCCATCGAGAGGGCGGAGGCCGAAAGAAGAATCTGCTGCGTTGAGTTGCTCCAAAGCGAGGATTCACCCGCCTGCCGCAGCAGCACGAGCGAGAACTCGCCTGCGCTACTGAGGCCAATGCCAGCCATGAGCGCCTGACGGTAGGCGAGACCGAGCCTGCGCGCGATCGTGCTGATGATCGCTGTTTTGCCGAGCATCAGGACGAGTGTCAGCAGCAAAATGGGCTGCCAATTCTGCGAGGCGGTCCTCACATCGATCATCAAACCGACCGTGACAAAGAAGAGTGTCAAAAACAGATCTTTCAGCGGCATCACATCGGCGAGAATGCGATGTTTGAAGATGGATTCGCTCACCGCGAGCCCCGCCACGAAGGCCCCGAGCGCCAAGCCGAGGCCTAAAAGACCCCCGGTGAACGCGAGACCCACGCAGCAGCCAATCACCGTGAGGGTAAAGAGCTCGCGATTGCGGGTGCGTGTTACCGCATTGAGAAGCCATGGGATGATCCAGCGAGCTGCCAGGCCGGAGAACACAACAAACAAAGCCCCGCGCAACACAAGGCTGCCGAGGCTGGAACTCAGTGCCTTGTTGTCTCCGTGCTGCGGAAGAATCAGCGGCACGAAGAGGAAGAACGCGATGATGAACAAGTCTTGGAAGATGGCCACGGCCAACCCCATGCGGGCACCCGGACTTGATTCGAGGCCTAGATCTTGGAAACTTTTCAAGCTCACCGCCGTGGAACTCATCGCCAGCGCCACGCCGAGCACCAGCGCACCCTGCCAACCGATGCCAAAACCCAGCACAGCAGCCGCAACGACCGCGATGCAAAGCCCCATCTGCCATGCTCCCCCCACAAAGGCTAGGCGGCGCAGGTATTTCAGTTCCCCCAGCGAGAACTCAAGACCCAGCGTGAACATAAGCAACACGACGCCAAACTCCGCCATGTTCGCGATCCGATCCTGTGACTCGCCTCCACCGAGAAGCGTCATGATGCCGGAATTGGCGATTAGCACTCCACAGAGAAAATAGCCGGCCAGCAGCGATTGCTGGAGCCTTAGCAGAAGCAGCGAGACCAACACCACGCCCGCCAGCATCACGGCAAGCAGCGCGAAGAGGGGCGGGATGGATTCAGCGGCAGCCAGCGGAAGATCGAAAAGCATTCGCTCCACTCTTTCCCGAAGATACAGTCAGGATCAAATGTTTGACGCCCCAAAGGCCGCATGTTTTAGCCACTGCACCATGCCCGAACTTATCCGCGCTGAAGATGTGATCGAACTCCTGCTTGCCGAGCAAATTCTCGAACCGCAGGAGCCAATCACTCCGAAGGCCGATCTCTTTGCTTTGGGCCTCGACTCGATGGCGTTGATGCAACTCATGCTGCAAATCGAGATCCACTTCGTCATCTCCATCAACCCCGCAGAGTTCGCCCGCGAGCACTTTGCCACCGCGGAGGCCTTGGCAGGGTTTTTGACAAGGAAACGGCTCAAAGCCGTGTGAGCGGATTCACCCGTGTTTTGAGAGGCAACGTCACCCGCTGGCCATTGAGGCGTTGGGATTCGTAAACGGCGGAAATCATCTCCATGATCTGGCGGCCGTGGATAGCATCGCAAAGCGGGGCACGGTTTTCTTGGATGGCGGCGACAAGGTCGAGGCCAGAGATTTCATGGCTGGAGACCTTTTTAGCGAGATCCTTGTCGGCGAGCACGGGCTTCCGGGCCTCGCCGCCCTTTTGAATCCATGCGAAAGGCTCCTGGTCCATGCGCAGGTCGATGACACCGGCGTTGCCGAAGATTTGCAAACCGAAGGATGCAGGGTCGTCGTAAGCAGGTTTTCTCAGGCGGGCATTCTTGAGGCTGTCGAAGAAAAACGGCAGGCCATTTCCCATCTCAAAGCGAGCATGCACCTCGTCTCCTGCGAGCGGCCCGATGCCTTCATCGCCTTCTTTGACATCGCTCTTCGTGATGGGACGACCGTTTTGATACACATTCGCGGCACAGGCCTTCGCCGGGCCTGCGAGCACGATCGCGCTGCCCATGACATGCGAGCCCAGCACCCACATGTCGAGACCACCGCCGCGAGGGTCTTCCTTGCCACGCCCACGACATTCAAACACACGGCCAATCGCACCATCGGCGATGAGCTTGGCGACCATTGGCAGAACAGGGTGATAGCGGTTGCGATGCGCGATGGCGATCTTGGTGCCGGTTTTTTCTGCAGCAGCAATGACCTCATCGGCCTCGGCGAGACTGCGCACAAAAGGTTTTTCGATGTAGATGCCTTTCGCTCCGTTTTGGATCGCGGCCAGCATCATGTCTCGATGCTGGTCGATGTGCCGGGGCCCGATCGCAACGATGTCCGGACGGACCTCGGCGAGCATGATGTGGTAATCGGTGAAGCCTCGACTGCAGCCAATGGTTTTCAACTCCGCCTGCAAACCCGCCGCATTCGCATCGGCGATGGCGACGATCTCTGTTGCAGGGATGGCCTTCCACATGGTGTCGATGCCGTGGCCGTAGTTGCCGCGGCCTGTGTGGCCGATAACGGCCACACGAAGTTTTGTTCCCGCAGCCCAAGAGGTGAGCGGGGCGGTAGAAAGAGCAGTCAGGAGGGTTCGGCGGTGCATGACAAGCCGAAAACGCAGCGAAAATGGCCAAACGTGCATCGCCTGCGCATTCGACAGCAGCGCGGTTGCGGTTCATCTTAGCTGCTCCAGTCACCGCATGCACGCCTTGAACTCTGATGACCTGCCGCCGTTCGCCGATGCGAGCGAGTCACGCTTTGCCCTCGCGATGCAAGGCACGAATGACGGCATCTGGGACTGGGACATCCGCAGCGGTGCGGTGTTCTTTTCGCCACGATGGAAAAGCATGATCGGCTACGAGGATGAGGAGCTGCCAAACGATTTCAGCAGCTTCGAATCACGTCTTCATCCCGAGGATCACGATCGCGTGATGAAGGCGGTGAACGATCATCTTCATGGCTTGCAGGATCGCTACGCGGTGGAGTTCCGCCTCCAGCACAAGAACGGAACGTGGCGTTGGATGCTTGGTCGTGGACGGGCGCTGCGTGATCCTGACGGCAAGCCTTACCGCATGGCCGGTTCCCAAACAGACCTCACGGAACAAAAGTTGGCCGAAGAGGAACTCCGTCAGGCGCGGCTCGCCGCTGAGGCCGCAAACCGTGCGAAGAGCACTTTTCTGGCGAACATGAGCCACGAGATCCGCACGCCTATGAACGGCATCATCGGCATGACAGAGCTTTTGTTGAACACCCAGCTCGATCTCAAGCAGCACGAGTATCTCCTGATGCTGAAGAACTCTGCGGAAAGCCTGCTTTCGTTGCTGAACGATGTGCTCGACTTCTCCAAGATCGAGGCAGGAAAAATGGAGCTTGATGAGCAGGACTTTGACCTGCGCCACACGATTGCTGACACGCTGCTGACCCTCGGGGTCCGGGCCATGCAGAAGAACCTCACGCTCAAGCACGAGGTGGCGGAAGACGTGCCAGTCATGCTCCTCGGCGATGACGGGAGACTCCGACAGATTTTGATCAACCTCGTCGGCAATGCGATCAAATTCACTGACCGCGGCGGGATCATTGTGCGCGTGAGCATCGAATCTCGGGTGCTGGACAAGACCACGCTTCACTTTGAAATTCACGACAGCGGCATCGGCATCTCAACAGAGGTTCAGGGCCGCATCTTTGATGCCTTCACTCAGGCGGAGTCGACCACGAACCGCCGTTACGGTGGCACCGGCCTCGGCCTCGCCATCTGCCGTGACCTCGTCGAGCTCATGCAGGGCCGCATCTGGGTAGAGAGTGCTCCTGGCAAAGGCAGCACCTTTCACTTCATCGCCGTGTTTGGTGAGGCCACGCACGACAGCGTGGGTCGTCCAGCAGCCTCTTCCACCGGCCCGCTGCTCGGTCTTGCGGAGAAATCGATGAAGGTGCTCGTTGTCGAGGATGGCCGGGTGAACCAGCTCGTTGCAGCCAAGCTGCTTGAAGAGCGTGGTCACCGCGTCGAGATTGCGAACAACGGCCAAGAGGCAGTCGAAAGAGTGCGAGATGGAGATTTCGATGCCATCCTCATGGATGTGCAGATGCCGGAGATGAACGGTTTTCAGGCGACCAGCGCCATCCGGCAGATCGAGGAGAAGCACGGCGGCCATGTGCCCATCATCGCGATGACCGCGAACGCGCTGAAAGGCGACCGCGAGCAATGCATTGCCGCCGGGATGGACGACTATGTTTCCAAACCCATCCATAGCGCCGAGCTGCTGCATGCTCTGGAGCGCTTCATGCATGGTCGCGCCGCCGCACCGCCGCGTCTCGAGATCACCGAACCACCAGCCGAGGCCACAAAGCCCAAAAAACGCGGGCCGGCATTCAAAGCAGATGCCTTCATCGCCACTGCGGGCGGCCTCGAAATGGCCCGCGAGCTCATCGCGATCTACGCCGAAGACTCTGGTAAGTTTCTCCAAGATGCTTCCGCTGCCATCAGCGCCGGAAATGCCGTCGCGCTCTACGAGGCTGCACACTCTCTCAAAGGTATGCTCGGCGTATACACCGCCACGTTAGCATCGGAAACAGCATCGCACCTCTGCCGCCTAGCCCAAGACGGAGATCTGTTTGGCGCCCGTGCGCTGCTGGAGAAGCTGCAAAAGCAATGCGACCGACTGGGTGCCACGCTGGTGAATGTGGATCTCAGCTCTTTTTCGGATTGAAGAGCTCCACCTGACCTTTTTCGCGGAGACGCCGTTTCCCGAGGCTTTGGATCTCATCAATGAACTCGCCCACGTCCTCAAACTGTCGATAGACGGACGCGTAGCGCACATAGGCCACATGATCGAGCGCCTCAAGACCGCGCATCACCTTCGCGCCAATCACCGTGCTTGGAATCTCGCGATAGCCCTCCTCCGCGAGCTCCATGGCGATGTCGTCCACCAACTGCTCAATGTCTTCCATCTTCACCGGGCGCTTCTCGCAGGCCTTACGCACGCCGCTGAGCAGCTTGTCGCGGTTGAAATTCTCGCGGGCACCATTGCGCTTCACCACCCGCAACTCCTCACGCTCGACGATTTCGTAGGTTGTGAAGCGAAAACCGCATTTCATACACTCACGCCGACGGCGGATGGCAGAGCCTTCCCGCGCCTCACGGGAGTCGATCACTTTGTCTTGGGAAGTGCTGCATTTGGGGCAACGCATGCGGTGGTTGATTGGGAGATGTGACAGTGCGCTCTTGCACGCGCGAAGGCAAGCGGTTCGTCATCTGGGCTTTCACACGGCGTTTTTCGTGGTTAAGATCGCCATTATGTCCCGCATCATTCTCGGCATCACCGGTTCCATCGCGGCCTACAAGGCGGCGGACCTCGCCAGCCAGCTCACCAAGGCCGGCCACCGCGTGACTTGCGTGCTGACGAAGTCCGCGCTCGAATTCGTCACACCGCTCACTTTGAGCACGTTGTCGAAGAATCCCGTCATCACCGATCTCTTCGCGGAAAAAGAAGGCTGGCAGCCTGGTCACATCCAGCTCGCCGACGAGGCCGACCTGCTCCTCATCGCTCCAGCCAGCGCCAACGTGCTTGCCAGCATGGCCCACGGCTTCGCCAACGACGCCCTCACCGCCATCGCCCTCGCCACGCGTGCCCCGATTCTGATCGCCCCGGCCATGAACGGCAAGATGTGGCAGCATCCGGCGACGCTGAAGAACGTCGAAACCCTCCGCGGCTACGGTGCCCACTTCGTCGAGCCCGCCGAAGGCATGCTCGCCTGCGGTTACGAAGGCGTCGGAAGGCTCGCGGAGGTCGAGACGATCCTGCAAGCCGTCGAAGCCGTGCTCAGCGAGAAGAAGTAACTCGCTTGAGCCACTCGCGGGCTTTGTCGCGGGCTTCGCAAGGCCTCAAAGTCCACGCGTCGTTGTGATTGCGGAAGCCGGTGCTTTGGAAGGTGAGATCGGCATTCGAGAGCAGCGGGTGAAGGTATTTCTTGGTTTCTTGCGCGTTCGCACCTTCGCCGCAGATGAACTGGGGGCGGCTGCCGAGGCGTTTGAGACGAATGAGGGCGGATTCGCGATTGGAGGCGGGATAGGGCCATTTGTGAACGCCGTCGTAGTGGCTGTAGGCGAAGAAGGCGCTCCATAGCTTCGAGGTTTCGTCGTCGTGGAGGCCGAGGTAGTTGCAGGCGATGGCTCCGCGTGAAAAGCCGGCGAGCACGACCTTGGTTTCATCGCCGCTGAAGTCGCGGCAGAGGCTGCGAACGCTTTCACGGAGGTGTTTGAGCGTCGGCTGAGGATCGTAGGAGGGTTTGTCACCCCACCAGGTGATGGCGATTTGATCGCCTTTGGCATTCAAATAAGGCACGCAGAGCCAGATGAAGCCTTTTCCGCCGGAGAGACCGTAGCCGAGGTTGCTGCCTTCCGGCAGGCCGGTGCTGACATCGCCATACTTGTTTTTGTAGCCGCCATTTCCGGCGAGCTCGACGATGACGGGCCATTTCGTATCAGCCTTCCAATCGGTGGGCAGGTAGAAGATGTTGAGCCCGTGACGGACGCGTTTGCCTGCGGCGGGCGTGCCTTCGCTCAAAGCGGGCACGACGAGATCTGGCGGCACGCTTTGGATGTCTGGCAGCTCGGCGGCGACGAGCAGCGACGGGAGCAGCAGGAGTGCGACGAGCAGCGTTTTCATTTCAGAGGAACGCTCCAAAGATGGCCGCCGGAGGTGATGAAGAGTGTTTTGCCGGCTTTGCCACCAAAGGCGCAGTTGCAGCACTCATCGGGAGAGGTCGGGATGAAATCGATGAGCCTGCTGGAGGGCGAGAGGATGTAGCAGCCGGCTTTGAAGCGTGTCGTTTCGTATTCCGTGGCCTTGTTCGTGCCTGCGGCGACGTAGATTCGTCCTGCGGCATCCATCTTCATGCCATCGGGGCCGCGTCCGTCCTTCCAGTCGAAGATGACCTTCCGCGAGCCGGGCTGCACATCGCCGTTGGAGTCGAGCGTGTAGCGCAGCAGCTTTCGTGAACCGCCGTGCGTGTTGTTATTGTTGTCGGCGATGTAGAGATAGCGGCCGTCTGGCGAGATGAGGATGCCGTTAGGACGTTCCGCTCCATCGCAGAGGATGCGGGTGACTTTGCCGGGAGATTCGATGCGATAGACGCCTTCGATATTGAGCTCCATGTTATCGCGTGGACCATAGCGTGGATCGGTGAAGTAAATCCGGCCCTTCGAGTCCATGCCGAGGTCGTTGGGCGAGTTGAAGCGTTTTCCTTCGAAGCGGTCCGCCAAAAGAGTGATGCTTCCGTCCTTCTCCGTTCGTGTCACTCGGCGCAGACCGGATTCGCAGGCGACGAGGCGGCCTTCACGGTCGAAGAGCAGGCCGTTGGAGGCGTTGTGGCGGAAGACAGTTGTTTTGCCATCCGAGCCGAGGCGATTGATATGCTTGCCATCGGTGAAGTAGAGAGAGCCGTCCTTCCATGCCGGACCTTCGGTCGCACCGATGGCTCCGTGGTCTTTGGGCACCGCTCCGGGCACGATGGGCGATCGCAGCGACGAACATGAGGTGAGGAGGAGGCCAGGAAGGAGCAGCAAGATGGGTTGGAGAGACATGGTTGGGCGATTGCAGTAGATCGGAGGTCAAATAGCAAGCCCGTCGTTGCTTTGGCACGATTTTGAAAATCACGCCAGGAGCCCTGTGCACGAAGCCGGTGGGCATCGCAAGCTGCGCCCGTCCGAGTTCGACGCTTGGCGGCTACTGTGGAGCAGTCAGCAAGCTCAATGAGGCGCGAAATCACGGCGTCGCGGCATGGAGAATGCCGTGACGCTTTTTGTTTTGAGCGAGTTCGTGGCATGAAGAAGTCCGTTTTCGGTGTAAACGCCTCTCATGAGCCTCCGCCACGAACTCCAAGCCGAATACGCCCACTACCGTACCCGCCGCTGGTTTTTCAAAGAATGCGGCGTGGGCCTCGCTAGCATCGCGGCGATGGATCTGGCTGCAAAAGCTGGACCCGTGGGCGCAAACCCGCTGGCCATCCAGAAGCCGAACTACCCTGCGAAGGCCAAGCGCGTCATCTACCTCTTCATGGGCGGTGCGCCGAGCCATCTGGAGCTCTTCGATAACAAGCCCGAGCTATCCAAATGGGATGGCAAGCTGCCTCCGGCCGATCTGCTGAAAGGCTACCGTGCCGCGTTCATCAATCCGAACAGCAAGCTGCTCGGCCCGAAGTTCCAATTTGCCCGCCACGGCCAATGCGGTGCGGAATTGAGCGAACTGCTGCCGCACACCGCGCAGATCGCCGACGACCTCACCATTGTGCGCTCAATGAAGACCGATGCCTTCAATCATGCGCCAGCGCAGATCTTGATGAGCACCGGCTCGCAGATTTTTGGCCGACCCAGCTTCGGCGCATGGACGCTCTACGGTCTCGGCACGGAAAACCAGGACCTGCCTGGCTATGTCGTCATGCAAAGCGGCCAAAAGGGTCCCAGCGGCGGCATGAGCAACTTCGGCTGCGGCTTCCTGCCCACCGTCTATCAAGGCGTGCCCTTCCGCAGCAGCGGCGAGCCGGTACTATTCCTCAACAATCCGCAGGGCGTCGATGATGCCACGCAGCGTGACACGCTCGATGTGCTCAAACAGCTCAACGAGGAGCGACTCAGCTTCGTAGGTGATCCGGAGATCGCCAGCCGCATCAACAGCTTCGAGCTCGCCTACCGCATGCAGCAGACCGCTCCGGAGCTGATGGACATCTCCAAGGAGCCTCAGCACATCCTCGACATGTATGGCGCGAAGCCCGGCGAAGCATCCTTCGCCAACAATTGCCTCCTCGCCCGCCGTCTCATCGAGAGCGGCGTGCGCTTTGTGCAGCTCTTCCACGAGGCTTGGGATCATCACGGCGGCCTTACCGGTGGCTTGAAGACCCAGTGCGGGCTCACCGACAAGCCATGCGCCGCTCTCGTGCGCGATTTGAAGCAACGCGGCCTTTTGGAAGACACCATCGTCATCTGGGGCGGTGAGTTTGGCCGCACGCCGATGGTCCAGGGCGGCAGTGATGGCCGTGATCATCACCCGAATGCCTTCACCATGTGGTTCGCCGGCGGCGGCATGAAGCCCGGCTTCACGCTCGGCGAGAGCGATGAATTCGGTTTCAATGTCACGCAGGATGCCGTGCATGTGCATGACCTGCACGCCACGCTGCTCCACCAGCTCGGCTTTGATCACACCAAGCTCGCCGTGAAGTTCCAAGGCCTCGACATGCGCCTCACGAATGTGCATGGCGAACTCGTGACGAAGATGCTGGCGTGAAACAAGCCTTCGATGAGAGGCGGGCGCATCTGAATCGTTTCACCAAGCATGCGACACGCACTGCTTGCCCTGCTACTCGCCACTTCCGCCTCCGCTGTCACGCCGGAGGTGCATCGTGATCTCTTTTATACGGAGGCAAAGGACAAGCTGCAATCGCTCGACGTGTATTCGCCGCCCGAGGGCAAAGACCATCCCATCATCGTGTGGATTCACGGCGGTGGCTGGTCAAAGGGCGACAAAGCCGCGATGCAGCAGAAGCCGCAGGCCTTCGTGGACAAAGGATTCGTGCTCATGTCCGTGAATTACCGACTCGTGCCCGCCGTGACCGTGAAAGACATCATGGCCGATCTCGCGAAATCCGTGCGCTGGGTGCGTGACCATGCCGCTGAGCATCGCGGCGATCCCAATTCCCTCATCATCATGGGCCACTCCGCCGGAGCCCATCTCGCGGCGTTGCTTTGCACGGATGATCGCCACCTGAAAGCCACCGGCGTGCCGATGACCAGCCTCAAAGGCTGCGTCCCGCTCGATGTCTCCGCCTACGACATCCCGAAACGCATCCACGACGTCAATGACGGCATCTCCAAGACCTTCAAGACCATCTTTGGCCAAGACGAAGCCGCGCAACGCGAGGTGTCACCCGTGCATCACATCGCCAAGGACAAGCACATCCCGCCCTTCCTCATCCTGCACGTTGCTTCTCGCGAAGACACAAAAGCTCAAGCCCATTGGCTCGCCAGCAAACTCACCGAAGCCAGCATCCCCGCCCGCGTCGTCGCCGCCGAAGGCAAAACCCACGGCACCATCAGCAGCGACCTCGGCGGTACAGACGATCCGCCGACACTCGAACTGTGGAAATTCCTCCGCGAAGTGACAGGCAGGTCGTAACATCCGCATTGCCAGATCCGACACAGCTTTTGCTGGCAGGTTTCGTGAGACGGTCGCGTTTAAGCACGCGACCCACCATGAAACGTCTCCTCCTTCTCTCGCTCCTCGCTTTCTCTGCCGCTTCCGCGCAGGACGGTTTTAAATCCCTCTTCAACGGCAAAGACCTCACTGGCTGGGATGGTAATCCGGAGCTGTGGAAGGTCGAGAATGGCGAAATCGTCGGCAACACGACCGGACCTGAACAGCTCGCGTATAACCAGTTTCTGATCTGGCGCGGTGGGAAGGTTAAAAACTTCGAGTTGAAGGCCAAAATCCGCCAGAAGGGCAACAACACCGGCATCCAATACCGCAGCAGTGAGAACGCCGACAAGAAGTGGTCCATCCGCGGCTACCAGTGCGACATCCACCCGAACGCGCCCTACCGCGCGATGATGTATGAGGAAGGCGGACGCGGCATCGTCTCGCAAAACGGCCAGAGCGTCGTCATCGACCCCTCCGGCGTGAAATGGCTCGCGGGCGAGCACGACCTCGTCGAGGCCGATGTAGCCGAGTGGCATGAGTACACCATCATCGCGAAGGGAAACCACCTCGTGCACCAGATCGACGGCAAAACGACGATGGAGCTCACCGACTTCGAAGAGGCCAAACGCTCCCTCGAAGGCCTCCTCGCCTTCCAAATCCACCGCGGCCCCGCCATGGAGGTCCACATCAAGGACGTGATGCTCAAAGAACTGCCCGAGGGCGGTGTGATCGCGTTTGAGAAGTCCGCGATCCCGAGTGATGCGCAGATCATCGAGGCCAAAGCGCCGGGCAAAGGCAAGGCGAAGGCTCCTGCTGCGGCACCGAAAGCACCAGCGAAGGGAAAAGGCGCCGAGAAAGGCAAAGCAGCCGAAAAGGGCAAAGCTAAAGCCAAACGCCCCGACGCGGTCGGGCCGGCCATCGGCGCGAATGTGGCGACGCCGGTGTCGAACATCAAGACGCTGAAGGATTTCAAGGTAGAGCTCATTTACAGCGTGCCGGGCGGCGAGCAGGGCTCGTGGGTGAACCTCACGACCGATGACGCGGGCCGCATCTACGTGAGCGACCAGTATGGCATGCTCTACCGCTTCAAAGCACCCGCCGCAGGCCAGACGTTGAGCGCTGGCGACATCGAAAAGGTGCCCGCCGACATCCGCGGCGTGAACGGCATGCTCTTTGCCTTCGGAGCGCTGTATGTCGGCGTGAATGATTACGAGAAAAAGATCCCCAGCGGCGTGTATCGCATCACCGACAGCAACAGCGACGACATGCCGGACAAAGTGGAGATGCTGCGTGAGTTCGACGCGGGCAGCGACCACGGGGTGCATGCCATTTTGAAGACACCGGACGGCAAGGGCCTTTACCTCATCAGCGGCAACAACGCCGTGCTCAAAGAAGGCCCGAAGGCCGGCACGCCGGACAGCTCGCCCGTCGCCAAACTGTGGGGCGATGACCATCTGCTGCCGCGCATGCCGGACGGTCGCGGCCACAACCGCCACGTCATGGCGCCCGGCGGCATCGTGTATCGCTTCACACCGGATGGAAAGACCTTCGAGATCTTCGCCAGCGGCTTCCGCAACATCTACGATGGCGGTGTGAACCGCGCAGGCGAGCTGTTCGTCTATGACGCGGACATGGAGTATGACTTCAACACGTCGTGGTATCGCCCCACGCGCATCAACCACGTCGTCAGCGGCGCGGAGTTCGGCTGGCGCAACGGCGCGGGCAAGTATCCCGAGTTCTACATCGACAACCTGCCCGCCACGCTAAACATCGGCCCCGGCTCGCCCACCGGCTGCACCTTCGGCTACGGCGCGAAGTTCCCCTTGAAGTACCAGGAGGCCTTTTACGCGCTCGACTGGAGCTGGGGCAAAATCTATGCCGTGCATCTGACGCCGAACGGCAGCACCTATACCGCCACGAAGGAAGAATTCGTCACTGGCGGCCCGCTGCCCGTCAGCGATGCCATCATCGGCCAAGACGGCGCGATGTATTTCACCATCGGAGGCCGCCGCGTGCAGAGCGGGCTGTATCGGGTGACGTATGTTGGCAAGGAGATCACAGATACACCCACCTTTAAACTCGGCACGACACCTGAAACAGAAGTCCGCCGCACGCTCGAAGCCTTCCACGCTAAACAAGACCCGAAAGCCATCTCCACCGCCTGGCCGCATCTCAGCCACGAGGACCGCTACGTGCGCGCCGCCGCCCGCACCGCGCTGGAGCATCAACCGCTCGCTGAATGGCAGGACAAAGCGCTCGCCGAAACCAATGTCACCGCGCAGCTCGAAGCTTTGCTCGCTCTCACGCGCCGCACCGGCGTGTGCCCGACCCATCGGACCGATCCGTCTTATCAGCCCGATTCCAAATCCCGCGACACCATCCTCGCCGCGCTGCTGAAGCACGACTTCGCCAAGCTCACGCCCGAGCAACGCCTCGGCTATGTGCGCCTCATCGAGATTGTCTTGCACCGCTTTGGCAATCCCGACGACGCCACCGTCGCCGCGATCATCGCGAAACTCGACCCCGCGTATCCAGCCGACAACTTTGAGCTCAACTGGTTGCTCACCGAAACGCTCGCCTACCTCCAAGCGCCGAACGCCGCCGCGAAAGGCATGGCACTCATCGCCGCCGCCGAAAGCCAGGAGCCGCAGATCGAGTATGCGCGCAGCCTGCGCTTCCTCAAAGCCGGCTGGACGCCTGAACTGCGCACGCAGCAGCTCGAATTCTTCCTCAAGGCCGCGAACTACAAAGGCGGGGCCAGCTTCGACAAATTCCTCGAGTTCATCCGCAACGACAGCCTCAGCACCTTCACCGACGCCGAGAAAACGCAGTTCGCCGAACTCATCGCGAAGAAACCCGAGCGCAAAACCGCCATCGAAAACGTCGGCGCGATGTTCGCCGGCCGCACACCCACGATGTGGACGCTCGACGAACTCAGCGCTGCCGCGAAAAACGGCATGCAAGGGCGCAGCTTTGACAACGGCCGGAAGATGTTCAGCGCCGCCGCCTGCTACACCTGCCACCGCTTTGGCAACGCCGGCGGCATGACCGGTCCCGACCTCACTGGCGCGGGCGGTCGCTACAGCCCGCACGACCTGCTCGACCAGATCATCAATCCCAGCAAAGAGATCAACGAGCAGTTCGCCCCCATCGTCGTCACCAAAAACGACGGCAGCATCCTGAGCGGCGTCGTCGTCAACCTCAGTGGCGACGGCGTCACCCTCAATACCGACCTCACCGACCCCAATCAACGCGTAAACGTCGATCGCAAAGAAGTGAAGAACATTGAGTTGAGCAAGGTTTCTCCCATGCCTCCGATGCTTTTGATGATGCTCAAAAAAGAAGAGGTTCTCGACTTGGTTGCTTATGTCCTTAGCGGCGGAAACAAGGGGCACGCGATGTTTGCGAAATGAGATTCGCTTCAAACCTGCATTCGTCCCGTTTTGAAGCCATGAAACTCACGCTGGCCTCTTTTACTTTGCTGTGTTGTTCGCTTTTCGCGACACAGCCAAACGTCCTCGTCATCATCGCCGATGATCTTGGCTACGCGGACATCGGTGTGCATGGAGGCAAGCAGGTGCCGACGCCGCATATCGATGCGCTGGCGGCTTCAGGAGTGCGATGCACGAACGGGTATGTCTCAGCGCCGTATTGCAGTCCGTCGCGGGCGGGTTTTTTGACGGGGAAGGCAGCGACGCGGTTCGGGCATGAATTCAATCCGCATGTGGGCGACGAGGCCAAACTCGGTCTGCCGTTGGATCAACGCACGATCGCGAATGTGATGCACGATGCGGGCTATGCGACAGCGCTAATCGGCAAATGGCATCAGGGCTTTGATGAGGCGCATCATCCACAGTCGCGCGGGTTTGATGACTACTTCGGCTTCCTCGTCGGCGGACACAATTTTCTGCTGCACAAGGACGCCGAGCCGGAGTTTGGCTCGGCGCATTCACACGATATGATCTACCGCGGGCGCGAGCTGCAGCATCTGGATGGCTACACGACGGATTTGTTCACGGATGAGGCGTTGGGCTTCATAAGTCGCCATGCCGCAAAGCCGTGGTTTCTTTATCTGGCCTACAACGCAGTCCACACGCCGCTCGAGATCGCCGAGAAGCTCAAGAGCCGCATTCCAGCGTCCGTCACCGATGAAAACCGACGTGGTTATCTCTCGCTTCTCCTCGGACTCGATGACGCCATCGGCCGCATTACCGCTGAGCTACAAGCGAATCATCCCAACACGCTGGTATTCTTTTTCAGCGACAATGGCGGCAGTGGGCGCAAACCTTTCTTCGCCTACAACACTGGCATGAACACGCCGCTGCGTGGTGACAAGGGCCAGACGCTCGAAGGTGGCATCCGCGTGCCGTTTTTCGTCAGTTGGCCGGGGAAATTGCCTGCTGGCAAAACCTACGACCCCGCTGTCAGTGCGCTGGATGTGCTACCAACAGCTTGTGCGGCATCCGAAGCCAAGCTCCCAGAGGGGGTAGAAGGAATTAATCTGCTCCCACACCTGAATGGCGAAAAAGCCGGCGCTCCGCATGACTTGCTCGCGTGGCGTTTTGGTCCGCAAAAGGCAATCCGCCGCGGAAAATGGAAGCTCGTTGATTATCGCGACATGGAAGCAAAGACGCAGTCGGGATGGAGACTTTACGACTTGGAAGCAGACATTGGCGAAACGCGGGACCTAGCAGCCAAGAAACCCGAACTCGTCGCCGAACTGTCAAATGCATGGAATGACTGGAATGCGAGGAACATGGCACCAAAGTGGCACGGCAGTCCCAATGAAGATCCGACAGCACCTGCCAAGGGCGTAGCGAAGAAAAAGAAGTGAAACGACCCTTCTTTGATGCGTTGAGAAGAACCTCATGATTTTGCGCCTCTTCCCCTGCCTCGCTGTTTGCTGTTTGCACGTGGTCGCCGCCGACTGGCCAGAGTGGCGTGGCTCTTCTGGACAAGGTGTCGCGGTCATCACGAAGCTACCAGAAAGCTTTAGCGAGACGAGTCATGTGACATGGAAGACCGAGCTGCCAGGTCGAGGGCACTCCACGCCGGTGATTGCTGGGGATGTTATCTGGATGACGACAGCGGTAGAAAAGATGGCGACCCAGGAAGAAGCCGAGCGTCGGCTCAAAACGAACACCGGGGATCAACCGGTGGTTGTGCTGGCTTCCGTCAGCCTGCGCGCTGTGGCGGTGGATAGGAAGAACGGGAAATTGCTGCATGACATCGAATTGCTGAACGTGAAGGAGCCTCAGTGGGCGCATGCGCTCAACAGCTATGCCTCGCCCACGCCGGTGCTCTCGAACGGCCGTTTGTATGCGCATTTTGGTTCATTCGGCACGGTTTGCCTCGACGCTAGCACGCAGAAGGTGGTTTGGAAAAACGAGGAGCTTCAAGTGATGCACGAAAACGGCCCCGGATCGACTGCGGTGCTATGGAAGAACCGTCTTATCGCCCACTTCGATGGCAGTGATGCGCAGTTCATCGCCGCTTTTGACACGGAGACGGGCCAGAGAGCATGGAAAACCAAGCGCAGTGGCAAGATGGACCCGCGCCCACAACTGCAAAAGGCTTATGGCACACCGATTGTGATTCAAAGTGGTGGGCTGCCTGTGCTCATCAGCCCCGCAGCAAACAACATCTATGGCTACGACCCGCTGAGCGGGGAGGAGTTGTGGAGGGTTCCATACGGTGAGCTTGGCTTTTCGATGTCAGCGCTGCCGGTGGCGGATGAAAAGATGATCTATTTCAGCACCGCCTACGGCAAATCGAAGGTTATGGCTTTGAAGCACCACGGAGCCAACACGCCGGAGACCGCGTGGGAGAACAACAAGAACGCGCCGAAGATGTGCTCGCCGCTGCTGCATGACGGACTGCTCTACTATGTCGATGATGGGGGCATCCTCAGCTGTGTGGACGCACAGACCGGCGAGGCTTTTTATCGCGAGCGTTTGGGTGGCAAATTTAGCTCCAGCCCGATTTGGGTCGATGGGAAGATCCTCATCGGCAGTCGCGAAGGCGTGGTGAGCCTCGTCAAGGCCGGGCGCAGCTTCCAACTGCTCTCTCAAAACACGCTAGACGGCTCTATCATGGCAAGTCCCTCCTCCGATGGCGAAGCGCTTTTCATCCGCACGGACAAAGCCCTCTATCGCATCGAGAAGTGAAAAGCATGAAGTAAGGCTCAAATGATGAAGCCGAAACTTTGCATCACCTTTGCTGCGGCCTTGATCGGCCTCATGGGAGCGTTGTCGGCTCAAAACGCTGTTCCTTCACCCGCACGGGAACTGCGCGGCTCGTGGATCGCCACCGTGCGCAACATCAACTGGCCCAGCGAGCCCGGTTTGCCTGTGGCAAAGCAAAAAGAGCAGCTCCTCACACTCATCGACTCCGCCGCGAAGCTGCGCCTGAATGCTCTCATTTTTCAAGTGCGGCCCGCCGGCGATGCGATGTATGCATCGACTCTCGAGCCTTGGTCGCCGTTTTTGACCGGCGAGATGGGTCAATCACCAGGATGGGACCCGCTAGCGTTCGCCATCGACGAGGCGCACAAGCGTGGCATGGAGCTGCACGCTTGGTTCAATCCCTACCGGGCCCTCGCCGGCGAGAAACACGCCCCCAGCCCAGATCACATCCATCGGAAGCATCCCGAATGGACGATGAAATATCACATCGACTGGTGGATGGACCCCGGTGTGTCCGAGGTGCGCCAGCAGGCCATCGCGGTGATGCTGGATGTCACGCGTCGCTACGATGTGGATGGCATTCACATCGACGACTATTTCTATCCCTATCCGATCATGGGACCGGACAAAAAGAAGGTCGAGTTCCCAGATGCGGACACTTACGCCTGCTACAAGGCCGCTGGCGGCGCTTTGGAGCTCACCGCTTGGCGGCGCCAAAATGTGGATCAGACCGTGCAGGCGATTTACGAAGGGATCAAAGGCATCAAACGACATGTGAAGTTCGGCATTAGTCCCTTCGGCCTCTGGCGTCCAAACCATCCCGAGGGCACGGGTGGCGGTCTCGATCCCTATGAGGACCTCGGCGCGGACTCGAAGAAGTGGCTCCAGAAGGGCTGGGTGGATTACTTCACGCCACAGCTCTACTGGACGATTGACCGACCCAAGCTCGGCTTCATCACCTACTACGACTGGTGGCTGCAGCAGAACACCCAGGGTCGCCACATCTGGCCCGGCATGAACACATCCAACATCGGCAAAGATCGCGTCGCTGGCGAGATCTTGCGCCAGATGAGCGTGCTGCGCGAGCGCAGCCTCAAAATGACGCCTGGACACTTCCATTGGAATTTTGGTGCCCTTCACGAAAACACCGGCAAGATCGCCACCTACACGATGGAGCGGGCCTACACCACCCATGCCATTCCGCCATCGTCGCCGTGGCTGAGCCAAGTGGCGCTGCCTGCTCCGCTGGTCGGCAAAACGCAGCCTGAGGGCAAACTGCACGTCGAGTGGAAACACGCGGACGCCCGTTGGATGTCTCACACGCGGTGGTGGGTGCTCCAAGCACAGATTGGCGGCCGCTGGGTTACGTGGAAATCCTTCTTCAAGGATCAGCTCCGTGCCGAATGGCCCGCCGGAGCGACCGTCATCGCCATCCGACCCTGCGGCCCTGCATGGGAGGCTGGTGAACCGGGCATCGTGGTGAAATGAGGCCCATGACGGCTTTTTGCAGAGCAAGCAGCCCTGAAAAAAACCTCGCCAGCAGGGGAAAAGCCGCTAATCTCCGCGCCCCTTTCCCCGGAACCCTCATGCCTGAATCGAAAAACACCCTCCGTCTCGGCCTGCCCAAAGGCAGCCTGCAGGAGCCAACGCTCGAGTTGTTCAAGCGGGCGGGATTCCATGTGGTCGTATCCAGCCGTTCTTACCGCCCAACCGTGGACGACGACGAACTTGAACTGCGCCTGCTGCGCGCCCAAGAGATCGGCCGGTATGTGGACCACGGTTACCTCGATTGTGGCATCACCGGGAAGGATTGGATCGCTGAAAATGGTGCCGACCTGGAGGTAATAACCGATTTGCGCTACTCGAAGGCGACGTCGAAACCTACCCGCTGGGTGCTGGTGGTGCCGGAAGAATCCCCTATCAAAACCGTGAAGGATTTGCAGGGCAAGCGCATTGCCACGGAGGCGGTGGGCCTCACGCGGCGCTACTTGGAGAGCCACGGCGTGGTGGCCGAGATTGAGTTCAGCTGGGGCGCCACCGAGGCCAAAGTGCCGGAACTCGTCGACGCCATTGTGGACATCACGGAGACTGGTTCATCCCTGCGAGCGAACAAGCTGCGCATCGTGGATACGCTCATGGAGAGCTACCCGCAATTTGTGAGCAGCAAACCTGCCGCGAAGGACCCTTGGAAGCGCCAAAAGATGGAGAACATTGTCATTCTGCTGAAAGGAGCTCTGGAGGCTCGTGATAAGGTAGGCCTAAAGATGAACGTCCCTGCTGCAAAAGTGGCGGAAGTTGTCGCTGTGTTGCCATCCGAGCGCTCACCCACCGTTTCCCAGCTCGCGGGGTGCGACTGGGTAGCCGTGGAGACTGTCATTTCTGAGGCGACTGTGCGCCTCATCATCCCGCGGCTGAAATCGCTGGGTGCCGAGGGGATTGTGGAATACCCCCTCAACAAAATCGTCCACTAACACTGGGACCAAGCCAAAACCACAAGGAGAACACCGACCATGGGATCGCTCAAAAAGCGGAGAAAAACGAAGATCAACAAGCATAAGCGCAAGAAGCGCATGCGTGCGAACCGCCATAAGAAGCGTTTGCGCTACAAGTCGTAAAAGCTAGCCTCGACGGCATGATCAGCCCCCGACGAGTGATTCGAGTGATTCGAGTCGCTGTAAGACCGCATGCTCCCGCCAAGCGGGAAGTGGGGGCTTTTCTTGGCCAGACAGGGCTAATGTTTCTGCCTAGCCTGATCGCGCTCGGTGCACATGCAGCACCCATGGCGGACATGTCCTTGGGGAAGCTGCCACCGGCAAAATCTGACTTCCAACTCACCCCGCGAGGCGCTGCCAATGCGGATGCCTTGGCGCATTACAGCGCCGCCCTGCAGTTCGAGACGGCAGGGAAACTCCGCCAAGCGCTTGAGCACTATCAGGCCGTATTCAAGGCAGATCCCACTAACGCCGAACTCGCCAGCCACACCGCAGGACTGGCTCTGCAGTTTGAAGGGCGTGAAGCCGCCCTCAAAATTCTCGACGAGGCCATCCGGGCCCATCCGGAAAGCCCTGAGCCGCTTCTCCAAATGGCCCGCTTTGCCAGCACCTACCCACCGGACGATGTATTCCAAAAGGATGACCGGGCTGCGAAGGCTGTGACGACCGCGCTGGAAAAATTCCCGCTTCATGCGGCAGTTTATGAGGCTGCAGTGATGCATCACCTCACGCAAAACAAGCGTGACGCGGCCATTGCCGTGATGGAACAATCCGCGAAACAAGACTGTGTGGACCCGCGCTTCTGGCTGGACCTTGCCCGCACAGCGGAACGCGTCTGGCCACTGGGCCAAATCGAGCAACGCACAGAGTACCTCGCCAAGGTGATGCCATTTTTCGACAAGGCACTCGCACATGTGACGCCCACTAATGCAGAAGACATCCAGATGGAAGTGGCGCAGCACTACCTTCTCACCAACGAGCTCACCCGCAGCCGCGAGCTCTGCGAAAAACTGGTGAAGGAGCACAATAGCCTGCAAGCCCGCAAAGTGCTCTTTCGGCTGTATGAGGCTGCGGGTGAGGGTGATAAGTCGTTCGCCATGCTCGAGGCCATCACCCAGCAGGCACCGGACGAAATCGATCACCTCCGCATGTTGGCTCGGGAATATGAAAAGCGTGACAAGCCGGACAGGGCTATCGCGCCTCTCGAAGCCGCCATCCAACAGGGCTCCGGCGAGGTGAACGACTACTTGTTTCTCGGCTCTCTCCTCTGGCAAACTCGTCAATTTGAGCGCATGCAGCTCGTCGGAGAGCGAGCGGTGAAAATTTTCCCTGAGCAGCCCATCACGCACTTCCAGCTCGCCCTCGCCTGCCGAGCCCGCGAACAGCATGAGAAAGCTGTGAGGCACTTTGCGGATGCCGAGCAACTCGCCGCCTCATCGCAGGGGGAACTGCTCGATCATGCTTTTTACTACCAGTATGGCAGCACCTTGGAACATGTGGGCCGCTACGAGGACGCCTCCCGCATGCTGGAGAAGTCCATCACCCTCACGCCGAAGGAAAAATCTGAAGCAGCGGCGAACACAATGAACTTCCTCGGCTACATGTGGCTAGAACAAGGCAAGAACTTTGACAAAGCCGGCGAACTCATCGCCAAAGCCAATGAGCTTTCACCAGACAATCCTGCCTTCTTGGACAGCCTAGGCTGGTTTCATTTCAAAAAGGGCGACTTCACCCAAGCGTTGAATGAGTTCCAACGTGCGGAAAAGCTGATCCCGAAGATTCAAAGCGAGGATGCTGAAATTCTGGAGCACCTTGCCTTGGCCCACCAGCAGCTCGGCGATGCCACCAAGGCTCTTGACTACCTCGAACGTGCCCATGCCTTGAAAACACCGTTCCCCAAAATTCGTGAACGCATCGAAAAGACGCTCAAGCAATGGAAAGATCGCGGGAATACGCAGAACAAATGATCCTCATTCCACGTGCAGACGGTCATCGGAGTCGATGAAAGCCCAACACAACGCGGACACAAGGTAGGTGGCGGCGGCGACATACAGCACGCCATGCCAACCCAAGCCCATTGACTTCATCAGCCATGGCACAGCGATGCCTCCAAGAGCACCGCCGAGGTTTCCAATCATATTCATGCTGCCGGACACTGAGCCCGCGAGTTTCCCACCAATATCCATGCACGCGCCCCAAGCCCCCGGCATGGAGAGATCGTTGAAGAACCCGGAAAAACCGAGCGAAAGCATCGCGAACAGCGGATTCTTCATCTGCACAGCCACGACGATCATCAAGCCGGATGCCAGCAGGCCCAGCACACCCACAGTGCGCCGCGCTAGGCTGATGCGGCCATGCTTTGAAGCGAGCTTTTTCGCCAGCACGCCGCCGGCGAAACAACCCACGCCACCGAAGAACAGTGGCAGGCCGTTCAACACGGAGGTGGAGGTGGCCGTCATGTCCATTCCAAGCCCGTCCTTGGCCTCCATAAACTTCGGCAGCCAGGTGATGTAAAAGTACCACACATAGCTCAGGCAGAAGTAATAAAGCCACAACAGCAAAACCGAACGCGTGGCAAGCAGTCTGCCCCAAGGAATCTTCGCGTGTCCGCCACTGAGGTTCTTCTGGGCCTCAGCAAGCAGCTCCAGTTCGGCTGGGTTCACCTTCGGATTGTCCTTGGGATTATCCCGAAACCACATCGCGAAGAATACTACCCAAGCCACTCCGAGAAAGGCGAAGATCACAAAGGTCATGCGCCAGCTCACCATGCTGAGCACCCACACAACGAGCAGGGGCGTGAAGGCTCCGCCCCAGCGTGCCGCCAACCAGGTAATACCCTGCGCCATATCATGCTCACGCTGTGGCAGCCACACGCTGAACATCTTGGCGATGTTCGGAAATCCTCCCGCCTCACCCGCTCCAAACAAGAAGCGACAAACGATCATCGACATCTGGTTCCACGCATAGCCGGTGGCCGCAGTGAAGAAGCTCCAAAACATCACGATACGCAGCAATACCCGGCGCGGCCCCCATTTGTCTCCCAACCAGCCACCGGGAATCTCAAACAAGGCGTATGCGAGTGTAAAAGCAGAGAACACATAGCCCATCTGCGTGTCATCTAGCTTGAGATCCTCTTGAATGAACGGCCTGGCTTTCGAGATGCAGACGCGGTCGATGTAATGGATGATGCCGAGCAACACGGCGAAAACAATCACACCATGACGGGTGCGGGAGGGATGAAGACTGGAGTCCATGCGCAACGTGAAACGGACATGCTGTCATGTTTCGCGCGGCTGCGTCAATCTTCCTCTGCGCTTGCCGTGCAGGCCTTCATCGCCTATGCCTCGCGAGTTTATGCCCATCCCCGCTGAATTCACCGCAGTCACCGCCATCACCAAGGCAAACGTCTATTTCGACGGCAAAGTCGTCAGCCACACCATCCTGTTTCCGGATGGCAGCAAGAAGACGCTCGGCCTGATCTACGCTGGTGACTTCCATTTCGGCACCGCCAAGGCCGAGCGAATGGAAATTGTTGCTGGCGACTGCGTCGTCAAACTCGACGGCTCCGATGCGAAGACGGCCTACACCGCCGGTCAACACTTTGACGTGCCCGCCAATAGCGGCTTCGACATCTCCGTAGCCTCCGGCATCTGCGAGTATATCTGCTCCTTCCTCGATTGAGGAATGCCTCTTGAGCCAAGCCGGGAATCCATGTCAAAATGGCGAGTCCTGCCCATGCCCTTCCGCGAAACACTCCTCAACATCGCCATCACTGGCGTGCTGGTGCTCATCATCACACTGGTGGCAATCTTGGTGAAGGAAAGCCGTCCGGCACCCGTGGCGGCGATTCCGGTGGGCAAAGCCGCAGCGGCCACGATGACCGCAAACAGCGCCGCAGCGCCAAAGGCTGAGTTTGAGGTTTTCCCCAAGGCGCGCCTCGTTTTGAGCAAGAACAACGAGGGAGATACCCTGCGCATCCTGCTCGATGAGCAGCACGATGAGACCATCTTCACGCTCTACTTCGTGGACACTCCGGAAATCACCCTCACGCATCCACAGCTTGTGCAGGAACAGGCGCGTTACTTTCAGATCAGCCAAGACGAGGTGCTCAAGGCCGGCTTGGAGGCTGCAGGCTATGTGACGAGCCTGTTGAAGGACCGCACCTTCACGCTGCTCACGCGCTGGGAACCGGTGCCAGACCGCAGCCGTTATTACGGACTCATCATGGTCGATATGGAACCGGGAAAGGTTTATCTGGCCGATTTGTTGATGCAAAAAGGCCACGCCCGCCTAGCTGGACTGAGCTGCGATCTCCCGGGCAGGGTGCAAGGCGCTGCGGACTACGGCCGCTACCTACTCGACTTGGGCAAGGAGGCTCGTAACGCCAAGAGAGGCGTATGGAGTCTCCCTTGAATGAGCGCTTCGACCAGACTCAGTTCGCCACGAGTGTCTTTTTCCACTCCTTCGGGGCACCGGGAAGGGTCTCGGCAAGAATTCGGCGGATGTGACCGCGCTCACTTTCACCGAGGTAGGCATAGCTGCCTGAGGGGTCCTTGCCTTCGAGCACGTTCCAGAGACGGGCGAGAACGGTGTCCTTCAGTGGCGCAGTAAGATGCTGAAAGGTGAGCGAGTAGATCATGTAGCTGCAACGATGCTTGAAGAGGCGATTGAGAAGCTGAAAGTCCTTTAAGCTGCGACCGTCACTGCTCTGCGGGGCTTTTTTGACGAAGGCGGTCTGGAAGGCAGGATCACCCTCAATGCCGCCATCAGGCAATGCGGCCTCGTCTTTGAAAAGCAATGCCTCGAGCACGTCGTCGGCGCAGTGATCGATGATGCGGCGGGCTGTGCCGACGGGTTCGGGCGTGATTTTTTCACCGAGTTCACGCTGCAGGCTCGTCTGCATGTGCATGGCTCGCAGGGAGGTATGGTGGGCTTTGGTGAGGATGTTTTGTAAGCTGGTCTGATGCTCGAGCACCATGAGCGCTACGATGTCGCTCGTCTTGCGCTTGTAGGGAGAGATGTCGAAGAGCTTGCCGAGGTTGGAGATGTTCGCGCCAACTTTGAAGTCGATGTCCACGCTCTGGTCCTTGTTCTCGATAGCGGTGACGTTGCCACGGTGAAGCATATCGCCATGTCTGCCAGTCACATACCAGCCGCCCCAGCGTTCGCTGAACGGCGTGGTGGAATCAACGACCGAGCTGCCTTGGCTCATGATGAGATGGCCTTCAGGGTCAGGAAAAACGGAACGCACGAGCACGCCAGGCACTTCGGGAGTGAAGGGGCCGCCGTGACAGCTCAGGCAGCTTTGATCCCGTTGGAAGTGTAGCGGCTTTGACGGCTGCTCATGCGGATCGAGCCAATAAAAGATGGGGCCAAGATTCGGATCAATCGTAGCCACTTCAATTGAACCACCGACACTGTACCCCACATAGGCGTTGTCGCCGAAGTAGACGACCCGTGGCGTGCGTGGCCCGATGAGGTCGTTCTGCTTGCTGGTCTTCGAGAAAACCATGGTCTGCGATTCCGGCAGCACGCCAAACTCCTTCATCAAACCTTCAAGCACAGTCCAAGCATCCGTACGATCGATTTGGACGTTTCCAGAGGCCATGAGACGCTCGAGGCGCTGTGCGGCATCCTTCGGCTCCGTCTTCGAATAGCGGATAGGCGCGTTCTCGTATTCGTTTTCGGCGCATGCATTGAAGGGCTGTACGACCCACCCAACAAGGCAGCAGAGGATGAGATTTCTCATGACGAATGGACTAGCAGCATGCGGTTCATGCGGGAGCCATCCGCCACCTCGCTAATGGAAAAGCTTTGCCCCTTCAACGCGGCAAATATGAGCACGCGGAGAGAATCATCGGTAAAGAGGCTGAGTCGCATAAGCCGCTTTACAGGCGGGCAGAGACTAAACTTGCACTCCGGGTGCATCTTTGCGTCAACACACGCCAAGCAAGGCGCAGTCGAGTGCAATATCGAGCGGGTCGCAGGCGGTGGGATCGTAGCTTAGTGGTCTGCCACACCACTCCACCGCACAAAAAAGCCCGGGCATTGCTGCGCCGGGCTTCTTGGCAAAATGAACTCCGGAGCCTAGCGTTTGCAGGTCTTGCAATCGCTGGTTTTCTTGCTGTCACAGCAAGCGGAGGTGCCAGCTTTGCAGCATTCCTTCTTAGGGGCAAACGGGCAGGTGCTGCAGCTGCTAAGACCAAAAATGGAGGCGATGATAGCGAGGGTGGCGAGTGATTTCATGAGGATGGGTGGGTTGTATGTGATGAAGCGGCCGGAGGAGGCCGGTACCGCTTTCAGATACGAGTGTGCCAAGTCGCCTTTATTCTTGGCAAGCAAGAAATCTTAGCTGGACGCATGTTTGGCCTTCTCCGCCGCAATGTGGCGAGCTCGTTTCGCCACCTCGATCCGGTGGGCGATCTCCCACACTCCCCATGTGGCCACATAACTGACCGCCGCGCAGATGGCACCGAGAACCAGCCCCCCGATGAGCATCACCGGCGCGTGCTCTTTCAGTACCAACCAGGCTTCCACCGCGGAATCCGGCAGATGATCCGGGAAGGGCGTGGTAGGGACCTCGGTGTAGAGGCCGAGGAACCACTTGCCGATGGCATACTCAATGGGCACGAGGATGGGAACGGTCACAGGATTGCTCACCCAACAGATCGCTAGGGCGATGGGAATGTTCACCCGAAACAAGGCACAGAGGAGAGTGGCCGTGGGCATCTGGATGGGCAACAGCTGCAAGGTGATAAACCATCCAATCGCCATGCCACCGGAGAAGGTATGCTGTGTGGGCTTCCAAACTTGCTTGTCGAGGAAGTGACGGGCGAACCAGCGCATGACAGGCCGCTCGCGCAGCTTGCGCGGGTGCTTTAGGAAACGATAGGTCTGAAAGACCGAGCGTCGGAACCAAGAACGGAGGCGAATCAGCATGAAGGTGTCATCCAAAGTAGACCCAAGTCAGCAGACCGCCACCAAGAGCGATGCGATACCAAGCGAAGCTGTTGAACGTGTGGGATTGCACAAAGCGGATGAGCCATTTCACCACAATGAAGGCCGAGAGCGCGGAGACAATCGTGCCAAGAGCGACCATTCCCCAGTCCTCGCCAGCCGCTTCACCATCTTTGAAAGCGGAAAGAATTTTGAAGCCCCCCGCGGCCATCAGCGTAGGAATGCCAAGCAGAAAGGAAAATTCCGTCGCCGCAGGCCTCGTGACGCCAAGTGCCATCGCCATCAAAATGCTTGCCCCAGAGCGTGAGGTGCCGGGAAACACTGCTGCGAGGAGCTGGGCCAGAGCGACAGCAATCACAACAGACCAAGGAATACTCGTGAGACCCTCACGGCTTTTTTGCATGCCCTCGAGCACGAGAATGACGAGGCCTCCGATGAAGGTGGCCCAAGCTACGGGCGGAATCGTTTCCGGCAGCTCGATATGGAGCTTCTTAATCACCAAACCGCCGGCCGCGGTGATAAAGAAGGCGGTGCCAAGCTTCGCGAGGTAGTCCTTCGTTGCCGGGTCACCCAGTGAGGTGGCAAGCTGCTTCACACGCTGCGTAAAAACCGCTAGCACGGCCAGCACGGCACCGCTTTGAATCACCACATTGAAGAGATCGCTCTTCTTGGGCAGCCAGCCGAGATTTTGCGGAATAAGCAGGTGCCCAGTGGAAGAGATGGGCAGGAATTCGGTGACACCTTCGATGATGCCGAGGAGAATGATCGCGAGCCAGTCAGGCATGGGCGTAAATCAGGAGGACGTGGATGGAGGCATCCACTTTCCGTCGCACGAGAGGCCTTGCAAGAAATGAAGACCTCCGAATCGAGGAACTTTCGTCACCCACCTGTCTTCACAAATGCCACCATCGCATTCAACATCACGACCACCGAACAAGCGCCCGCATCGGGAAAGCCGATGCAAGCCTCGCCTAGCGTTTTCGCACGGCCAAACTGGGCAATCATGGTCTTGCTGGCCTCTTTACCTGCCTCTGCCGCAGCTGCGATGGCGGTCAGAGCTTCTGTCAGCGTCAGATGCGTGACTTCTTTGGCTTTCTCCGCTGCGGGCACGAGGGCATCGAGCATCGTTTTGTCACCCGGTTTGGCTCCACCGCGCTTCATGATGGCTTCGGCAGCCGCATGGAAAAAGAGCGAGAGATCCTGCGAATTGAGGCCGCCAGCATTAGGCAGTGCTTTACCTCCAGCGCGGTAAAGCGTGCCGAAGATCGCCCCCGAAGCCCCCCCCATGCTCGTCATCATCGCCGTGCCAGTGGTTACAAAGACCTGCTCGGCCGTTGTGGGCTCCAGTTTCTCCAAATGGATCTTCACTGCCTCCATGCCGCGTTTCATGCCCAAGCCGTGATCTCCGTCTCCAAGGTCACGATCGGCTTGGGAGAGCATCGGTTCAGCTTCGATAATGGCATCGGCCACCTTCAGCATCATCAGGCGGATTTGATTGGGGTTGAGTTCCATGGTGGTGGGTGTGTCTTACTTTTTGCCTTTGAGGTCGTTGAACAAGGCGAAGCCCTGTTCTGGGGTGAG
>JAFMIR010000003.1 GCA_017853885.1 Prosthecobacter sp.
CTTCGCTGGCGGCCAAGGTCCTCGGTTGGAAAGCCGCTCATCTTGATCCACGCGGGCACATTGAGAGCGCGTGGAAGTGGATGACTGGGCCGCGTGGCGGCCGATACGCGAATTGAACGGGTCCGCGGGCGTCCACCGCGCCTCTTTCTCAAGCGCTTGTAATCAATTCACAGCGTCCTTCAGCAGGCTCTTCGCATGCTCGCGAGCACTCGCCGCGCTGCCGCCGAGCATTCTCGCCAGCTCTTCCACACGCTCATCTCCCGCCACCTCTGCAATCTGTGATTTTGTGTACCCGCCTTGAATTTCTTTGGTCACGACGAAATGACTCTTCGCCAGTGATGCCACCTGTGGGAAGTGGGTGATGGCGATCACCTGATGCGTGGCTCCCAGCCTGGCCATCTTTCGCCCCACGGCTTCGGCAATGTTACCACCGACATTCGCATCGATCTCATCAAACACGAGTAGCGGCACCGCGTCCTGCTTCGCGAGGGCACTCTTTACGGCCAGCAGCACGCGTGACATCTCTCCACTGCTCGCCGTCATACGCAGCGGCTTCGATGGCTCACCCGGATTGGGCGCAAAATGAAAATCAACCTCCTCTAAGCCGCTTTTCGAAGGCTGTGGCAGTCTGCTGATCTGCGCAGCGAAGATGCTCTGCTTGAAGCCAAGATCGGTGAGATGATTGGCGACTTCTTTGGCGAGCTTCGGAGCGGCATCCACCCGCTTTTTCGAGATTTGCTTCCCCAGCTGCAAAACGTCCGCCTCACGCTCTTTGACGAGCTTTTGCAGCTTCGCGATCTCCTCGCCACGATTTTCGATCCGGCTTAGCTTGCGCTCTGTTTCGGCCAGGAACTCCAAAATCTCGCCAATCGTGTGGCCATACTTCCGCTTCAGCTTTTGAATGGTGTCGATACGGTTTTCGAGCCGCGCGAGTTCTGCCGGGTCGATCTCTAGCTCATCGGCGTAGTCCGCTAGGCTGTTTTCTAGCTCGGTGAGTTCGATCTGCGCGGACTTGAAGCCTTCAAACATCTTCGCCGTGCCCGGATCGATCTTTTCCAGCTCGTGGATGCTGCGGCTGATTTCGCGCAAACCATCGATCACACTGCCATCACCTTCGCTGAGGCGGCTGGTGATGGCACCGCAAAGCTCTGCAAGACGTGCGCCATTCGCCGCGATGCGATGCTTCGACTCGATTTCCTCCTCATCGCCCGCCTTCAGGCCTGCGGAGGCAATCTCATTCGCCTGAAACTTCAGCATGTCGATCTGCTGGCTGTTGGCACGTTCGGAATTCTCTAACTCGTCCAGCTCCGTCGCTGCCGAGCGCCATTCCTTCCATGCCGCCTCATACTTGGTGAGCTGCTCCTCGATACCGGCAAACTTATCCAGCATGTCGAGCTGCCGCTCGCGGGAGTTCAGCGACTGATGGTCATGCGGCCCGTGCAGATCGACCAAGAACTCGCCGAGGCTTTTGAGCACTTGAATCGTCACCGGCGAGCAGTTCACGAACTGCTTGTTCGCCCCGCTGGCGCTGATCGTGCGTTTCACGATGAGTTCGCCATCCTGACAGGGTTCTAGGCCGGCTTCTTCGAGCACCGCATTCACAGCCCTCGCATCGGTGAGGTGAAAACTCGCCTCCACGGTGCAGGCATCTTGCCCCGTTCGGATCAGACTGCGGTCCGCGCGTTCGCCCAAGATGAGCTTCAAAGCACCCACGATAATCGACTTTCCCGCTCCAGTCTCACCCGTGACTCCGACCAGTCCCGCTGCGAGTTCCCATGTCACGTCCTCAACGAGAGCAAGGTGACGGATTTTGAGGACAGAAAGCATGCGGTGGCGATTTGGAGTGCGCGAAGATGGGACGTCCTAGACGCATTTCAACCACCGCGCGGCGATCTTCCGCTCCAGGCCTTGAAAGCCCGCGAAAAATGCGCGGCGGACTTGTAGCCTAGCTCGGCGGCCACGTTCTTTACCAGCGCGTCCGCTTGCCGCAGCTTGATGGCGGCTTGCGAGAGCTTCAGACGTGTTAGGCAGACCAGTGGCGTCTCGGTGTCATAACGTTGAAAAAGCCGTGTAAAGTACGCAGCAGAGACATGGCAAGCCTTCGCGGCTTGTTCGATGCTGTTGAGCACGGGGTAATTGCGCAGCAGATGACCGCGGCAGCGCAGATATGTGGCGTAAGCCGGGTCCATCTTCGTCGTCGCAGGCTGGCGACTGTCCGCGCAAAGCACCAGCGCATGCTCCAAGGCCGCGCAGGCTGCTCGCAGGCCGAAACGACCGCCGCGCAGCGCATGATCGATCACTTCTTCGAGCAGGCTCACCACCCGCGAGGCATCCACCACGCGCAGCACGCTGCCGGCAGCGAGGTCAAGATCGCTCATCAATGTGGCGGCCCGCGGACCGGTGAAATTGAAGAAATATTTCACCATTGGCTCCTCCGCCGAACTGCGGATCACATGCGGCACATTGGAGTCGTAAAAGAACGCATGCCCGGCCTCCAGCTCGTGTTTCTGGTTGGCCAATGTTGTGATGCCTTTGCCGCGGGAGACGAATTCAAACGCCAAGTAGGGAAATGACTGTCGATCCACGACGAAATCCGGCGCGCACCATTCACACCCCCCACCCACAAGGCATAGCGATGCGGCATCGCGCTGCCGCTCTTGCCATTCACGCAGGAAAAAACGCCGTGTGCGCACCACGAGTGTGGAAAAATAGTCGGCTTGGTCAGTGGTGGCCATGCGCGGAGCATGACTGCCCCATCAAGAATCGTCAAGCTGACGCCAAGGATGAGCAGCTTGGGTTTATTTATTGTGTTTTCTTCACCGTGTATTCTGAGACGCCATGTTCCAACCCATTCGCGGCATTATCCCGCCTATCGTTTCCCCCTTGTGTGATCGTGACACGATGGATATCGCTGGTTTGGAGCGTCTCATCGAGCATCTCATCCGCGGAGGTGTTTCAGGCCTCTTTGTGCTCGGCACAACGGGTGAAGGCCCGAGCCTTAGCTACCGCCTGCGTCGTGAATTGATCGAACGAGCCTGCAAACAGGCCGCAGGACGCGTTCCGGTGCTTGTGGGAATCACGGACACCTCCTTCACTGAAAGCCTGAATCTTGCCAAATACTCGGCGCAAGTTGGCGCGACACATGTCGTGCTCGCACCGCCGTATTACTTCCCTGCCGCGCCGCCGGAGATGCTCGAGTATGTGCAGGACCTCGCCGCCGAAATGCCGCTGCCGTTGTTTCTCTACAACATGCCCGGCTTGACGAAGGTGAGCTTCGATCTCGATCTTGTGAGCCGCGCGCTCGATATGCCTGGCGTCTGCGGCGTCAAAGACAGCTCGTGTGACATGATCTACTTCCACCGCCTCATCGAGATCGCCAAGCAACGCGCCGATTGGAGCGTGCTCGTCGGCCCTGAGGAACTCACCGCTGAGGCCGTGCTGCTCGGCGGCCACGGTGGCATCAATGGCGGTGCCAATCTGCATCCGAAACTCTACGTTGAGATGTATCAAGCCGCCGCCGCGCAGGACCTCCAGCGCACGCGAGAACTTCATGCCCAGGTAATGAAGCTCGCCGGAGCCATCTACACTGTCGGCAAGCACAAGAGCGCCATCATCAAAGGCATCAAGTGTAGCCTCAGCCTCCTCGGCATCTGCGACGACCATATGGCCGAGCCATTTCATCGCTTCCACGAACCGGAACGTGAAATCATTCGTGAAAGACTTCACTCGCTCGGTTTGATCCCCTAAGCCCACCCATGAATCTACGCCAATTCTTCGCACTGGCAGTCTTAGCCACCGCCTTTCCCGCATGCATGGACACGGCTGCTATGCCCGGTGGCTTCACGCAAGTTTCCACCACTAGCCGCGAAGTGCTCCAAGCTGCAACGTTTGCTGTGCAAGCACACGATGCCATGCTTTCACTGAAAAAAGTCGTTTCTGCGGAGCAGCAGGTGGTCGCGGGCTTCAACTACAAGCTCACCTTGATCACATCTGACGGTCGCAAGGCCGATGCCGTTGTCTGGCACAAACTGGATGACAGCCTCGAGCTGACTTTTTGGAAATGGGCCACCACTGCCGTTCTGAAGACGGAATACATTTACGACACCGGCCCGTATCCTTCAATTCACGCCACCACCACTGTCGAAACACCCACCGGGCTGGTTACGGCATGGTTTGGCGGCACGGCCGAAGGCAAGCCCGATGTCAGCATCTGGGTGTCTCGCCAGTTTACGGATGAACGATGGACTGATGGCGTCGAGGCCGCCAATGGCTTGCAGCCCGATGGCAAACGCCATCCGACTTGGAATCCGGTGCTGTTTCAGCCGAAGGATGCGCCACTGATGCTCTTCTACAAAGTCGGCCCCTCACCGAGCACCTGGTGGGGCGAGCTCAAGACCAGCGTCGACGGCGGCAAAACATGGTCGGCGGCGCAAAAGCTGCCCAAAGGCATCTTCGGCCCAATCAAGAACAAGCCCGTGCAGCTCGCGAATGGCGACATTTTGTGCCCTACGAGCAACGAGACCGACACGAAGCCCAGCGCTTGGGCCATCTACTTCGAACGCACGTCCGACCTTGGCAAAACTTGGACGCGCACCGCGCTGCTGCACGATGGTTTGAAGATCAGCGCCATCCAGCCGAGCATTCTCTTTCTAGGTGGCGAGCAGCTGCAAGCCATGGGCCGCACGAAGCAGGGCAAAGTCTTCCAAATCACCTCCGTTGACGCCGGTAAGACTTGGGGCGAGATTTCGCTTACCGATCTGCCGAATCCGAACTCCGGCACCGATGCAGTCACGCTCACCGATGGCCGCCACCTGCTGATTTACAACCACACCGGCAAAGGCCGCAGCCCGCTCAACCTCGCCGTGAGCAAGGACGGCAAGAACTGGGAGGCCGCCCTGGTCTTTGAAGACGAGCCGAAGAAGGAGTTCAGCTATCCTGCCATCATCCAGACCAAGGATGGCCTCGTGCACATCACCTACACCTGGCAGCGAAAGAAAGTGAAACACATCGTCCTCGATCCCGCCCAGCTCACGACGAAGCCGATGGTGAACGGCCAGTGGCCGCGATAATCATGCTTCGATCGCGGCGGCAGACTCTATTCCTCTAACTGCAATCTTATGAAACGACTGATCGCCGCCCTGATTTTACCGCTCATCCTTCGAGCCCAATCCGTTGGCGATGTCCGCGACGTGCGCGTTGTCCGCACTGCCGACCAAGAGCCACGCGCTTCTTTGCTTGGACAGCCAAGCATCGCCTTGTGGAAGGAGAAGCACCTGGTCGTCGCTTATCAAAAGGGCATCGCGGGCAAGGGGGACATGGGCAGTATCGACGCCATCGTTTCCACTAACGACGGCGACTCGTGGAGCATCCCGAGCACGATCTTTGACCACGAACAGCGGCATGGCGCGATGCAGTTCGCCTACTGTAATGCGGTGCTTTACCATCCGCCGGGGCAGGAGGTGCTGTGGTGCTTTGCCATGCGCTGCCCGCTGAACTATGCCGACAGCGAGGACTCGCACCTCGCCGCTGCCTACAGTGGCGATGGCGGACGCTCTTGGAATCCCGTGGAACTGGCGATGCACTACACGGGGCCGCTCGTCATCCTCGGTGAAGTCCAACGCATCGTGGAGAACGGCCAGCCAGTCTATCTGCTGCCCGCGCATCGCAACACGATGCACGCCGATCCGCTCGGCCAGCGCGAGCAGTTTGTGCTGCGCAGCACCAGCCTGCTGGATTGGAGTCTCGGCGGTTATGTGCCGCAGCCAGAGCCGGGGAAAATCTTCCTGCATGAGGGCCAGATCGCCGTGATCAACGAGCAGCAGCATCTCAAGATGGTCATGCGGACCGCCGAGGGACGAAAGGAGGGCGGCGCGCTCAATCCTCCCCGCGCCTGGTCCAGCACCAGCAGCGATGGCGGCAAGACGTGGAGCATCGCCCAGGAGGAGCCAGAGCTTTGGAACACCGTGTCGGAAGGATGGTTCGGCCAATCGAGCACCGGCACACAGCTCTATGTTTACAATGACGGCCCCGCGTGGAGCCGCATGGCGCTGCGCTACAAAGTGAAGCTCGCGAGCGGCGCATGGAGCGAGGAGCGCAGCTTCTTTGACGCTGGGATCCACAACTCCTATCCCACGCTCATTGAGACCACGGCCGGTGAATACCGCGCCGTGTGGGACAGCGGTGACCAGAAGCGTGGCCGGCGCTCGATCCGCTTCGGAAAACTCACGCTCAAGCCCATCTCCAACTAGCTTCGATGGTGATTTGAAGTCGAAGCCCTTCGATCTTCCTCACCTCAGTTCAAAAATGAATCGTTCGATCCTTATGACATGAGGTGGAGCGGCAGATCATGTGGGCCATGCCAGAAAAACGCTTCAGTTTCGAACCTCCGGCTGGTCCACAGGTGTGAGTCGTCGCATTTCGCTTTGAAGCTGAGCCTGGATGTTTTGCACCACGTCATTGTGACCGCCGGCGGATGGATGGAGAATGACCTTACCCGGATGTGCGGAGGCCAGTTCCACGCTCATACGGATCGGAATGAGACGATCGTCGATGCCATGGTAGATCGTAAACTGAGCATCGGGATGTCGGGAGGCGGCGGCGAGGGTTTGGCGATTGTCGAATTGATGGAGGTTCAAGAGGCAGAACGGCCAGCCGAGCACTTCACGGCACATGTCGGTCATGCTGGTGAAGGGTGAGATGAGGATGCCGCGATGAATACCAAGATCCTCTGCGGCCATCAGAGCTGCCGCCGCACCCAGTGAGTGCCCGATGACTGCGCAGCGCGAGACCAAAATTTCACGAGGCACCTTCAGCTGCATCGCGAGCTGTTTCAGAGCGGCCATACTGCTTTGGCGGATGGCTTCAGGCGTGGGCTTGCCCTCACATTCGCCGTAACCGGGGTAGTCGATCATCAGCCAAGCAAAGCGCCCACCCGCAATGTCTGTAAAATCCATCCAGTCGAGAGCGAGCGAGCCATTGCCAGAGAAAGCGATCCACAGAGGCGCATGGGTTTGCTGACCGCGATATGGGGGGCGGTACCATGCGGTCTGTATGCCTTCCGAAGTTCGGTAGATGAGGCGCTGGCCACGCTCCTTTTCGAACCTCTCTGCCATGCCAGATGGGTTCGGTCGTGGATGGTAGATGAGCGAGGACTGGCAGCTCAGCAGCAAAGCGACTGGTGTGAGCATGGCGATGAGCGCGAGGCGCAAGAGGCGTTTCCAAATCGGGTGCATCAATCCGGTGAGTAGGTTTTTTTCGCCACGTGATCGTTATCGAGCTTCAAGAGGATGGCTTCACAATTCGGTTCGGTGTGTCCTGCCTCCGGGTGCATGAAGAAGTTCAAGCTACTCTCATCTTCGAGGAAGATGATGGGCCGTGAGCGAGCGCCACCCTCCGGATACTGTTTCGCCAACAAGTCCTTCACCTCAGCGCGGGACATGCCGGGGGAGATCGCCTCATAGAAATCTCGGTACACGCGAAATCGGGGATCGATCCATGACGGGTAACTCACCAGCACGACGAGCACTGCCGGTGTTGCCGAGGCGATTCCGAGCATTACCAGCAGGATTTTCACGGTTGCCCCGCGGCATCGAACAGCTCCCACCATTAGCACGAGCGTGATGACAAGCCCGAACAGCGCCAGCCAATGGAGAGGATGCAGTTGAACGCTCATGCCCGATGGTAGGCAAAAAAGGCTTCCTCTGGCAAGAGGGCATCAAAAAACCGGGAACTCATGTTCCCGGTGTAAGAATTTGCTTCGGCGAGTGCCTCACTTGACGCTGGCGAGGACGCGTTTGATGTCCTCGGCCTGCTTGTCGGTGCTTGCGGCGTAATCCTGCCAGATGACCTTGCCACCCTTGATGAGGAAGCAACTGCGCTTGGCCAGATTGAGGAGGCCTTTGGCCATTTTTTCGACTTTGAAGGCAGAGACGATCTTGCCCTCGGGATCGGCGATGAGATCGTAGGGCAGGGTAAATTTGTCTTTAAAGGCCTTTTGTGCTTCTGGCTTGTCAAAGCTCACGCCGAGCACTTGGACGTCGTCTTTGGTGAGATCGGCAAAGGCATCTCGCAGGGAGCATGCCTGTTTTGTGCAGCCAGGCGTGTCAGCTTTCGGGTAAAAGAAAACAACCGTGGGGCCTTTTTTGTAAACATCAGCAAAGTTAACGCTGGTTCCGTCTTGATTGACCCCAGAGACAGCGGGAGCGTCGTATTGGACCTTTTCACCTTCGCCCGCTTTCGCGGTGCCGAGGAAGGTGCTGAGGAGGGTGGTGAGCATGAGGAGGTGGGTTTTCATGAGGTTTCTGGCGTTGGGGAGGCTATTCAATGCTAACTTTCACGCCAGGAAGGGCAGCGACAAGCTGTTTTACGCCGACCTTTGTGGCCTTGGATTGCCAGAGGTAGATGTTTTTGAGGCTCTTGATCTTGGCGAGGTGCTTGAGGCCCTCATCGGTCACCTGCGTGCCATACAGATTCAGTGTGTGCAGGTTGCTGAGGCGGGTGAGGGATTCCAGCCCGGCGTCGCCGACCTTCGTTTGGCGGAGGTCGAGAGTCACCAAGCGTGGGAGCTGGCCAATGCTCTTCAGAGCGGCATCGGTGATGATGGTGCGGCCGAGGTCGAGGGCCACCACATTCTCCTTGAGTGGCAGGATGCTCTCGACCTTGGCGTCATCACACTTTGAGACACCTGTGAGGAAATCGACTCGAACTAGCGGACTTTCGACTTTCACGGGCGAGATCTGCGCGCCGGCCTTTTTGGCTGCGTCGAGCACGGCGTCACCGACTGGCTTCACTTCTTTTTCCAGCTTCGCAAAGAACACATCGTGCCCTCGGGGCTTGAACTCCCGTTGCGCTTGCGTGGCGGCACCAGCGGGCATGCCCTCGGTATTCCCCACCCAGCCACCAAAGTCCGCGCCTTCCTCGATCCATTTCTTCAGCAGGGCGACTTCCTCTTTAGTGAGATCGTCACCTTTAGGAGGCATGTGGGCGTCGTCGTCCTTTGGCAGCATGACGGATTCGTAGATGCCGCTCTTTTCAGGCGCCCCTGCGGTTAGCACCGGGCCGTTTTCACTGCCCTTGACGATGGCCCATGCGGCATCGAGGCGGAGACCCGCCTTGGGCTCTTTCTTTTTGCCGTTTTCTTCATATGGAGCGCGGTGGCAGTCGATGCACTTTTTGTTCAGGAAGGGCAGGATCTGCTGTTCAAATCCAACCGCACCCATGGCATGTGCGGATAACAAAAGGGAAGTAAGCAGTAACAAAAAAAGGCGTGTCACGTCAGGAAGATTGGGTTGGGACCAAGGGAAACGCTTGCCTGCCAGCCTTGTTTCAGAGAAATAAGAAGAGGCCACCCCCGCAAAGTCATGAGCATGAAACGCGTTGTCGAAACCGAAGCCGATACCCTCCTCCGTCGTAGCACGCTTGCCATCGTGATGGGCGGCGGTGCCGGCACTCGACTCTTTCCGCTGACTAAGGACCGCGCGAAGCCAGCCGTGCCGCTAGCGGGCAAGTATCGCATCGTCGATCTTCCCATCAGCAACTGCATCAACTCGGGACTTCGCCAAGTATATGTGCTCACACAGTTCAACAGCGCCTCGCTGAACCGTCACCTGAACCGCACGTATCGCTTTGACCAGTTTACACGCGGCTTTGTCGAGGTGCTCGCTGCACAGCAGACGCCTGAGGGTGAGCGCTGGTATCAGGGCACCGCCGATGCTGTGCGGCAAAACATGCGGTACTTCCTTGAAGGCGATCACGAGCACTTTCTGATCCTAAGCGGTGACCAACTCTATCGCATGGACTTCCGCAAGGTGATGCGTCAGCACATCGCCAATGATGCGGACATCACCATTGCCACACTTCCCGTGAATGAACGTGACGCCACAGGTTTCGGCATCATGCATAGTGATGATACGGGCCGCATCACCGAGTTTGTCGAGAAGCCGAAGGACCCCGAGGTGCTCGCCAAGCTGCGCATGTCCGGGGATATCGTCAAGTCGCTCGGGATCGAAGGGGATGAGCCGCGGTATCAGGCCAGCATGGGCATCTATCTGTTCAACCGCAAGGTGCTCGAAGAGTGCCTCGACAACACGCATAACGACTTCGGCAAGAACATCATTCCCGCCGCCATAAGCGAGCGTCGAGTGCATGCCTACAACTTCCACGGTTACTGGGAGGACATCGGCACCATTCGTAGCTTCTTCCAGGCAAACCTAGACCTTTGCCAGACCGTGCCGCCGTTTGATTTCTTCGACAGCATCGAACCCATTTTCACCCACAGTCGCGCGCTGCCCGCCAGCAAGCTGAACGGAGCCACCGTCCGTCAAGCTCTCATTGCCGATGGCTGCATCATCACGGATGCGCATCTTGAAAATGCTGTCATTGGCGTCCGATCCCGCATCGAGACCGGTACCACCATCCGTAAATGCATCATCATGGGCGCTGACTTTTATGCAGGCGCGCGCGGCACCGATCCGGAGCGTCCACCTCCTGGCATCGGCCGTAACTGCCGAATCGAACGGGCAATCATCGACAAAAACGTCCATATAGGCGACAACGTTGTCATCACTCCCGAAGGCAAGCCTGATCATTTTGACGGACCGAACTGGTACATTCGCGATGGTATCGTCTGCGTGCCCAAAGATGCGGTGATTCCAGATGGCACATGGGTTTGACCTTCTCAGATCGAGACGGCTGAAAGTTGCGCTGTTTTCTAGCCGCTGTTAGTGGCTCTTTCTTGTAAATGAAATCCTTTCGCCTCAAACGACTTTTCAACGCCAAATCCAACCGCTGCTTCGATGTGGCTGTCGACCACGGCTTCTTCAATCAGCCGGGCTTTTTACCTGGCATCGAGGATATGCGGGCGGTTGTGCAGACGCTCGTCGAGGCAGCGCCGGACGCCATCCAGCTTACGCTGGGCATGGCGCGTCACCTGCAGGAAATTCCTGGACGGCACAAACCGAGTCTCGTGCTGCGCACAGATGTGGCCAACATCTATGGCAAGACCTTGCCGGAGAATCGCCGCTTCAGTCTCATGATCGAAGACTGTATGCTACAGGCGGTGCGCTACGACGCCTCCTGTGTATGCGTGAACCTTTTCCAAATCCCAGGCGCCCCCGAAGTGCATGCAGAGTGCGTGCAAAACATCCTCAAGCTCAAGCCGCAGGCCGATCACTACGGCATGCCGATGATGGTGGAGCCGCTGGTGTTTCAGCCAAATGAGAAGGCTGGCGGCTACATGGTGAACGGAGACGAGACCGCCATCACCTATCTTGTGCGGCAGGCGGTTGAACTGGGCGCGGACATTATCAAAGCAGACCCCACTGACGATGTGAGTTGTTATCATAAGATCATCGAGGCAGCATCAGGCATCCCGGTGCTTGTGCGCGGTGGTGGCCGGGTGAGTGATCGCGAGATCCTCGAACGCACGCAGGGCCTGCTCCAGCAAGGCGCGGCGGGTATTGTATATGGCCGGAATGTGATCCAGCATCCGAATCCGAAGGGCATCACGCGGGCGCTGATGGCGATGGTGCATGATGGTGTGGGCGTCGAAGACGCCTTGAAGCGGATTTGAGGCGTCCGACACAAAAAAGCCGCGACACGCTTTCACGAGTCGCGGCTGATTTTTTTCACGCTGGAGGATCAGACGATCTCAACGGGTTGCATGCCGATCTTTGCGTAGTCCTCGGCTTTGTAGCCTGGAATGGCGATGGGATACCAGCCGTTGGCATCGGGTTTGACGGGGGCTTCTGTCTCCGGGGTGACAATGGCGGGCATGTGCTGCACTTTGGAGTTCAGCGCTTCATCCCAACTGATTTCCTTGCCGGAGTAGGTGGCCATGCGGCCCATGATGGCGGTCATGGTGCTCTCTGCGCCATAGTAGGCATTGTTGAGGGGCGTGTTGTTGAGAATGGCATCCTGAAGCTGATCGTGCTCGACCTGATAAGGATTCGGATCACCACCGGTGCCTCCCCCCTTCTTTTTGCCTTTTGCTCCCTTCTCTTCGCCTCCGCGGGCGGGACGATATTTCCAGATGGTCTCACCTTTGTGGTCGTTGGCATAGCACTTGCCGCTGTTGTCGAGGTAGAGCTTGCCCTTGGTGCCTGTGAATTCTTCACGCACATCCGGCTTGGTGTTGCTCTGGTGACGGCACTGGCTGTTGACGCGGACACCGTTGGCATATGTGAACTCGACGTAGTGGTGGTCGTAAATCTGCCCCCACTTCTTATCCACGCGCTGCTGTCGGCCGCCCATGCCGGCAGCCTTTTCCGGATGACCACCGATGAACCAATTGGCAACGTCGATGTTGTGAATGTGCTGCTCGTTGATGTGGTCGCCGCAAAGCCAAGTGAAATGATACCAGTTGTTCACTTGGTACATCAGCTCGTTCTGGCCTTCCTTGCGATCGCGGAACCAGATGCCGCCACCGTTCCAGTAGACTTGGCCGGAGACGATGTCGCCGATGATGCCCTGCTCCTTGACCTGCTTGAGCGCGTCGAGGTAACAGTTCTGATAGCGTCGCTGGAGGCCGACAACGACCTTGAGCTTCTTCTCATCAGCCACTTTGGCCATTTCGAGCACCTTGCGCACGCCGGCACTGTCCACGGCGACGGGTTTTTCCATGAACACATTTTTACCAGCATTGATAGCGGCTTCAAAGTGATAGGGGCGGAAACCGGGAGGCGTGGTTAGAATCACGAGGTCGCACGAATCAATGACCTTCTTGTAGCCTTCGACGCCGTCGTAGATGCGGTCGTCTACCTGCACACGCTCGGCGTGCTTGTTGCGCAGGTTGGAAAGGGAGCCCTCGGCTTTTTCTTTGAAAGCGTCGCACACGGCGTGAAGCACGAAGTTGGCATTCGGCGTGGTGAGCGCTTGGTCGGCTGCACCTGAGCCGCGGCCACCGGATCCGATGAGGCCGATTTTGACTTTGTCGCTGCCGGCAGCCCATGCGGACTGGGCTACGGTGAGGGCGCTAGCGGCGGCGGTGGTGCCGATAAACTGGCGGCGCGAGGTGGACGCAGGAGTGGTGGGTGTGTTCATGAGGAAAAGAAGAGAGAGTGTGAACGCTGGTCACGCAGAGGTTCTGTGCGCGAATCCTTCGACTTTCAGGCCAGAGCTTTCCGGATGACTTGGATGCCTTCTTCATACACCTGCTCGGTGCTGGGGAAGAAGTCGCGCCAAACGCGGGTGGCGGCAGCAAGGTCCGGCAGGGCACTGCCAAAGGCTTCAATGGTCATCCAGCCGTCGTAGCCGAGCCTTTTAAGGTGCTGAATCTGCTCCGTGAGATTGATGTGGCCGCGGCCGGGCGTGCCGCGATCGTTCTCGGAGATGTGCACATGGTTGAGCTTGCCGGAGGCAAAGACGGTATCAATGGCAGCGAGGGGGCTCTTCTCCTCAATGTTGGCGTGGAAGGTATCGTACATGGTGCCGAAGTTCGGGTGATCGACCCGCTTCACGTAGCTGGCGGCCTGCTCCATCGTGTTGAGGAGGTGGCTCTCGAAGCGGTTCAGCGCTTCGATAGCGCACTTCACGCCCGCAGCCTGCGCAACCGGTGCGATGGCCCGATGCACCTCAGCGGCGTGGTTGAGCTCGGCCTCCGTCGGGAACGCACCAGTGAACTGGCCGAGTACCTGATAGTAAGGGCCGCAAAGGGTCTGCACTCCCGCATTGTGGCAGCATTCAATCACGCGCTTCAGATGATCGATCGCGCCCTGGCGATTCGCGGCAATGGGTGAGATGGCATTGTGCGACTCATCTGGCAAAACGGTTACGGCAGTGCATTCGAGGCCGTTGTCCTTGAGCACCTTGCCGATGGTAGAGAAGTGGGCGGGTTGGCTCACATCGAAAATGGGCAACTCGACACCGTCGTAGCCGGACTTCTTGAGTTTTTCGATGACGGGGTAGTTGGCCTCGGTGACGTGGCCTGTATAGAGAAGGAGGTTGAATCCGATTTTCATGCGAGTGGGAAGGTCAAGCTAGGTATTTGCAGCGGAAATGGCAAGGACAGAAGCACTGTGTAGCGCAGGGGTGAGAGACCTTGCTTGCCGCAGATCTTCTCTCCTTGAAAATGGCCCTGCCTCCCGCATGTTGTCAGCTTGTATGACGAAAAACGCCTGTATTATTGCCTTTGCTGCCAGTTTGGCACTCGTGTCATGCCAAAACCCCGCCGATCCTGCGGCGAATGTGAGCGATCCGTATGCCTCGAATTTCAACGATGGCTTCTACAACCCCTACCCGGGTCAGGGAGGCACAGTGAAGCCTGCTTCCCCTCAGCCCACCTACCAAACACCACCGATGCCAGCGGAGGCCCCACCGCCTCCTGCGAATCCCTATGCTTTCAGTGCTGGCTCAAAGGCTGACGCCAGCAGCAACTCGCCTAAAACAGTCGCCAGCAGCGCCCCGTCGAAAAAGCCCTCCACAAACTCCTCGAAGCCAAAGGCCAAATCCTCCAGCGGATCGAGATACACCGTTGCGAAGGGCGATTCGTTGTATGCGATCGCCTCTAAGAAAAAGACCACCGTGGCTAAACTCAAGGCTGCCAACGGTCTGAAAAGCGATCTGATCCGTCCCGGTCAGTCACTCAAAATTCCCTGATTGAGCTTTTTTGCTCGAATAAACCGGCTTTGCCCGGCGTCCGAAGCAGTCTCATATCCTGACATGTCTGCCGCCCCTGCCGCGACTGATCCCGTCGAGCAGCAGCTCGATGTGGATCTCGTCATACGCAGCCAAGCGGGAGACACCCGCGCATTTGACCTGCTTGTTACACGCTATCGGTCGAGGATTTACGCCATGACTTATCATCTTGTCCGAAATGACACCGAGGCATGGGACCTCGCGCAGGAGGCTTTTATCAAGGCATGGCGCGCGCTGCCGAATTTCAAACAGGATGCGGCCTTCTACACGTGGCTCTACCGCATTGCCCACAATGTGACCTGCGACTGGCTGCGGAAGAAAAAAATTCAGGGCGACGGCGAGTTTGATGATGAGCACACGAATCACCGAGCCATGCCCGGTTCCCGCACGATGCCACAGGGTTTTGACACGCCGGACCGTGCCATCAAGCGGCAGGAGCTCGGCCAGCGCATCGATCAAGCCATCGCCCGCCTCTCCGTGGACCACCGCCAGGCCGTTATGCTGAGAGAAATCGAGGGTTTGTCCTATGAAGAGATGGCTGAGGTGATGGGGTGTTCCCTTGGCACGGTGATGTCACGCCTGTTTTACGCCCGCAAGAAACTCCAGGAAATGCTCAAAGACACCTATGAAAACCCCATCTGAAGAAAACCACGATCTCATCCGCTGGCTTGATGATGAAATGACCGTTGGAGAACGCCGGGCATTTGAGGCCAACTGGCAAAGCGATCCCGAGCTCGCCGCCGAAGCCGAATCGATGCGTTGGCTGAGCGAGCGTCTCAAAGCACACCTTCCTGCGGAGATCCCGGTCCCGCACGCGGACTTCTTCAACTCTCAAATCCAAGCTCGCATCGCTCAGATGGAAGTCGATGACGCCCGCGAACGTGCGGAAACCGCCGCTTCGACCAGCAGCCGGTTTTTGTGGCTGCGCCTGCCTTGGCTGGCCGGAGCTGCTGCAGCCGCGTTGGCTATCGTCGGCCTTGTGTGGACACAAAGCGGCTCCAGTGGGTGCTCCACCATTCTGAGCACCTACACGCCAAATCCCTCGATGAAGGCCCAAGTGATCGAACATGTCGATGCCGTTGCCACCGTGCTTTTGCTCGAAGGCCTCGACCCCATCCCAGCTGAGAAAAAAGTTGTCGGATTCCATGTGCATCACGCCGAATCCGATGCCGAGGTGGCCACGACGACGCTGTTTGATGAAAACGGCGCTGTTTTGGCCGTCGTCGCACTCAACGCCCAAGGGCAACCGCAGATGCTGAAATGACCACGACATTCCAACGGCAGAACATCTTCTGCAAAAGCGGACTTTGGCGCAGGTTGTGTCTTTCGTGTGTCATTTGGCATGCGTCATTCTGTCTTGCCCAGCAGCCAACACCGGCTGTTGTCAGGCAACCCGCTACCGACGGAAAAGTCTGGGGTGCCCTCATTTACGCCACGACCGATGCGGACAAGCTGACCGGCAGCGCTGAACAAATGCCGACAACCCCCCAAGACCTCCCAGCCCGTTTGGCAAAGGTTTTTGCGCCTTACACGCATTTTGAAATCATCGGCCAGCACCTCCAGGATGTGTTCCGCGAATATGAATCATGGGTCGTGCCCTCGCGTGATCTGTTTTTGAAGATCGACTCGAAGGGTCCTGCTGAAGATGGCGGCATGAACCTGCATCTTCAGGTCTGGCGTGAGCAGCAGGTGGTTGCCAAGGCGGATGCCATCCTACGTGCGGGCAGCCCGCTTTTTATAGGCGGTCCAAAATGGCGGGGAGGGCAGCTTCTTTTCGTGCTCGAACTGCGGAAAAAATAAGGTTCACTCGCGCCAGATGCGCCCTTGGCCGGTGCGAAAACCACGCTCTAGACTTTGGAAAAGAGAATTCAACCTCGCCTCATCTTTGAGGACAAACTCCACGGTGTGTGCGTGGGTCGAAGCGGGATAAGATTTTACCACTCGGGGCTCGGTAAGTGTCGTTGAGACTCGTCCTGCGGCCTGCTCGAAAAGGCCTTTGGCGCGCTCGACAGCCTGCGTGCCGGCATTCACGAGGTTGCTGTTGGTTTCCATCTTCGCCGGCTCTAGGAAATAAAAGCGCACAATCTGTGAAGAGCTCAGCGTGAGGTTCACCTCAACCACGCGGGCCACCGCATCGGCCACATACTCATGCTTCGACAGGGCGATGATCGAATTGCAACGTACGATGTAGTTGCCCCCCTTCAGTCGGCCATCCCAGAGGCCATCCCGTGTCGGCTCGTCTCCTTGCTGTTGTTGGCCACCTTGGCCCGTGGGATTTTGGCCAGGCGCCGTCTGGGCAGCAGCGGGTATGACGGCGAGAATCAACAAAGAGGCGATGAGTTTCTTCATGAGTAAAGTCGAGGCTACCACAAACCTCACGGGGATGGACAACCCTTTCTTTGCCCGTTCATTTCGGCGCTTGGGGCTTTTGGGGCCGGAAAGCCCCATCGCTCAAAGTGGCATCATCCATTCAGTTTTCGCTCCGGGAAGCGTATTGAATGGCTAAAACCACTCCCACGCCCTCATGTTCACTTTCACCGACAAGGCTTCTGTCACCACCTGCGATGGCATCACACGCCGAGATTTTCTCTCTGCGGGCACCTTGAGTGCCATCGGACTCACGCTGCCCGGTTTTGCCAAATTGAAGGCAGAGGGCCGCGTGGATGCGAAAAAAAGTAACAAGTCCTGCATCATGATCTTCAACCTTGGTGCGCCGAGCCAGCAGGATCTTTGGGACATGAAGCCGGATGCGCCGAGCGAGATCCGTGGCCCCTTCAAGCCCATCCGCACAAAGAGCGACGCTTTCGAGATTTCCGAAATACTTCCGATGCACGCGAAGATCGCGGACAAATTTAGCCTCGTGCGTTCCTGCTACCACACTGCCGCCGCCGTGCATGACACAGGTCACCAGATGATGCAGACCGGCCGTCTTTTCACTGGCGGAGTCATTACGCCCCACGTCGGCAGCGCGCTGGAGTTTCTGCAAGGCCGCCGCAGTGATCTTCCGGCACACATCATCCTACCAGAGACGATGGGTCCCACTGGCGGCAATATGCCGCATGGACAAGACGCAGGGTTCCTCGGTAAAGCGTACGATCCTTTTATCCTGAACTCAAATCCGTCAGAGAAAGAGTTCAAGGTGCCTGATCTTCTGCCGCCAAAGGAAATCAGCGAGGTGCGCCTCGAACGTCGCAAGCAACTCCGCGAGCTAGTGGATAGCAGCGTGAGGAACTTCGAATATAGCGAGCAGGCGAAGCTCATGGACAACAATTTCGAGTCCGCCTACCGCATCATGACCAGCGCGCAGGCCCGCGAGGCTTTTGACCTGACAAAGGAGCCGCAAAAAGTTCGCGAGCGCTACGGCATGAATCGTTTTGGCCAGAGCTGCCTGCTCGCACGTCGTCTCGTCGAACGAGGTGTGCGCTTTGTGACGGTGAACACGTTCATCACCGTGTTTGGCGAGATCACGTGGGACATCCACGGTTCCAAGCCCTTCACCAGCATTGAAGGCATGCGCGACATCGTTGCGCCAATGTATGACCAAGGCTACAGCGCGCTCATCGAGGACCTGTTTCAGCGGGGAATGCTTGATGACACGATGGTCACCTGCCTCGCTGAATTCGGACGCACGCCGAAGATCAACCCCGCCGGTGGTCGCGACCACTGGCCGAACTGCTGGACCGTGAACTTCGCCGGAGGCGGCGTGAAAGGCGGCCAAGTTATTGGCAAGTCCGACGACATTGGTGGCTACCCCACCGAGCGCCCTGTTGCGCCGAAAGAAATCGTCGCCACGATCTATCAGGCCATGGGAATCGATCTCACCACCGAGCTCCCCGGCCCACAGGGAAGGCCGTTCCCTGTCGTCGATTTCGGCACGCAGGCGATCAAGGAACTGTTTGCGTAGTTTTCCGCCTACATTTGAGTCTCGGATGGGCAGCTTAACCCAGATGGCAGCGTAACCGCGGTTGCTGCTTTCTGGGATCATGGTCGGCGTGAGCCCTCTTCACATCTCATCTTTTCCCTCCAAGCTATCGATCCTCATTGAGCCGTGCCTTTTCCATACGATGACTGAGCAAGAAGAAGCACCCGCTGATAGGGCCTTGAATCAACGAAACGACGCATTGCAGCGCCACACGAGGCAGGTCTCCGAACGCGAGCAGCAGCTGCTTGATGCCCGGAACCAACTCGATGGTGAGATCGGGCGCCTCAACCGCATGCACGCTTTCAGCATAAGAGCGCTTCTGGCGGGTTCAGATGAGGCCTTTGCCAGCATGGTGGTTAATGCACTGCAGGATGTATTTGAATTCGAAGCAGGCTTATTTTGGCTCTTCGATGAGCAGGGGTGCCTGCTGCCTGAACCTGCTGCCTCTTCGGGTTTCCAATCTTCTCATGTGCCATTTCCGCCGCTTCGCAATTGGCTCGAATCGCGCCTCTCTGTCCAAAAGGGTATGGGTTATTTTTTTGCTGTTGCGGGCGCTGAGCTGCAGCACTCAGGTTTCCATTTCTCACACATGCTTGCAGGTTGTTGCAGGCAACCTGATGGCAGGCCGCTCGCGCTCTTGCTAGCCGGCATCATGACGGCTCATGAGGCGTTGCATGAAAATGTGGCCCAATCATTCGAGGTCTTCATGGCGCAGGTGGCTGCCTTGCATGCGAACCGTGCCAATCTAGCGGTCATCCAAAGGCAGAACATGGGTCTGCATGAATCTGAGGAGCGGCTCTGGCTGGCCGTCAAAGCCAGCGAGATCGGCTTGTGGGATTGGAATGTGGACACCCACACCGTGGTGCTCTCAACGGAGTGGAAGGCCATGTTGGGCTGCCGCGATGACGAGATCGTGAACCATCCGGATGCTTGGCATTCCCGAATCCACCCAGATGATCTCGAGCGCAGCCTTCGACTCTTCAACGAACACATGGCTGGTTCGTCGGACATTTACGAAAATCCGCACCGTCTCCGTCACAAAGACGGCTATTATATTTGGGTCATGGCACGTGGACGGGTGCTTCGGGACGAAAAGGGTCGCGCAAGGCGTTTTGTCGGCACGCATCTGAACATCTCGGCGCAAAAAGCCTTGGAAGAACACCTGCGCGAAGGGGAGGAAATCCAACGTCAAGCACGCCAGCAAGCCGAATCGGCAAGCCGCACCAAAAGCATCTTCGTGGCCAGCATGAGCCATGAGATCCGCGCCCCAATGAACGGGGTCATCGGCATGCTTCAGCTCTTGCGTGACACCCCGCTCAGCCCCGCCCAGTCTTCCCTCGTCACTATTGCCGAGCAATCCGCCACCGCACTCCTGGACATCATAGGAGATGTTCTTGACCTTTCGAAGGTGGAGGCCGGTAGAATCGAGCTCAAACGCGAGCCCTTCGACCTCCAGGCACTTGTGACACATGTGATTGAGCTGATGCGCCATCGCGCCAAGGCCAAGCACATCCAACTCGAATGCCAAATGCCTCAGCAACATGATTACAGGGTTCTTGGTGATGAAGGCCGTCTGCGTCAGGTATTGATTAATCTCATCGGCAATGCAATCAACTTCACTGAACATGGCAGTGTGCAGCTTTGTGTGGAAATTGGCAGCGGGGCCATGAATGGCCATTCATTTTCTTTTCGCATCACGGATACTGGCATTGGCATTCCGCCTGAATCATTGAAGCATTTGTTTGAGCCGTTTTATCAAGACGACTCTCAGATGGACGTTCGCAGGCATGCAGGTACCGGCCTCGGGCTCGCCATTTCACAATCACTCGTCCGCTTGATGGGTGGCGACATCCTCGTGAGCAGCGTGAAAGGCGTTGGCTCCACGTTCCGCTTCACGCTTTCACTCCCCAGAGGCGCTCCAAGCTTGCCAGCCGCCCCCGTGCAAATAAGCACCTCCAACCCTGCTCCCGATCGGCTGGAGGGTCGGATTCTTGTTGTCGATGACAGTGAAACAAGCCGGATGCTGGTAAAATGGATGATGGAGCCTGTCGGATTAACAGTGGATTTTGCCTGCGACGGCAAGGAGGCTTTCGCAAAAGCGAAGAAGAGCTTCTATGATATCATCCTCATGGACTGTCAGATGCCTGTAATGGATGGTTATGAGGCCACAAGGCTGATTCGCAAGCTGCCTGACAGCCAAGCCCGCGTCCCCATCATTGCTCTCACAGCCAACGTCGATACCCGTTGCATCCAGGAGTGTAGCGCGTCTGGCATGAATGACCATTTGAGCAAGCCGGTGCAAAAAGATCAGTTGCTGCGCAAGATCGCCAGATGGCTCACCTCGCCCGCGGCCTCAGAATAAGATCACACCTTGAGCCCGTAAAAGCTGATGGAGTTGCTGCTCCAGAGCCTCCGCTGTTCGCTGGCAGGGCGCGAGGAGATGATTTGCTTCAAGGCTTCCACCCAATCGCGGGCAGGGCTGCCGAGGAGGCAGACAGGCCAGTCGCCGCCGAAAAAAACGCGGTTGGGACCGAAAGCGTCGAAGCAGTGATTCACGATTGGCGCGAGATCTTCTGCATGCCATTGGCCTGGCTGGACAAAGGCGACGATGCCGCTGATCTTGCACATCACATCTGCACGTGAGGCTGCGATGGCATCGATGCCGCGCTTCCATTCGTCAGAGGTGCAGTTTCGCTTCAATCCGGGACTGAGCTTTGGATTGAAGGCCTTGGGATCGCCGTTGCCACAGTGGTCGAGCACGAAGCGCGTGTCCGGACATGCGCGGATGAGTTTCGCGCCGTCCTTCAGTTCGGTGGGGCGCATGGTGAGTTCGAAATTGAGGCCATTTTGACCGAGCATGCGCACGCCCCGGATGAAGTCGGCGCCCAAGCAGTAGCCAGTGGGGGTGGATGGCCCGTGAAGCACTTGACGCAGGCCTTTGACGATGCCTTTTCCTGCGTAACGCTTTACATGGCTCTTGAAATCGGACGCGGAAGGCCGTCCACCGATGGTGGCTGCGACGGTGGGGGTGTTGCCGACACGGCATTGAGCCACGATGTCATCAGCTTCCTGGATGTGATCGCTCGGGGCCACATCGACCTCCATATAGATGGCCTTCACATTTAGCCCGGCGAAGGCCTGTTGGTAGTCGGCGACTAGAAAATCCTTTCGCAGAACTTCGGGGGCATTACCAAGCCAAGGCAGCTTCAGCTTCCGCCGATCCCAGAGGTGCTGGTGGGTGTCAATGATGAGCGAATCGGGAGCGCTAAGTGTCGCGCAGGAGTTGGCGAGGCTGCTGGTAGAGGCGGCTAGGAGGAATCGGCGGCGGTTCATGTGGGTATGGATTAAACGGATAGGGAAGGATGGATTCGTCGGCGATTGCCGATGAGAGGTTTTGAGCTACATTTTGGCGCTCGATGAACTTCCTCAACACCCTGCCGCTTGCCGAGATCAACTTTATGGACTTTTCCTGGATTAGCAGCCCAGAGGCTTGGGTCGCGATGGCGACCCTCACGGTGATGGAGATTGTGCTAGGCATCGACAACATCGTTTTTATCTCCATCCTAGTGGACAAGCTGCCACCCTCGGAGCGGCCACGGGCGCGTTTTTTGGGGTTGGGTTTTGCCATGCTGACCCGTATTCTGCTGCTCGCCTCGATCTCTTGGGTGATTCAGTTAAAGACGACGATCTTTGCCGCCTTTGGCCATGACTTTTCGGGCAAAGACCTCGTTCTCGTTTGTGGGGGTCTATTCCTTTTATACAAAGCCACCGTGGAAATTCATCACAAAGTGGAGGGCTACGAGGAAGAGGGCGAGCATGCGAAGCCGACCGCAAAAGCAGCGCTGGGGACTATTCTCGTGCAGATTGCCATCCTCGACATTGTTTTCTCGCTCGATTCCGTGATCACCGCAGTAGGCATGGTGGATCACATTACGGTGATGGTTAGCGCGGTGCTCATCTCTGTCTGCTTCATGATGTTTTTTGCCGGTGCCGTCAGTGATTTCATCAGCCAGCACCCAACAGTGAAGATGCTCGCGTTGTCGTTCCTACTGCTCATTGGCACCACGCTGGTGGCAGAGGGCTTCCATGTTCATTTCTCGAAGAACTATGTCTATTTCGCGATGGGGTTCTCGATTTTCGTCGAAATGCTGAACATTCGGATGAAGAAGAAAACATCCGCTATAAAGGCCGGCTGAGACGTTGTGCCAGAAACGGCACTCCGGTGTGCCTAAGACGGCACTTTTTGACACATCGAATGGCATCTTGGACGAAGGTATATCAACGGTCTGAAAACGCTCGGATGCCGTAAAATCAAGGCTGCCAGCGTCGCTGGATGGTTCTGGCACGGATGGTGCAGGGATAGAGTGTTGAAATGGAAAAACCCATACCCAACACTCAATAACCCCCATTCAAACCATGAAACTCATCCGCCCAACCCCCTCCGTCTTCGCACGTGTCACCGACTTTGACGACTGGCTTCGTCACCCCCTCGCTAGCATGCCCTCACTGGGCCAATTCTTCAGCCAACTTGGCGAGGTTTTTCCCGGCGGGACCTCCGACAAGATGTCCGTCGATGTTCATGAGGACAAAGACGCCTATTATGCCCATTTTGAATTGCCCGGAGTGAAGAAGGAGAATGTAAAAATCGAGCTGAACGACTGCCTGATCACCGTCACCGCCGAAAAGCGTGAAAAGAACGGCGACAGCGAAAGCCGTTGCGCCCTGAGCCGCTCCGTTTCCGTGCCGGATGGCGTGAATGTCGATGCCATTGTTGCTAAACTCGAAGATGGGATCCTGAATCTCACGCTGCCCAAGGCCGAGCACAAGAAACCCCGTGCCATCGAACTGAACTGAACCTCTCACTTCTAACCTCTCCACCACCATGAATGCCACCTGTACCCCTTCCACCTGCGCTCCAGCCGCTCCTTCCGGCGTGACGGAATCCGTCCGCAAACCGCTCTACAAGGTCAAGGGCAACATCGATGCCTACGAAGTGCGGGTCGAAATGCCCGGCGTGCCGAAGAGCGGCGTGAAGCTCGATTTGGAGGACAACATCCTCACCGTCCGTGGTGAACGCGCCTCCAATGTCCGCGAGGGCATGAGGGCGCTTCATCGGGAGCTTTCCCCGCTCAACTACTTGCTTCGCTTGCGCTTAAACAAGCCAGTGGATGAGGACAAGATGAGTGCGAAGCTCGAAGACGGTGTGCTCAGCCTTATCCTGCCGCTCAAAGAGGTTGCGAAGCCGCGTCAGATCTTGGTGAGCTGATGCATCATCTCCAGCACAAAAAGCTCGCACCGTGCGGCGCCATGGCTTGAAAATCTATGCCGCACTTTTTTGCCCGTCATCTTGACGATTGGGAAGCGGGCCGTTAGGAGGCGGCATGGGCACCTCCAATCGTCACCAAGGCATTTCACTGCCCACTGCCACAGCAGTGGTGGTGGCGAACATGATCGGCACGGGGGTTTTCACCTCGCTAGGCTTTCAAGTGGGTGGCCTGCCATCCGGTTTTGCGATTGTCATGCTGTGGCTGGTCGGTGGCGTGTGCGCCTTTTGCGGCGCGGTGTGTTATGGCGAGCTGGCCGCGGCGCTGCCGCGCTCCGGCGGAGAGTATCATTTCCTCTCGAAGATCTTCCATCCGGCGGTGGGCTTCCTTTCGGGATGGCTTTCGGTCACGGTGGGCTTCGCGGCGCCGATTGCGCTCGCGGCGATGGCCTTCGGCAAATACTTCAGCGCCATCTTTCCGCACGCGCCGGCCACGACGTGGTCGCTCGTCATGGTGTGGATCGTCACTCTGATCCATGTGGGAGGCCTCCGTGTGGCGGCGAAGTTTCAAAACACGGCCACGTGGCTGAAGGTGCTGCTCATTCTCATTTTCATCCTGAGCGGTTTTGTGATGGTAGAAGGCCAGCCGGTGGTGTTTTCCCCGATGGCTGGCGATGGCAAGCTCATCGGCAGCACACCCTTCGCGGTGAGCCTTGTGTATGTGATGTATGCCTATGCCGGCTGGAACGCGGCCACTTACATTGTGGGGGAGATTCGTGATCCGCAGAAGAATGTGCCGAAAGCCATCGCGTTGGGCACTTTGCTCGTGATGGCCTTGTATATTGCTCTGAACGTCGTTTTCCTCTACGCCGCGCCGATGAGTGAACTCGATGGCAAACTCGATGTGGGGCATGTGGCGGCGGATCGGATTTTTGGACACACAGGCGGGCAGGTGATGTCGGCGTTGATCTGTCTTGGGCTAGTGTCGAGCATCTCGGCGATGACTTGGGTGGGGCCACGTGTGATGAAAACGATGGGGCAGGATCTCAAACTCCTCGCCCCACTGGCGGCAAGCGATGATCGCGGCGTGCCTGTGGCAGCCTTGTTCGTGCAGCTTTCGATCGTCGTGACGCTGCTGCTGACAGCCAGCTTTGAAACGGTCCTCACCTGCGTGCAGTTCAGCATTCAGCTAGGCTCATTTGCCACTGTCGTGGGGCTCATCGTACTGCGGATTAAGCAGCCGAACCTCCCACGGCCCTATCACTGCTGGGGCTATCCCATCACACCACTGCTCTTTCTGGGCATCAGTTTGTGGATGATGGTTTTTGTGGCGAAAAAGCATCCGCACGAAACGCTCACCGGCATGGGCCTGATCCTGCTTGGATGGATTGTTTACTTCATCTCCCCGCGTAATTCCCCGACCGAATCATGAACCGTCTCGTCCTGTTCCTCGCTGCTGCTTCGCTGTCTTTTGCCCAGTCAACGCCGACGCCAGATGATCAGGCGCGGTTCCTCGCCGGTCTGCCGCCACGGGAAGGCTCGCCGCTCTTCGAACTGGCGCAGCGGGCGGAGTTTGCCCGGCATGCGAAGGGTTTGGACTTGGCTTGGGAGGACATCGAGAGGCGCCAGTTAGGCGCGATTCGCGGCTGGATGCAACAAACGCTGCCGCAACTCGTGGTGGACACCGCGCCGCTGCTCTACGTTTTCAGCGGGCCGGACTTTCTTCACGCAAATACCTTCTACCCGAATGCCAGCACCTACGTCCTTTGCGGCATCGAACCTGTGGGCGAGCCGCCAGATGTGACGAAGCTCGAGGGTGACTCGCTTGACCACTCCCTGCGCAACCTGCGCAACTCGCTCGAGGCCATCATGAGTTTTAGTTTCTTCATCACCGCCGAGATGAAAAACGACTTCTCCGCGAACGCCACCAAGCTCAGCGGCACCATCCCCGTCATTTACACCTTCCTCGCCCGCAGCGGCTGCCACATCGATCATGTGGAGATTATCGGTCTCGACAAGGAGGGCAGGGAAGGCCCACTGGAGGGCTCAAAGCATCCGGGCGTGAAAATCGGTTTCACCGGCAAAGCGGGCCAAAAACAGACGATGTACTATTTTTCCACCAACTTGGCCAGCTACATGATCAAGATGAATCCTGGCTTCGTGCGCTTTTGCGAGGCGCTTGCGGCTCCGAATGGCTTCACCAAATCCGCCTCTTATTTGATGCATCTGCAGGAGTTCGACGCGGTCCGTGATCTTCTGCTGGCGAAATGCTCCACAATCCTGCAAGACGATACGGGGGTGAGATGGAAGGATTTTCCCCGCGATGTCTGGACCCCCAAGGCTTACGGCTGGTATCCTGGCCCCATCGCCCTTTTCAAAGAGAAGCACCAGAGTGACCTAGCTGCCGTTTACAAGGCTGGCAACGTGCCACCTATCCCCTTTGGAATCGGCTACAATTGGCGGCCCAAGATGAGCACCCTTATCTTCGCTCAAGCTAGAAGGGAAATCCGCAAGGCGATTCCGGTCTTGGAGTAAGCAAACAGATGGCGGCAAAAAGATCTTGGTCTTCGGGAAGCATGGGAACGCTTCACCTAGCATGTGCGATCTAGCACGTGTTAAAAAGCACTTCGTATCAAGCATAGCGGTAGCAGGCCATTTGCGATCGTGATAGAAGGGATTTTTTTCAAAAATCTTATTTCTCCGGTTGCGCGTGGATGGTGCCAATCCTATTCTGAGGTCCCTTGTGAAATTTTTCACAAGCTCTCTCTTGACCGTCATTTATGGGCAACTTTTTTCCGCGCTGGACCAACTGGCTTCCCCTCAAGGTAGGCATCGCTGTCGTGTTCATTGCTCTGGGTGTGAGCATAGGCGTCGCTTACTACTTCACCCCGAAATATACCCGGGTTGGCTATGAGCCGACGCAGCCGGTCCCTTTTTCACACAAAATCCATGCTGGCCAACTCGGTTTGGACTGCCGCATCTGCCATAGCTTTGGCGAGGCTTCCGGCCACTCCAACGTGCCAACTAACCAAACTTGTTTTAACTGCCATGGCCAAGGAAAAGGGGGGATCCGTGCGGCCTCTCCGAAGCTGGAACTGGTGCAAAAAGCCCACCAAACGGGCCAATCCATTCCTTGGGTCAAGGTCCACAAAGCACCGGACTACGTTTACTTTAACCATAGCGCCCACGTGAACCGCGGTGTGTCCTGTGTATCCTGCCATGGCAAGGTGAATGAAATGGAAGTTGTCCGTCATGACCAGCCGCAGTCGATGGGATGGTGTTTGGACTGCCACCGCAACCCGGAGAAGAACCTCCGCCCGCTCGATCACATCACCAACCTTAATTTCAAGCCTTCCGACCTCAAGCGAGCCGATTTTTACAAGGGGCTTCTCGATAAGAAAGTGCCTTCAGGCGAAATTGCTGAGGTGATTGGCGGAAAAGGAGCAAAGGCGGACGACTTGGACGCTCTGGTGAACCTCGCGGAGAAGACTTTCGGCAAAGAAGTGACCCAGAAAGAAGTGGGCACGCAGCTCAAGAAGCACTGGCAGATCCAGCCGCCGGAAAACTGCACCGCCTGCCATCGCTAACCCCGCGCCCCCACCTTTCCCCGACACATGAAACGCAATTGGATTCATCCCGAGGAGCCGCAGAACGCGAAGCGCTACTGGCGCAGCACGGCCGAGCTCGAGCGTCGTGAGAGCTTTTTGAAGAACCTTGGCCGCGAGTTCCCCGCGGGCGACACCCTCACGCCGGAAGAGGCCGAAAACGGCCGTCGCGACTTTTTGAAAATCATGGGTGCCAGCGTCGGTCTGATGGGCCTCGCCTCCTGTCGCCGCCCGATCACGACCATCCTGCCCTACACGCAGCATGTCGAGTGGATGGTCCCTGGCAAGCCGGTGCTCTTTGCCACCACGATGCCCCGCTGCGGCGGTGCAACCCCCCTTGTGGTGACCGTGCATGAAGGCCGCCCCACGCATCTGTCAGGCAACCCCCTCCACCCCCTCGGTGGCGGCATTGATTCCTTTGCGCAGGCTTCGGTGCTCGATCTTTACGACCCGGACCGCTCCCAGAAGCCCCTCGGCGCTGGCAAAGCCATCTCCTGGGCCAAGGCGAACGAGCTGATCGCGGCGGCTGCGGCTGATGCGAAGAAGTCCTCCGGTGCCGGTTTGGGCATCGTCGTGGGTGCGACGACCTCCCCGACCTACCTCCGCCTGCTCGGCGAGATAAAGACTGCTTTCCCGCAGGCCAAATTGTATGGCTATGAAGCCGTCGGCGGTGACGCTCAAGCGGTGAATAAGGAAGTCCTCGGAGCCGGTGTGAAGCCCTTCGTGAAATTCAGCAAGGCGATGCGCATCTTGGCGCTCGATTGCGACTTCCTCGGCGTCGATCCGGTCGCGGGCGAGCCGATCAAGGAATTCACCAAGCATCGTGCGAAGGAAACGAAGGCGGCGGAGAACGACATGAACCGTCTCTACGTCCTCGAAAACCGCTACACCCTCACCGGTGGCATGGCGGACCATCGCAAGGCCATCCCGGCGGCCCTCATCCCAGCCGCGGCCGCCCTCATCGCCGAGCAGCTCGGTGATGCCTCCGGTAAGGCGCTCGCCGCCTCCGCCCCGCAGGCGCTGAAAGACTGGATTGCCCCCGCCGTCCGTGATTTGATTGACAACAAAGGCACCGCCGTCGTGCTGGCGGGTTCCCGCTGCTCTGCTGAGGTCCACGCCCTCGTCGCCAGCATCAACAACGCTCTTGGTGCTTACGGCTCCGCCATCGACCTCCTCCAAGAGGCTCCGAAGCCCGACATGGGCGACTTTGCCGCCCTCCAAGCGGATGTCTCCGGCGGTCAGCTCAAGACACTCGTCTCCCTGACGCCCGCCAGCCTCTTCTATGATGCGCCGGATGCCGCCGCCTTTGCGAAACTGATCACCGAAAAGGGTGTGAAGCTCGTCCACGTGGGCTCTCTGCTGAATTCGACCGCTCTCCACGCCGCGGTGCACATTCCCGCCGCGCACTACCTCGAAGCCTGGGGTGATGTTCGTGCTGCCGATGGCTCCTACTCCATCGTTCAGCCAATGATCGCGCCACTCTATGATGGGGCCAGTGAGAATGATGTGCTCCTGGCCCTTCTCGGTCGCAAGAAGCTCGGCCCGGCTGAAAAGCCGGCCGATGGTGCCGCGCCTGCTGAAGACGCCGGTTACACCGCCGTGCGTGATACCTTTGCCCAGGTCGCCGGTGGCCTCGACGAGTCAAAGTGGAACTTCACCCTTCGCGACGGTTTCTTGAAAGGCTCCGCCTATGCCCGTGCGAACGCCAGCGTGAACGCCGCAGCGGCTGGCACGATCGTTTCTAAGGCCAAAGCCGGCGCGTCGCCCTCCGATGAGGCCATTGAGGTCGTTTTGGTGCCTTCCTCCGGGGTTTACGATGGTCGCTACATCAACAACGCTTGGCTTCAGGAAGCGCCTGATCCGATCACCAAGTTGACGTGGGAAAACGCCGCTTGGGTCGGCTCCGCCACCTTCAAGCGTCTTGGTCTCGAAGATGGCCAGCATATTGCCATCCGCGCCAACGGCGTGGAGATCGAAATCCCGGCCATCGAGGCTCCAGGCCATGTTTCCAATTCCATCACCATCCCGCTGGGTTACGGACAAAACAATGTCGGCACCGTCGGTGGCGAAAAAGGTGTGAACGGCTACGTCATGCGCCGCCTGCCCGGCCAGTTCGTGATCAGCGGCGCGAAGGTCGAGGTGCTTGGCACCGTCGCCGAACTCGCCATCACGCAAACACAGAACACCATGGAAGGCCGCGCGGTCTATCGCGAAGGCACCTTGGAGACTTTCAACAAGGACACGGAGTTCGCCCAGAAGACCGGCATGGACTCCCACATCCCGGAGAACATTTCCTTTTACAAAGGCCAGGTCGGCAAGAAAGACACCGAAAATCCGGATGGCTTCGACTACGAGACCAAGCACCAATGGGGCATGTCCATCGACCTCAGCAAGTGCATCGGGTGCACCGCCTGCATCGTCGCCTGCCAGAGCGAGAACAACATACCCGTCGTCGGCAAGAACCAAGTGCGCAAAGGTCGCCTCATGCAGTGGATTCGCATGGATCGCTACTTCGCCGTGGCTAAGACCGGCATCAACAATGTCGCGCAGGAGTCCACCTGGGCGGAAGATAATCCGACGCCCGAGCAGCTCGAAAACGCCGAGATGGTTCACCAGCCGCTGGCCTGCCAGCAGTGCGAGGCCGCCCCGTGCGAAACCGTCTGCCCCGTGAACGCCACCGTCCACACCGACGACGGCCTCAACGCGATGGCTTACAACCGCTGCATCGGCACCCGTTATTGCGCGAACAACTGCCCGTATACCGCCCGCCGCTTCAACTGGTTCGACTACAACAAGCGCAATCCGCTCGTCGAGACCGAGAAGCTCGGCATCAAGGCCAATAACCTCTACTTCGGCCCGCTCGGTGAGAAGAGGGAAGACGAAAGCATCCGCCTCCAGCGCAATCCGAACGTCACTGTCCGCATGCGCGGCGTCATGGAGAAGTGCACCTACTGCGTTCAGCGTCTCGAAAGTGCCAAGATCCTCCAGAAGCAGGTCCAGCGTGACTCGAAGAACTTCCGCGTGCCCACCGACAGTGTCAAAACCGCCTGTCAGCAGTCCTGCCCGGCCGATGCCATCGTGTTTGGCGACCTCGCCGACGCGAAGAGCAGCGTGAACATCGCCAAGGCTTCGCCGCGCAATTATCAAGTGCTCAAGTACATCGGCACCCGCCCCCGCACGAGCTACCTAGCCCGCCTGCGCAATCCGAACAAAAACATGCCCGGCGCCGAGAACATCGCCGTGTGGAGCAACAACCAATACTAATCTCGTCGCATGGAAGCTTCAGCCTCGAACACACCGCGCATCCTCGACCGCGAGCCGCTGGTTCTGAACAACCGGTCCTACTCGTGGATCACGAACCGCATCTGCGGCATCGTGGAAAACAAGCAGCCTGCCCTTTGGTGGATCCTGTTTGTGCCTTCCGTGCTGCTCACCGGATTGATGGTGTTCTGCTTTGCCTATCTCATCAGCACTGGTGTTGGTGTCTGGGGTCAGAAACAGCCGGTCGCCTGGGCGTGGGATATCACGAACTTCGTGTTTTGGATCGGTATCGGTCACGCTGGCACGCTCATTTCGGCCATTTTGTTCCTGACCCGTCAGAAGTGGCGCACGTCCGTAAACCGCGCCGCTGAGGCCATGACGATTTTCGCCGTGATGTGCGCCGGTCTCTTTCCGGCCTTCCACGTTGGCCGTGTGTGGATGGTTTGGTTCCTCGCTCCGATCCCAAACGCCAACGCGATTTGGCAGAACTTCAAATCCCCACTGCTTTGGGACGTGTTCGCTGTTTCGACGTATTTCAGTGTCTCGCTTGTGTTTTGGTTCCTTGGCCTTGTGCCGGACTTGGCCACGCTGCGGGATCGTTGCCGCCCAGGTTTGAAAAAATTCTTCTATGGCCTCTTTGCTCTCGGCTGGCGCGGTGGCAACCGTCACTGGAGTCACTATGAGACGGCCTATATGCTCCTCGCGGCTCTTTCGACCCCGCTGGTGCTCTCCGTGCATTCCGTCGTTTCCTTCGACTTCGCCACCTCGGTAGTTCCAGGTTGGCACACGACCATCTTTCCCCCTTACTTCGTGGCTGGTGCCATTTTCGGGGGGTTTGCCATGGTGCTCACGCTCATGATCCCAGTGCGCCGCATCTACGGCCTCGATGATCTGCTCACGCCAAAGCACGTCGATAACATGGCGAAGATCATCCTGCTCACTGGCACGATCGTCGGTTATGCATACTGCATGGAGCTCTTCATGGCCTACTACAGCGCCAATCCGTATGAAGCCGCCGCTTTCACGCTCCGAGGTCTCACCGGGCCATCCATCTGGGCTTACGCCTTGATGTTCAGCTTCAACGTATTCGCCCCGCAGCTTTTCTGGTATCGTCCCTTCCGCCACAACATGTGGGTTGTGATGTTCGTCTGCATGTGCGTGAACATGGGCATGTGGTATGAGCGTTACGTGATCATCGCCACCACCCTGGAGCGTCACATGACACCGGGTTCTTGGGGCGAATACAGTGCCACTTGGGTCGATCAGTGGACCTTCGTTGGCACCTTCGGCTTCTTCATGATGCTGTTCCTGTTGTTCCTGCGCTTCCTGCCTGTCATCGCCATTGGCGAAGTCAAGGGCGTGCTGCCGCAGTCTGACCCCCACTTTGATGATCATGCCGAGAAGGGCATTCAAGAGGAAGACCTCATGGCCTATCCTGACCGTCACGTCGCCAAACCCATTGCCGCTTAATTTCACCCCTGCACCTGACTGTGAGCACCACCCTCAAACGAGTACACGGCTACCTGGCGGAGTTTGACAATGTCCAGGACCTTTACCATGCTGCCGAGCACGTGCGCGACGCCGGCTACAACCGCTGGGATGTGCATTCGCCCTTCCCCATCCACGGCATGGACAAGGCCATGGGCAATCCTCGCTCCAACCTGCCGAAGTTGGTCTTCTGCGGCGGCATCACTGGTACCACGGTGGCTTTCATTCTTCAGACCGTTACTCAGACCAACTTTTGGAGCAGCCTCGGCCTCGGCTTTTTGCAGGAGATCGTCGAGACCTACCCGACCGTTGTTCAGGCCAAGCCGACCGACATTTGGACTCTGCCGGCTTTCTTCCCGGTGATGTTTGAGCTCACCATCCTATTCTCCGCCTTCACCACCCTCTTCGGGCTGCTCGCTCTCATGGGCCTGCCGCGCTGGAATCATCCTCTCTTTGCCTCCAAGCGTTTCGCGAAGTTCTCCGACGATAGTTTCTTCGTCTGCATCGAGGCTCGCGATCCGAAATTCAGCCAAGATGGAACCAAGGCTCTTCTCGAGAAGATTGGTGGCAAGAACATCGAACTTGTGGAGGACGAAATTTAAGCCCCGGCTGCCCTACGACCATGAAGTACTTCTTCCTCAGCTACCTTTTTATCGGTGCCATCATCGTCAGCGCCTTCGGTTTTCGTGGCTCCAAGTCCGAACTGCCACCCATTGAAGTCTTTGACGACATGGACCATCAGGCCAAGCTCAAGTATCAGGCTGCCAGCGAGTTCTTTGCCGATGGTCGCGGTGCGCGTCTGCCTGTGAAGGGCACGGTGCCCATGGGCTTCGAAATTCCGGCCAAGCCGGCCGCCAACGGCGAAAAGCCGACTCGCTTCGCTTTTACGAATGGTCTCAGCTACTACCAAACAGGCAAAATCGGCGATTTCTATGGTGATGGCCTTCCCACGGAGATCACCAGCGACCCATTGGTTTACAATGAAGCCTTCTTGAAGCGTGGCGAGCAGCGTTACGGCATCCACTGTGCTGTGTGCCATGGTGCCAGCGCCAATGGCAAGGGCATCACCTCGAAATTCGGCATCATGACCGCGTTCAATTTCCAGCAAGTAGGTAATACGGACCCGGCCAACGCCGCTGCCTTTCGCGCTGATGGAGCGATCTTCGACGTCATCACCAACGGCAAAGGCCTCATGGGTGGCTACGGCGGAAATATCACCCTCCGTGACCGCTGGGCCATCGTCGCCTACATCCGCGCCCTTCAGCAGGCCGCCAAGGACAGCGGAGCCACCCTTCAATAACGGTATCACACGAATTCCGGCATGAGTCACCACCTCTCTTTCAACGATCTGCCTCAGGGCGGTGAAAAGTTCGAACCCGCCAAGGGCGGCAAGCTCATCGGGGCGCTAGGCCTTGTTGGCCTGCTCGGTCTGGCCGCCTCCACGTTCTTCTTCTTAAAGAATACCGACACTTTTGCCTACTCTTGGCTCTTCGCGATCTTCTTCACCTTCACTTTCTGTGTTGGTGGGGTCTTCTGGATCATGCTCCATGCCGCTTCGAACTCGAGTTGGGGCGTCGCCATCCGCCGATTGTGGGAAAACCTCGCCAACATGGTCGTGATTCTCGGCCTGCTCGCCAGCCCGCTTCTCATCCCTGCGGTGAACAAGCACCTTTACGAGTGGATGAACCATCATCGCGATGCCGCGCACCACGCGGCCGAGCATGGCGGTAGCGTCAAAGAGGCGCTGCACCACATGTCGCACGACAATCCGCACCTGCATATCCTCTACTCAAAGTTCGGTTACCTGAACATCAGCAACCACTTCATTCCGCCCTTCTCTTGGCAGACACGTTTCGTGCTCTACTTCCTCATCCTCGGCTACATCGCCCGCGTGATGCGCAAGAAGTCCCTCCAGCAAGAGCAGGATGGTGACATCAAGCACACCATCTCCTCCCGTCAGTTCTCCTGCCGCTGGCTGCTGTTCTTCGCCCTCACCTCCACCTTCGCCGCGGTGGACTGGCTCATGAGCCTCGACTACTCGTGGTTCTCCACCATGTGGGGCGTGTATATCTTCGCTGGCAGCGCTTGGTCCTCCATGGCGCTCACGATCCTTCTTGTCGCCTGGCTGAAGAGCCTCGGCTACCTCCAGAAGGTCGTCACCGAGGAGCACTACCACCTGATGGGCAAGCTGCTCTTCGCCTTCACAGTGTTCTGGGCCTACATCGCCTTCTCGCAGTATTTCCTCATTTGGTATGCCAACATCACCGAGGAAACCCGCTTCTACCTCACCCGTAACACCGAAGGCTGGCGTGGCGTATCGATCTTCATCGTCGTCGGTCACTTCGTGGCTCCCTTCCTCGCCCTCCTCTCGCAGGCCCGCAAAAAGAAGCCCTACGTCATGGTCTTCGTCTGCCTCTGGGTCATCTTCATGCACCTCGTGGACATGTACTGGAACGTCATCCCTGAGCGTGGCCCCTCTCTCGGCATCGGCTGGTGGGTAGACGGCGCTTGGATTCAGGACGTGGCCGCCCTTCTGGGTGTCTTCGGCACCATGGGCTTCCTCTTCCTCCGCGGCCTGTCCAAATACAGCCTCTATCCGTGGCGCGATCCTCGCCTGATCGAGTCCGTGAACGTCGTGAACTGATGAAGCCCTTTTAGCTTTTCCCCATGTCTTCCCCTGAATCTCCCCCCAAAGCCGGTGCCACCTTCCTGTGGGTGCTCGGAGCCTTCGCGGGTTTCGCCGTGCTCTTCAGCATCCTCCAGTCCACCGTCACCACGCCGGAAGACCCTCGCGTGCCTGAGCGTCTCGCCGCGAGGGAGGAGATCACCAAGCTCCAAGAGGCCAATCTGACCGCCATGGGCCTCAAAGACCCCGCGAAGAAGGCGGAAGTCTTCAACAAAGCCCTCACCGCCCTCAAAGCGAAGCCCGTCGGGGCCAGCACGCAGGTCGTTCCTGGATCGCCCACGCAGTTGAAGCAAGCAGCAGCTGCTGCTCCGGCCACCGCTCCCGCCGCACCGGCTCCTGCCGCTCCTGCGAAGTAATCGTCACGCCGCCCTTTTCCCACTCGATATGGATTCCACTTCCAACTCCCCGGACCTCGCCGCCGACAACCAGCGCCGTGCCGCCATCGACAAGTCGGTGCGTGGCCCTGTGTTGTTTCTGTTCCTCAACGGCGCCTTCTGGCTGATGCTCTCCACCATTCTCGGCGTGCTCTCCGCCGCGAAGCTCTTTGCTCCGAGTTTCCTCGGTGACTGTGAATTTATCACCTACGGCCGCCTGCAACCCGTTCACATCAACGCCCTCGTCTATGGCTGGGGCATTCAGGTGGCACTCGGCATCATGCTCTGGATCATGGCCCGCCGCAGTGGCCAAGAGCTCCGTGGTGGAAAGGCGACGATGATCGCTGCCGGCATCTTCTGGAACATCACCATTACCGTCGGCCTGCTGTCCATCCTTTTGGGCAAGAGCACCTCGATGGAGTGGCTGGAAATGCCCAAATTTGCTTGGCCGGTGCTCTTGCTCTGCTTTCTTGCCTACGCTTGGCCAATCGCCCGTATGTTTGGACGTGCCTTCCGTCCCGAGGGCTTTATGGTCAGCACTTGGTACATCCTCGGCGCGTGCTTCTGGTTTCCATGGATCTTTGTGACTGCCAATGTTGCCCTGCATTGTCTGCCCGGTCTTGGTGCACTCGGCGCTGGCATCAATGCTTGGTATGTTCATAGCGTCATCCTGCTTTTCTTTGTTCCTGTTGGTGTTGCTGCGGCTTACTACTTTATCCCCAAGATCACCGGGCAGCCAATCGCCAGTCAGCAACTCGCCAGCTTTGGCTTCTGGGCTCTCGCCATCCTTGGCGGGTGGACTGGCATGCAGAAGTTCATGGGTGGCCCGTTGCCCTTTTGGATGGTCGCGATTGGCTCCACCGTTGGCGTACTGCTGCTGGTTCCTTTCGGTCTCGTTGGCCTGAACCATCACCTGACCGCCCTCGGCAAGCATGATGCCGTCAGCTGCAGCCCCACGCTGCGCTTCATTTTCTTCGGGTCTATCTTCTTGCCGGTCACTGGCATCATCCTCGCGCTTTCCAGCGCCTTCTGGACCGGTGCCTCCATTCAGTTCACGCAGGCCTGGTATGCCCTCCAGACGGTCAGCGTGTATGGATTCTTCAGCATGTGCGCCTTTGGAGCTGTTTACTATATCACGCCGCGTCTCGCAGGTTGTGAGTGGCTCAGCGTACGCCTCATCCGCAACCACTTCTGGTTCTCCGTCTACGGCGTGAGCACCATTGTCATCATGAGCCTCGTCGCAGGCTGGCAGCAGGGCGCGGATCTGAACAATCCGGAATACTGGAATCTGGACTTCATGAATCACGTCCTGAATTCTCGCCCCTACGTGATGGCCCGTGCGATTGCTTGGGCGCTGATCAGTTTCTCGAACATCTTCTTCCTCCTACACCTCATGCTCATGGTCGCTGGCCTCGGAAGGCGCAGCAATGCGCCGACGCTGCTCCATCGCAGCCATGGCCATGATGACACGCAAACCTCCGCCCAAGCTTCCCACGCATGATGAACTTCCGCTCCTTCATCCTCGGTCTCGCCGCCGCGTTCGCCCTTCCTTGGCTGCTGCTCATCGTCGTCCCGGCGCTCAATTACCAACAGCTCACCCGTGTTGCCTATGACAAGGACAAGGACGGCTTGGAAGGTTTCTATCCACCTGCCGTCGTTAATGGCCAAGGTCAGTTGATCTATATTCAGGAGGGCTGCAATCAGTGCCACACTCAGATGATCCGACCCGTCCAGCTTGGTTTGGATGGTTGGTATAAGGGCTGGGGGCAGGACCAGGAGTCCCGTCCTGCTGCGCCTGTCCGTAGCAACACGCTTCGTGATTACCTTGGCGAGAAATACGCCCCGCTAGGCGTCCAGCGCATCGGTCCGGATCTGACCAACTACGGTTGGCGTGCTCCGGCTGCGCAAGTGATTCACCAGAAGCTGTATGACCCGGCTTCCATTCATGATTGGAGCACCATGCCAGCCTACAAGCACTTGTACAAGCTGCAGAAAATCCAAGGACCCGCTTCCGAGCGCGCCCTGAAGCTCGCCGGCAAGTTTGCGCCACCTGCTGGCTATGAAGTCATCCCGACTCCAGAGGCAGACCGCCTCGTCGAGTACTTGCTTTCGTTGAAGAAAGATTTCCCCGTTCCCGGCCAGCCTGCCGTCGCCGCCGCTCCTGCCGCCGCGAAGAAGTGAGTTTGACCCTTTAGTTTTCATTATTTCAGCCTTTTCATGAGCGCCCCCGCCCATCCCGATTCCACCGACCTCGACCGGATTCACGCCGCCGTGAAGCGTGAGAAGGTCGATCAGCCACCTTCTAATATGCCCGCACCGATGTGGGCCATTTTCCTGTTGATGCTCGTCTCGATCATCGCTGGTGCACAGCTCGGCCAAAGTCCTCTTACTGGCCGTGTGGTCGATGTGCGCCCCGGCGGCAGCAGCGGTGGCGATGCGCTTGACCCCTTCCAACTTGCCATGAAGAAAGGTTCCAGCGGCTACTCGGTTTGCGGCGGTTGCCACCAAGGCAATGGCAACGGTATTCCTGGCCAGTTTCCGCCACTTGCCGGCTCCGAGTGGGTCAACGGTGGAACCGAGCGTCTGATTCGTGTCGCTCAGCATGGACTGGTTGGGGCGATCACGGTCAAAGGTCAAGGCTACAATACTCCTGGTGGCATGATGGGTTTTGGAGCGGCTATGTCAGCCCAAGACCTTGCTAATGTTCTAACCTATGTCCGGAATTCTTGGGGCAATGAAGGCAGCATGGTTACCAAGGAAATGGTCGAAAAAGTCCGCTCCGAAGAAAAGCGCGCCACGCAGTGGACCGAGGCCGACCTGAAGCCCTTTGCTGATAAGAATGTTCCTGGAGATGTCCCTGCTGGCCCGGGTGCCACAGCCGCTCCGGCTGCCAAGAAGTAATTCGCTAACCCAAGATGATCCGTCGTGTGACACAAGACACCTCCCGCCAGGCGCTACTAACCGCCTGCGGAGTCGTTTTGTGCCTCGCAAACACCAGTTGCGGCAAAATCGCCGAAAACGGCCCTCAGCTTCCCCAAGCTCCATTGGCTGCGGCGGTTGAAGTCGCTGAAAAAACGAGCATCGAAGGCAAAATCACCCTCGTAGGCATCGAGGCCGCGTCGCTGCGCAAGGTCGTCGATGTCGGTGGCAATCCTTTTTGCACCGGTCACGGCGAAATCATCGATTCAACCTGGCAGGTCGCCGCAGATGGTGGCCTCGCGAATGTCGTGATCACCGTCGAAGGCAGCCCGCGTGCCTCCAACGTGCCCGCCGCTTTACCGCTGATCGACCAAACGCATTGCGAGTTTGTTCCGAACACGCTGTCTGTGCAGCCCGGGCAGGCCATTCGATTTCATAATAGCGATCTCACCTTCCACAATATTCGCATCGCCCGTCATCAGCTTGGCACCAGCCATGGCGGTGACAATCTGGCCAACCTTGCCCAAGCTTCGCATGGGGATGCAAACGTCGAAACCTTTTTTGTACCAGGCATCTATCGTCTCGAGTGCGACGTACATCGTTGGATGAAAGCTTGGGTTTACGTTCATGACGGCATCCACTGCGCCGTCTCAGCTATTGATGGCACTTACCGCATCAGACGCGCCCTTGCTGACGGGACCTACACCTTAAAAGCATGGCACCCGCAGTTCGCCGAGCCCCTCTCTCAGCAAATCAACATCAACAACGGCACCGCCAAGGCTGACTTCGCCTTTGCTTACGACAAAGCCTTTCAACTCTGAATCCCTGAATCTTTAACACCAAACCCATGAGCGCCGCCACCACCCACGACCCCGCCCACGATCATGCGCATGATCACTCGCATCATGAGCAGGCTTGGATTTGGAAATATGTCTTCTCAACGGACCACAAGACCATTGGTATTCAGTATGCCATCACCGGCCTGCTGTTCTTGCTCTTCGGTTTCTTCCTGATGCTGCTCATGCGTTGGAGCATCGCCTATCCGGGAGTGGCCGTTCCGGGCGTAGAGGTCATCCGTTCGATTCCGGGCGTTGGCTTCATCTTCCAAGAAATGTTTGGTCGCTGGCTGAATGCCGATGGCTCCCTCAATGGCGAGCTTTACAACATGCTCGGCGCTATGCACGGCACCATCATGGTGTTCTTTGGCATTGTGCCGCTCGGTTTCGCCGGTTTCGTGAACTTTGTGATGCCGCTGCAGATCGGCACCATCGACATGGCCTTCCCGAAGCTGAACATGCTTTCCTACTGGTTCTTCTTCATCTCCTGCGTCATGATGGTTGTCAGCTTCTTCATTGGAACCGGCCCGGTGCAGACAGGGTGGACGATGTACTCGCCGCTTGCCTCCACCACCTCCATTGGCGTGACAAATGTCTGGAACCACGGCCATACCTGGTGGCTGCTCGCCATGGTGTTCAATATTTCCGCCTCTCTCCTCGGCTCCGTCAACGTGGTGACAACGGTCATCAACCTGCGCGCCCGTGGCATGAGCTGGATGCGCATGCCTTTTTTCTGCTGGGCCATGTTTATCGTCGGCTTCTTGCTCCTGCTCGCCTTCCCCCCGCTCGAAGTTGCTGCGCTGCTCCAGCTATCTGACCGAGTCTTTGGCTCTTCCTTCTTCCTTCCCACTGGCCTCATGGAAGGCGGCAGGCACCTCGACATCTCAGGCGGCGGCTCCCCGCTGCTCTACCAGCACCTCTTTTGGTTCCTCGCACACCCCGAGGTGTATGTGTTGATCCTTCCTGCCTTCGCCATCCTCTCGGACGTCATCCCGAACAATGCCCGCCGCCCGCTCTGGGGTTACAAGATGATGGTCTATGCGCTGCTGACACTCGCCTTCCTCAGCTTCCTCGTCTGGGCCCATCACATGTACCTTACCGGCATGGGCACCATGATGTCCACCTACTTCCAGATCACCACGGTGCTCATCTCCGTGCCATCCGTGATCTTGCTTACCTGCCTCATGATCTCCCTGTGGGGCGGCTCTATCCGTTTCAACACGCAGATGCTCTTTGGCTCCGCCTTTCTGCCCATGTTCGGCATCGGCGGTCTCACGGGGCTGCCCCTCGCCTTCTCCTTCATCGACCTCGCGCTGCATGACACTTACTACGTCATCGGCCACTTCCACTACGTCGTGGCTCCCGGAACCATCTTCGCCCTCTTCGCTGGGGTGTATCATTGGTTCCCGAAGGCCACAGGCCGCTTCATGAACGACAAGCTCGGCAAGCTGCACTTCTGGCCCTCGCTCATCGGCATGAACCTCATCTTCGCGCCGATGTTCATACAGGGCATGGCGGGTTTCCATCGTCGCTGGTATGACGGTGGCAAATACTTCGAACAGACCGCCGGCTTTCAGAACTGGAGCACTACCCTCACTCACAAGATCGGCGCTTTCTTCGGCCTCAACATTCCGGACAACATGCTGTCCCTCAACATCGTCATGACCTTCGGCGCGATCGTGCTCGCCCTCGGCCAGGTGCCTTTCATCTACAACTTCTGGGTCAGCATCAAGTGCGGCGAGAAAGTGAAAAGCGACAATCCTTGGGACGCCACCACCCTCGAATGGGCCACACCGACACCGCCTCCGCATGGCAACTTCGTCTTCGATGTGAACGCCCACCGCGGCCCCTACGAATATAGCGCCCCCAGCCATCCGACCGATTTCTTCCCGCAGTGGGAAACTGAGCACGGCAAGCCCAAGCCCGATGGCAGCGATGCCTCGGCCAAAACGGGCCATGCCCACGCCGCGCATCATTAATCCCTCAGCCCTGCTGACTTCGTCCTTCGTCACTCCAGCATTCGTCATTTTTCCATGGACATCCCATATACCGTTCACGCCCGGCCAGACACCGGTCTCTACAACGCCAAAGTTGGCATCTGGCTCTTCCTTGCCTCGGAAGTCATGCTCTTCGGCGGGCTGTTCTCCAGCTACATCTTCCTTCGCGTGGGTGCGGACTATCCGTGGCCGGTGCATGAGCTGAATGTCACCCTCGGTTGCATCAACACCGTGGTGCTCATCGCCTCCTCCGTCTCCGTCGTGTGGGCCTGGGCTGCACTGAAGATGCGCCAGTTCGGCCTCTACAAGGGCCTGATGCTTTTCACCGTTCTGTGTGCCGTGACGTTCATGGTGAACAAGACCTTTGAATACAAGGCTAAGTTCGAGCACTACGCCGTCAAGCTCACCGACGGCACGATCCTGACCGGCCACCTTCCGCACGGCTACCAGATCAAGTTTGGCGAGGTCAACCAACTCGCCATGAGCATCCCACTCAAGACTGCCGCCGTGGGTGCGGACCCGATCAATTATGTCCTGAATCACCTCGACGCTGGTGCCACGCCCCGCTTCAAGACCGAGGATGGAAAGGAAATCACTCTCGACGCCGCCACCTTTGCCGAGCTGAAGTCCGCTGCGATTGAGAAAGCCAAGGTCGCCAAGCAGAACACCGCCGGCCTCAAGCTCACCGCGGTCTCGCCGCTCTCCTTCACCGTCGGCGAGTCCGATGTCTTTGCCTACGACGCTTCCACGATGACCTTCCGTGACGGTACGGTTGCCTACGGCAAGCTCGCCGATGACAAAATGACGATCGAAGTCGATGGCGTAGACACCCGCGGCGTTGCCGTGAAGGAAAAATCCCTCGCGTTTGACCATCGCTACCTCGGCGAGGCCTGGCAGAAAGCCTTCGTTGCCAATCGGGACCACCTCACCGTCGAATTCGACAAGAACTACCCGACCCGCGACAAGACCAAGTCCGCCACCTTCCAGAAGGAAGCCTATTTCCTGCATCTCGAGTCCACCACGCCACCGGCCGCTGAAGGTCATGGCAATGGTCACGGTGCCGAGGCCCATGCTCCCGCCGCTCATGGCGATGGACACGGCGGTCATCACCCCACGGTCGTGCTCGAAAAGAAGGACATCACCTTCTTCTCGAACTTCACGCCGAAGCTCAACACCTACTACGCCATCTACTTCACTCTCACCGGCCTGCATGGTCTGCACGTTGTCGCCGGTGCGCTGGTCCTCGCCTACTTCCTCTTCTTTAACGGCAAGATGATGCGCGAGGATCCCGAGCATCTCGCCAACCGTGTCGAAGTCGGCGGTCTCTTTTGGCACTTCGTTGACCTCGTCTGGATCTTCCTCTTCCCGCTGCTGTATCTCCTCTGAGACTCTTCACTTCTCACTCCTAACGTCTCACCTTTCCCGCTATGTCCGACCACGTCGATCCCGCCGAGCTTCAGAAGCACGTCAAAAAGTACATCTTCATCGGATTGCTGTTGATCTTCTTCACCGCCGTCACGGTGGCCCTGTCCTATGTCGAACTGCCCACGCACAGCCTGAACATCATCGTCGGCATGATCGTGGCCACCTTCAAGGCCGCCCTTGTGGCCTTGATCTTCATGCACTTGAACCACGAGCGTCCGCTCATCTACAAGGTACTGGCCTTCACCGCGGTGTTTTGCTTCGTCCTCTTTGTCCTGTTTGTGATGGCCAACAGCGATCCCCTCGTGGATCACGGCTTTGAAAAGCCTCTGCAATCCATCGAGCAGGCTACTCCGTAAATCCTTCCCGAGCTCGAAACCATGTCCCTGAAGCACTTCCATGTCGTGTTCTTGTTGTTCGCCATTCTGGCGGACGCGGGATTTTGGGCATGGACGCACTTCATGCCGGAGGACGCGGCCCGTGCCGACGCGCTTCATTTGAAGCCGTACGCAGGTTTCCTCTGCCTCATCCTTCTTGCTTACGGACTGCACTACTTCATCAAGAAAATGCGCACTATCATCGTGTGATATTCTAGACCTCCGATACCGCTTCGCATGACCCTCTCGCTTCCCATCGCCTGCGCAACCTGCTTGCCTGACCAAGGCAGCGCGGTCGGACAGGCGCAGGGTTTTGCCATTCTCGTCATGTTGGCCGTGCTTGCCTTCATGTTCCTTTGCGCCGGCGGCATCGTTTTCACTCTTGCTCGCCGCCAGAAAAAGTATGCTGACAGCATCACGGTAGCCTAACCCTTTCAAACCTGAAACATCCCATCATGAGCGTCTCTTGGATCAACGAACTCTTCGGTCAAACCCCGAACGCCTCCGAGCACGGCGGCCTCGTGGACCACATGCTCGGCTTTGTGCACTGGTTCATGCTCGCCCTCTTCATAGGTTGGAGTACGTACCTAGTTTTTGCTTTCACGAGGTTCCGCGCGGCACGCAATGCGAAGGCCGACTACCATGGTGTGACAGGTCATACCACGACTCACATTGAGATTGGGGTCGTCATCGTCGAGGCCATCCTCCTTCTCGGCTTCGCCTTCCCTCTGTGGGCCCGTCAGGCCGACGAATATCCCGTTTCGCCCGACACCATCAAGATGCGTGCCCTTGGCGAAAAGTTCCTGTGGAACTTCCAGTATCCCGGCAATGATACAGCACTGAGCACTTGGGATCTGCGCAATGTCAACGCCGCCGCAGGCAACACAACTGGTAAGGATTTGCACGACCCGAACGGCAAGGATGACTTCGTCAATCCCGGCACCATGAAGCTGCCCGTCGGCCGCCCCGTCATTGTCGATGTCGCTTCGAAGGACGTCATTCACAACCTCGCGCTCGTTCCGATGCGCGCCGCGCAGGATGCCACTCCTGGTGTCAAATCCCACATGTGGTTCAAGCCCGTCAAAGAAGGCACTTGGGACATCATCTGCGGCCAGCTCTGCGGCCCGGGCCATGCCCAGATGAAGGCCGTTCTCGAAGTCATGCCTGCCAAGGACTTCGAAGACTGGAGCAAGGAAATGTCCGCCAACGCCGCCAAGAAGGTCGCTGAAGCCAAGTAAGGGCATCCGGCGAGGTGGCCATGACGAATGAAGAATGACCGAATGATGCGAAAGCTCCTCCGCGAGCCACTCTTCGGCATTCATTCGTCATTCTGAATGCATCAGTTGTCATTCCTCCACCGTGTCCCGTTCCTTCCATCGCTACTCCCTCCTCACCCTCGCCGTCGGAGTGGTGTTGATTTGGTGGGGAGCTGCAGTCACCACCGAGGATGTCGGTCTCGCCGTACCTGACTGGCCCTTGTGCTTTGGCAAAATCAATCCCGAGGGCTGGTATCGGGTGCCCGCCTTGCTGCTGGAGCACGGACATCGTTGGATTGCCACCATCATCGGCTTTCTCGTGCTCGGGCAATACTTTTGGGCCATGGCGAAACACCGTCCGAACATGGCCGAGGCCGCCATCATCCTCATCACTGGAGTCGGCTATCTGGTGCTTGTTTATATGGGCGTGCTCGCCGCAGCCGCCTTCATTCTCTTTATAGCCTTCAGCTGGCTCTTCATGTCCTGGTTCGGCCAAAAGTGGCATTTGCTTCGCGGTCTCACCACGCTTGCCCTCTTCCTTGTCATCCTGCAGGCCTCGCTCGGCGGCCTGCGAGTGCTGAAAATGTCCAACGTCTATGGCATCGTGCATGGCACGCTTGGTCAGCTCTTTTACTGCCTGCTCATCCTCATCGCGTTTGCCTCGTCTCGCACCTGGGAAGAAGGCCAGCTTCGCCTTAGTGCCTCTATCGCTCGCAAAGCCCGTTGGTGGTCGCTCACGTTGCTTCTTGTCGTCTTCACCCAGCTCGTGCTCGGGGCCACCCTGCGCCACACGCAGCGCACGCATCTGGCGGCCAGCGACATCCTCACCACGCAGGGCCATGCGATCCCTCCGAGCGTGCCCGCCGATGCCTTCGTGCTCTTCCTGCACAAATACTGGGGCTTTGGCACCGCCGCGCTCGTCATCTTCGTCGCCATCCAGGCGCATCGCTGGCTTGTCACCATGCCTGGCCTTCGTTTCGTCCCCACCCTACTGCTCTATCTCCCCCCCATCCAGGTCAGTCTCGGCATCTTCGTCATCCTCACCGGCAAATCCTTCTGGATCACCAACCTCCACGTCCTGACCGGACTCACCCTGCTCGCCCTCAGCTTCCTGCTCGCCGCCACCGTGTGGGGCAGCTACCTCCGCACGCCCGTCGAGACTGAAGAACCCCAGCCGCATGGATGAGATCTCTACGCTTTGTGCCCGTGTCGGTGAGGACAAACTTCGCGCCATGGTCGCGGCGTTCTATCGCCGCGTGCGTGTCGATGATTTGATCGGCCCCATGTATCCAGCGGACGACTGGGGTGGAGCCGAGAAGCGGCTCGCCGATTTCATGATCTATCGTTTTGGCGGCCCGCAGACCTACATCGAGGAACGCGGTCATCCGCGCCTTCGTGGCCGCCACATGCCCTTTCCCATCGACCTTGCTGCTCGGAACCGCTGGCTCGATCTGATGGGTTTCGCCATGCGTGAAGTCGAGATCCCGGAAGCTGAGGCTACACTCTTGGGGGCTTTCTTTGATCAAGTGGCGGATATGATGCGCAATCAGCCTAGTTGAACCGCGTTTTCCAGCCATTGCCAGCCGCCAATCGCAGCCTAGCATCTGCGATTCTTGTTTCCCCCACATGGCATCCCTCCTCAAATCATTCAGCCTCATCGCCGACCCCACCCGGGTAAGGGTGTTGCTGCTGCTCCGGCAGGAGGAACTCAGCGTTGCCGAATTGCAGGAAATTCTCTCGTTGCCGCAGTCGAACATCTCCGCGCAGTTGGCCAAGCTGAAAGCCGCCGGTCTCGTGAACGACCGCCGAAGCGGCAAAAACCGCCTTTATCAACTCGAAGAGCCTGCTGCAAAAGATCGTGAGGTTCATGCCCACTTTCTGGCGCTTCTCGATGCCGCTGCTGCAGAGCTGCGTGAGACATCTAAAGACGCTACAGCGCTGCAAATCGCCCTGCGTAAACGTGCGGCCAATGCCAAGGCCTACTTTGACGCCTTAGCAGGCAAATTTGGCCGTCACTACATTCCAGGCCGCTCTTGGAAAGCACTCGGCGAGACGCTGCTGAAGCTCATGCCGCCACTTGTCATCGCGGATCTTGGTGCGGGAGAGGGCACGCTCTCACAGCTCCTCGCTCAGCGGGCGCAAAAGGTCATCGCTGTCGACAACAGCGAAAAAATGGTCACTTACGGAGCTGAGCTAGCCCAGCGCCATGGGTTCACAAATCTCGAATACCGTCTCGGTGATCTCGAGCATCCACCAGTCGAGCCTGCGAGCGTGGACCTCGCTTTTCTTAGCCAAGCGTTGCATCACGCGCAGAATCCACAGGCCGCTTTGCGGGCTGCCGCCACCATTTTGAAACCCGGTGGGCGGATCGTTGTGCTGGACCTCTTGCAGCATCAGTTTGAAAAGGCGCGAGATCTTTATGCGGATGTTTGGCTCGGCTTCACTGAAGCCGATCTGCACGAGATGCTCACTGCCGCAGGCTTTCATCGGATTGAGACCAGCATCGTCCACCGCGAGAGTCGCAGCCCGCATTTCCAGACGGTGCTTGCCATGGCGGAGAAGTGAAAAGCAGGAACTGATCTGCCTCCGACCATTGGCTCCTTGCCAAAGAGAGCCCCCCCCGTATTCTCGCGCGCCGTGTAAATCCCACCCCACGCATCTCAAACCCCAATGACCCAGCTCGACCAGCTCAAGCAGCACACCGTCGTCGTCGCCGACACCGGCGATTTCGAGGCTATGAAGGCTTACAAGCCTCAGGACGCCACCACGAATCCCTCTCTCATTCTTCAGGCCGCCTCAAAGCCGGAGTACAAAGCTATTTTCGACAAGGCCGTCGCAGATGGTCAATCCGGTGGCGTGGATGCCGTCATGGACAAGCTCGTCGTGGCCTTTGGCCTAGAAATCCTTAAAATCGTGCCTGGCCGTGTCTCCACGGAGGTCGATGCCCGATTGTCCTTCGACATCCAGGGAAACGTCGAAAAAGCCCGCCAGATCATCGGCGCCTATGAGACCGCAGGCATTCCGCGCGAGCGGATCCTGATCAAAATCGCCTCTACCTGGGAAGGTATCAAGGCCGCCGAGGTGCTGCAAAAGGAAGGCATCAACTGCAATCTTACCCTGCTCTTCAGCCTCGCCCAGGCCGTCGCCTGCGCTGAGGGTGGCATTAAGCTGATCTCTCCCTTCGTCGGCCGCATTCTCGACTGGCACAAAAAGAGCACCGGCAAAGACTTCTCCCCCGCGGAAGATCCCGGCGTGCAGTCCGTCACGCAGATCTACAACTACTACAAGCACTTCGGCTACAAGACCGAGGTCATGGGCGCGAGCTTTCGCAACAAGGGTGAGATCACCGAGCTGTGCGGCTGTGACCTTCTTACCATTAGTCCAAGTCTGCTCGGCGAGCTGGCGGCTAGCGAGGACGCCATTACGCCAAAGCTCAATGCTACCAGCGCAAAATCGCTCCTGATCCAGCGCATTGGCAGCGATGAAAAAACCTTCCGTTGGCTCTTCAATGAGGACGCCATGGCTACCGAAAAGACCGCTGAAGGCATCCGCAACTTTGCCAAGGACATCGTGAAGCTCGAAACCTTGGTCAAAGATGCCCTAAGCTGATTTGGCGCTCGTGGTTTTTCGATTTAAAGGCGCGGCCGAAAGAAGGCCGCGCTTTTTGAAGTGAGAAAGAACTTCTTGGTGAATGCCAATGGCTGAGCTCGTCTTAGCTAGGGCTGACCGTGCTGACTGCTGCTATCTGCCAGACGATTGTCCTGTTAGCTCCACTACTTTGCGTGTAATTCAGTCTGCAAACTGCTGGAAAGCAGTGCGCTTGGCGGCATAAATGCGATTTGTCGCATGATTGCTGATTTACTCGCCGCCGCTGACCTCTGGATCAAGATTCAGGAAGCCCTTCCTGTCATTCTTTCCCTCGTCCTGATTGAAGGGCTGCTTTCGGTGGACAATGCGCTTGCGATCGCGGCCATGGCCCGCCACTTGGATAACAAGCAGCGCCAGCTCGCCATGAACATCGGTTACATCGGCGCCTACGGTTTTCGTGTCGTGGCGCTTCTCGTGGCGAGCTGGATCATCGAGAACCACTGGATCATGCTTCTGGGCGCCCTCTACCTAGTTTGGCTGATGTGCGCTCATTTCGTCGGGCAGAAAGAGCAAGAAGAAGACGAAGGAGAGGCCGTGAATGTGCATCACCGAACCTTTGGCGCCACTATCGTGATGATTTCACTCATGGATTTGAGCCTGAGCGTGGACAATGTTGTGGCGGCCATCGCCTTGAGCCCTGATAAGCTCTGGCCGGTGTATGTTGGTGTCACCATCGGAATCGTCGCGCTGCGTCTTATTGCCGGTGTGGCGGTGAAGCTGATTGAAAAGTATCCAGTGCTCGAGCACACGGCCTTCATCCTCGTCGGCTACGTCGGCTTGTTGCTTTTGGCTGAGCTACAGTTCCCTGAGACTTTCCAACACATCTCACCGGCCCAACTCAAGATCTACAAATTCGGCGGCATTGTGCTTTTGACTTCACTGACCATCGCGTGGTCACAGGTCGGATGGCTGCAAAAGCTTCTCAAACCTTTCCTACAGCTCATTTTGATCCCGATGAATGTGCTCGCCACACTGATTGGCGCGGTGATTGTAGTCATCACCACGCCTTTCAAAGTCATATGGGCTATAATGGGAAAAAAACCCGCCTGAGGCTCAAGGCGTCCCTGAGACTACTAACGGCTTTCAGGTCACAGTTGTGGTAGTGGCGATGCATCAGACCAGTCCTCATGGCTACCATACGCCGAGCTTTTCGAGCTGCTTTGTGGCCACTCCCGCCCAGTCGCGATTCGCGGCAGGACTGGCAGGGCTGGGGTGCAGGATGCGGCCGGTTTTGAAGGATGCGTGCAGGATTTGTTTGGCCCGCATAGCACATGTCTCAGCATAGGCCCCGACGCCGATGACCCACTCGGGCTGCAAGGCGGTGATCACGGCTTGTAGATGGGCATCGCATGGCTCATTGAGTGCAGCGGCCTCAGCGGCAGGAAGCTTGTCTGGTGTAAAGTTTTTGCCACCAGCTTCAATGAAAACCAGCGGGCAGTAATTGGCCACGAAATGCGTTTGGAAGAAATGCTCAGCTGTGCCGAATCGGGCTGCGAAATGGCCCCAGAGACGTCTTCCACTGACTTCGGACTGTGGGCAGTCAAAGCCGAGCACAGGCCGCTTGGGATGTTCGCGCGGCGGTTTGCCCACCGGTTTGTGGATTTTCATCCAGTCACGCACCGCGGCGATCTCGCCAAAAGGCACGCCCGTCTGAGTCATGCCAAAAGGCCCCGGATTCATGCCAACGAAGACGACTTTTTTGCGGCTGCTGCCAAAGCGGGAGAGGTACTCGGTGTGCGGGCTCCAAGCGTAGTCGAGCGGTTGATACACATAATCAACTGGAGGAGCGAAGGTCAGCGGGCGCAGAGCCTCGCGAAGCTCTGCGGCGGCTTGGATAAGCGGGTGGGCTGGCATGCAGCTGCTTGTGGCTCGGGCGGCGGAGGTCGTCAACCGAGCCGGTGAGCCTTGACGCGTCCCGGCACATGGCCGAAGTGGCGCTTGCACGGTATGAAATGGCTTCAAAGCGCACGAGCTGCCTGGCGGCGGGTGATTCATCTTCCCTATTTGGGAAGAAGTTCCTTTGTGACCGCTTTGGGCTTGCTGATCATGGCGATCTCGCAGGATTGGCATCGGACGCATCCGGATGAGGATGTGGATCAAGCGATCGAGATGGCCGCCCGCTCAAACCAGCCAGTGCCCCTAGGCATCCAGCGCCTTGCCCGCATCCTACCCTATTTGAATCTTTGGATTTTCATCGGTTCCGCTGTGCTGCTGCTGGTGCTGTGGCGGCGTTGGAGCCAACCGAAGCGCCTACAATTCCCGCTCACCGTGGCCGCCTTTTCCATCGCCGCCTGGGCCATTGCCAGTGAGTTGGTGGAGTACATCGCGCATGCGCAGATGACGGAGATGGGTGAACCGCCGGTGCAGGCCGCCTTTTACTTCAAGCAAGTGCTTTTGGCCTTGGCAATACTCTCGATGCCGCTGGCACTGCGGTACTATTTAAAGTGTGGCATCTTGGAGCGCTACACACTGCGCTCCTTCGTCCAGCCGCTGGTTTTCTGCTTCATCTCCTTTACCTCGTTGTGGATCATCGCGGACCTGCTTGACAACCTCAAAGACTTCCAAGAAGCGAAGTCGAAGCTCATGGATGTCCTAGGCTTTTACGCCGCGTTGTTGCCCTACATTTATGTGACGATCATACCGGTGGCTCTGCTGCTGGCCACGCTCTATTCACTCACGAAGATGAGCCGCGCGAACGAACTCATCTCCCTGCTCGGCACGGGCCAGAGCCTTGCTCGTGTGCTTCGCCCCATTTTTCTTGCCACGACCTATGTGGCATTTTTGAGTATGGTGGCGAATTACCACTGGGCGCCACGTGCAGAACGAAATCGCAAGGCGGTGGTCCGAGCTCTCACGGAAAACGCCCCGGATTCCATCATGGCGGACTCGATTATGTTTCGGAATGAGCAGACACGCCGCACTTGGTATGTAGGAACTTTTCCTTTCTCACTACGCGATGGCCACCAGCGAATGCGTGGTGTGCAAATGCGTGAAGAGGCCGCCGATGGCAGCCCATCGCGCACCATCTTGGCTGGCTCGGCCACATGGACGCCGCGTGGCGGTTGGCGTTTCTTTGATGGGAACGAAGTGCTCTACAAGGATGGTGATCCCGTGGGTACGCCGCCGTTTTCGCCAGACAGCCATGGACTGCCCGTTCTTGATGCGCCCCAGATTGAGGAGACCCCTTGGAGCCTCGTCAGCTATGCCTTAAAGGCGGACTTCATGGGCGTGCCGGAAATCTTGTCTTACTTGAAATCGCATCCGAAGGCTGCGGAAGACAAGCTCGCACCCTTTCACACGCACTTGTGGCATCGCTTCGCGCTGCCTTGGCAGGCACTCGCTGTCGTGCTCTTTGCCGTGCCGCTTGGCGTCGCCTACTCGAGGCGTGGCGCGGTAGGAGGCATCGCCGGCAGCATCTTCGTGTTTTTCGTTTTCATGTTCGTCAACAATCTCTTTCTGAACCTTGGCAAAGGCGGTCACCTTCCTGGTTGGCTCACTGTGTGGATGCCTCACGTGCTCTTTGGCAGTCTGGGCCTTGTGCTCTTCTATTTCCGCGCCAACAACCGCGATCTGCCCAAGCCTCGACTTCTGCCCAAAAAGCGCAAAAGCACGCAAATCGCACGCCCACGAAACCGCCAAGACGGCCCGCTGACCAAGGGGGCCGCTACTTGAAACTTGAAACCTTCCACTTGGAACTCATAGAGACAGCCTGATGCAACAGAACTGGAACATCCGCAGCCGCGCCCATGCCTGCGCCGTCACTCAGCGCCCCTTCGAAGACGGCGATGTCTTCCATACCGCCATCTACTTTGATGCAGACCTCAACGAATATGCTCGACGCGACATTTGTGCGGAGGCTTGGCCAACGGAAAAGGAGGCTCGCAAGCCGATTGCGGCTTGGCGCACGCTCTACCAAAAAATCGAAGCCGAAGCAAAGCCCGAAATCGCCCCGAAAGCCAGCGCTCAAGAGTTGCTGCAGCGTTTCATTGAGGAAGGGGATCCGAAGACGGAGAACGCCCGCTACATCTTAGCGCTCATGCTCGAGAGGAAACGCCAGCTTGTTCAAACCGCTGAAAAGGAAGTTGATGGGAACAAAATGCTCTTCTACGAAAACAAAAAGACCGGTGAGGTCTTCATTGTGCGCGACCCCGAACTGAAACTCGACGAAGTGGCCCAGATACAAGAAGATGTGGCCACCATTCTTGCGTTCGGCGGCCCTGCGGTGGAAGCGGCGAAGGTCGCCGGCGTCACGTTGACGGTTGATGGCATCGTGCCTGAAGCCTCGTCTGAACTGTCTGATACTTCCCAAACATCTGAAACATCTCCCAACCCCGAACCCACGACCACCGACGATGCTCATGCAAGCTGATCGCGAAGAACTCCGCCAGATCCTTAAAACCAAGTCCGTGAAAACGGGCAAGTTCACGCTCGCCTCGGGCAAGGAAAGTGATCTCTATGTGGACTGCCGTGTCACCACCCTCGATTGCCGTGGTGCCGTGCTCGTAGGCCGCGTGCTGCATGATTTGCTGCGCAAAGAAGAGGCCAAGCGTGGTCTCAGCGTCGGCTCGCTCGGCGGTCTTACGATGGGCGCTGATCCCATCACACTGGCTGTCGCGATGAGTTCCAGCCTAGCGGGGGATCCCAAGCCCGTGCAGGCCTTTGTCGTGCGCAAAGAGGCCAAAGGCCACGGCCGTGGCAAGCGCATCGAAGGCAACTTCACGCCAAACCAACCTGTCGTTGTTGTCGATGACGTCATCACCACCGGCGACTCGACATTGAAAGCCATTCAGGCCATTGAAGAGGAAGGTGGGAAAGTCGCCTTTGCTCTCATCCTCGTTGATCGACAAGAAGGCGGCCGTGAGAACATCGAGAGTAAAGGCTATCCGGTCGTCGCGGCCTTCACACGGCCGGAGCTGGTGTGAGACCAGATGAGTTAGCGGTTTCCAGTCGCGCTCGTCACGCAGAGCTTTCTTAGCTTGGCGATGCTTTCGCGTGAACTACGGCGCGTGACACCAAGCGATAACGGCAACCCTTGCCTCAGCCCGATTCAGCCTTGAAGCTTCGTGATGACCTCAGTGTCTACGCTTTGTCGCGTGCGAAACAGCGCGACGATGATGGCAAGACCCACGGCCACCTCGGCGGCAGCCACGGTGATGGTGAAAAAGACCAGCGACTGCGCGGTGTAATCCGGCAGTCCACCGGACAGATGGAAGCGGCTGAAACCCACCAACGCTAAGTTCGCGGCGCTGAGCATCATCTCCAAGCACATGTAGATGATGAGAATGTTCCGGCGGGCAATAACCCCGGCTAGACCAAGGGCGAAAAGCATGCCGCTGACGATGAGATAGTGGCCCAATGTGATCATGCAGCGCCTCCTGGAGTTTTTTCACGCTTGCTCAGCACCACCACGCCCACCGTGCCCACGAGCAGCAACAAGCCGACAACTTGGATATGGAAGCCGTATTGGTCAAAGAGGGTGAAGCCGATCAATTTGGCATCGGGAAGCTCTCCGGCTTTCAAATCATTGGCGATGGTTGGCAGCTTCGCCGCGCCTTTCGCTTGATTTGCGGCATCCATAAGTGCCAACGGGACATTCAAAGGCGTTTTCTCTGCCAGCTTCGTGTGGCCGACGACGGTCATGATCTGCGTTACCAGCAAAACCGCCACTGCGATACCACTCACAATGGCTGCCAAGTTCGGCTGTTTTCCCTCTTCCGCCTTGATGTCGAGCAGCATGATGATGAACAGGAAGAGCACCATCACCGCGCCGGCATACACGAGGATCTGAATGGTCCCGATGAAATAAGCATCCAAGCTCACAAACAGCGCCGCCAGCCCTACGAAACACGAGGCCAATGAAAGGGCGCTGGTAACCGGATTCCGCGCCGTGACCACCATGAGCCCAAAGCCCAAGGTGATGGCGGCAAGGAGGTAAAACAAAAGCGGAGGCATGCGCAGAAAGGTCGAAAACCGAATGACAATCGACACTAGGCTGCCAAAAGAGCACGCCAAAGGCCAACAAGCATACGGACAAGTAGATGATGCGAGCGAGGGCGAGGGCCAGCAACCGCATTTTGTGAAAAATTTCACAAAGTCCCGCATAAGGCTGCAGTCAGACTTTTTCGCAGTCTATTCCAGGAGCGCTGCCACCGGGATGCGGAAAAACTGGTCGGTCCGTGACTGTTTCTTGTCCTCACCGCCAATGCAATAAACATGCCCCCCCAACTTCACAAGACCCACCATCGCCGCGTAAGGCAGCGAAACGGCTTTTTGATAGCGATTGGTCTTCACGTCGTAGATCACCGCCTCCGCAGTGAAGTCCTCGCGATATCCCCCTGCGATGTAGATGTGATTGTTGTCCAGCGTGACCGCTGACAAACCCCGCGTTGGAGTCATGAGTGGCATGAGTTTACGCCATGCATTCTTCTCTGGCGAGAAGGCATAGGCCTCCCCGGTGTTCACTGGTAGCTTCGCCTTGGCGTCATAGTTCATCCCGCCAAATACAAACAATTCTTCACCCAGTACCGCCGAAGCCGCCGTAGCGAAGGGCTTGCCAGGATAGTCAGCCTTTCGGATATGGCCCTTGCTGAGTGTCCAGACTTCTTTGCTCAGTCCAGTGAGATTGGCAGGATCATCCGTTCCCCCGGCCAGAATCATCCTGCCGTTCACCTGCCCACCTGCGGAGAGGACTCCGTGCTTCAACCTGCCGGCATCGATATTTTTTGTTCCATCATACCCGCCGCCGGTTACAAACGATGCGTCTTGCTGGAACACGACCGCGTAGGCCACAGGTTCGGGCCTCTCGATACCCGCGTGCCAAGTTTTCTGCACGGGATCGAACTCATGCACTTTTTTGAGCCAGTTCTTCTTCCCGCCGGCCCAGTTGGTGCCACCCATCACCACGATCTTGCCATCCTTACAGCCGCAAACAAAACCTCCATTCGGCTCCGGCAAGGGCGGTAGTTGTTCCCACTGGGATGCAGCAAAAGTTGGGAAACACCATAAAGCACACAGAGCAAAATAGAATCTAAAAAATCGACCTCTCTGCCTGTCTATGGGCTGCGTAGTATGCTTGTTCTGGACTCTCGCTGAGTGTCGCAGCTTCTCAAATAGCTGTTTTGTCGTCGGGATCAGTCGCTCGTTCATAATGGTCGGTGTGTTCGGATTGCCAGCCGGGGCGGAGGCGCACATCGTCTTCGCCGCTGAGTTCACCGGGGGCGCTTGCGGGGGTCGCGTTGTCCTTTCGACGCATCTCCCACCAGCATTGCCCGCGGTGGTTGTGCTCGTGGTCGATGACAAAGCCGGCCTGTTTCATGAGCGGGCCGATCCAGCCCATGCAGTGATTGCAGTAGTCGCTGTATTGATCGAGTCCGTTGCGAATCAAAAAGCCCTTCGAGGGACATTCATGCATGTCGATGCGGAAGACATCCTTCGTCATCGTTCGCTCATAGACCGCGCCTTCATCGGCCAACGTGGGTCCCCAATACTCCTTCATGCCTTCAAAGCCTTTTTCACGGATCAGTTCTGATGCATGAAGCTGCGAATCGCGATGGATGGCCTCGTCCCAGTAGGCTTTGACCAGTTCGTGCCCCCCGAGCCGGTTCAGCCACTCGAAGGTCCACTCGTAGTGTCCGCAAAAGTCATAGCAGCCCATCATGACGCGGTGGCGATATCCTCCAGGTTTTGCGGTTCGAGGGCCGCATGATTTTTCATAAAGCGCTGCGTGCAGCTTCCATTGCCGCCGCATACTCGCACCGCGAGGCCCGCAGGTTGCGCAATGGCCTCGCTGACAAAATAACAATGCTGGCAAATCTCCGGCACGATCTCGCGCCCATGTTCCCGCAGGTGCCGGATGAGCGGGCAGATTTTCACTTCCAGCCTCACCTCGTCCGGTGATTCGTGTACTTGCACTTGGGCACTTGGTTCCGCGGCAAAAAAAGCCCGCCAGTACTCGGCGACACCATTCTTACTCCAACGCTCGGAGACCGGCCGGTAGTATTCTCGACCGATATCCTGCCAGTAGCGCCGCAAGCCCTCGATGCCGTGACGCTGCTTGATGAAGCGAAAGGTCGCGTTCGTCGCGAAGTAGAAATCCGCATGTCCCACCGTTTTGGTGTCGGGATAGGGCAAGACTGAGTCGCTGGTCATCGAATGGAGTCGTCACGAGCATCGCCGAACTTTCCTGCGAAACCAGTGGCTCCGCGAAGAAACCACGAAATGCGGCGTTGCAGCCGCGTTGATGTCTCCGGTAGCCTCTTGCGCATGACACACTTCTCCTGGCTCGATTACAGCATCTTCGGCGGGTATCTGGCCGCTTCGGTGGGCGTTGGCCTGCTCTCCGCCCGCGGTTCGAAATCGCTGGGCGACTACTTTCTCGCGGGTCGCGGTATGAGTAGCATCCTCGTGGCGATGTCGATCCTCGCGGCATTGTTCTCCGGCATCAGCTACCTGGCTGGTCCGGCGGATGTTTACAAGAATGGTTTTGCTTTCGCTTACATCGTGCTGGCATTTTTTATCGCTACTCCCTTCACGACGCTGTGGATGCTGCCGAAGTTTTATCAATCACGCTACTTCACGGCCTACCAGTTCCTCGAAGAACGCTTCTCGCTATCCACACGACTGCTCGCGTCCGGTCTCTTCATCTTCCGCGTCGCCCTATGGCTCGCGGCGGCGACTTACGCACCCGCATTAGCCCTCGAAAAAGTCACCGGGTTACCGCTTTGGCTCACGATCCTAGCCTCCGGCACGCTCACCACGCTTTACACGGCCCTCGGAGGCATGCGGGCGGTGATTTGGACGGATGTGATGCAGCTCATCGTGCTCTTTGGTGGCCAGTTGATGATTGTCATCGTAGCGCTTGGCAAGATCCCAGGAGGCTTTGGCGGCATGTGGGACACAGTCGTAGCCGATGGCCGCATGAATCTGAGTCTCTCATTCAATCCCGCCGAACGGGTGAACCTTGGTGCGGTCCTCATCGCAGGCGCCTTTTTGCACCTCGTGCAAATGGCTACCGACCAGGTTAGCGTGCAACGCTACCTTAGCGCTGGCAGTTTGAAGGAGTCGCAGCGCTCGCTGTGGATCAAGCTGTGGTTCTTGCTGCCGGTGCTGGTGCTGTTTTATGGCACGGGTTTGGTGCTTTACGCTTTTTACAAAACGCACGGTGATCCTCTCGTGGCAGGCTTGATTCAAAAAGAAGACCAGATCCTACCCTACTTTGTGGTCACGCAGTTGCCTGCCGGACTTCCCGGTCTGCTCATCGCGGCCATCTACGCCGCCAGCATGTCAACCATCAGCGCGGGTCTCAACTCGCTCGCCTCCGCTACGGTGATCGACTTCCAACAGCGCCTCTCCGTTGTTGCCGATGGGGCTGCTTCGACCAAGGTCAGCAACGCCCGCTGGATCACTGTCGGCTACGGCGGTCTCGTCATGGCACTCGCTTTTGGCGTGTCCGCAATGCCTGGCAATCTGGTTGAATCTGTGAACACCATCATAGGACTTATCGGCGGCCCGCTCCTGGGTCTTTTTTTTCTTGGCATGTTCACACAGCGAGCAACCACTCGCGGCGCTTTGATCGGCTGCTTCAGCGGCTTCGCGATGCTCCTCGGTCTTTTTGTGTATCAGAACGGATGGTTGACTGCGGTGAAGCCGCCGCAGCTTATTTCCTTTGTTTGGTTCAGTCTGTTGGGCTGTCTCGTCACGATGGTCGTTGGCCTTGTCACATCCGGCCAATCTGGCAACTCGTCAGCCCGCCATCAATGACGATGATCTCGCCGGTGATGTAACTCGCCGCAGATGAACACAAGAAAGCCGTCGCGCCCGCCACATCCTCCGGTAAACCGACGCGGCGCAGCAGAATTTTCTTCTCGTAGTGATTCAGCAGCGAACGATCCTTGGACTCCATCCATTGCGCAGTCAGCGGCGTCTTGATCAGGCCGGGAGCGACGCCATTGACTCGGATGCCGTGATCCGCCAATGACACGGCAAGAGACTTCGTGAGCATCACGAGAGCTCCTTTGCTGGCGTCATACGCGCAAGAATCCATCTCGCCCTGAAAACCATTCGTGGAAGAAGTGATCACAATGTTGCCGACACGTTTCTCCGCCACAAGTCTCTTCGCGAAAGCCTGTGCTGTAAAAAATGCCGAAGCGAGATTGAGTCGCATCGTCTTGTCCCAGCGCTCTCGAGTCATCTCGAAAAACGGCACATCAAAGAAGCTGCCAGCATTGCAGATCAGCGTGTCGAGGCAGGATTCGAGCTGGAAAGCGGCATCGACCAGCCGTTGCGGGCCATCGTTTTGCATGAGGTCAGCCTGCACATAGCTGGCAAGCCCTTCGACGGACTGTTGGAGACCATGGAAGACAACTCGTGCTCCTGCCTCCTGCAATCCTTGACCGATGGCCAATCCAATGCCTTGCGAGGAGCCGGTCACGAGTGCCGCGTGGCCATTAAGAGAGAATGCTTTCATCGGCGAGTTTTAGGTATTTCAGCGTGTTCGTGCAGGTGATGCGTTGAACGACTTCATCACCAGCGGCGCGGAGGGCTTTCATCTCCTCCTGATAGGTGCTGATCAGCTTCACCACCTTGCCGCTGATCTCGGCGGCGTAGCTGTAGAAGGGCGAGTCACTGCCCCAGATGAACTTGTCCGGATACGCGGCGGCGAGGTCGGCGATGACACGGCCGGGGTTGGAGTAATCGCTGTCAAAGCGGCGCTCGCGGGGCGCAATGTAGGCGAGATCGTCCACCGCGCCCACGCAGTGGATGCAGTGCGCGGAGTTGTCGAACCAAGCGTTTGGCAGCGCCTGGATGCGGTCGAGGCACTCTTTGTCATAGCGGCAGGAATGCGCCGCACAGAATCGGATATCCGGATTCGCCTCTGCGATATCGATGATGTCATGCGCCTGGGCCCAGGGATCATCTTTGGCCACGCTGCTGTGGATGATAAAAGGAACATCCCACTCACGGGCGAGATCGAGGAAGACTTTTCCTTCGTGAGCGAGGCACTTGATGAAGGACTGGATGATGGTGCTCTGGATCTTGATGCCGTGGAAGCGGTATTCGCCACGCAGCTTCACCAGCTCCGCGGCCTGCGCATCCGTGTCGCGCATGGGGTCCACCATGACGAAAGGAAGAATGCGCTTTCCTTCTTCCGGAAAGAGCTTCTGGCACTCGTCCAGCAGTCGGCGGTTTTCAAAAGCATAAGGCACTTTCTCGAGTCCATTCTCCCCATACGACACCCCTCCGCTGCGGAACTTCGTCACGTCCATCGCCGCGTAGCTGACGAACGGGAAAGCCACCCAGTGCGTGATGCCGAGCGATCCACCTTCGTGTTGCATCTGAACGAGCTGTTGCGAGTAGGGGAAATCGCCGTGCAGGTAAAATAGCAGGTCGGCGCCGATGTGGTTGTGGCAGTCAATGAGCATGATGGGAATCAAACGAGTCGGGCAAAGCCTTGTTGCGGTGCTTCTGCTGCATCCAGCGTTGCCTGGGAAACGAGATCAAGAGATTCATCCAGCGCCGCGAGCATGCCGGCGACTTTTTCGTCGTCGTGACACCAAGTGACGTAAAGCTGGCTCGAAATCAAATAGCCGCGCTGTAGCATGTGGCGGATCATCAGCGGTTTGGCGGATGAATTGGCAAAAACGATCGAGGGGGCGCAGGGCATGCCGCCGATCTTCAAACCGAGTGTGGGATACCGCGAGGCCACTTCACTCAAGCCGGTCTGCAAACGCTCGCCCAGGCTCCAGAGATGCTTTTGTACCCTTTCACGCCGCATTTTGCCGATGCAGGCCAGCGAGGCCGCAGTGCCAACGCCATCGGTCCAGTAGCTGCTGGAGATGAAGCTGTTGTTTGAGGCGTCCATGACCTCGTTTTTGCCCACAATGGCTCCCGCGGGATAGCCGTTGCTCATCGCCTTCGCATATACGGCGATATCCGGCTCGATGCCGAGCATCGGCGCGGCACTAGGAAAGCCAAATCGCCAGCCACTGGTGACTTCATCGAGCACAAACACGGCCCCAGCTGCATGGCAGTCTGCGATTACAGTTTGCAGGAAGCCATCGCGCGGGAACTCGCTGCGCATTGGCTCCATCACCACGGCGGCAAGCTTGCCATCGAGTTTTTGCAACGCAGCCTGGAACGACGCGGGATCGTTGTAGCGAAAAGGCACCGCCGTGCCTGCCAACTCGCGTGGCACGCCGAGCGGTTGCAAACCGGGCAGCAGGTGCCCGTCGAGCGCCGCATCATCGCCGAGATTCGCGGCGAGATACCAATCGCTCCAACCATGGTAGCCGCAGAAGGCGATCCCGCTTTTGCCCGTCGCCGCGCGTGCGATGCGCACGGCGAGTCCAAGTGCTTCGCCACCGCCGCGGGCGTAGCGCACTTTCCCAGCCCAAGGATGCAGATCGAGTAGCTCATCGGCGAGTTTCACCTCATCCGGTGAAGCCAGCGTGGCATAGCTACCGAGATTCACGCGACGCTTCACTGCGGCATTCACTTCGTCATCCGCATGACCGAGCAAGATGGCTCCGACACCGCCGGTGAAGTCCGTGTAATGTTTGCCATCAAGGTCCCAGATGCTGGAGCCTTTGGCGCGGCTGAAATAAGACGGCCACGTTTGGGAATCGAACAGATGGGCGCGTTTGGAAAGCAGCCCAGTGCCGCAAGAGATTTTAGTTTTGGCTTCTTCCCAGAGTTTGGTGCCCGAGCACCCGATGCCCGGCCGCAAAAGCCGCAGCGCATTCTCACGGAAAATGTCCTCCAAGTCCCCCTGCGTCATGCCAGTGTCTTCGCAGGCTTCGCGGAGGCAAAGAAGCGATTCGATGCCGACGGTCGTGTATTGGCCGAAAATGGTCAGTTTGTCCGTGCCGAGATCGGGATGAATCCAGGTGAAGCCATCGCCCTGCGTGATGCAGGAGCCACGCAACTCGCTCACCATGTAATCGCTGCCCCAGAGCAAGCGCTTCGGTCCGAGAATTTCGATCGCGGCACGAAACGCTCCTGCTTGGGTAACCGCGGAAGCATCCACAACGACGTTTTCGAGATCGATGAGGTGATGTAAGCCTTCGCGAGCATGGCGATAGTTAAACGAGCGGGCGACATGCGCGAGAATGAGTCGGCAGCGTGGGTATTGGCGGCACAGGCGGCGAATGGCCTCGATGTTGCGCGGATCGGTGATGCCATCCGACAGCATGATGTGCAACATCATGAGGCCATCATGGTCGTGACAGACCTCCCACATCCACTCGGGCGCGAAGGACTCGATCTCTGCCTCTTTGGTGTCCGGCACATTGGCATACAGGCGATAAGGCTTGATTCCCACAAACACACCCGTGCTCATCAGCCGCCGCACCTCCGCTGGATCATCGGTTGGAGCCGTCAGCACCAGCGCTCTCGAGTTCGTGTTCACGTCGATCTGCGACTGTACCCAAGCGTTTTCGCCGACACGGTCATTGCCCGCACTCGGATAGCCGAAGAACAATCCTTCGACCTCGCGGCTCGGCATCCAGAGCTGCATCGCCGCCTGAAAGTCCGCCAAGCCGTAGCCGCGATCCTCATCGAGAAACACGGGACGCTTGCCTTCCGCAAAATGACGACTGTGAAACAGGTGTGTATGCGCATCGAAGACCTTCGAAGGCACAAAGCCATCGATGGCGTGATGCAGAAGCTTACGGTCGTTGTCGTTGAGTTCGGTGACGAGCTTCAGGGACATGCGCGGAGTATGCGCAATGAGAGTGAAACCTTCCTTCCCATTTGTCTGGTTCTCGAAAAAGACCAGCGTCCTGTGTCATGCACTCGTGCTGGCATTGGTCGCGTGTTTGTGGAAGTAATCGTTCCCATGCCGGAAAGCCCCGCAACTCTCGCCCAAGCCAGCGCCCTCATCCGCCATCGACGCTCGATCAAGCCGCAGGACCTCGATCCTGCCCGTGGGATCGATGCTACGCTCATCACCGAATTGATCGAGAATGCCACCTGGGCACCGAACCACGGCCTCACCGAGCCATGGAAGTTTCATGTGTTTCAAGGGGATGCTCGCCGGGCGCTCATCGCGAGCATGCAGCAGACGTATCGCGAGGTGACGGTCGCAGCGGAGTTCCGCGAGGACAAGCTGGAAAAGATCGGCACAAACCCGCTGCTCGCCCCAGTGGTGATCGCCTGCGTGATGGAGCGCCGTGGTGGCGCAAAGATCCCGGAGCTGGAGGAAATCGAGGCGATGGCCTGCGCCCTGCAAAACCTCATGCTCAGTGCCACGGCCGCGGGTCTGGGCAGCTACTGGTCCTCCCCGCCGCTGTTGGATGGCAGGACGTTCCGCTCGTTTTTGAATGTGGGTCCTGAGGACCGCTGTGTTGGGCTGATCTACCTCGGCTGGCCCCGAGCTGGGCTGCAGTGGCCCAAGAGTGTTCGCCAGCCAGTGGCATCGAAAATCCTCTGGAGGACATCTACCGATGCTTGAATGGCTTTCCAACCTGTGGAGCAGCACCGCGCAGTTCTTCAGCAGCCTACCGTGGGGCACCGCGGGCGTGTGGACGCTGTCCATTGGATTGCTCTTTGTCGGATTTGTGGGTTCTATTGTGCCGTTTCTGCCCGGCCCGATGCTCATCGTGATCGCTGGCATCGTTCACACACTGCTGCTGCCGGAGCAGGGCATGAGCACATGGGGCATCGTGTTGCTCATGGTGTGGTTCTGCCTAGCCTACGCGGTCGACTTCTTCAGCGGCATGATGGGGGCGCGGTGGTTTGGTGCCAGCCGCTGGGGCATCACCGGTGTTTTTATCGGTGGCATAGTGGGGGTCTTCTTTGGCCCGTTCGGCCTGCTGCTGGGCCCACTGGTGGGAGGATTTGCCTTTGAAATGCTATTCGCCAAGCAACGCCTCCGGCCGGCCATTCATAGCACTTGGGGCACGCTGCTGGGCACGGGGGTCGGCCTTGTATTGCGCGTGCTGACCTCTTTGGCGATGATCGCTACGTTTCTGATTGATGTGCTGTGGTGGTGAACACGTGCCCATTATGCAGCACAGACGGCAATCCGATCATGAAAAACATCCGGTCATCAGCGTTCCTCTTTTCCCCATGTCTCGTTTGGTCCACTTTTTCGTCCTTTTTGCCCTATCTTCACCTTTGGCCGCCGCTCCTGATTGGAAGGCCGTGGAGCCCATGCTCGCCGCGAAGTGCTACGACTGCCACAACGCGGACAAAATGAAGGGAGATGTCGATTTGAAGCAGTATGCGGCTGATCCAAAGCTGGCCGAGGAATTTGAAATTTGGACCAAGGTCAAAGCCACCATCGAGAACGGTGATATGCCTCCACGCAAGGCTAAGCCGCTAATGATGGATGAGAAAGCGGCGATTACGGGATGGGTGCAGCACGGGCTGGATGTGCTCGCGGAAGCGAAGTCCGGCGATCCGGGACCGGTGACCATGCGCCGCCTGACGAACGCGGAATATGACCACACCATTCGCGACCTGACTGGGCGCGATTACGCATTGGCAAAGGAGTTTCAAACGGATGGCGGCGGTGGCGAAGGCTTCACCAACACAGGCGACGTCCTTTTCATGAGTCCTGCGGCCATTGACAAGTATTTCGCAGCGGCTCGAAAGCTGTCTGAGCACGCTACGATCATGCCCGGCACGGGCATCGTGTTTCATCCGCAGCGTATTGGCCTGCGCGGGCCCGAGCAGGTAAAAGCCCAAGCGCAGCAGGGACTCTATGTGTGGTATCAACAGAAGGCCGCGCCGCATCTCCCGAAGGACTTTGATCCGATGCGCGAGGGCGATTACATGCTCGCCTGTTGGAAACATAAAATATTGCAAGTGCCACTCGAATCACTCGCGAAGGACATGAAGCTTAGCATTCACTTCCTGAACAACTGGTGGCATCTCGTGAACTCCACCGAGCCCAAGAGCCGTTATCTGGACCTTGTCCGCGTAGCTTGGCGTGAGCTTCCGGCCGATGAAAAAACGGCGTTAGACCGCATCAGGGCTATTGAGGCCGATCTGCTGAGTTGGAACAATCCGAAAAAGCCCGGGAGCGGCGTGCAGCGCCAACAGCAGGACAGCGACGGCATCCGGCCCTACCCGATGCAGAAATCCGTTGCTGGTAAAAAGCACATCCATCTGTGCTTTAGCGATACCGGCGATGGCAACAAGGGCGACATCGCACTCGTAACTCGCATGGAGGTCAGTGTTGGCAAACAGAAGCTCAATTATCTCCACTGGCTTGACAAAACGCTCTCGGAAAAACGCCAGCAAGCCGCTACCAGCCCGCCGCCGCCAAGTCTCGATGCGATCCAGTTGCGCATCGCCGAGCTGGAAAAGATCCGTGTGCTCTACGGCAAGCATCCTCAGCCCGGCCGCATCATCGAGCCGCACGTGCTTGCCTTTGCGGCGCCACGCGTCGTCACACTGCCGCTACCGGAAGGGGCCCACTGGCTGAAGGTGGACACTTGCCTCGACATGCAAAACCCTGAGGTCGATGAGGCCAGCATGCAGTGGACAATGACCACCGAGACGCCGCGTGCCGTTACCCAAATCATTCCCGGTGTGCTCACGATCTGGAAACGCAGCACGAAGAAGTCCGGCGAGACGATGAACGACTTCAACAAAATGAAGGCCGCCTTCCCAGACATGTTCGAGCGCCGACTGGAGGAGGTCGCGAACAATCTCTACCGCGGCGGCAAACCGAACATCACAGTTTACTATTTCAGCGATGATCAGCTGGGCCAGCTCCTCGGCCAGCAGGACAAGGACATGCTCGCTGCGATGAAAAAAGACTGGGGCTACACCTCCACACCCCATCTCAACAAGCAACAGCAGCAAGAATACGATGGCGCGTTGCTCTGGCACTTGCATGCGTTTGCCCGCAAAGCTTGGCGCCGACCTCTCAGCGACGAGGAGAAGAAAAAACTCGATGCCCTCTACTTCGCCAACCGTTCGAAGGAGCTCGATCGGGAGTCTGCTGCACGCGAAGTGCTTGTCCGCTTGCTCGTCTCACCAAACTTCCTCTTCAAAGCCGAGACGTTGCCGCCCATCGCCGATGCAAAGGCTTCCGAGGTGCCGCTCAATAGCCACGAGCTGGCCTCACGCCTCAGTTATTTCCTTTGGGCCTCTTTGCCTGACTGGCAGCTCCGTAAAGCTGCTGATGACGGCAGCTTGCTGAAGCCCGAAGTGCTCGCTGAGCAGACAAAGCGTATGCTGCGGGATCCGAAGGCCGCCTCCCTTGCCGAGGAATACATCGGCCAATGGCTGAAGTTCAACGGATTCGACGAGAAGAGCACCGTTGATGAGAAAAAGTTTCCTCAGTTCACGCGCGAACTCCGCGCCGACATGCAGCACGAGGCTGTGGAGTTTTTCACGCACCTCGTGCGTGATGATCGCAGTGTGTCTGACATCATTGGCGGTGACTATACCTTCGTCAACGAACGCCTCGCTAAGCACTACGGTATTCCCGGCGTCACCGGCGGTAACTTCCGCGAAGTCAAAGTCCTCCAGCATCATCGAGGAGGCCTTCTAGGCATGGGGGCCATCTTGACCCAAACGTCTCGCCCGCACCGCACCAGCCCCGTTTTGCGTGGTGACTATCTTTATCAGGTTGTGCTCGGCTTCAGCAGCCCGCCCCCGCCGCCGAATGTCCCCGAACTCAAAGAAACCACCCAACCCTCTTCCTTGCGAGAAGCCCTCATGCAGCATCGGAATGATTCTGCCTGCGCCGTCTGCCACGAGCGCATCGACCCGCTAGGGTTCGCTTTGGAGAGCTATGATCCCATCGGCCGATTCAGATCCACCGATGACACTGGCGGTAAAATCGATGACACGGGTGAAATGATGGACGGCACCAAGTTCCAAGGACTCGCCGGCTTGCGCGACTATCTCAAAAAGAATGAGCCGCAGTTTGTTGCCCATTTCACCCGCAAACTCCTTGGCTATGCCCTTGGACGCCAGACTCTGCCCAGTGACAAAAAACTCCTGCAGCAGATGCAAGCCTCGCTGAAAGCACAAAATGGCCGTTTCTCTGCCGCAGTGCTGGAGATCGTGAAGAGCCGCCAGTTCTTGAATCGCCGCGCTGAACCCCAAGTGGTATCGAACTGAGCAGGCGTGAGCAGGTGATTAACTTCTTTGCCTTTGGCATTTCCGGTCCACTTTCGTGAACGTTCACTCATGTTTTCTGCCCGCGACTTTCTCGATCTTACGCACACGAAGCACAGCATTTTGTTTCCGGATGATGCGCCGGTGTGGGCGGCGCTTTCTCGCATCGAGCAGTATCTGGAGTTTCGTCTGCAACGGGAGATCCGCTGCACAGTTCCTCCTGGAGCCTTCATTGGAGAGGATGTGTTCATAGATGAGGGAACAACGTTGGAGCCAGGTTGCGTTATCCCCGGCCCGGCATGGATCGGGCGGAACTGCCAGATCCGTGCGGGCTGCTACATCCGTGAAAACGTGCTCGTGGGTGATGGCTGTGTGCTGGGCAATTCCTGCGAATTCAAGAACTCGGTGCTCTTCGATGACTGCGAAGTGCCGCATTACAATTATGTAGGGGACTCCATCCTCGGGCACCGAGCGCATCTTGGCGCGGGCGTGGTTCTTTCCAATGTGCGGCTCGACCGCCAAGAGGTTACAGTGCGCACGGACTCAGATACCATACCGACCGGCTTGCGAAAATTCGGTGCAGTGATCGGGGACTATGCTGAAATCGGCTGCAACAGCGTGATCAGCCCCGGCACTTTGATTGGTCGCAGCAGTCTATTGTATCCGCTGACGCACTTTGGTGGCGTGCTGGGCAACGACTTGATGGTTAAGACAAAGCAGACACACCAAGTGATCAAGCGCCAAGCGCGTTAGGCGCTTCGTTTCTGGCCTGTGCGCACAAAAAAGGCGCTTGGGGTCCAAGCGCCTTTTTTGGTGAAACACGATCAGTGACCGTGTGTCTCGCACTTCTCCGTCTCAGGTTCAGTTTCCTCGACCACGGCATTGGCTTTCAGGAATTCGAGGGCTTCTTGGAGTAGCAAGTCGGCACGCACGTTGTCGATGAGACCGTTCTTCTGGGCTTCAGCCATGAATTTCTTGGCAGGTTTATTCTGACGCTCAGCGATTTGGGCGAGGGCCATGGCGATCTTCTGACCAGGAACCTCGAGGGCTTCCTTTTTGGCGACCTGCTCGAGAATGAAGCTGACCTTCACATTCTGGCGGGCTTGGTTGGTGGCGCTGTTGAGAATTTCTTCCTGTTGCTTCACCAGTTCCTCTTCCTGAACTCCCTGCTGCATGGCGCGCATAGCGATTTCGTTTGTGCGGCGCTGGGCTTCGCGATTCACGACTTCTTGGGGCAGGTCAAATTCCACCTTCTCAAAAAGGTGCTCGATGACTTGATTCCCCTTCGCGCTGTCACGGGCCTGCTCCTTGCGGCGGCGGATGGCGTCGCGCACCTCGTTGCGGAGGGTTTCGAGCGTCATTTCATCACCGCCGATCTTTTTGATGAATTCCTCCGTGAGTTCCGGCACGCTCTTGTTCTTCACACCGTGGCATTTGACAGCCAAAGTGAGGGTCTTCCCGCGGAGCGCCTCATAGCGAAAGTCCTCGGGAATGATGATGCTCAAGGTGCGTTCAGCCTCTTTGTCGATACCAATGAGTCCAGCGTAGAAACCTGGGAGAAAATCTTCCTCCTCGGCAAGTAGGAACCAGTTTTCCTTCATCTCTTTCAGATGGGCAGGAGCATCTGGCATGGCCTCATCAAGAGTTTGGCCATCGAGGCTGCCGTTGGTGGAGAGCACGACGACGTCACCGTTTGCTGCAGCACGAGGCACATCTTCGTAGGTGGCCTGGTTTTCGCGGAGGTGGAGCAAGTCGTGGTCGATGTCCGCGTCGGTCACCTCGATGCGCGGAAGCTTCACGGGGATGCCTTTGTACTCCGGCAGCTCGAATTTCGGCGTGAGGCTCATTTCGATGGTGAAAGAGAAGCTGGAGTCCGTGTCGTGATACATCTTATCCTTCACGGAAAGCACATTGAGCACTTCAAGACCCTCACTCTTTACCGCTTGGCGAAGGCCATCGTTGATGAGCTGTTTTTCGAGCTCATCCTTCACCTCGTTCTCATAACGTTTGGCCACGATGCTCTTCGGAGTCTTGCCTGGGCGATAGCCGGGGAGCTGCACTCTGCTGGCAAAGTAGTTGACGATCTGATCACGCTCTTTGGCGACTTGATCGGCGGGCACGCGGATGTGAGCGGCGGCGCGGCAGTTAGGCTGGTGTTCGACGTTGATGTTCATGGCAGGGAATTTCGGGGGCGGTCGGGTGCGTTCGCGGGTCTTGGCGTGGGCCTGAAAAGGCGAAGCCGGGCCGGAAGGGCGGGCATGCTAGGACAACTTGCGGGTTTGACAACCTCTGAAAAACCCGTTCTCCGCAGCCACAGACCACGAATGCTGCATCAAACGACGGTGGCGAACAGCTCGACTTTGAGGTGCTGTCTTTTATGAACCCACTCTGAGCCGCCAATGGCGGCACCGCGCGCGCCCAGCTACGAGCGCGTGATGGTTTCGTGTAGGTTCAGCAGCACGCGCGCGACATGCGTCCATGCGGCGAGCTCGGACTTATTCAGGTTGACCTTGAGAGGCGCAGCACCGGTCTGTAGAAGAGCTTCGGCAGCAGTAGGATCCTTCTGGTAATCGGCGAGCTGTTTGGCGAGGAGCGCAGACAGCGTCTTGCTTTCCTCCGTGGTCGCTTGGCGTTGTAAAGCCTGCTGCATGGCCCACTCGATGCGTTTTAGGGCATCGCCATCACTTTGGAGGATACGAGCGGCAAACGCGCGGGCAGCTTCGACGTAGGTGGGGTCATTGAGGAGAACGAGAGCTTGCTGCGGGATGTTGGAGCGGTTGCGCTCGGCAGTGCATTCTTCGCGGCTGGGGGCGTCGAAGGCGAGCATGGATGGATGCGTGAAGGTACGCTGCCACCAGGTGTAGAGGCCCCGGCGATGCAAACCTTCGCCGCTATCATTCTGCCATTCGCGGGTGGGGAAGTTGAGATTTTCCCAATATTTGGCGGGTTGGTAGGGTTTGACGCTGGGACCACCGATTTTCGGAACAAGCAGGCCGGAGATGGCGAGTGCATTGTCTCGCACGAGCTCGGCATCCAGTCGGAAAGCGCTCTGGCGGGCGCATTCGCGGTTGTAGGGATCGGCAGCGGTCAGTTCTTTCGTCGAGGTACTGACCTGCTGATAGGTATGACTGGTCACGATGAGCCGGATCATGTGCTGGATATCCCAGCCGCTGTCCATGAACTCGCAGGCAAGCCAGTCGAGCAGTGCGGGATTCACCGGTGGCTCGCCTTGGGCACCAAGATCGTCGAGCACCTTGCTCAAACCAGTGCCAAAGAACTGCTTCCACAGGCGGTTCATGACGTTGCGGGCGGTGAGCGGGTTTTCTTTGGAAACGAGCCACTGGGCAAGGTCGAGGCGCGTGAGATCACGGCCTTCGATCTTGGGTTTCGGCAGGTAACTGGGTAGCGCAGCCTTCACGACCTCACCACTCTCATCCATCCAGTTGCCACGCGGCAGGATGCGCACAGTGCGCTTGTTGGTGTCGCTGATGGAAATGATGCACTTGGGCAGTGGATCGTAGAAGGCCTTGCGGGCTGCCTCGGCTTTGGCGACGGCCTCACGCTCCGCTTTGTAAAGCGGGTTATTCTGGGCGAAATAGGCATCAATCTGCTGTTTTTGCCGCGCATTGGGATTTTTGGCCTTCAGCAGTCCTTGGATGTCCTTGGCCTCTTTTTCCTTGAGGTCCGTCCTCTTCAGAAACTCCACTTCCCAAGCTTTTTGAGCCCTATTGAGGTCCGGTTGCACTTTGGCGAACACCTTTTTAGCCTCAGCGAGTTTGGCATCGAGTTCGGCAAGCTTCTTTTCGTTATCCGGCGTGGTGACGAGTATGCCATCCTCGCGCCGACCGAGAATCGGCTCCTTGATGTCGGCAAAGAAGGCACCAAGCTGGTAAAAATCGCGCATGCTGATGGGATCGAACTTGTGATCGTGGCATTGCGCGCAGCCGGTGGTCTGGCCCATCCAAGCATTGCCGATGGCACGCACGCGGTCGGTGAGCATGCGCTGCTCGTAATCCTTCGCCTGAGCACCGCCCTCTTCGGTGGTGAGAAGCAGGCGATTGAAAGCAGAGCCGACACGGGTCTCTTGATTCGCTCCGGGCATCAAATCACCGGCAATCTGCTCGAGGGTGAAGCGGTCGAAGGGTTTGTTTTTGTTGAAGGACCCAATGACATAGTCGCGGTAAGGCCAGACGTTGTGCGGATTGTCACTGTGGTAGCCGATGGTGTCGGCGAAGCGCACCTGGTCCAGCCAAGCAATAGCCATTCGCTCACCATAGTGGGAGGATTTGAAGAGCTGAGTGACCAATGCATCGAGCTTTTTCTCCGACAGGTCGGCGCCATCAGACAAGTCCGACGGCTTGGGTGGTAGGCCCAGCAGATCCAAGTAGAGGCGGCGGATCAAGGTGCGCGCATCGGCCTTCGGAGAGGGGTTGAGGCCGATTTCTGCGAGACGCTTCTGCACGAGATGGTCGATGGGGTTTTTGCCGACGGGGATGACTGCTTTGACCGGCTTTTCATAAGCCCAGTGCTGCTGATAGGTGGCGCCTTGCTCGATCCATTTTGTGAGGATGCTTTTCTGCCGCACGGTAAGCTTCTTGTGGGAGTCCGGCGGCGGCATGAGATCGTCTTCATCCGTGGTGACGATGCGGGCAATGAGTTCGCTTTCTCCGGTTTTACCGGGGACGATAGCTTTGGCGGTGATGGCTTCGTCACGAAGGTCGAGACGCAGGTCCGCCTCGCGATGGTTTTTGTCCGGACCATGGCAGTAGAAGCAATTGTCGCTCAAAATAGGCCGCACATCCCGGTTGAACTCGATCTTGGACGGAACAGGTGGTTCGGCAGCCAGCAGATGAATCGGGGCAAGGCTAAGGAGGAGAACGAGCTTTTTTAGCATACGAGAGAAACGCAGTGAAGAGGCCGGATTTTCCGTCTGAGCATATGGTGAAAACCGGCGATGACTAGCTGCCGAGCGGCTGTGTCATGGCGAGGAGGTCTTTTTCCTTGCCATAGGCGGTGAGGACATCGCCGGGTTGGATCAAATCATCACGGCTGGGGATCCCAGGGTGCGTTGCGCCATCGCGCTTGATGGAAAGGATCACAACACCGCGATCCCACGGTCGCGAATGCCGCAGGGTAAGGCCGGCGAGATAGGTGCCTGGCAGCACCTCGATCTCAGAGACAACATAACCGTGCTGGATGCGAAGCAGCAGCTCATAGTCGAGCGCCCGCACGAGTCCCGCGCGCTCCAGCGCATGTTGAATGAGATGATCCAGCGCCTTCTGCACCCAGCCGAGGCGGGAGATGAAGTAGAGGCCGAGCAGGCCACCGATCAGCCAGAGGATCATGTGGAGTCTGTCTCCTCCAGAACCGCTTTGCAGTAGGGTGACGATGAGCGTGGCCAGCGCGGAGGTGAGGCCCACGTTTCCAGCCAGAATGAGATCCCGTATAATGCGTCGGCGCACGGGGTGATTCACAACCATCTCCGCCTCTTTCGTGGTGAAGCCTACGCCGAAAAAGGCGGAGTAGGATTGGAAGCTCGCAGTGTCCCAACTGAGCCCCGTCATCATCAGCGCGGTGGCACCCACACGCACCGCGAGGAGCGAGACGAGCGCGATGACAAGAAGGGCGATGATGGCAGACATGAAGCGGAGAAAGAAGAGCTAGGGACGGAGCATCAGAAGTACTTTTCGCTGATAGATTGGTCGTGATCGTAGGTCTGCTCCTTGGTGAGCCGGCCCTTCATGTCCCAGTAACGGTTGAGACCATGGCGCTGGCCGTTTTTAAAATGGGTTTCTGCGGATGGCTGGCCGTTGTCCCACCATTCTTTCATGACGCCGTGCATCTTGCCGTTCACATAGGGATACTCGCCGGCGACCTTCTGATTCGAGTGCTTGCGGCGGATGAGGCCGGTGTAGGGGCTGGTCTTGTAGCTGGCGGACTTGCCCTCATTGGTCATCTCGACATTCGGATCGCTGAAGTCGACCTCGGCGGGCTGTTTTTCGCAGGCGACGAGGAGGAGGCTGAGCGCGGCAAACAAGGCGGGAAGGGGAAAACGTTGCATAAAGGAGTGTTGGGAGAATGCTGCGTACGGTGAGAAAAGTAAAAGGCGGTTGATGTGCCGCTCTTGCGCAGGCTATTTTGAGGTCATGACTTACCATATCGCGCGCGGAGGCCAGCCGATCGGAACTTTTGCTGAGGAAGAAGTGCGCTCCGGGCTGGCTGCGGGCCGCTTTCAGGTCGGTGACCTCTGTTGGGCCGAGGGCATGACGGATTGGCAGCCAGTCGGATCGAAATTTGCCCCTTATGCACCTTTTGCTGCCGTGCCACCCATCCATCATGCGAATCCCTATGCTGCGCCGCAGGCCCAAGTGCTGTCTAACTTGCCGGGGCTAAAACCCGCCTCGCGTGGCACGCGGCTTGGAGCGTGGCTGCTCGATTGCCTGACGGGTATGATCGGCTGTGGGGTGCCTGTGTCGGCCGCTTTTCTCTTCATGATTCAGTCGGGACAGCCCGACTCGAAGGACGCGCCTGTGGCTGCAATCGCTTGTTTCATGCTGGCCGGTCTCGTGTTGCTTGGGCTGACGATTTGGAACATCGTGCTGCTGACAACCCGTGGGCAGACTCTGGGGAAAAAGTGGCTCGGTATTCGCATCGTGACCTTTCCGGACGGGCAGAAGCCCGGCTTTGTGAAAGGTTTTTTGCTGCGCTCCTTCGTGAATGGCATCATCGCGCAGGTGGTGCCGTTTTACGGTATCATCGATCCTTGCCTCATCTTTCGCGAGGACAATCGCTGTGTGCATGATTTGCTGGCAGACACCACCGTCATCGACGGTCAGCCACCGGGGGCATGAGTGCGCTCAAGCCAATCCCAACGCTGCCACCTGTTCTTCGCCGAGGCCGAGATAGTGCCCCAGCTCGTGCAGCAGTGTGATGCGGATTTCAGAGCGGTAGGTCTCGAGATGGCCGCCGCAATCGTGCCAGAGGTTGTCGAGGAAAAGGCGAATGCGCGGTATTTCATCCGGCAGGGCAGGGGGAGGATCGCAGCGGGCGTTTCCCTCGAATAGCCCCAGAAGCTCACGATCGAGGCTCGGCTCGTCAGGCAACAAAGCGCTCATCTCCGCGAACTCGATGGTGCAAGCCGTCGCTTCATCTCGGATCACAGGGGGAAGTGAGGCGAGCGTGCCTTTCACGACGCTGGATGCGATGGATTGCAGACGCTTGAAACGCATAACGGCGAAGATCCGCCGTCAATTCCCAGCAGCGGCATGATTCTTCAACTCACGCTCACGTGCGACAAACCAGAGCACCTCCCCACTATCGTCGAGGATGGGCGCGATGGAAACTTGGACCCAGTAGGCATCGCCATTCTTGTGGTAGTTGAGCAGCGTTTCTGTGCATGGACGGCATTGATGCACGGCGCGGCGCATTCGATCGATGGAAACGGGATCGGTATCGCGGCCTTGGAGAATGGGGCCGGGTTTTTTCCCGCGCAGTTCGACCAAGCTGTGGCCACACATGGCAGTGAAGGCGTCATTCACCCACTGCACGCGACCATCTGGATCGCAAAGCACACGCCCTTCGGGGCTGAATTCCATGTTTCGTGTGGCGATCTGGGCCGCGACACGGACCTTCAGGGTGGCTGGCGGCTGAATGGAATCCTTGGGTGAGGTCGTGGTGATTAGACTAGCACTCACATCGGCCATACTAAGCACACAGTCACGAAGCTCCTCGTGGTAGTCGATGACGACATCAAAATTCGCCCGCTCTTCGGGTGTCATCAAACCCGAGACGTAAAGAGTGGCTTGGTCTTGGAGGAAATCGCTAAGCATGGCTTTTGGCGTGAAGTGTCAATGTAAGCCGATACGCAGAGATTTTTCAATTGGATGCATCTGGTTGTCAGGGGGCTGGGGCAAAAAGTTAGGCCCCCCTCATCTTCGAGAAAAAAAACTTGGCGCTTTCCATGATGCCGTAAGCGGTTTCTTGGGGCGTGAGCTCGGAGGTCTGAATGCGTAGATCGGCAAGGGATTTGTAGAGGGGCTTTCGCTCGTCGAGAAGACGGGTGAGTTTGGCCTTGGGGTCTTCTTCCCCAGCAAGGAGTGGGCGGTCGTTGTTGTGCGATGTTCGGCTCGCGAGCAGCGCGGGGTCAGCGTCCAGCCAGACAATGTATCCGAGGTGGCGAAGCAGGGGAAGATTGCGCGGCTGCGTGATGATGCCACCGCCGGTGGCGATGCAGCAGCCGCGTTTCCCAAGGAGGGAACGAAGTGCAGTGCTCTCATGGAGGCGAAAGCCGGGCTCGCCCTCGTTCGCGAAGATGGAGGGAATGCTTTGACCCGCAGTGTCGATAATGAGCTGGTCGGTGTCGAGGCACTGGAAGCCGATCATCTGAGAGACGATGCGGGCGACAGTGGTCTTCCCACTGCCCATGAGGCCGATGAGGATGATGTTGGGCTGACGGGGGAGTGGCACGGTGGCCTCCTCGATGACGGCCCGCAGGATGCTACTGGCGAGCTCGGGATCGTTTTGGACAGCATCGAGATAAGTTGGATAGAGCGGCTGCCAGCCGGCGGCACGCAGCTTGGCGTTGGAGACGTGCTTGTGGCTCCAGCCGCGTTTGCGGTTCGGATCGGGATCGCGGGAGATCGGCAGCGGCAGGCCGAAAACACGGCAGAGGTCGAGGTAGCTGTCCCGTTGGGTGACTTTTTGATCGTCGGCGATGTTGTAAATGCCACTGAGGCGATGCGTGACGAGATGCACGAGAGCACTGGCGGCATCGTCGGCATGGATTTGATTCAGGTAGCGTCCGTGGCCGTCATTGCCCTCGATGGCGGCTTTGCCTTCGAGGAGGTTCTTCAGCAAAAAGGAACGTCCGGGGCCATAAATGCCGGCGAGACGTGCGGCGCAGCCCCCGGCATTTAGGGCGAGGTTTTCGGCTTCGCGGAGCAGGCGGCCCGTTTCGCGGTCGGGATCGGCAAAGCTGGTCTCATCGACCGTTTCACCCTGGATCTGGGGGAAGACACTGGTGCTGCTGGTGTAGAGCGGGAAAGCAGCGGGGAAGGCGGCGATGAGGTGCCGCATGCCGTTCACATAGACGCTTTGATACATCTCCGCTCCGCCGCGGCTGGAGCTGGCGCAGTGGATGAAGGCATCGATGTGGAGAGGAGCGATTTTGGCAGCGAGTGCGTTCACGGATGTCTCGCTTGAGACATCACACGATTCGACACGCCAAGGTTTAGCGATGCGCAGCCGCTCCGTGGAAGCGGCGCTATGCGTGAGGCCGATGACAGTGTGCCCGGTGGCATGCAGCAAATCGGCCGCACGCTCGCCCACGAAGCCGCAACCTGCGATGAGGACAGTCATAGTGGCTTGCGGTTTTTTTGGTAATAGGACACTAGGCCGTTCACAACACCGCGGACGTAATCCTCCACAGCGCTGGTTTGCAGACGCCCAGCGATGAGTGTGCGGCCGATGAAATGGCCAAAGAGCAGGCGGCGGTAAGTTTCCTCGTGGTTCATGACAAAGGGCTCGAGATAGACGACGGGGCAGTCATAGATGCGATTGGCAAGGAGGTTCCGCGCGTAGACGGCAGTGTTCGTTCCGGCGCGTCGAGCATTCGGCGTGGTATAAACATAGGGTGGCAAACCGGTAGCCTTCAGGAGGCCGTCGGCGACGGCATCGGCGAGCGGGATTTCCTCCTCGTGGACGCGGGAGAAGAGGCGGCGGAACATCTCGAAGCGTACATCAGCCTGCTCAAGCTCGGCTGGTGAATAGCAGCCATTCACAAGAACATGAGCGTGGTTGTGCGGTGAGAACCGCGGTGAGGTAGCATCGCCCCAAGCTTCGGCGTTGTAGTGCAGGCACAGAACGAGGTCGGGCTTGATCCGTGTGTTCACCTTCCTGCCACGGGCGTGGATCTCGCTGACGCGGTAAAAAAGCTTTTCGCTTTGCCACTGCACGGTAAGCAGCTTCGCATCGCCGGTGAGGCCATCGTACTTCTCCGCTGGGTCCGGGAAGCCAGCATCTTGGAGCAGTTTGAGTGCGGGTGCTTGGAGTGTAGGCGGACGTTCCTGTGTGATGGGCTCCACGTTTTCACGAACCAGCGTCACATAGGCGCCGAGAGCTTTCAATCGCTCGGCGAGCACTTGAGCGGTGATGAGGCTGAGATCCCCTTCTTGGATGTGCTCATTCGGCTGGAAGCTGAGGAAACGTTCCTCGATGCGGCCGTAAGCGCCGCCAATGTGGCCGGGGTCCAGTGCGATGTGGAGATCACTGAGCACCGGGCGGTCCTTCAAGGGCGTGAGCTCGCCGACACGATGCCAATAGCGAGTGCTTTCGGCCGGCGGCTTCGAGAGGGTTTCGAGTTCTACGCGAACCTCAGGTCGGCTGGGATCGCCGGTTGGGATAAGAAGAACGTTGCCCTCGATGCGCCATGCAGTGGGCAGGGTTGAGCTGTCCGTGTAGATTTCCCTCAGCGCAGCCTCCAGCTCAGCACGGGTCATGGTCTTGGCGAAGTCTTGCAGTTGCGCCCAATCGGGCGACTCGCCGAGTGGGCTGAGCTTGGCAAAGCGCAGGATGGGGCTTGGCGTGGTGGCAGTGCCGGGAGTGAGATTCGCGGCGTTTAGCGTGACCGGCGGCGTTGGAGGGGAAGGCGCCGCCGCGGACTGCGCGTTCACCGTGCCTGCCAGCACGGCGGCGGAGAGCAGCGCACGGTATATTTTCTCGATCATGGCGGCGATCCTAGCTTGAACCTTCCCTGCATCATCTACTAAATGCCATCACAATGAACGAAGCGACGAATGACACAGCGGCACAGGTAGATGACGGGCTTTTCAGGTTGCTGTTCCTAGGAGACATCGTGGGCGAGCCGGGGCGCAAAGCGGTATCTCTTCTGCTACCTTTGCTGAAGCAGGAGCTGAACCTCGATTTCATTGTGGTGAATGGCGAGAACTCCGCCGGTGGGCGTGGCATCACACCGAAGATTGCGATTGGTCTCATGCGGGCCGGTGCGGCGGTGGTGACGACGGGCGATCATATATGGGACCAGAAGGAGATCGTGCCCTACATGATCGACGAGCCGCGGCTGCTGCGCCCGCTGAACTACCATGAAGGGGTGCCGGGGCAGGGCTTCGTCGTGTTGGAGACGAAAAAGTGTAAGGTGGCCGTGGTGAACCTCCAAGGCCGCACCTTCATGGGTCAGCAACTCGAAAATCCTTTTCCGGTGATCGCCGAATGCGTCGAAAGGCTGCGTCAGGAGACGCCAGTGATCTTGGTGGACTTTCATGCGGAGGCCACGAGCGAAAAAGTGGCCATGGGTTGGCATCTCGATGGCAAGGTGAGCGCTGTTGTAGGCACGCACACGCACGTGCCGACGGCCGATGAGCGTGTGTTGCCAAAGGGCACGGCTTTTCAAAGCGATGTTGGCATGTGTGGTCCGATGGACAGCGTGATCGGCAGCCAGATCGAGCCAGTGCTGGAGCGCTTTCACACGCAGATGCCCACTCGCTTTGGCGTGGGTAGCGGTGCGGTGCGGCTGAACGGTGCTCTCATCACCCTCGATCCGAAGACCGGTCGCGCCCTAAAGATCGAGCGTATCGCTCGGACGTGGCACGAGTGAGCGATTGCAATCGCCCGTGGAATCTGATTGGATGCCATCGATGAACCCCTTTCTCCATGCTATTTTTGCTTCCTTGCTGTGTTTGGCGCTTTCGAGCTGCGACACGCTGCGGGGAAAACCGAAGTATCAGCTTTCTGTGCATGTGCAGGCCAGCGCGACGGACATGCAGCGTGATATTATTCCGCTGCCCTATCAAGGACAACAGCTCATCTTCAAAAAAGTGCCTGAGTTCTCGCAGCGATCCATTGCTGCCTTCGAGTCGTTTGCCTCCGACGATGGCTTCGGAAATGGATTGGTGCTCAAGCTCGATGCCCATGGTCGGAACCAGCTCGAAACCGTTACCCGCACACACCAAGGCGAGCTTCTCCTAACCTTCGTCAATGGCGTGCCGGTGGACATCATCCAGATTGACCAGCCGATCGCAGATGGAAAATTCGTGGTGTGGCGCGGTGTGTCAGATGAGACCGTAGCGGAGATGGGGGAACGGCTGGCGCATATCTCTGCGATGAAGTCTTCCGGCAAGTTTCTCGACATGACGCCCTCCACGGAAAGGGACAAGAAAGACGCTCACAAAGCGGAGTTGGAGGAAAAGAAGTATCTTGAGGAGATGGCGCGCAGAGCCGAGCGCGGTGAGGACATTAGCCTGCCGCCGAGGACGAAGGAAATCCCGCTGGAATGATCCCAATGAAGGCTTTGACCTGCTTCCTGCTGGCCGCACCACTGACGCTTTATGCCCAGATCAGCCTTGTGTTGCCGACCGAGAATACGGCCCTGCTGGCGAAGGAACCCTCCGGCTACTTCCAGTTTGTGGATCGCACCTTCGAGGGGCAGACGACCACGCCTTGGGAGGGGGGGCAGTTTGGTTTTGTGCGCGATCCACGTCGTGTCGGTTCCAGAATCGCCTATGCGAGATTTCATGAGGGGCTGGACGTGAAACCGGTGCGCCGGGATGCGAGGGGAGAGCCGCTCGATGAAGTGCGTGCCATCGCCGCAGGCCAAGTGGTTTATGTGACGGCCTCCACGGGCTTGAGCAACTACGGACGCTACATCGTGGTGAGGCATGACTTGGATGGAGCAGGCCCGTTTTTCTCACTGTATGCGCATTTGAAGCAGGCTGGTGTGCAGGCTGGGGATGTCGTTCAAGCCGGCCAAGCCATGGGTGTGATGGGCTACACCGGCGCGGGGATTGACCAACGCCGCGCGCATGTGCATGTGGAACTGAACCTGCTACTGGACAGCCAGTTCGATGCTTGGCACGCGAGGCATTTCACCATGCCGAATCGCCATGGTCTATACAATGGCCTTAATTTGATAGGCTTGGATCTCCAAGGGCTCTACTTGGCCACAGCGAAAAACCCGCTGTCAAGTTTACGGGATTTCATCCGCGGCCAGGATTCCGCTTTCCGCGTGAGCGTGCCCGGCACGTGCCGGATGGACTTTCTTCGCCGTCATCCATGGCTTGCCGGAGGCCAAACGGACCGTGCGGCCTCTTGGGAGGTGACCTGCACGCGATGGGGCTTTCCGATTGAGGTTAGACCTGCTGCGGAAAGCACTTTGACGGCAGTTGTGACATGGGTGAAGGACAGCGGGCTTCCACATCATCTCAACACCCGCGGTCTCGTGACGGGCAGTGGCAGCACTGGAAAACTGACCTCTGAGGGCCTGCGCTTCATCCAATTGCTATGCGGCATGCCATGAGAGCCGCTGGTGGCACATGGAAGAAGATGAACTCCACACCGCGCTTCCTCCGCCCGCAAGTCACAGCTGCTGAATCGTGACCCTTCGTGTAGGATTACCGCCCTTTAGCGTTCGCCATGCCAGCAGCGGCAGCCGAAACAAAAAGCCACACATCAGCCGCGCATGCATCCAGGTGAGCAGCGTGTTGTCCCGCAGGTAGCGGAACTGGGACACTCCTCCCTCCTCCGCCGTGAGATACCTCACTGGGGTGGGCACACGGATCATCGGCACGCCGTTCCAGCAGAGCCTCACGGCCACCTCTGTGTCGAAATCGAAGCGTCGGGCAAAACGCGTGCCACGAAAAGCCTGCAAAAGCTCTGGCAGCGGATACAGCCTCATGCCGAAAAGCGAATCACCAATGCCCCAGCCCAGCGTTTCAATGTGCGCCCAGAGGTTGGAAATTCGGCGACCTTTGACTCGCAGCAGCGGTGCCTCTGGGCCAAAGATCGGCTGACCAAGCAAAGCGGCTTCCGGATGCGCCTCCGCCAAGGAAAGGAACTTGGGGATAAACTCTGCTGGATGCTGCCCATCCGAGTCCATTGTGAGCGCATGCGTGAAACCGGCCTCAATCAGCTTTTCCGCCCCGGCAAGCACAGCGGAGCCCTTGCCACGGTTCTTGGCAAGTTTCATCACATGAAGGCCCGGATGATCTGATCGCAGGGCTTCCGCATCCTTTTCACTGCCGTCCGTGCTCCCATCGATCACCACCCACACGTCCTTGCAATGCTGCAGGGCCTGCAAGATTGTGGTCTTCAGAAGGCCTCCGGTATTGTAGCTGGGAATCAGGATGGCAACGCGCATGCACAGCACTCGCGGGCGTTCCGCGTGAGCCGTGGATGGGGGCGAGAATCGTCCTTCTCGCAAGCTCGGAATCGCCGTTCTCGAAATACCTCAACGATCCTCGGCGATGTCGGGTGTCTGAAACTCCACGCCGTGGACTTTTTCCGTCTCGTGTGGAGTGCTCAGCACTTTGTAAACGCACCAGTAAAATAGCAGTGTGACGGTGCCGACGGAAGCGATCATGACAAAAAGGCCAGAGGTGCTCATGGGGTGGAAAGATAAATGTTACGCCTCGTTTTTGTTGAGGCCCTGTTCGGCACGTTGATAGGCCTTCGAGCGGGCAGAAAGAAGACTGAAGAAGACCGCTACAATCACCACCAGTGCGACGCTGAGCTGCGCGGCTTGGTTTGTACCCACCACTTTCCCTTCTTGGGTGCCGCCGATTAGATCCATGACATAGGCTGAGGTGGAGCCGAAAGTCATCGAGTTCAGATCAAAGCCGAAAAGGCTCGTCAGCACTGTCAGGGTAAAGATGACCAGTAGAAACGCCGGGCAAAGCCATTTCATGATGAAGCCGAAGAAGGGCGGAATGCGAATGGAGGCCCCAGAGTGAGCTTCCTTCAGTCCGCGCTCGATGCCCCAGTGCCAGCCAAAGACAATGATCTGAATCGTCGCGAGGATGAAAATGAGGAAGGTGCCCACCCAGAAGTCGAGTGTATCGAGCGCCTTCAGATCTGCGGTGAAATAAACCACGAAACCCGTGCCAAAGGTCGTCAGTAGGCCCAGAAGCGTCACACTGACCTTGCGGCCGACATTCATCACCTCTTCGAGAAAAGCGATGCCCGGTTGCAGCATCGAGATCGAGCTCGTGATGGCTGCTAGGAAGAGCATGAAAAAGAACGCGCCGCCGAAAAAAGTCCCCAACGGCATCTTCGCGAATACCAGCGGTAGCACTGTGAAGCCCAGACCAAACGTGCCTTGCCCAGCCACTGAGGCAAGACCAAGGAAGGCCACTGCTGCAGGCACGGTGATCAAGCCACCCAGCGCCACCTCACAAAACTCGTTGGCGCTGCTGGCGGTAAGACCGCTGAGCACCACATCGTCCTTCTTTTTCAAGTAGCTGGCATACACGATGATCACGCCAAAACCCACGGACAGGCTGAAAAAGATCTGCGCTGCTGCCGCCATCCAGAGCAGCGGATTTTTGAGCTGTTGCCAAGCCGTGATGGTAACAAGCTTCCATTGGCCACCGCTCGCGGCCACCTCTTTTTCCGCCTCAGCAATCGACGCCTCGCCCACCACCTCGCGAACGAGAGCTTTTTCTCCTGCGGCCGGCCGCACACGCTCGATTTGCACTTTGCTGGGGTTCCACATGTAGCCCAGGCCGTTGACCACATTGTCATGTGGTTTGGCCGGATCAGGTGCGCCGAGTGTCATCACACGACCTAGCACCACGAGCGCCAGCACGATGAGCAGTGGCATTCCATAGTTGCACATCTTCTCGATGCCGCCGGAAAGGCCACGATAAATCAACCAGAAATTGAAGATGAACACCATAGCCAGCCAAGGCAGCGCAGAATTCCATGAGAAAGTGAGCGCCGAGCCATCACCCATTTGTCCGCTCATTGCCTTAAACATCTCGACCGTCTGCTCCGTGCTGGTGAGATGGACTTGGCCCGTCCAGAACTTCACTGCGTAGCCGATGCACCATGATTCAATGAAGACGTAATACATGTAGATCACCACCGGCACGATGACGCCGATGATGCCGATGTATTTGGCCCACGGCTTGTTCAGGATCGCCGCGAAGGCACCGGGGCAGGAATGGTAGCCCTTGCTTCCAGCATAGCGTCCCATTGCCCATTCCGCCCAGCCGATCGGCAGGCCAATGATGAGGAAACTGATCGCATAGGCCAGCATGAAGGCACCGCCGCCGTATTGCGCCGCCAGCCCGGGGAAGCGCAGGAAATTCCCCAATCCCACGGCGCTGCCAGCGACGGCCATGATGACTCCAAGACGTGATCCCCAAGCTTCTTTGTGTTGCGACATGAGAGCGAGAGTAGCCATACGCGTGCCGCGCAGGCAAGGGAGAAGTCACCTGCATCACTTCCACGCCATGCAGCGAAAAGGATGGTCGTCAATTAGGTTGGCTCGGACGCCGGTTAACCGGTCGCTGTGGTAAAACTGCACGCCTACATAGTGGTACACCGGCAGCACTGCGGCCTCATCGCGCACTAGCATCTGCTCCGCCTCGCCAAAAAGCTTATTCCGCCGCACCGGATCCGCCTCGCGAGCTGCCGCAGCGATCCGTTCATCATACGCAGCGCTTCGCCAGCCGGTGTTGTTGTTGCCATTGTCCGTGGTGAACATGTCGAGAAAAGTGCTCGGATCATTGTAGTCACCCACCCACGAGCTGCGGCACAGGTCATAGTCCAAGCTGCGCATGCTGCTGAGCCAGATCTTCTGCTCCTGCTTCCGCAGGTTCACCGTCACACCGAGGTGCTTCTGCCACATCGCCTGCAATTCGACCGCGATGTTCCTCTCCACCGGCAGCGGGAGGTGCAGATACTCGACCAGCGGGAAACCTTTCCCACTTGGGAAACCCGCCGCGGCCAGAAGCTCACGTGCCTTCATCGGATCGAAATCGAGGCCTGCAGGCGGTTGATAGTCCGCGCCCACACCGGGCGGCGTGATGCCATGCGCTGCTGCCTCGCCCAGTTGAGTGATGTTTTGCACGATGCGCTGCTTGTCCACGGCCAGCGCAAAGGCCTGCCGCACCCGCGGATCGGTGAAGGGCGGCTTCGTCGTGTTCAAGCGAATGAACCACGTACCCAAAAATGGCCCCGTGTGAAACCAGGGTTGCTCCTTGAGCTTTCCGGCCAGCGTTGGAGGCGTCATACCCTTGTCCATCATGAGGTCGCACTGGCCTGTGTAGAAGAAATTGAGCGCTGTATTGGCATCGGCCACGGGTCGGACCTCCACTGTTTTCATCTTCACGTTCGCCGCATCCCAGTAGCTTGGGTTCTTGCGCAAACGGATGCAGTCATCAATCCGCCAAGAGTCGAGCAAGTAGGCACCGTTGTTCACGAGGTGTGCCGGTTTGATCCAGGCCGTGCCGTGTTGCTCAATCGTGCGCCGTGGCACTGGTGAAAACGGCACCAGGGCGCAGAGATCGAGGAAGAAGGGCGTGGGATTTTCCAGCCACACCTCAAGCGAACGTGTGTCGATCGCCCGCACGCCGACGCGATTCGCATCGGACGTTTTGCCCTCTGTGAACTCCTTTCCGCCGCGGATTACATGCAGCAGGCTCGTGTAATCCGCGCCTGTCTCCGGCTTCAGCATGCGCAGCCACGCATCCACAAAATCCTGCGCCACCACCGGTCGGCCGTCGCTCCACTTCACACTCTCACGCAGGTGAAACACATAATGTTTCTGGTCCGGGCTTGCCTCCCACCATTTCGCCATGCCTGCCTCCGGTTTTCCGTGCTCGTTAAAGCGGCACAACCCCTCAAACAATGCCGAAGACAGACGCATGCTTACCTGATCCGATACGATTGCCGGGTCGAGTGTCTCAGGCTCAGCACTCTGGATGAATACCAAGTCCGCCCGCGGTTGCACGCGCCCACATGCCGCGAGGCACAGGATACAAAACAAGATGCGGCAGGCGGTTCGAAGCATGGCCGATGGTAAGCGGCATCCCCGAAACAGGCAATCAGCGGCCGTTCTGCGGCCGATTTTGGCCTCCAGCGTGCTTACCCGGAGAAGACTGCAAAAAAACCCGTTCTCGTGGCGTGTCCTTCGCACCCTCAATGATGAAAACCTCTCGTCGTCACTTCCTCCGTGGCACCGGTGTGGCCCTTGGCCTGCCGTGGCTGGAGTCGTTTTGCGCTTTCGGTGCTGAATCGGCCCCAAATAACACCGCGCCGCGTCGCCTCGCCGTGTGCTTCACCGGCAACGGCGTGAACCCGCATCATTGGGGAGCAGAGAATACGTCTGGTGGCATGGTTTTCAAAAAATCACTTACACCGCTCGAAGGGCTGAAGAAGCATGTGAATGTGTTTCAAGGCCTATGGAATCCCACGACCGTTGAAGGCGAAGGCGGCCACTACCCGAAGATGAACGTGCTTTGCGGTCTCAAGGTGAAAAAGACCACCACGGATGTCGAGGTCGGCACCACGATGGATCAGCTCATCGCTGCGCAAACTGGCAAATTCACGCCCATCCCGAGTGTCGTGCTCGGCACCGAGCGGCCCAGCTACAGCACCGACAGCGGTTTCACCTCCATCTACTCCGCCTACATCTCTTGGAGCACGCCGACGACACCTGCGCCAAAAGAAATCTTCCCGCAGCAGGCCTTTGACCAGCTCTTTGACGACGGCAGCAAGCGCAAGCGAGACAAAAGCATTCTCGACCTCGTGCTCGAAGACGCCAGCAGCCTCAAACCGAAGCTCAGCAGCCGCGACAAACAAAAGCTCGACGAATACCTGACCTCCGTGCGCGAGATCGAGCAGCGCGTCGAGCTCGCTGAGAAAATCAGCCAGGCCGAGACCAACGGCCAAGGTTGGCAGCCCACCGTCAAAACCGTCACGCTCGGCCGACCTGCCGCCGGCATCCCCGCGAGCAGCGAGGACCACCTGCGCCTCATGTTCGACATCATGCTCCTCGCCTTCCAGATGGACCGCACCCGTGTCGCCACCTTCATGATGAACAACGACCTCTCGAACATGCGCTTCCCCAGCCTCGACGGCATTAGCGGCGGCATCCACGAGCTGTCGCACCACGCTGGCGATGAGCACCGCCTCAGCATGTATCAGCGTGTGAACGAGCATCAGGTCAAACTCTGGGCCGAGTTCCTCGCCAAGATGCAGGCCACCAACGAAGGCGAGCGCACCCTGCTCGAAAACAGCATGATCCTGCTCACTAGCAGCCTTATGGACGGCAACGCGCACGATTCGAGACAGCTCCCTGTCGTCCTTGCCGGCTGTGGCGCCGGCACCATCCAAGGCGGTCGCTTCCACGACCTCAGCAAAGACGAAAATCGCAAACTCTGCCGCCTCCACATCGCCCTCATGGACCGCATGGGCGTAAAAACCAGCCACTTCGGTGACGCGGAGAATGCGCTGGCGATTTGATCCACATGCTTATTTGAGCTCGCACAGGGTGTATGCCGCACAGCATGGTTGTGCACCGAGCCGTTCAGCGTTAGCCAAAGAAAAGCGAACTCAAGGATAGCCAGGAGAGAGCGAGCAGGATGAGTTTCACCCGGCGAGCATGTTCAGAGGCATATTTTTTGTCACTTCCTTTGTTTCTCGCCGTTTGGCTGCCATGCCCCGCATTCTCGCCCTGCTCTTCCTCACCGTTCTTCCTGCCTACGCCGAAACCAAATGGTTCAAAGGCAACACGCACACTCACACGCTCTGGAGCGATGGCAATGACTTCGCCGAGATGGTGATCGACTGGTACAAGCAGCATGGCTACGACTTCCTCGCGCTCAGCGATCACAACATCCTTCAGGCGAAAGAAGTGTGGATGGATGTGAAAGCCGTGGAGAAGCGCCGCAAAGCTCTGGGCAAGACGACGATGGAAAAGTATCGCGCCCGCTTCGGCGATGAGTGGGTCATTACCCGCGAAAAAGAAGGCTCTACCGAGGTGCGTCTGCGTGAGATGCGCGAATATACGCCGAAGTTTGACGAGCCGGGCAAGTTCCTCCTCGTGAAGGCCGAGGAAATCACCTCGTCTTTTAATAAGGCGCCCATTCACATGAATGCGGTAAACGTACAGGAGGTGATCCAGCCTGTGAAGGACCTCACCAGCATCCAGGAGACCATGCGGGCCAATTTGAAACTCGTCGCCGAGCAGTCGAAGCGCCTCGGCGTGCCGATCTTCACGCACATCAACCATCCGAACTTCCGCTGGGCGCTCACCGCTGATGACCTCGCCGCAGTTACGGAGGAGAACTTCTTCGAGATCTATAACGGCCACCCGATGATCGAGTGGGAGGGCGACGAGTTCCGCGACAGCCACGAGAAAATCTGGGACATCGCCAACACGCTGCGCTTCACGCAGTTCAAGGCTGCGCCGCTCTTTGGCGTGGGCACCGATGACTCCCACCACTACCACGGCGAGGAAAGCAGCCCCGGCCGCGGCTGGGTGATGGTCCGTGCGGAGAAGCTGGAGGCCAATGCGCTCGTCGAGGCCATGAAGCGCGGTGATTTCTATGCTAGCAGCGGTGTCACGCTCGATGACGTGAGCTTCACCGGTGGCAAGCTGCGCATTCAAATCCATGCCGAGCCCGGCGTGACCTACACCACCGTCATTCGAGGCACTTTAAAAGGCTTCGATGCCACCACCACCGAGGTCACCACACCGAAAGGTGACTTCCATCCCGTGCGCAAGCGCTACTCCGATGACATCGGCAAGACCCTCGCCACGCTCACCGGCCCTGTCATCGAATGGACGCCCAGCGGCAACGAGCTTTACTTCCGCGCCTCCATCACCTCCTCGAAGCCACACCCGAATCCTTCCATCAAGGACCAGAAAGAGATGGCCTGGACGCAGCCGATGGGCTGGCGGTGATCTTAGGAGGATCAAATGATTGGCCCAGCACATGATAGCCAGTGTGGGCTTAGACCGATTCTCAAAATGTCTGCCTGATTCCCGGCAGCGAGGCAGCGTCATTCGTTCGTTAGCTATTGTTCCAATAGCCTCCTCGCTCTTTCCTTGCCACTGAGGCGACCGTGCTTGCCGGCGGGGATCAGATAGACATCGTTGTTGAGAAACGGTCTATAAGTTTGGGGTGAAACGTGTTTCACTTATTCTGCGACCTGAAATTGTATTCCTTTGGCGAAGTCGGCGATTCGCTGGACGGAACTGTTCGTGCCACAACTTTGAACCTTGAACTTTGAACCTGAACCCCTAAGTGAACAGCATGGCGAGCAACTTCGGCACTCTTTTCCGCATCTCCACCTGGGGCGAATCACACGGCCCGGGCGTCGGCGTGGTCGTGGACGGTTGTCCGCCCAAAATCCCGCTCAACGTCGAGGACATCCAGCATGAGCTGAACCGTCGCCGCCCCGGCCAGAGCAAGATCGTGACACCTCGCAAAGAAGACGATGCCGCCGAGATCCTCTCCGGCGTGCTCCACGGGCAGACGCTTGGCACGCCCATTGGCATCTTTGTGCGCAACACCGACCAGCGTCCCTCTGCCTACACGGAGATGCAGCAGGCCTACCGCCCCAGCCACGCAGACTACACTTACGATGCGAAGTATGGCATCCGCGCCGTCTCCGGCGGCGGACGCTCCAGCGCCCGCGAGACCATCGGCCGCGTGGCCGCCGGAGCCATCGCGCGAAAGGTGCTGCAACACTCGCTTTCCGGATACGAAGCCCTCGTCTACGTCAAAACGATCCAACACATCGCCGCTGAAGTGCCCACGGGCGCGGCGCTGACTGCCGAGCTGATCGAATCGAACATCGTGCGCACCTGCGATCCCGCCGCGGCGGAGCAAATGATCGCTTTGATCGAAAAAGTCCGCTCCGAGGGCAACAGCGTCGGTGGCGTGATCGAGTGCGTCGTGCGCGGCGTGCCACCGGGACTCGGCGAGCCGGTCTTCGACAAGTTGGAGGCGGATCTCGCCAAGGCGATGCTGAGCCTGCCTGCGACGAAGGGTTTTGAGATCGGCAGCGGCTTTGCCGGCACCACGATGACCGGTTTGGAGCACAACGACGCGTTTTACATGGATGGCGAAACGGTCCGCACGCGCACAAATCGTAGCGGCGGTATCCAAGGCGGCATCAGCAATGGCGAGGAGATCGTCTTTCGCGTGGCCTTCAAACCCACCGCCACCGTGCTGCGCGAGCAAAAGACCGTCACGAACACCGGCGAGGACACCACGCTCGCTGCCCGTGGCCGTCACGATGCCTGCGTGCTCCCGCGTGCCGTTCCGATGGTGGAGGCGATGGTGCATCTTGTGCTCGCCGATCACGTCCTGCGCCAGCGGGCGATGCGTGGATGACTCTTACCGGAGCCAAGCATCCCGATGTTCGGCCACGAAGTCGTCATCGCTCAGATGAGGGTAGGCGGCGCATACACGGTCGATCTCCGCAAGCTGGCCGTGGCTGAGCGTTTCGTGCTCGTCGAGACACCAGAGGCCTTCGAGCAGGCCCTGGCGGCGAAGGATTTCGTGGAGGCCAGCGATGCAGCCGGCGAAACCGTTCGCGGCATCGAAGAAGGCGGCGTTGCTGTCGGTGACTTCATTCGCGAGTCGGAGCATTTGCGGCGAAGCAGGCTCGCTGTGGCACTTCACGAGCAGTTCAACGGCTTTCTGTGTCCACACCGACCAATGGCCGAGCAAGCCGCCCACGATGCGCACCGGATACGGCGAAATGAGGTCGAGTACGATGGTGTCGTCGTTGCCGGTGTAGAGCGCAATGTCGGTTCTGCCGCTGTCTTTGATTGCGTGGATGACATCGAGGGTCTGGTAGCGATTGAACGGCGCGATCTTGATGGCGACGACGTTCTCGATTTCGGCGAATTGCCGCCAAAACGATCGCGGAAGCACTTTTCCACCCACGGCAGGCTGGAGGTAAAAACCGACGATGGGGATGAGGTGCGCGATTTCGCGGCAGTGAGCGATCATTTCCGCCTCCGTGGCCGATTTGAGTGCTCCGAGGCTGACCAGCGCGGCATCGTAACCGAGCTCACGGAGCAGCGTGGCCTCCCGCACGGCCTGAGGCGTGAGTCCGCACACGCCGCCGATGCGCACGAGGCGGCGTGGATCGTTTTTAAACTCTTCCGCAGCCAAAGTGAGCACGGGTTCGAAGAGCGCGTGTTTGGGATCGCGGATGGCGAATTGCGTGGTGTGAACGCCGACGGCCACACCACCGGCTCCGGCGGCATGGTAGTAGCGCAGCAGGGCGCGTTGACGGCGCTCGTCGAGCTTGCGCGAGGCGTTCAACGCCAGCGGGCAAGCGGGAATGACGAGGCCGCGATGCAGGGCGGCGCGGACATCAAAAGCGGCCATCGCGGGATTCAAAGTGAGTGGGTTTACTGAGGGAGGCGCCGCCGCGCTGGATCCAGTCGGCGGTCCACTCGATGAGGTCGGTTTCGCTGACGAAGGGCTGACCGAGGGAGATGACGGAGCGCGTGGCATTGCTCAGCAGCGCGTCTTTGGCCTCGGTGCCGGTGATGTGTGGGGTTTTGCCGAAGAGTTTGCCAAAGTGCTGAGCGGTCTCGCGCACGGAGAGAGTGCGGGTGCCGGTGATGTTGAAGGCGGTGGCTGGTGAGGAGGCGTGGGCGAGCGTGAGGAGGGAGAGCGCGTTCGCATCGCCCTGCCAGATGGTGTTGAAGTAGCCCATCGTCACATCGACAGGCTCCCCGGCCCACACTTTACGGGCGATATCGACGAGCACGCCGTAGCGCAGGTCGCAGGCGTAATTCAGACGGATGAGCGAGACGGGCGTGCCACGCACGTGGCTAAAATGTTCGAAGATACGCTCGCGGCCGAGGCAACTCATGGCGTATTCGCCGGCGGGGTTCAGTGTGTCTTCTTCGCGGCTGCCACCATTCTCGACAGGGGTGAGACCATACACGTTGCCGGTTGAGAAGGCGACGATGCGGCTGCGGCTGTAGTGCTCGCACACGATGCCGGGCAGCCACGCATTCATAGCCCAAGTGAGCGATTCATTGCCCGTGGCACCGAATTTCATGCCCGCCATGTAGATGACGTTCTCCGCTGCCGGGAGATCGGCGTCGGCACTCGTATCCAGCAGATCTCTTGCAAGGGTTTCGATGCCATACGCGCTGAACTCTTTTTGACTGCCGGGTAAACTAAAGCGCGACACAGCGATGACACGTCGCGGCGTGTCGGCATCATCGCTGGCGCGTTTGATCAAGCGGGTAAGCGAAGGTCCCATTTTCCCCGCCGCACCGAGCACGACAAAGTCACCTGGAATTTGCTTCATCAGTTCGATCACTGCCGGTGTGGGGCGTGACAGGCGCTCTTCGAGGTCTGGGAGATCTTGCGGGGACATGAATCCAAAAGCCTTTCTGTTGTTTTAGCGCATCCGATGATTGGCGAAAAGGGGGCTCATCTCTTAGGTAGCCCTGGAGGCACCGGCAAAACGAGCTGATAGAGGGCGAGATCAAGCCAGCGGCCGAATTTGTAGCCAGCGTGGCGAATGTGGCCGCAGGCTTCAAAGCCGGCTTTGGCATGCAGGGCAATGCTGCTAACGTTGTCGGCATCAATGACGCCGATCATCATGTGGTAGCCCTGCTGCGTGGCACGTGCGATGAGGCGGCGCAGCATCTCTTTTCCGAGGCCGAGACCTCGAAAACGCACATCGAGGTAGATCGAATGCTCCACGCTGTATTGATAGGCCGCATGCGGACGGAAGGGGCCGTAGCTGCCAAAACCCACCAGCTTGCCATTTTCTTCCACCACCCCGATGACGGGCAGGTTCTTATCCTGCTTCGCGGCCCACCAATTTTCCATGACCTCAGGCGAGCGCGGCTCGTAGTCATAGAGCGCGGTCGAGTTTACGATGGCCTCGTTGAAGATGGCGCGGATCGCCTCGAGGTGTTCGTGCGTACAATCAATCCATGTCATGTGGTGAAGGTGGAGCGCAGTTGGGGAAAGGAAAGCTGCCATGAAAAACCCCGCCCGCCTCACGACGAACGGGGTTTCCAAATCAGACGGCCTAGGCTTATGCCTTGATCTCGGCCGTCCAGAAGGTGTTCCAGTCGTCGAGATTGTTTAGGTCCACCGCACCGGGGTTCACGCTGCCGTCGTCGGCGAGGCCGCAGGCGTCGAGGATGCCTTTGCGCACGTCATCACCATGGATGTAGCCGCGGATGGCGGCATTGTGCTTGTAGATGTCACCCTTGGTGAGCTTTACGCCCGGGTAGGAGCGCACCCAAGCTTCGAGCTGCGTGTAGCTGGGCTTTGTGGCGATGAATTCGAGAAACTTGGCTTCGTCGATGCCAAGCGCGGCGAGCGTCATGCCGTCATAGCCCTTGCCGCAGCCGGGATAGTCGGGATGCAGTTTGCCTGCAGCGGCCAAGGAAGCTTTCTGCCAGAGCCGCGGGAGATGCAGCACGCCAAGGGGACCGGCCACGCCGGAACTGATCAGAGGAACGATTTGAGACATGAGAGAATATGGGGTTGGAGTTTTGTGAATCGAATTCGCCGTGGCGAACGAAGCGTGACTTTGACGAGTCCGCTCTGACACGGCAAGAACAAACGCTTCCATCCTATTCTCTCGATCCCCCGATTTCATGAAAAAACCCATGCTTATCGCCTTCACGGCGTTGTTGGCTCTGCCTTGCGCCGCTGCAGAGAAAAAAGCCGTCGCCAAGCCAACGCCACAGCCCGTCCTTGAACTGCGCAAATGGTCTGGCGACCTCAATGTGCCTGATCCGGTCGCTGTCACGACGGATGAAAAAGGCCACGTCTATGTCGCCGCCACCACAAGGCGCAAAGTGGCGGATCTCGACATCCGCGAACACTCGATGTGGATTCCCGATGATGTCTCCTTGACTAGCGTGGAGGAAAAAGAGGCCTTCCTGAAGCGCGAACTCGCGCCGGGCAAGCTGCGCCTGCCGCGCGGCGGGCTCAAAGATCACAATAAAGACGGTTCCATCGACTGGAAGGACCTCACCGTGCACAGCGAGTGCATCTACCAGCTCCGCGATACCGATGGCGATGGCGCCGCCGACAAGATGACCACCTTCGCCGAAGGCTTCAACAGCGTCGTCACCGGCATCGCCGCAGGCATCTTGTGTCACGACGGCTGGGTTTACGTCACCGTCGCGCCGGATCTCGTGCGCCTGCGTGATACAAACGACGACGGCGTTGCTGACGAGCGCGAAGTCGTCGCGCATGGCTTTGGTATGCACATCGCGTATGCCGGGCATGACATGCACGGACTGCGCATCGGCCCGGACGGCCGCATTTATTGGAGTATTGGGGACAAAGGCGTCAACGTGACGAGCAGGGAAGGCGTGAAGTGGTTTTACCCGCACGAGGGTTGCGTCATGCGCTGCGAGCCGGACGGCAGCGGCTTTGAGGTCTTCGCGCATGGTCTCCGAAACATTCAGGAGGTCGCCTTCGACGACTTCGGCAATCTTTTCGGCGTGGACAACGATGCTGACCTCCCAGGCGAAAAAGAACGCCTCGTGTATATCACGGAGCGCAGCGACTCTGGCTGGCGCTTCGGCCATCAGTATCAAAAAGAGCGCAGCCGTTGGGTGATGGAGGGCCTGTGGAAGCCTGCCCACCCCAGTCAGCCGCTTTTCATCACGCCGCCTCTGCAAAACTACTCGAACGGCCCGGCTGGCTTCGTGCACGAGCCCGGCACCGCGCTCGGCACTTCGCTGCGCGGCCATTTCATTCTCGATCAATTCCCCAGCGGCACGATGACCGCGCTTCAACTCGCTCCGAGCGGCGCGTCCTTCGTCATGAAAAACGAGCGCGTCATCCACAGTGGCCTCATGGGCATCGGTCTGTGTTTCGCCAACAATGGTGGTCTCCTCATCGCCGATTGGAGCGGCGGTTACCCGCTCGATCAAGCCGGTCACATCTGGCTCGCCGACGATCGCACCAGCCAAAACAGCACCGAGCGTCAAGAAACCGCCAAACTGCTCTCCGCGGACTTGAATGCCTCACATCTCGCGCATCGCGATCAACGTGTGCGTCTTCGCGCCCAGTTCCAACTCGTCAAAAACAACGACTTTAAAACCCTCGAAGCCATCGCCACGGATAAAAAAGCCAATCAACTCGCCCGCATCCACGCCATCTGGGGCCTCGGCCAAGGTCTGCGCTTTCAAACCCTTTGGGGGAAGCCCATGGGGCCGCTCGCCCCAAAGCTTGAAGCTGCTACATTGACAAAACTCCTCACCGACTCCGATCCCGAGATCCTCACCCAAACCGCCAAAACCCTAGGCGACGGCACCACCAGTGATCCCGCGCTCATTTCACTCCTCACGCATCCCGCATCCCGTGTCCGCTTCCATGTTGCCATCGCCCTCGGCAAACTCAAAGACCCTGCTGCGACACCGAAGCTACTCCAACTCGCCGCCAAGGAGTCCAACGATCCCTTCATGCGCCACGCTATTGTGACCGGCCTTGCGGGTTGCGCCGATGCGAAGGCACTCGTGAAGGACAAAAGCCTCTGCAGTCTCCTCGCACTTGCCCGGCAGCGTTCGCCGAAAGTCGCCGAGTTTCTCACCCAATTTCCCGACGAAGCCGAACGAGCCATTCACGACGATGACGGCATCCCTCAGGCGCTTCCTGCGCTCACCACGCGACTCTCGCGGCGCGGACTGAACGCTTGTTTGCGCCTCGGCATCGCCGAACCGCTCATCCAGGCCGCTTTGAAGCCCTCCGCACTCCAAAGCGAGGCCCTTGACCTTTTGCTCGTCTTCACGAATCCACCGCGACTCGACCGCATCGACGGCCACGTGCATGAAATCGCCCCGCGCGATGCCAAAGCTTTCGCCGCGCTCGTGCAATCGCGCCTCGACTCGCTGCTCGAGCTCACCGATGGCCAGCTCAAGGTCAAAGCCGTCGAATTGCTCATGCAGCTCCAGCTTCGCGTCGAGCCCGCCGTGCTCCAAAGCATCGTCGCTGATCAAACTGCTCGCGCCAGTCTCCGCGCTGGCGCGTTGAAAATGCTCGCCAGCACTGGTGACTTCGGTCCGTCGCTCGATCTTGCCTTGGATAAAAAATCGCCCGCCGAACTCCGTCACGAAGCCCTCAAGCAGCTCTTCGCCCATCAACCCGAACGCGCCATCACCGCCGCCGCCACCGCTTTAAAGCAGGCTGACACAACCACCAAACAACTTACCCTCTCATTACTTGCGAATTCGAAAGACGACACTGTCATCACTGAGTGGCTTGACCTCCTCGCGCGAAACAAGGCCCCGGCCTCTATCCAGTTGGATATTCTCGAAGCCGCCGCCACACGCGAAAGCCTCAAGCCAAAGCTCGCCGCCCTTCAAACCCAAAACACGGAACTCCTCGAAGGTGGCGACATCACCCGCGGCCGCGACATCGCCATCAATCACCTTGGTGCCAACTGCATCGCCTGCCACACCATCGAAGCCAAAGAAGGCAGCCAGGTTGGTCCCAACTTGAAAACCATCGGATCAATGAAGGACCGCCAATACATCCTCGAAGCGCTGCTCAACCCGCTCGCCACCGTCGCGCCCGGTTATGGGCTCGTCACCCTCACTTTTAAAGACGGCAAAACCCTCTCCGCTGTTGTCGAAAAAGAAGATGCTCAATCCATCCGCCTCAAGTTGCCCGACGGAAAACTTCAATCGGTTCCGCTCCATCAAATCGCCTCTCGCACGCCGCCCCTCAGCGTTATGCCTCCAATGCTCGGCATCCTCACGAAAACGGAGATCCGCGATGTTGTGGCTTATCTGGCGAGTTTGAAGGCAAAGAAGAAGTGAAAAAGAATCCGTTTTTGCTCTTCGCCGCGCAATGCGCTGGAGCTTTCCAAGTCACTGTGCCGATCTAGGGTTGAATATGGACCTGAAACACGAAACATTGTCACCTCATGCACATCTTGCTGCTCAAAGACCAGCTCAAGCTCAAAAACGGGCTTGAAGAGAAGGGCATTGTGGAGGTTTGCATTCAGCGCTTGCAGGCGAAGGTCGACAATGACCATAACAAGAAATTCATCCGCACCCAGAGTGGGAGGCGTCTACGACCTTGGCAGTGAATGAAGATCGCTCCCTCGATTCAACCACAGCTCGACTGGCTGTACACCACGCAGCTTTTTGGCATCAAGCTGGGACTGGACAATATCCATAAATTGTTGGGTGAGCTTGGCTTGCCACGCGCAAACATGAAGTTCATCCATGTGGCCGGCACCAATGGAAAAGGCAGCACCTGTGCCTTTCTTCATTCCATCCTGAAACAAGCAGGTATCAACGCTGGATTGTTTACCTCGCCGCATCTGGTTCACTTTGGTGAGCGGATTCGGGATGCGGAGCGTATGATCTCGCCCGATGAGATCGAGGAAGGCATCGCCCGTCTGCGCGACCGGGTGTGCGGTTGGGATCCGCATCCGACGTTCTTCGAATTGGCCTTCGCTCTTGCGCTGGATTGGTTTGCACGGCGCGGTCTTGAATGGATTGTGCTGGAAACGGGCCTTGGCGGCCGCTTGGATGCCACGAATGCCATTACGCCCGTTGTCAGCGTCATCACGCCCATTGGCTGGGATCATATGCAAATCCTCGGCGACACGCTCGCGAAAATCGCCTCTGAAAAAGCCGGCATCATCAAGCCTAGCGTGCCCTTCATTACTCAAACGCAGGATCAGGAGGCCTTGGATGTCCTATTGGAAACGGCCCGCAAAAAGACCGCACCCCTTACGCTCGTCACGGAACCCTGTGAGTTACCGCTAGGTCTCTCTGGCCCACATCAACGCTGGAATGCTGCGCTTGCCCTCGCGGCTCTTCGCGCTGCCGGGTTGGATCTACCTCAAGACAGGCTTGAAGCGGGTTTGAAGCTTGTGGAGTGGCCCGCCCGGTTTCAGAGGCTTCGCGCGGATGTGATTCTCGATGGAGCCCATAACTTGGATGCGGCTCGCGTGCTGGCTCAAACTTGGCGTGAGCAGTTTCCGCTTCAAAAAGCCACGATCGTTTTCGGTGCTGTCGCCGGCAAAGACATCTCCGCGGTGCTTCACGAATTGGCTCCGCTGGCTGCAGCGTGGCATTTCACGCACTTCGACTCGCCGCGTGCCATGACCACAGAAGAACTCCAAAACATCCTCGGTGTTTCCGACGTGCCCGTGTTCCATCATTCGAATCTCATCACGGCTCTCGATGCCACGCAAAACGCATCACCACGGCTCATCACAGGTTCGTTGTATCTCGCAGGCGAAGTTCTTGCCGCGTTCAGCCAGCAAGGTGCTGTCTACGAGCGAAGCTGGCAGTAAGGAACATGGCAAAGGGTGCTCCGCAGTCATGGGGCCTGCGATCGCCACGCATTGGCATGCTCCGCCCAAGGGCAACTTCGAGGCTACCTCCAGTTCACCTTTACTTGCTGCTCGCGGCCATTGCGGTCATGGTATTTAACGTATCCGTGCTCCATCCCGAATTCGTGGACGCATTTGGTCACTTTGACATCGTAGCAGCAGTACTCAGCGATCTTGGCTACTTGGCCCTGCTGCCACCATTTGAGAGCATCGAGACCATCGGCGGTCTTCCCTGTGCCAAGAGTGGCAGCAGCGACGGCATCGAGCTTAATGCGGTGGCCGAGGGCTTTTTCGAGATCAACGAGAAGGTCAAAGCTGTGAAGCTGGTCGCGGAAGTCAAAGAGGCTATGACCCATGAGCACTTCGTAGTCGAAGCCGATGTGGTTAAATCCGACTACGAGGTCCGCTCGGCGGAGTTGGTCGATCAGCGCTTGGGCTTCCTCTTCTAAGTAGATGGCGTATTCACCTAGTTGGGTGCTGTACGTGCAAGCTACAGAGATGCCCATCTTATGCTTGTTGCCCCAGCCTCCGACGTCATTGGCCGTGCGTCGTGTTTCGAGGTCGAAATAGACGATGTCGCGTGCCATGCGTCCGAATGTGTTGTTAGATCCAATCAGCCAATTCGATACACGATGCGCGCCTTGTCCATGTCGTAGGGCGACATTTCGAGCTTCACGGCATCACCGATGACGAGGCGGATAAACTTTTTGCGCATTTTGCCGGAGATGTGGGCGAGCACTTCGTGGCCGTTGCGAAGCTTTACTTTGAACATCGTTCCTGCGAGCACGGCGGAGATGACTCCTTCCAGCTCGATGGCTTCCTCTTTCTGCTTCAGCTCGGGTTCCGGCTCCGGACGGCGTGGGGGAGGAGCATTGCGCGGCGGCAGGGAGGTGGGACGCTGCTGATTGCCGCCGACGATGCCACGAGGAGGTCCGCTGCTCGAACGGGCCGGGCCATGGCCACCCACAATGCCGCGCGGCGGCCCGCTGCTGCGTCCAGGAGGACCAGAGCGGGAGTTTTGATTCGAGGGGCCGCGATTCGGTGGGCGATTCTGCATAGGATAAGGTTCGGGAGACTAGGACGGAAATCCTTTCTTGAGGATGTACCCTCAAACGACGATGACAAGGCCGATTTCAGGCCTCACGGGGCTCATTTGGCGAGTTCGATGACTTTGTAACAACGGTGCTCCAAGAGCGAGGGCCGCATGTTTTTGACCTCGGGTCGCTTTAGGTGCGGATGCACATACCAGTATACGGGCAGGACGGGCACTTCGTTGAGCATGAGCGTCTCCGCTTGCTTTAAAATGGCCAAGCGTTTGACGGGATCGCCTTCGAGGAAACTTTGTTGGATGAGCGCATCATAAGGAGGGCTGCTCCATCCAGTGTTGTTGTTGCCATCGCCGGTCTGCCAAAGGGAAAGAAAAGTGGAGGGATCAAGGTAATCGCCCACCCAACCGGATCGGCTGACGTCATAGTTAAGGCTGCGTTGGGACTCAAGGTACACGCCCCAGTCTTGGTTCAACACGCCGGCCGGGATCTGGAGGTGTGTCTTCCACATCGCCTGTACCGCCTCGGCGAGCGTGCGATGTGATTCGCTGGTGTTGATGAGGATTTCAAAGGGCGGGAAGCCTTTGCCATCGGGGTAGCCCGCCTCGGCCAGAAGGCGGCGCGCCTCTGTCGGATCGAACTTCATGATGTCAGGTGTCTGGTAGTCCTTCGCGGTGCCTGGCGGGGTGAGGCCAGTGGCCGGTTTCTGGCCGCCGCGCAGCACGTTTTTCACGATACTTTCCCGGTCAATCGCCAAGGCAAGCGCCTTGCGCACGCGGACATCATTGAAAGGTTTCCTCGTCACGTTGCAGCGGTAGAAATAGACGCTGAGCAGGGGGTCGGCGTGAAACAGCGGTGATTTGTGAGCGATGTAACCGGGGATCTTCGATAGCGGCGCAACCTGCGTGACATGAAGCTGACCATCGAGAAAGGCACGCTCCTCGGTCGAATCACTGCTGATGGGGACAAACACCATGCCATTGAGCTTCACGGTGGCGGCATCCCAGTAGTGAGGATTGCGCTCGACCTCGAGATTCTGGTTCACACGCCAGCTTTTGAGCTGGAAGGCTCCATTGCTGACGAGGTTTTCTGCTCGTGTCCATTTCGTGTTCCGCTGGTCCATCGTGCCATGCTTTTCGATGACATGCCTAGGCACCGGGAACCACGAATAGTGCTTCAGCATGCTGGGCAGATATGGCGCGGGACCCTTGAGCGTAAGACGCAGCGTGTAATCATCAACTGCCTTCACGCCTACTTGGCTGAAGTCACGGATTTTGCCGGTGTGATACGCCTCGGCATTCAATAGCGGGTAGAGCATGCTGGCATAATCAGCACCAAGCTTTGCCGTCAGGATGCGCTGATAGGCGTAAATGAAATCTTGAGCCGTCAGTGGTGTGCCATCGCTCCATTTGCCCTTGGGCTGGAGCTGGAAGGTCCACGTGGTGAAGTTTTCATGTGTCCACGAGGACGCAGCACCGGGTGAATCGGCATCTGGATCTTCTGTGCCAGGAGCCACGAGACCTTCGAAGATGGAGTGGAAAATCAGGTGCTCCGGTTGGCCGGTGGCGAGATGCGGATCAAGTGTGGCGGGTTCCGAGCCGTTCCCGAGTAGCAGAATGCCCGCCTTCGTCGCCTCTTCCACTCGTGACGGGCGATGTGTCCGGATGTGATGAAACCACATCACGCCGATCCCGAGGGCGGCGAGCAAAAAGAAGCGGATGATCCAGCGCATGCAGGCAAACATGGCACGCGGTCAGGCGGGCTAAAGCCCGAACTACGAACAAAAAAGGACCCACTCGTGCCGGAGCGGGTCCGTATGAATTTTCAGATCTCTTTTTGCGCGCAGCTACCTGCAGAAGCCAAAGCTGAAACGGATGCCTGAGCGGGGACGGGTGTAGATCCCCCCAGTGGGTGGGCAGTTATGATGGCCGTGGTAGCCATATCCATACGATGAGCGGGGATTACAGATGGCGCAGCTGTGCGGTGCCCGCATGGTGATCCACCGGCCCACCGGGTGACCGCAGCGGTCGTAGCCGACGACTTGATACACAGCGTAAACCGGTGTGCCGCAAGGCATGTAGCTGACGATGTGCCGACTGCCATGGCAGAAAGGATCGGCTTTGGCAGTGGAGGGCGCTGCGCCGCCAAAGAGAGCGGTTGCGGCAAGGAGAGGTAGGAGGGTTTTCATGGCGTGGGCGGAATGCTTGATTCTGCTGCCTGTGACGAATCCTCTTGAGGCCTATTCAGGCTCATTCGAAAAACCTCGCTTATTCTTGCGCTGTCGATTTGGGATCAAAGGCATCACGCAGACCATCGCCGAGGATGTTCAGTGCCAGTAGCGTGCAGATGAAGAAGAGTCCGGGATAGAGCAACAGCCAAGGATAGGTTTGCATCACCTGCGAGCCATCGCCGAGGAGCACCCCCCAGCTTGCGTTGGGTGGTTGGATGCCGAGGCCAAGAAAGCTCAGGGTGGCCTCCAGCAGCATCACGCCTGGCACGGTGAGGCTGGTGTAGATGATGACAGGGCCGATCACGTTTGGCAGTAGGTGCTTGCGCACGATGTGCCCGAAGCTCGCACCGCTTGCTTTGGCAGCAGTGACGAATTCGAGGTTCTTCAGCGCCAGAACCTGCCCACGAACCACGCGTGCCATCGTCAACCATTCCACCGCGCCGATGGCCACAAAGATGAGCCAGAACTGCCGTCCAAAGACCACCATGAGCAGGATGACGAAGTTGATGAAGGGGAAAGCATAGAGGATGTCCACCACGCGCATCATGGCTGCATCCACCCGACCTCCGGCTAGGCCGCTGATCAGGCCATATGCCACGCCAATGCATGCGGCGACGAGCGTGGCGAGCAATCCGACCGCCAGCGAGACACGTCCACCATGTAGGATGCGCGTGAGCATGTCACGCCCCAGTGTGTCCGTGCCGAGCCAGTGTGCTGAGGAGGCATCCACTGCCTTCAATTCAAGGTTTTGAGCATCTTGGGCGTAAGGCGACACCAGCGGCCCGAAGACACACATCACGATCAAAAGGATCAAAAACCCAAGGGCGGCCGCATTCAGCCGGTGACGGCCAAAGCGCCTCCAAGCTGCCTGCATCGGCGAAAGGCTTTGGGAAGCACTTGGATTCATGCGTGGAGACGGATGCGCGGGTTCAGCCATGCCTGCACGAGGTCCACGAGGAGATTGAAGAGCACGATGAGCGAGGCGTAAAAGACGGAAATGGCAATTGCGAGGTTCATGTCGCGATTGATGGCGGACGCGATGAAAAACTGACCGAGACCGGGAAGTTGAAACACGGCTTCTACGATGATGCTACCAGTGAGTAGGCCCGCTGCTGCGGGGCCGAGGAAGTTCAGCACGGGCAGGCAGGCGAGCTTCAGCGCATGCAGAAACACCACGGAGGCCTCGCTGGCACCTTTCGCCCTCGCGGTGCGCACAAACTCCAGCGCCAGTGTTTCGCGCAAGCCGCCACGCGTGAGGCGGGCGATCTGGGCGCTGTAAATGAGGCCGAGGGTCAGAGCTGGCATCACCACATCAGAGGCCTCATACCAGCCGGAAGCATTGAACCAGCGCAGCTTCAAGCCCAGCAGCATGGCGATCACCGGGCCGAGGATCATGCTCGGCGTGCAGATGCCCAAGGTGGCCGCCAGCATGGTGGCGCGGTCTTCGAGGGTGTTAGGCCTCATCGCTGCATAAGCCCCCAGTGGCACTCCTAGCCCCAATGCGATCATCAGCGCGGTCAAGCCGACTGCTGCTGAGACAGGAAAGCCAGAGGCGATGATTTCGTCCACTCCACGACCTTTAAAGTGAAATGACTCTGGCAGATCGAGTGTCACATAATGAGCGATTTGAAGACCTAGCTGAACATACCAAGGTTTGTCCAAGCCGAGGTAGGCACGCTGTGCGGCGATGGCCTCCGGCGAGGCATTTTTCTCACTTTGAATCGGCCCGCCCGGCAGCAGGCGCGAAAGCGCAAAGGTGATGGTGATCACCGCAAGGATCACGAGAATGCCTTGGAGTAGGCGGCTCAGCAGAAAACGGATCATTTCGACCTCTCGTAAAGATCTGAAATGTCCGTGTGGGCAAGTTCCACAAGATAGGAGCCAATTTTTGCACCGAGGGCTTCGAGGTAGCGCTTGCCTTTCTCGACACTGGCGTGCCGCGGATCGCCGCTGCCGGTGTCATTGGTAGCTTTCAGCCAGTCACGCTGCGCCCAAGCCCATTTTTCGTTGATGGCCTTCAACTTCCAGCGGTTGTCGCTGCCGTCCCCCCATTCACTCTTTGGCAGCACGAGGTTCGGATGAAGGTGGAGAATGAGGCTGGTCTCGCGTTCATCGGCGTGATCACCGACAATTTGGAAGATGTCATCGCCCCGTACGGCATTGAACCAATTCACGATACTGAGAAACATCTTGGGATGTTTTGCCTGCAGTTCGCGCAGCATCTGACGGAAATCGTTGCCGCCGTGGCCGTTCATGATGACGAATTTCTTTATACCCACCCCTTCGAGGCTCGCGATGACGTCTTCCAGCACGAGCAGCTGAGTGCTCGGGTTCATATTGATGCAGAATGGAATCTCGAGCTGCCCGGTCTGCACACCGAAGGGGATGTTGGGCAGGATGGCCACTTTTGCCCCGGCGTCCCAAGCCACGCGGCCGGCCTCAGCGGCGATGGCTTCGTTTTGGAGCGAGTCGGTGGCATAGGGCAGATGCCAGTTATGCGCCTCCGTGGCACCCATTGGCAGCACCGCCACCTCATACGGAGTAGCTTTGATGTGTTTCCAGTTTGTTTCAGCGATGATCCAAGGGCGTGGGCTCATAAGTCGGAGGACGAGGTGGATTTTTATTTCTTCTCGTCCTTGAGCTTGCCCTTTTCTTCCAGCGTATGCTTGAACTTCTCAGCCTTCGGCGTCACAACGCCGCGGACGTAGCCTTGGTTCGGATTCCGCTCCTGGTAGTTTTGATGGTACTCTTCGGCCGGGTAGAATTTTGTCAGTGGCACGATTTCTGTGGCGATGGGATCTTTGAACTTCGGCTGAAAGGCCGCCTTGGAGGCTTCAGCGATCTGTTTTTGCTCGGGGCTGGTGTAGAGGATAATAGAACGGTATTGGGTGCCGTAGTCGTTGCCTTGGTAAGGTGTTCCCTTGGGCACGAATTTGCCGTATGAGGTCACTTGGTCCTCCTTCGTGACGCTAGTCGGATCATGCGCATCCCAGAAAAGCTCGACTATATCCTTGAAGGTGGTGACGGCAGGATTGTATTCGATTTCGATCACCTCGGCGTGGCCTGTCTTACCGGTGCAGATGTCCTCATATGTTGGGTTGGCCGTCTTGCCGCCTGCGTAACCACTGACGACCTTTTTCACCCCCTTAAGCATGAGATACTGGGCCTCGACGCACCAAAAACAGCCGCCGCCGATATAGGCTTTCTCCGTTTTGGTGGTGGGAGTTTCGGCGGCGGATGTGGGAAGGCTCATGGCGGTAAAGAAGACGGCGGTGAGTAGATGGACGAGGGATTTCATGGCGGTAACAATGGCGTGAGCATCATGCGTGGCATGGGATGGCAAACTTTCGCGGGAATTCCCACCCGGCACTCATTTTTTCATCGGGATCGTCTTCCAGATCGTCCAGAGTTCCGGTGGCGCGGCGCTCCGATTCACTGGGCGGAGGTGCTGGACCTCGAAACCTCGGGAGTCGAGTTCCGCCATCCATTTGGCGATTTCCCGGCTCTCCTCGGCGCCACCTTCATGCCCAGGGTAAACAGCCAAGGTGAGGATGCCACCCGGTTTCATCAAATCGATGGCTTGCGCGAGTGCGGCGAGGGTGGTCTCCGTGCGGGTGATGCAGCTTTTGTCCGATCCGGGCAGGTAGCCGAGGTTGAACATGATTGCCGCGATCTGCCCGCGAAGCTCTGAAGGGAGTTTCTCACGCATGGTTTCGTGACCGGCGAGATACAGCGTGCTTGTTTCCGCAGGCACACGCTTCCTCGTCTCTTCCAGCGCGGTGGTCTGCACATCAAAGGCATGCACATGACCACCGGGTGACACACATTGGCTGAGGAACAGGGTGTCATGGCCGTTTCCCATCGTTGCATCCACGACCACATCACCAGGCCTCAGACGATCGGCGAGGATGAGTTGGGCCCATCGCACGGACGAGGGCAGTCCGCCGGTGGGGCTGGCGAGGCTGGGCAGGGCAGGTGAGGAGACTGGCGTATTCAAAACGGGCGCAGATGAGTCGCGAATGGAAGAGGGATCGAGGATGGTGAGCAGCGGACAGGGTTTACGTGCCTGCTTTCACCCAGAGTTTGGCCCAGTATAGACAATCCGCGCCTGCACTGTGACGAGCGTTCATTTCCGATGGTGTTGGGATTAACGGTTAGAGCTGGATCTGCATGGCTTGGGCCGCGCGATGCGCCTTGGCGCGGGCTTCGTTGATGTTGGCGGCACGGGCGAGCGTCACGGCCATGCGGCGTTGGCCACTGACGTTCGGTTTGCCGAAGAGCCGTACCTGCGTGTCAGGCTCCGCCAGCACTTTGTCGAGGCCACCGAAGCGCACCTGACTGGATTCGCCCTCGACGAGCACGGCACAGCTGGCGCTCGGGCCGTGTGGATGAATGTTGGGAATGGGAAGACCGAGAATGGCCCTCACATGCAACGCGAACTCGCTCAAGTCCTGAGAGATCAACGTGACGAGGCCGGTGTCGTGTGGGCGAGGCGAAACCTCGCTGAAGATGACATCATCACCTTTGATGAACATCTCCACGCCGAAGAGCCCGTGCCCACCGAGAGCGCCGGTGATGGCTCCGGCCATGTGCTCGGCGGCTTCTAGAGCCTTTTTCGACATCGGATGCGGTTGCCAGGACTCGCGGTAATCGCCCTTGATCTGCGTGTGGCCCACTGGTGAACAGAACGAGGTGCCACCAGCATGACGCACGGTGAGCATGGTGATCTCATAATCGAATTCGACGAAGCCCTCGACGATGACCTTGCCCTTGCCGGCACGGCCTCCCTCCTGCGCATATTTCCATGAATGCTCGATGTCGGACGCGGTTTTGACCACGCTCTGGCCTTTGCCGCTGCTGCTCATGATCGGTTTTACCACGCAGGGCATGCCGATTTTTTGAATGGCCGCACGGAACTCATCTTCGGTGCTAGCAAATACATAGGGCGAGGTCTTGAGGCCCAAGTCCTCAGCGGCAAGACGGCGGATTCCTTCGCGGTTCATCGTGAGTTTGGCCGCACGGGCCGTGGGAACGACATTCAGTCCTTGCGATTCGAGCTCGACAAGCGTGTCTGTGGCGATGGCCTCGATTTCCGGCACGATGAGCGAGGGATTTTCCACCTCGATCAGGCGGCGTAGGGCTTCGCCATCGAGCATGGAGATCACATGGCTGCGGTGTGCCACCTGCATGGCTGGGGCGTTGGCATAGCGATCGACGGCGATCACCTCGCAGCCGAGGCGTTGCAGTTCGATGACGACTTCTTTGCCGAGTTCCCCGGAACCGAGGAGCATGACTTTGGTGGCGGTGGAGGAAAGCGGGGTGCCGATGGTGGCCATGCAGGGATGTAGGCAGGGAGTTTGACGGCTTCAATTCGCATTTGAGAATGTCACCATGTCCTACCCCGGCTCGCCACCTCCCTCCGCCCTATGGCGGTTGGCGCGGCCGTTGATGCGGGCGGCGGAGGGTTTGGTGTTTCCGCCTGTGTGCGTAGCGTGTGCGGAGCCGCTGCCGGCGATGGCGGAGCGGCATGAAGAGGCGAACTGGTTCTGCAAAGCCTGCCTCAATGCCATTGAACCCCAGCTACCGCCCTACTGCTCAAAGTGCGGCGAAATGTATGACGGATCCTTCACAAATACCTTCCGCTGCTCGAACTGCGAGGGCCTGACGCTCGAATTCGACTTTGCCGTGGCCGCCTGCGCCGCCCGTGGGCCTGTTCGAGAGCTGATTCACCGTTTCAAATATGGCCGGCGGCTGCATTTGAGAGCGTCTTTGGCTGTACTGTTATCCCGCGTGTTGGAAGAAGAGCGTTTGAGGAATGAAAATCTCTGCCAGTGGTTGCTTGTTCCCGTACCGCTGCATCCGGAGCGTGAATCAGACCGCGAGTTCAATCAAAGCTGGGAACTTTGTGTGCGGCTGGCTCAAATCACAGGTATCCCGGCCGCCCAAGTGCTCGAACGGATTTACCCGACGGTGAAACAGGCGCAGCTCAATCGGCGCCAGCGGCAGGAAAACCTTCGCGGCGCTTTTCGAATGAGGCAGGCCCGCTGGTGGCAGAGACAGGCGTCTGCTCCCCCAGATATCCAAGGGCGAAAAATCCTTTTGGTGGACGATGTTTTGACCACTGGCAGCACCACCAGCGAATGTGCTCGTGTGCTCAAGAATCACGGTGGGGCCGAAAAAGTGGTGGTCATCACCGTGGCACGCGGCTAGCATCTCCTTCCGCGACCGGCTGAGGGCTGGTCCTGTCCTGTGCGTTGGATGTGGGGTGCGCCTCCCGTCCGCTCCCGCGAGTGCCATTTCGGGGAGAGCCGCTCAAGACGGGCCCGCCACGTTGGATTCGCTTGAACGCCAAAAACCAAGCACCATGGGATTTTTCAAAAAACGCAGCGTCGATGAGCTCGGCGAGAAGAAGAAAGACATGCCGGAGGGCCTTTGGACGAAGTGTCCCTCATGCAACGAGAGCCTCTTTGAGGACGCATTGACCAAAAACCTCCGCGTCTGTACCCACTGCGGCTATCACTTCACCATCAGCAGCACTGAGCGTCTTGCTAGCCTCGTGGACGAGGGCAGCTTTCAGGAGATGGATGCCAAGCTCGACAGCGTTAATGCCCTCGGATTCAAAGGCTACCTCGACAAAGTGAAGGCCTACCAGAGCAAGACAGGTCTCGGCGAGGCTGTCGTGACCGGCCGGGCAAAAATTGAATCCCTTCCCGTCCTGCTTGCTGTCATGGACTTCCGCTTTCTCGGTGCCTCGATGGGTAGCGTGGTGGGCGAAAAGATCACCCGCGCCATCGAGTCAGCCACTGCGGAGCGCAAGCCCGTCATCGTCTTCTCCGCCTCTGGCGGTGCCCGCATGCATGAGGGCATCCTCAGTCTCATGCAGATGGCGAAAACCAGCGGCGCCCTCGCCCGCCATGCCGAAGCTCGCCTGCCTTACATCTCCGTACTCACCCATCCGACCACTGGTGGTGTCACCGCCAGCTTCGCGACCCTTGGTGATCTCATCATTGCCGAGCCCAAGTGCATGATCGGATTCGCTGGCCCTCGCGTGGTGAAGGAAACCACCCACGCCGACCTTCCGCCTGGCTTCCAGACCGCCGAATTCATGCTCCAGCATGGCCTTGTGGACATGATCGTCGAGCGCAAAGACATGCGTGCCACACTGGCGAAGGTGTTGCGATATATGATGAAGTAAAGGTGCCAAGCCCCTTCACTTGCGCTTTCCACTGCATCGGCGAGACTCCGCGCCCTTTTTCCGGCCTGTAGCCAGATTTGCGCATGTCTTTTGAACTGCTTGCCACCGATTCTTCGTCTCTCGCCCGTCGCGGGCGGTTGACGACACCCCATGGGGTGGTGGAGACGCCGGTATTCATGCCGGTGGGCACACAGGGCACGGTGAAGGCCATGCATCCGCAGGAGCTGAAGGCGCTGAACTCGCAGATCATCCTTGGCAACACCTACCACCTCTTTGTTAGGCCTGGCATGGATATCATGAAGGAGGCCGGAGGCCTGCATGCCTTCTCGAATTGGGATCGGCCGATTTTGACGGACAGCGGCGGCTTTCAGGTCTTCTCGCTGGCGAAATTGCGTCAAATCAAAGAGGAGGGGGTTCACTTCCAAAATCACCTCGACGGCACACCGATGTTCATCGGCCCGGAAACGAGCATGGAGATTCAAGCGACGCTTGGATCAGACATCGCGATGCTTTTCGATGAATGTACGCCCTATCCCTGCGAAGCCAAAGACGCTTCAAAAAGCCTCGATTTGACCCTTCGCTGGGCGAAACGCTGCCGTGAGTGGATTGATCAAAATCGTCCGCAAACCGGTGGCGGCCCGCAGCAGCACTTCGGCATCGTACAGGGCAGTGTGTATGAGGAGTTGCGGAAAAAATCCGCCCGCGAACTCGTCGCGATGGGTTTTGACGGTTATGCCATCGGCGGTCTGAGCGTCGGCGAGCCCGAGGAGGACATGATGCGCATCGCCGAGTGGGTGACGCCGCTGCTTCCAGCCAATCAAGCCCGCTATGCGATGGGCCTCGGCACGCCGCCGCAGGTCATCGAGTTGATTGCCCGCGGCATCGATATGTTTGACTGCGTTTTGCCCACGCGGTTGGCCCGGAACGGCACAGCCTTCACGCATGATGGGATGATGAACCTGCGGAATGCCTGCTATGCTCGTGATTTCCGCCCCATCGCTGAGGATACACATCCGCTGTGCCAAGGTTTTTCAAGAGCCTACATCCGTCACCTTGTGATGGCTCAGGAGATCATGGGTTTGCGGTTGATTTCTCTGCATAACCTGCATTTCTACGCGTCCCTCACGTCCAGGGCACGTCAAGCGATCGAACAGGGTTGTTTCGCCGAGTTCAGGGCGGAGGTGGTCGCCCGATACAAAACTTCTTCCTCACCCGACTCATGATTTCTCTGACACCCCATGTCCTCATCCTAGCCCAGGCCGCTGGCAGCGCCGCTCCAACCGGCCTCGGCAATCCGCTGTGGATGTTTGTCATCATGATCGTGATGATGTACTTCATCGCCATCCGCCCGCAGCAAAAACGCATGAAGGAGCATCAGGCCCTCGTCGCCAGCGCCAAGGTCGGGGATCACGTCGTCATGGATTGCGGGGTTCACGGCATCATCACCAGCATCAAGGAACGCACCGTGATGGTGAAGATCGCCGACAACGTGAAAGTCGAATACGAGCGTGGGAAAATCGCCGCCGTCTCTAAGAAATCCGACGTCGTTGAGGCGCAGACCGCCTGATCCCTGCCGAGTCTGCACTCCACCAGCCTTTTCCAACCATGAACGCCTACGCCACCTTCCTCATTGGAGCCACGATCCTGCTTCTGCTGCTTTTGTATGTCGGCACCGCCGTCCACAAAACCAAGCGCCTCGTCGGCACGCTGCTCATCGCGCTCACCGCAGCCTCCTCAATCATCACCGTCAACAGCGTGGGCATCCCGCTCGGCATTGACCTGCAGGGCGGCAGTGAATTCATTGTCGAGCTCCAGCCTGGCAAATCAGATGACGGCACCACCAAGCCTGTCACAGAAGCCTCTGTGCAGCAGGCAATTGGGATTCTCGAAAAGCGCCTGAATCCCGAGGGAAGCAAGGACCTGACCATGCAGCCGCAGGGGGAAACCCGTGTCGTCATCCAGATGCCCGGTGTGAAGCCTGAGGAGATCAACGGCATCCGCCAGAAGATCCAGCAGGTGGCGCACCTCGAGTTCCGCATGGTGCATCCCGATTCCGGCTATCAGCAAAAAGAAGATGAGCTGAAGGCCAGCAAGGCCACCGGAGTTCGGGATCCTTCCTTTGAGCTTCTGCCGCAGAAGGCTCGCAAGGACAAGATGGGCAAGGAGATCACTCAACCCGACCTCGTCGTGAAGCGCCGTGCGGAATTCGAGGGCAAGCACGTCGATCGTGCCGGAGCTACTTTTGATGCCGAGGGCTGGACCGTGCTGCTCAAGATGAATGGCGAGGGCACCAAGCTCTTCGATGCCACCGCCGAAGTCAATCAGGGCCGCCGCATGGCCATCATCGTCGACGGTGTGGTCATCTCTGCTCCCGTGCTGCGCGAGAAACGCTACAACGGCAATGCCAGCATCAGCGGTGACTTTGACCAAGAGGAGGCTTTCACGCTTGCCACGCTGCTCAACAATCCGCTGGAAAACCCCATGCGCATCCAGTCGGAGGCCACCGTCTCCAGCGCTTATGGCCAGTCCTCCATCGACCAAGGCAAGTGGGTTGGGCTCGCCGCACTCGCGCTCACCACGCTCTTCATGGTGTTCATTTACCGTCTCGCCGGACTCGTGGCCATCATCGGCCTTGTGGTGAACATGTGCATCCTCTTCGGCGCTCTTTCGCTGTTCCAATTTACCCTCACGATGCCTGGCATTGCGGGTCTTGTGCTCACCATTGGCATGGCGGTAGATGCCAACGTTCTCATCTATGAGCGCCTGCGTGAGGAAATGGAGGCTGGGAAGAGCCTCGCTGGCGCGCTCGAATCCGCCTATGACAAGGCCTTTAGTGCCATCTTTGACTCGAACATCACCACACTCATCTCCGCAGTCATTCTCTTCGCCATCTCAGGCGGCCTCGTGAAGGGCTTTGCGGTCACGCTGATGATCGGTCTGCTCTCCTCCATGATCGGCGCCCTCATTGTCACCCGTGTGATCTTCATGTGGGTGGTGGACAAGAACCTCCTGCAGAAGATCCACACCACCCGCATCATTCCGGACAGAGTTTTTGATATCCTTTCCAAGGCCCCCACCTTCATCATCGCCTCGCTGGGGGTCACGGCGATTTCCTTTGGCACGCTTGCCTACAAGGGCAGTAAAGGCCTTGGCATCGATTTCCGTGGCGGTGGCCGTGTGGACGTCGTGCTAGCCCCGGGCAAGAGCCTTGCTGACACAGATTTCGACGCCCTGATCAAGCCTCTCAAGCAGGCAGATGGCAAGGAGATCGGCACCTATTACATCCAGCGCAAGGCTGATCCAGCCACCGGGGCCACCAATATCTCCATCCGCTGTGAGGAAGCCAGCGGCGCAGTCATCGATAACGCCATCAAGGCGAAATGGGTCCAGAATGGCACTGCCACTGGGACCAGTGTTGCCACCGTCGGCGCGGTCATCGGTGACGAGGCCATGCACTCCTCCCTTTGGGCCATGGCCGTCGCTTTGGTCGCCATCTTCGTTTATCTCATGTTCCGTTTTGAGTTCGCCTTCGCCCTTGGCGCCAGTATCGCTCTGTTCCATGACGTGCTGATGGTGCCCGGCTTGTGCGTGCTCTTTGGTCAGGAGCTCAGCATCATCCACGTCGGCGCTCTGTTGACCATTGCCGGTTACTCGATCAACGACACCATCGTCGTGTTTGACCGCATTCGTGAAGAGATTCAGCGCGGTGTGGGCGGCTCGCTTCGTGAGACGATGAACGAGGCCATTTGCAAAACCCTCTCCCGCACGCTGCTCACCGGTCCCACAGCTCTTGCCCCGATGATCGTGCTGCTCTTCCTTGGCAACCCGGCCATGCTCGAGTTCGCCATGCCGATCACCATTGGCGTGCTGCTCGGTACCTACTCCTCCATTTTCATCGCCTCACCGCTTGTGCTGTGGTATGCGAAGAAAACAGGAACCAGCTTGAAGCGTCAGGTGCTCGACGCCCAGATCGAGCAGATGAAAGCCCAGCAGGCCATCGCTGCCGCCCAAGCCGCCGGCGCGAAGCTCTGATAGCCCTGCCCCTAGCTTACCCTCGTCCGACAGGCCTGGTTGGTCTGTCGGATGTTTTTTTGATGGGCTTTGCGTTGCCAAGGTCTTGCCTTTTCAGTAAAAGCGCGACTCTATGAATTACCACATCGCCAAAAACGGGGCCCAGCTCGGTCAGATGCCCGAGGAAGAAGTCATGCGACGCCTTCAGAGCGGAGAACTCTCCACGAATGATCTTTGCTGGACCGATGGCATGACTGACTGGCAGCCCTTGGGGGCCAAATTCCGCGTCCCCATTGCTGCCCCAGCACCTCCTGCCATAACTGGCATCAATCCTTATGCCGCCCCGGCTTCAAACGTGCTCCGGGCACCGGGAGCAGGGCTGGAGCTTGTGAACCGCGGAACCCGGTTGGCAGCTGCATTTCTGGAAGGTCTGATCTTCATGGTGGCTGCGCTCCCGATGATCTTTGGCGGCATGATGGCCGGCCTGTCCGACAATGCTGCGTCTTCTGCCGATGGGAACATGGCTTTTTCCGGCTTCAGCGTGCTCCTTATCGGCCTTAGTGTATTGTTGATCCTCGGCCTTCTCATTTTTCAGTTGGTGATGCTGGCCACACGCGGTCAATCGATCGGGAAACGTCTCTTGGGCATCCGTATCGTCACGTGTCCGAACGGAGATCTTCCCGGAGGAGTAAAAGCCATTTTGCTGCGCGGCTTGGTTCCGGGCATCATCGGTGCCATCCCTATCCTCGGCCCCCTCTTTTCTATCGTAAACATCTGTTTTATCTTCCGCGAGGATCGCCGTTGCATCCACGACCTCATGGCTGGCACGCAAGTGGTTAAGGGGCAGCCACCGCATTGATTTAGCCACGCTTCAGCATCTCTAGGACAAGCGTTGGGAAGCGGGACGCCAAGATCGCACAGGCAGTTGGGCCAACGGAGGAGCGAACGGCACCGTTGGGGGCAACGGCGATTCGTCCCTTGCTTGGAGAACAAGGCTGTAGGCTGAGATCGAAACACACAGCCAATCGACATGATTTGGTTCCTTGTGAAATTTTTCACAAAATGCGGTTGCCGCCCCACGCCCCCGCTCGCATCATCCACACTTGCGCGTGGTTTTTGGCCTGTGGAGTGCTTTCGGGCTCCCTTTGTCATGAGCCATCTGTTTCGTCATTTTAACTGATGCCTTCCGTCGACGCCCAATCCCCAGGCCATTTCCTCCCCACCATTCTGCTGCTGCTGCCGTTCTTTTCGGCGCTCATCATCCTGTTGGGCCATCGGGTATTGAAAAACGCCAGCGTTCTCATTTCGGTGGGCTCGTCGGTCATCTGCTTCATCGCCAGCTTGACCCTGCTCGCCACAAAGGGTGCCGAAGGCACGGTAGGCATCCTGAAATTCATCGATATCGAGGGCATGAGTGCCGGCATCGATGCCATGATCGACGATCAAAGCCGCGGCATGATGTTCATCGTGACGTTCATCGGCATGCTCGTTCATATTTTCTCGATGGGCTACATGAAGGACGACGAGGCCAAGCCGCGATTTTTCGGGTCGTTGTCGCTCTTCATGTTCTCCATGACCGGTATTGTATTGGCGGGGAATCTGGTGATGATGTTCATCTACTGGGAACTCGTCGGTCTGAGCTCCTACCTGCTCATTGGCCACTGGTATGAGAAGGCGAGCGCTGCCGAGGCCTGCAAGAAAGCCTTCCTCACGAACCGCATCGGCGACTTCGGCTTCATGATCGGGATCCTGATTCTTTTCGGCTTGAACAAGGGGGATCTGAACATCGACAATCTGCAGGATGCCTTTGTCACCGGCGGACCGCTAGCCGAGGCTCTGAAGAACAATCCTGGCATCATCACCGTCGCCGCGCTTTGCCTTTTCATGGGCGCGGTTGGTAAATCCGCCCAATTTCCGCTGCATGTGTGGCTGCCTGACGCGATGGAAGGCCCCACACCGGTCTCTGCGCTCATCCACGCCGCCACGATGGTGGCGGCCGGTGTTTACATGCTCGTGCGTGTGAGCTTTGTGATCGTCACACCACTGGCCGCAGAGACCATCGCGGGCATTGGCTGTTTCACCGCGCTGCTTGCAGCTCTGATGGCCACGCAGCAGGCTGATATCAAGCGCATCCTGGCCTACTCCACTCTCAGCCAGCTCGGTTACATGGTCATGGCTGTCGGTGCTGTTGCGATGGTGGCCATTGATGGTCATGCAGCACACGGGGCGCATCCGGGACACCCGGCCATGTTTCATCTTTACACGCATGCCTTCTTCAAGGCGATGCTCTTCCTTGGCTCAGGAGCCGTCATCTATGCCTGCCATCATGAGCAGGATATCTGGAAGATGGGCGGTCTGTGGAAGCACATGCCAATCACCTTTTGGACCTTCGCCATCGGCACCGCCGCCCTCATGGGCGTGCCGCCGCTGAGCGGTTTCTGGAGCAAGGAGGCCGTGCTCGGTGCCGCGTTCGACAGTGGCTGCCGAGTGCTCTTCTTGGCTGGTGCCGCCACCGCTGCATTGACCGCGTTTTACATGACGCGACTGCTCGTCGTGGCCTTTCTGGGCAAGGCCCGCACGGAATCCGCGCATCACGCTGTCGAAGTGCCGCTCATCATGGCGCTGCCGCTGCTTTTGTTGGCGGTTTTCTCTGTCTTTTCGGCTTCAGGAGTGTTTTCCGACTTCCTGCAGGCGATGAAGCCTGAGCACGTCGATGCTCCTGGGGAAGGTCATACCGTCCTCTGGACCTCCATCGCCGTGCTGTTGGTGGGTTCCATCAGCTCCTTTCTGCTCTACAAGGGCAAGGACAAGGATCCGGTGCGCATCAAGCTCTTCGCCAACAAGTTCTACTTCGATGAGATGTATGCCGTCATGGTGCGCATAGGCCAAGATGGTCTAGCGTGGGTGGTCACCGCGTTGGAGCGCATTTTGGTTGATGGCCTCGTTGCCCGCTTGCCCACAGCCCTTGTGGCTCGCATTGGTGCAGCGACTCGGATGCTTCAAGGAGGGCATCTGCAGGGTTATACCTTCCTTCTGGGGGCAGGCATCATCGCCGTGGTCTATCTTGTCGTCTTTGTGCTTCCCCGCACCCATTGATTCCATTTCCGAATGAGCGTCCTCGAAATCGTCATCCTGCTACCGGTCCTCGCTGCCCTCGCGGTCTTGTTCGGAGCGCCTGCCCGTGCCGCCTCCGTCGGTGCTACGCTGGTCAATTTGATCATCGTGTTGGCCCTGAGCTGGCAATACGCCGCGAAAGGCAGCACTGGGCTCGCCTTCACCCATGCGCGTGAAATTCTCGCCAATCCGGCGATGAGTTTTTCCGTCGGTGCGGATGGCGTCTCGCTCATTTTGGCCCTTTTGACCGCCATCGTGATGTTTGCGGCCGTTTGGCAGATCCAGGATCGTCCGGCCATTTTCTACGTTGCGTCACTTTTGATCGGCGGCGGCGCCTTGGGAGCCTTCCTGACGACCGATGTTTTTTTCATCTACGCCTTCCATGAGCTGGCGCTGATCCCTACCTTCCTCATGATCGCCCTCCACGGCCACGCGGAGCCAATCGAGCGCAAAAAAGTCGCCTGGAAGGCCACGATCTATCTCGGCATCGGCAGCTTGGTGCTGCTTGCGGGCCTCGTGTGGCTCGTCGTCGAGTTCAGCGAAGGACCACACCTCACGTTTGATCTCACCGCGCTGCGCAAAGTGGCGGTAAACTCACCGCTGCCGATCGAAAAGCAGGGCGCGATTTTCTTTGTGCTGCTGCTCGGCTTCGGCACGCTCGTCAGCCTCTTCCCCTTCCATAGCTGGGCCGCTCCGGCGTACGCCACCGCGCCCACACCGGTCGCTATGCTGCATGCGGGCGTGCTGAAGAAATTCGGTCTCTATGGCCTGCTCCGCATCGCACTGCCACTTCTGCCGCAGGGTGCAAATGTTCCTTGGGTGCAAAACGCGTTGCTGCTCATGCTGCTGGGCAACATCCTCGTCATGGGCCTCGTCACCATCCGTGCCAGCCGCCTCGATGAAACGCTCGCCAACTCCAGCGTGATGCACATGGGCTACATCTTCCTCGCGCTCGCCGCGGGCAGCGAGATCGCACTGAAAGGCGCGGTGCTGCTCATGTTCGCCCATGGAGTGTCCATCGCGCTGCTGTTTGCGCTGACGGGCAAGATGCGCAACCAGCTTGGCACCCTCGAATACAGCAAGCTCGGTGGGCTTGCTTCCCACGCGCCTGCCTTCACCGTGCTGTTTGCCTTTGGTGCCTTTGCCAGCATCGGCTTGCCAGGTCTTAGCAACTTTGCGGGTGAGGTTATGGTCTTCGCTGGTAGCTTCACCGGCTTCAAAGGAGTGCTCACGAATCTGCATTGGACCGTCATTTTCGCTCTGTGGGGCGTCGTCATGAGCGCTGTTTACATGCTCCGTGCCTACCGCAGCATCTTCCACGGCAGCGCCACAACCGGCCTGTTCATGAGTGACCCCGTCCTGCCGCAACGTCTTCCCCTCATCCTCATGGCCGCCACCCTTCTGCTTACCGGCTGCTGCCCTTGGCTGCTGCTGAACCTGCTCAAGGGTGCTCTGGCTGCCGGTTAATCTCGTCCTTCCATGTCCGTCTTCACCCTCGAAGCCAGCCTCGCCCTCCTCGGCCTCGTCCTCCTCTTGCTGGAGGCCTTTCGGCCGGAGATCTCACGCCGAACGCTCGGCTACACAGCCATGGCTGGCACCGCGCTTGCACTCGTGCTGCTTCCTGCTTGTGGCACCCAGCTTCCTGCCTTCATGCAGCCCTGGCACCAGATCGATACGCTGGCGCTCTTTTACAAAGGCTTCGCCCTTGTCATCACATTGCTTGTGCTGTGGCTCACCCTGGAATGCGCTCCTTATCTCACGCGTTTCACGCTCGATGGCAAGCTCGGCGAGATGTTCAGCCTGCCGCTCATTGTCTGCGCAGGCATGATGTGGATGGCCTCCGCCCGCGACCTCGTCACGGTCTTCATTTCGCTGGAGCTCGTCACCATCACCTTCTACGTCCTCGTCGCCTTCGCACGAAAGAGCGCCCTCAGCCTCGAAGCTGGCGTGAAATACCTCATCCTCGGCGCCTTGAGCACCGGCGTGCTCGTTTATGGCATCGCCTGGGTTTACGGTGCCACCGGCAGCATGAATTTCGACGCCATCGGCAAGGCGCTCGCCGATCCGGCCACCAGCAAGGCCACCGCGCTTTTTGGAGCCGCGCTCATCCTCGTCGGTCTCGGCTTCAAGGTCGCCGCCGCGCCCTTCCACATGTGGGTGCCGGATGTGTATCAAGGCGCGCCCACGCCGGTGACTACCTTCCTTTCTGTCGGATCGAAGGCGGCTGGCTTCGTCGTGCTCACCCGCGCTCTAGAAGCCTTCGTCGCCAAGGGATCTCTCATCGCTAGCGAAGTTCAGGGTGTTCTGCTCATTGGCGGATCGCTCACCGTCCTTCTTGGCAGCCTGCCTGCCATGTTCCAGAACAGCGTGAAACGCCTGCTCGCCTATTCGAGCATCAGTCACGCCGGTTACCTGCTTCTCGCGCTCGCCTGCGGCAGCGGCGGCCGCTTCGATATCGGCAGTAGCGGCATCGTCGCTTTCTACCTCGCTACGTACTTGCCCATGACCGTGCTTGGCTTCCTTGCGCTAGGACTCATGCGTGTGAACGGTCAGGGCGAGGATCTCAGTGATTTCCAAGGCCTCGCGAAACGCTCGCCGATCCTTGCGCTCATCATCACCATCGCCTTCGCTAGCCTCGCTGGCCTCCCGCTGACGGCCGGATTCATCGGTAAGATGTTTGTCTTCCTCAGCCTCGTTGATCAGGGTTGTTGGGGAGCGCTGAGCTGCGCGGTCATTGCCGCTGCTGCCGGCTTCTATTACTACTTCCGCATCATCCTTTCGATGTACACTACGAACGGTGTCGAAAAAGCCCCGCTCACTGTCTCGCCACTCGCCAGGGTGGTGGCTACTGCGCTAGCAGGGATCATCTTGATTCTTGGCGTCTATCCTCGCCCACTTGAGAAGGTGCTCACGCCTCCGCCTTCGGGCGTTGTTGAGAAGTAAACCATCCTTTCATGAGTTTTCGCTTCCTTATGTTAGCTGTTGCCAGCTTTGGCACGGCGTTACTGTCTCTCGTTGCGCAGGAAGAGCAGCGAGAGCGGCGGGCACCGGAGCTTGCAGCGAATCTGGATGCGCTCATCAATGTGGCCACGATCTGGACCACCTCCTCGGATGGGCTGGAGATGCTCTACGCGCCCAAGCTCGATGACCCGAAGCAGCAGAAAAAGCCGCCGCAGTTTGAGTGGATGAATGCGGAGAAGTCCCGCGCCCGCTTTTCCCGCCACATGTTCTCGAATGTGGAGACAAAGCTCACGATGTTCGGTGGCTCGATCAAGGTTGAGGAGGCCGTACTGGAGTTTGTGAATGGCAAGGCGGCGAAAACGACGATCTCCTTCTACAATCGCGGCGATAGCGGTGACATCGAGGTGAAGGACTTTGACCGCATCTTCAAAACGATTGGCCAGAACCTTGGCCAAGTCCTGAAGGTGTCTCCAAAGCGCCAGATCAACTCGACGAATGCCGCGCTGCCCGTGGCGGGCTGGATGTGGACCTCGCCACAGGCCACGGCACTACTCGAGTACAACGAATACAACCTGCCGGGAAAGGTGATCAAACCGGAATTCCTCCGCCTGAAGCTGGCCGCGCCGGGGCAGAGCGACTACACGATGGGCAAGATGGTCACTGGTGTGCAGAGCATGGAGCTCATCAAGCGCGTGACAAAGAAGCCGGACGGTGAGGTTTACATCACTGGCGTGCCGATGGTGGACCAAGGGCAGAAGGGCTACTGCGTGGCTGCCAGCTGCCAGCGCCTCTTTGAATACATGCGCATTCCATGTGACCAGCACGAGATGGCGCAACTCGTGAGCGTGGATGCGGAAAGCGGTGCAAACGTCTTCGGCATGCAAAAGAGCCTCGCGAAGATCGACCAGCGCTTCAAGGTTGCCTTCAAGCCGTTGGTAAATCCGGAGTTGTACTACAACAACGGCAAGCGCCGGGTGTCGGAGAAGGAGTTCATGAACCTCGTGAAGGAGTATGTGAACAAAGGCGTGCCGTTGCTGTGGGCGCTGGAGCTCGGCAAAGCGCAAGAGGACCCGCCGCTGCCCGGCAGCGGTCAGACCCGCGGCGGCCACATGCGCATGATCATCGGCTACAAGTTAGAGAAAAATCAAGTGATGCAGATCCTCTTCACTGATTCGTGGGGAGCAGGCCACGAGCTGAAGCGCATGCGAGCTTACGATGCTTATGATGTGACGATCGGCCTCTACTCGATGGCGCCTCGTGGCCTTTGAATCACGTTTTTCGGCCTTCCTCGACGTCCATGAGATCAAAGAAGACGACGATGTCGTCGCGGTCACCCAGACCGGCTTCTTCCTTTTGTTTCTGCAGACCATTGGAGGCTGCATCGCGCCAACCGCGCTTGTTCATGAACCCGTTCCAGATCTCCATTTGTTCTGCATCTGGGCGGCGGCCGTTTTGGAAGCACCATTCGAGCACTTCCTCGTCTGTGCCGCCTTCCAGCGTGCGCCGGGTGAGTTCCTCAAAGCTCACGCCGAGGAAGCGGCACACGCGGTCGTCAAAGGTGCGGCTGCCCTCGATGAAGCCGAGGTGGTAGCCATCGGGCAGTTTACCCTCGCGGGCGAAGTAGCGGATCTTGTCGAGGATGCGGCCAAAGACGCAGATGCCGCCGACGGTGTCACGAGGAGAACGAAAGGGGAATGCCATGCGGCCTCCTTAGGCCGGGTTGCAAACTTCGCAAGGGCGCGGCCCTTGCCTGCGATATGTGATCACCATCATGAATCGCCGCTCCTTCATTCACCAAACGTCCGCGCTCGCCGCGGCTGCCTCCATTGCTAAACTCCGCGCTGCGGACGCAGCTCAAAAGAAGCTCAAGGTCGCTGTCGTCGCTTTGGGACGTGGCATGGGACACGTGAGTGCCTTGCTGAAGATCCCGAACGTGGAGATCGCCTATTTGGCCGAGGTGGATCCAAAGCGTCTTGAAGCCGGCCTGAAGGTGGTGAACGCCACGCAACAAGTCTCCTGCCAGGGCGTGAAGGACTTCCGCACCTTCCTCGATGACAAGACGCTCGATGCCGTCTTCATCGCCACGCCGAATTTCTGGCACACGCCTGCTGCGCTGCTGTGCATGCAGGCCGGGAAGCACGTGTATGTCGAGAAGCCCGGCAGCCAGAATGCGAACGAGGCGGAGATGATCGTGGCCGCGGCAAAGAAATACGACCGCCTCGTGCAAATGGGAAACCAGCGTCGCACCTGGATGAAAGACGCCATCAACGCGTTGCATGAGGGCGCCATCGGCACGGCGCGCTTTGCCCGCGGATTTTACTACAACAGCCGAAAGACCGTGACCGTGAATGAAAAGCCTGCGCCTGCCGATCTGGATTTCAATTTGTGGCAGGGGCCGGTGCCGGATGATGCCAAGCATGATCCGAAGAAGATTGCGCACTACGACTGGCACTGGTTCTGGCACTGGGGAAATGGCGAACTGGGTAACAACGGCATCCACACGCTCGACATCCTGCGCTGGGGCCTGAAGGGCGAGTATCCGCTGAAGGTGACATACAATGGCGGTCGCTACTTCTATGATGATGCGCAGGAGACGCCGGACACGGGCACGGCGGTTTATGACTTTGGTCATGCGGGCTGCGAGTGGGTGCAAAGCTCCTGCCATCCGCGTGCGGCGGAGAAAAACATCGGCGAGGTCGTCTTCTATGGCGACAAAGGCACGATGGCTATCTCACGCGATAGCTGGTCGATTTTTGATCCGAAGGGTGCGGAGATCAGCAAGGGCAAGGCGAGTACAGCTGGCACTGGCGATGTGTCTCACATCGGCAATTTCCTCGACGCCATCCGTGGCGAAGCGAAGCTCAACAGCCCCATCGATGAAGGACAGAAGAGCACGATGATGTGCCACCTCGGCAACATGGCCTATCGCACGAACACGGTGGTGCGCTGTGATCCGAAGACGGGCAAGATTCTCGACAACGCTGCCGCGGAAAAGTGGTGGGGCCGCGAGGGTGGCTATCGCAAGGGCTGGGATGTGAAACTTTGAGCCCTGTCAATTGACCCGCTGCTTCAGGATTTCGCGGAAGGACTTGCCATCGAAGGTGAGGTTTTCCAGCACGGCCGTACCGTGATGGACGCGCACCTCGGCGATGACGCCTTTGCTGCCGCGGATGCTTTCGGCGAACCATTTGTCGGCTTCGGGGGCGAGGGCTTCGTTGAGGTAAAACCGGTCGAAAGGCCATTCGATGTGGGCTTTGCCCTCGGACTCCCAGCGGACGGTGACGCGAACGAAGTCTCCGGAGGCCGGAGGTTCGGCCTGGAGCTCGTCGAGGACTGTGAGGCCATCGGTGCCGGTCTTCAGCGTGGCGTAGGCATGCTGGCCTCTGTGGAGTTTGGCACTCTTCGCGATAGCGACGTCATCTTGGTCCGGTCGCACGGCGAGGTAGCGGCCACGAAGTGGATCGTATGGATCAGGTGCGGAGCATTTGAGGCGGATGAGCGTGCCTTTGGAGAGCGTTTGCTCGTAACGGAAAATTTGTGAGAGCGGCACGGCCCACTGTGCGAGTGAAATGAGGGCAAAGAGGATGAGCGGGAGAGCTTTCATGGCTGTGGGTGAGTGAGGCGGGCCTTCAGGCGACCCATGAACATGTTGAAGATGAGGAAGGCCACGCCGATGACGATGAAGGCGAGACCTTTGGCGAGCAGCGAGAGATCACTCTCACACATGCGGGCGATGAGCAGGATGGAGAGCAGGGCCGCACCAAGCCTCGGAGCGCCGCGTCTGCCGCTGAATTCGAGCACGATGAGCGTGATGCCGAGCGCGAGTAGATGCAGCGTCATGAGCCACGGGATAGCCGCTGAGGCGTTGGTGCCAAAAACAAGGCCCACGAGCGGCACGAGTGTGATCGAGCTCACCGCGAGCACGGCCCAGCGATGCGTGCGAAGGGCTTGAAACGCGAACATTGCGGCGGCGGCGATCAAAACCCATGCCCACGGCATTTTGGCGGCAGCGGCGTAGCCTTTCACGATGTCGTCGCCAGATTCGAGGAAGGTGTTCGTGATGCCAAACACAAGCAGGTAAAGGAAACCGAGCACGATCTGCGGTTTGTGCCGCGATGGCGCGGCGAGGGCATTTGGACTCAGCGGGAACAAGGTTATCGCGGCAGCAGTGAAGGCTCCAAGAGCGAAGAAAACCTCTTCATGTCCCCAGCTGCGATCAAAGTGCTGCTGCGTGGCAAAGTAGGCCGCGGCACCTAGGCCGAAAACAGCGCTCCAAGCCATGATCCAGCGCAGCGTGACCGAGAGAGGCTTGTCGAGTCGCAGGCCAGGCCAGAAGGGAAACAGGCCGAGTAGCAGCAAAGGGTAGATGAGTGGGCTGTGATGCCACACTTTGCCGAGATCACACTGATGAATGGACCATTCGGCGATGGCGATGAGGTAAAAGATGGCCACCGAGGTGGAGCGCAGCAACCACACGAGCGGTAGGCTGAGCAGCAACCACGCAAAGAGGAAGTCCGGCCACTGGCCGCCGAGATGGTAGATCTGGGAAACGAGGGCGATGCAGGCCCCCGTAGCCATCGTTTGCAGCATTGCGGCGGTTTCACGCACCCACGCCGCGACGGAGTCACCTTTTCGTAGCACGATGGAGCTAAAGACTTGCGAGCTGAGCAGCGGCAGGAAGGCAAACAACAGTCGCACGGGCCGCGTGAAGTCATCCCAGTTGTAACCGATCACGGCGATGAGTCCCGCGCCGATGAGCAGTGCTCCGAGCGCACCCATGATGAGCTGTGCCACACCGGGTTGTGAATCATCCACCGGATGCCGATGGCGCAGCATGGCGGCGTTTTCAGCCGTGACGAGGCTGTCGCGTTCCCATTGCGGGAGTTGATCGTGCAGCCAGCGGTGATGGGAGGCGTTCATGATGGCTGGATGGAAGCCGTGTTCGTCATCATGCGCCAATCGAAATTCACAATACGATCATCAAGCGATGGAATGGCCTTCGAGCACCTGCATGAGCCGCTCGACGGGTAGGCCCACCACATTGCTGAAGGAACCCTCCATACGCTCAAGCAGCATGTCCGTGTGGGCTTGGATACCGTAGGCACCTGCTTTGTCGAGCGGGTTCACTAGGTTGTGATAGTCACGGATTGCGGTATCGCTCAGCGGCTTGAAGGTGACGTGTGTGATGACGTGAAACTTTTCTATGAGCGCACCATCACGGGCAAGCACGACACCGGTGCAAACCTCATGCGAACGACCTGAGAGCTGGCGAACCATGCGCAACGCTTCATCCATATCCGCAGGCTTTGCGAGCGGCTCGCCATCCACATAGACGAGCGTATCTGCGCCCAGCACGAGACGGCCCGGGCACATCGCAGAGCCCGCAAGAGCCTTCCGCTTTGCATTTTCGACCGTGAGTTCCTCGGGAGTCATCGATGCATCGTGCGCCTCCTCGACCTCGGGGCATATCACTTCAAAGCTCACGCCCGCCTTGCGTAGCAAATCGGCACGGCGTGGCGAAGCCGAGGCCAGCACAAGAAGAGGCGATGCAGTCTGCGTGTTGCTCACGCGTTGCGTTTTTCGATGGTGGCTACATCGTCCTGACGGATCACAGCGTCGCGATTGTCCAGCGTGCGATAGCGGTAGTAGCCGGTGCTTTCCTGAAGCAACGGTTTGCCATGGCACAAGACTTCACGGCCATCCTTCGTCTTGATGCAGTAGGAGCCGGGACTGGATTTTAGATCAGGGATGGCGCATGCGGAAAACAGCGTCAGCATAACGATGATGGCGAAGCTCTGGAGAGGTTTCATGGAACACGAATCTTTGGGGGCAAAACGGCATTTTGCAGGCAGCCCTTTCGACTACGATGTTCATCTGCGGACAGTTTTTCAAGCAACGACCTGTTTGAACCTGATCGTCATCTTTTTACCTTTGTCATCACATGACTGACTTCCCTCCTGCCATCGGTATCATTGGCGGCTCCGGCCTCTACGAACTGGATGGCTTCTCCAACCGCCGGGAGATCGACCTCGATACTCCTTTTGGCCCACCGAGTGACACGCTAATTGCGGGTGATTTTGCCGGTCGGCGCGTGGTATTCCTGCCTCGGCATGGCAAAGGGCACCGTATCTTGCCCACGGAGCTGAATCATCGCGCCAACATTTGGGCGCTGCGTAGCCTGAACGTGCGCTGGATCATTGCTGTGACCGCCGTTGGCAGCCTCCAAGAGCGCTATCACCCGCGGGACATCTTATTACCAGATCAATTTTTCGATCGCACCAGCCGCCGTGAGTATCACACCTTCTTTGGCCGTGGCATCGTGGCCCATGTAGCTTTTGGTGATCCTATTTCGACGAGTCTGCGCACCCTTTTGCATGAGGAAAGCGCTGCTCTGGGCCTGCGCGTGCACAATGGAGGCACCTACGTGTGCATGGATGGCCCGGCTTTCTCCACGCGTGCGGAATCCAACGCAAATCGCCAGCTGGGTTTTGATGTCATCGGCATGACCAACTTGCCGGAGGCCAAGCTCGCCCGCGAGGCGGAGATCGCCCTCGCCACTCTGGCAATGATCACGGATTACGATTGCTGGAAGGTTGAGGAAGCAGCGGTAACTGCAGAGGCAGTGATCGGCCATTTGCAGGCCAATGTGGCATCGGCCAAAGCCATTCTCGCCCGCGTCATCCCACGCATTCCCACTGTTCCGGATGCTCCCGAGCATTGCGCCCTCGACACAGCCATCATGACGCACCGCTCCCTCTGGCCCAGCAACACCGTGGAGGAACTGCTACCCATCCTCAGCCGCTTCATTTGACACACGGAAGCCTCGCGCCTAATGTCCAATTACTTTCCTCTAAGATAGGAAATGGCGAGGTAGCAAAGTGGTAATGCACTGGTCTGCAAAACCGGTATGCGCGGGTTCAATTCCCGCCCTCGCCTCCACTTTCAGCGAAGCCCAATGATTTGACTGATCTTCTCAGAGGGCGCTTCAGTCCTGAGGACTCCGCCAGCAGCGACAGCTCGAAGCTTCCAACCGTCAAGGTTATTTGGACGGCCCGACCCTCAGCAGCGGAAAAGAGAGACAACCAATTCCTTCCCATTGGTTTTTACTGCTCGTGCACGATGACAAACGTGCATTGCTTCTGCCCTGTGGCGGGATCTTGAACTTCGATTTCGTGGCGACCGGGTTTGAGGTGGGCGATCGGGTAGCCCTTTTCGAGGCGGATGTCGAGGCTCGAAGAGGACCAGCGAGGGGCGCGGGTGCCTTCGGCTTGCAGGAGGAGATGGGAGCCATTGCCTGGGATGTCGGGATCGAGGCGAATGACGGTGCCCGGGATGGGATGAGTGATGCGGAGCTGGGGGTTTGTTTCTTCGATGGCGACTGTGACGAGGTCACCAAGCCAGTTTTCACGTGAGGAAATCCACGCGGCATACTCGCGGGGCAGAATAGCACGGCCGCGGTTGTCGTAATCGGCAGCCGTGGCGGGTGGTGGCAAATTTCCGATAATGAAGAGTTCTTCGCGGCTGAGGCGGCTGGGTGGAGCTTGCGGCGTCAGGTGATGACCGGTGCGCGGGTCGATGCGGGCTCGCACAAGGCCGGTGGGTAGCGCTGGCCATTGGGCCGCGCGGTGCTCATGAAGGTGGAGCATCACATCACGGAAGATGGGGCCTGCCCCAGTAATGCCGGAAACGTCCTGCATGGGGGTGTTGTCGAAATTGCCAACCCACACACCGACCGTGAAGTCGGCGGTGAAGCCAAGTGTCCAGTTGTCGCGGAAGGAGGTGCTGGTGCCGGTTTTGGCGGCGCAGCGAAATGGCAGGCGCAGTGGTGAATGCGCACCGAAGACCCTTTCACGTGCTTGGTTGTCGCTGAGGATGTCTGCGATCAGGTAGCATTCCTTTTCGGGAAGTAGGCGGCGCATGTCGGATGGGGTATTTTGCAAGCGCCAAGGCTTGTGAAGACCGAGGCGGGCGAGGGTGGCGTAGGCGTTCGTGAGCTCGATCAGGCGCACGGGCGCGTTGCCGATGGTCAAACCGAGGCCGTAGTGCTCGAAGGGCTCGGTGAGCGTGCTGAGGCCGAGTTCTTGAAGCTTCGCGAGCAAGGTCTTCGCGCCGCCGATGCGGTCAAGCACTCGGACGGCGGAGATGTTGAGTGAGTTTCCGAGGGCGGCGCGGTAGGTCATGGGCCCGAAGTGGCGAAGCGCGTAGTTCTCTGGCTTGTAGGTGCCGGTGGCAGTGATGAACTCGATGGGCAGGTCCGCGACGATGTTGCTTGGAGTGGCGCCGCTTTCGAAGGCGAGCAAATAAGTGAAGGGCTTCAACGCCGAGCCAGGTGAGCGCGGCACCCACGATCCATTGATCTGCCCACCATCCTTGGCAAAGAAGTCGCGAGAGCCCACGAGCGCGAGCACATTGCCGCTGGCATTCTCGATGACGACGACGGCCGCGTGACCGACGTTTTTGGGCTGTAGGGCCACGAGGCGTTGTGTGACGATGATTTCGACTTGGTGCTGCAAAAGCGCGTCGATGGTCGTGTGGGTCGATTCGGAGCCTTTCAAGGTCTCGACGACATGAGGAGCCACGAAACCGCCGCTGAAGCGATGGATCACGATTTCTTGGGCGAGAGCGGTTTGCAGCTGTTCGCGGCTTAGCCAGCCCTGCGCATGCATTTTCTCCAAAATGGTTCGCTGGCGAGGCAGGATGCTATTCACCTCGCGAAAGGGATTCCAGCGTGTGGGGCTCTGTGGCAGGGCCGCTAGTAGGGCACACTCTGCAGGCGTGAGATCGGCGAGCGGCTTGTGGAAGTAGCCTGACGCGGCGGTGGCAATGCCGGTCAGGTTGTTACCGAAGGAGATGCGGCTCAGGTAGGCGGCGAGCACCTCCTCGTGGCTCCAGCTCATGGCGAGGCGACGGGCTTGCAATGCTTCTTGGAGCTTCACACCGAAGCTGCGGCGACCTCTCTGTGGCGTGAGGTTTTTGATGAGTTGCTGATGAATCGTGGATGCGCCGGAGACGATCTTGCCGCTTCGTGCGTTGTCCCACGCGGCGCGAGCGATGGCGAGGAGATCGATGCCACCATGAAAGAAGAAGCGCTTATCTTCGGCAGCGAGCATCGCGTGTCGCATGACCGCAGGGATCTCATCGAAATGCACTGGGCTGGCTTTCCGCGTGCCGTTTTCATCCAACAGATGCCGCAGCGGGGTACCATCGCGTGCCAGAAACACGGGTGAAGCCGCTGGCGGCTTGAGATCGGGTAGCTCGACGAGCCACGGGAGACCCCACCATCCTGCGGCGAGCAGCGCGGCAAGAATGGCAAGGCGTTTCATCCAGCGGCCAGACACGAGAGGTTACTTCACGACGGGGCGAAGCAGCATGTTGCGATAGTCCACGTTGGTGTGGTCGCCTTGAAGATAGATGGGGCCGGGCTTGAATTCATCGCTGGTGATCGCGCCGCCAGTGCAGCCGAGCACGGGCTGGTTGTCGATGATGGTCTTGCCATTGAGGATGACGGTGAGGTGGCGGTCCACGAGCGTGATGTCGAGCGTCTGCCATTCGCCAATGGGCTTCTCCGCGTTCACGCTCGGTGTGATGCGGCTGTAAAGGGCGCCCATGTGGTGGGAGTCGAGCGGTTTGCCAAAGCTCTCCATGATCTGCACCTCGTAGATACCGCGAAGGTAGATGCCGCTGTTGCTGCCTTCCTGCGTGCGGACTTCTGTCTTGAGGTTGAAGTCTTCAAACTCAGCATCGGTGCGCAGATTACCAAAATGCTTGCCTTTTTCCTTGGTGACACGGTTTTGCAGGATGCCATCGACGACGCTCCAGCCGTTGTCGGCACCTTCTTTGAGCATGTGCCAGCCGGTCAAGTCATTGCCATTGAGGAGCTGGATCTGCGGGCCAAATTTGACTTTGGACAGGTCGGGCTTCGCCGGGATCTCCGCGATGCGTTTGCCGGTGAAATCGGCAGGCTGGCCCATCTGCTTGCCCTGAGGATTGTGCTTCGCGGTAGTGAGCTTCAGCACATCACCCTGGGCGACGGCAGTGATGGTCTCGGTGGTGACCTTGCCTTCCTTGTTCTTCTGCTCGCGCGTGACGATCAATTTGTCGCCCTCGATCTTTGTGCCTGCGGTGGGCACCACGCTGCCGCCACCCCAAAGTACGCTGGAGCTGAGTTGGCCGTCTTTCTCTTCCACACCGAGCCAGCCGGCACCGCCGCCCGGGATCGTGAGAGCCCAACGGCCTAGGTAGGGATTCGTGGCGCTGGCGGAGACGCACAGCACGAGGAGGAGGGAGATAACGATGTGTTTCATGGTGGAATACGGGCGGAGAAAACGTGGGCGGTGCGCTGGTCCTTCAAGACACTACGGCATGAATGTCGCTGACGATGGTGCGAGCCCGTTGCCGCATCCACGAAATGGCCCAAGCAACACCAAACAACAGTGTGCCAGCGACGACCACCGCCGCCGCCATCGGGCAACCGAGGATCAGCGAGAGATGCAGGCCGCCGATGGCGCTGACGGCTGCGTGTAGCACACTGAGGACAAGGCAAATGGGCAATCGCGTGCTCAAAAGCTGAGCCGTGGCACCTGGTAGGATGAGCATGGCGATCACGAGGATCGCGCCGACACTTTCAAAGGCGGCGACGATCACGATCGACAGCGACGCCATGAGTGCGAGATGCATTTTACCCGGCGCAAAGCCCTGCGAACCGGCGAGTAGCGCATCGAAGGAGGTGATGAGCAGTTCTTTGTAAAACAGCACGATCAAAACGACCACGATGAGCGCCACGCCGCCCATCACGAGCACCGGCACAGGCATGCCCAGCGAATGCTCAGCTAACGCGAGATGGCTCAACTCACCATACAGAACGCATTCGGCGTCAAGGTGAACCTTCGAGGCGAATACATTGATCAGCACTACGCCGAGTGCGAACAGCGAGCAAAAGGTGATCCCAATGGCTGCATCCGCTTTGATGCGGCTGCGGGTGTGAAGGAACTCAATCAAAAACGTGGTGATAAGCCCCGCGCCGAGCGCGCCTGCAAGCATCGCCGGCAGCGTGAGTTTGCCGGAAATCAAAAACGCTACCGCCAACCCAGGCAGCACGCTGTGGCTGATCGCATCACCGACCAAGGCCATGCGGCGAAGGATGAGATAGTTGCCGACGAGACCGCAGGCTGTCGTCACAAGGAAAGCCATCAGCGTCATCCAACCATAGGTCGGCAGATCCGTCGTCCACGGAGCGACGAAGACGCGATGGGCATCGAAGGGCGGAAGAAGATCAGGCATCAAATGACGAATGCTTCATTTTAGTAACCGGTGGGTTTTCCAAGGTTCGGCTTGGCGATGGCAGCGTGAATGTCACGCGCACCGGGGATGGCTTTGCCGTGAGGATCGGTCTGCGGGAAGTCGAGGCGGCGTTCGAGCTGGCGCACCGTGTCCTCACCGAGGACGTGCTCGATTTTTTCGGCATCATCGTGCACGTGGTCGGCGCCGTATTGCATGATGTTAGTGAGGTAAAGCTCCCAAAGGCGGTGATTGCGCACAATGGCACTGGCTTTGCGCCAGCCTTCCGGCGTGAAGTGTAGCATGCTGCCGTCTTCGGTAAGGGTGGCAAGTTTTTGACGGATCAGATCGTCGCTTCGTTGCCGGATTTGTTCCAGAGGCTCGCGTCGTGTGTTGGCGAGTTCGAGGAGTGTGATTCCTTCCTCACGGAAGCCGTAGCGTTCGGCGAGGTGGTACATGGCCTTGAGGGTGTTTTCGCGTTCGATGCGGCATTTCTGTGTTTGTTGCCTCCACAGCCGCGTGAGCCAGCCCTGCTTCGGGCTGAACAAAAAGGTCATTGTGAACACCAACGAGCCCGCGAGCACCATAAAGGGTCCGGTGGGTAGATTGGAGCCGAGGAAGGAAAAAAAGGCTCCGAAGACCGCCGTGGCGATACCGATGATCGCGGATAAGATGAGCACGCGATGGAGGCGATCCGTCAAAAGGCAAGCGGTGGCCGGTGGAATGATGAGCATGGCTGAAACGAGCACGACGCCGACCGCCTGCATGGCGGTGACGACAGCGAAAGAGATGAGCAGCATCATCGCATGATGCAAAAAGCCCATCGGCAGGCCCAAACTCTCGCCAAAGGCCCGATGGAAGCTCAGCGTGAGCAGTCCACGATAGCCGAAAGTGACAAACAGCAGCGTCAGGCCTGAGGTGACGGCCATCAAAGTGATGTCATGGCCATTCATGGCAGCGGCTTGGCCGAAGAGGAACTTATCGATGCCGCTTTTGTTGCCACTGGGCAGCCTTTGAATCATGCCGATGAGGCAGATGCCGATGGCGTAGAACGAAGAAAGCACGAGACCCATCGCGGCATCTTCTTTGAGCCTTGTCGTGCGCGTGATCGCGCTCACGGTGAGCATCGAGAGACAACCGACCAGCGTTGCGCCGATTAAAATGGCCAGTGGGTCCTTCGTGTGGTTCCAGAGAAATCCGAGCGCAACGCCGGGGAGAACCGCGTGCGAAAGTGTGTCTCCAACTAGTGACATTCGCCGCACGACGACGAATCCACCGAGAAGGCCACAATTGAGTCCAAGTAGAATGCAGCCGAGAAGAGCGAGGCGCAGTGAGGGATCGCTGAAGGTGAAGAAGCGAAGGGCCTGCTCGGTGATGGAAGTTTCGGTGAGGTCGCCGATGCGTGCCGCATGAGCAGCGTTTGTCAGCAAAAGCCAGATGACTGGCAAAACGACAGTCTTGGGAAATCTCATGGCATCGCCTCTCCTTTCGCGGCCTTCGCCGCGACATCACTCAAAATAGTCAAACGGCCGCCGTAGGTCTTTTGAAGCTGCTCAACGGTGAATGCGTCCTGCGTTTTGCCGAAGGCGATGAGGCGCATATTCAGGAGCAGCAGATGGTCGAAATATTCTTTCGCTGTGGTCAGGTCGTGGTGCACGACGAGAATGGTTTTGCCTTGGGACTGAAGATCTTGGAGCAGGGTCATGATGGCTCGCTCGGTGGTGGCATCGACACCCGCAAAGGGTTCATCCATAAGGTAGAGATCACTCTGTTGCGCAAGAGCGCGGGCGAGAAAGACACGCTGTTGCTGGCCGCCGCTGAGGTTGGCAATCTGACGGTTGCGGAAAGGCAGCATGCCGACCTTGTCGAGGCTCTCCTCGGCGATCTTTTTGTCCTCCTTTGTCACGCGACGCAGCCAGCCACGACGGCCGTAGCGGCCCATGAGCACGACATCCATGACATTGACCGGAAAATCCCAGTCTACCTGCTCTCGCTGCGGCACATAGCCGACGCGTTGGCGGTTTTTTTCAAAGGATTCTCCAAAGATCCGAACCCATCCGCCGCTGAGCGGTGTGAGGCCCATGATGGCACGGATCATGGTGCTTTTGCCCGCGCCATTCGGCCCAATGATGCCGACGAGGGCTCCTTGCGGCACCTGAACGTCCACACCGTAGAGTACAGGTTTCTTCGCATAGCTGACCGTGAGGTCATGCAGTTCTAGCGCGGGGGGATTCATCGTTCAGAAACGCAAACTCATGCCGGTGAAGAAGCCAAAGTCGGGTGCTTCACGATTCAAACCCAAACGCACGCCGCCGTCGAGCACGAGATTCTCCGTCAGCGCGAAGGTGAAGCCGGTGGCTGAGCGAAAGAGTGCATCAAGATCCTCTCCCATGACGGCGATGAGCTCGGTGTAGGCACCCCAGCGCTCGGTAAGATCCATGCCGAGGCAGATGGTGCCGAGCCATTCGACATCGGTGCCCCCGGTCTCTAGGTCCGGTGCCAGATCACACTGGGCCATGAGGCCGAGGCTCAGACGATCTGTCAATTCCAAGGCAAATGGCATGACCATACCGCCACCCCAAGCCTCGCTGCCGATCTCTCCATGCGTCGGCATGGTGACGAAAGGGATCAGTGCCAGTGCAGTGCGACCACTGTCATTGCCCCAGAGCGTGTGTTTCCAGCGCAAGGTTAGATCATCAAAACCGGATGCTAGATCATGGCCGCCTAGGCCCGAAGTGCGTTGACGGCTATGCATGTTCACAATGAACTGCAGGTCGTTGTTCTGAGTCATGCCGTATTTCAGGTTGATGCTGCCGACGACCCAGTTGTCTAGCCGGTCGGGACCATTGCGATCCAGTTCATAATCAAAGAAGCTCATCTCCACCTGAAAGAAGCCAGGCGCGACGGAATGCGGGCTCTCCGTGATATCCGGCCGGTCGGTAAACATCTCGCGTGGGGGCACCGCGCCGGCCGCCCAAGTCGAAAGCAGCATGAAAAAAAGTAGAGTTCTCACTTCAGCGCCTCCACGATGGTGCTGACGTTTTCGCGAAGCATCTGCTCATAGGTCTGTCCAGCTCCGAGAGCATCGGAGAAGAGCTCGCCTCCGATCTTCGCGCCGCTGTCCCTCGCGATGCGCTCGATGGTGGCATGCGGCACACTGCTTTCGACAAAGATGGCCTTCACTTGCTTAGACTTGATGAAATCGACGGTCTTCGCCACATCGGCGAGACCTGCTTCACTCACCGTCGAGATGCCCTGCACGCCCACAACTTGGAAGCCGTAGGCGCGCCCGAAGTAATTGAAGGCATCATGGCTCGTGATGAGCACGCGTCGCTCCGCGGGAATTTTGGCTGCTTCAGCCTTCGCCCAGTCATGCAGTCTGATAGTGGAGGCTCGCCATTGCAGCCCTCGCTGGGCAAAAACGCCCGCTTTTTCTGGCAAAACACGGCTCAGACTGTTGACGACCGGTTCGAGGCAATTGGACCACAGTTGTGCATCACCCCACACATGCGGATCAGCATGCGTCGCGCCTTCCGGATGGATCAAATCGGACTCGCCGAGCTTTGCGGTCACCGCGTGGACCTCACGCCCCTGCGCTGCCAGCCGGTCGAGCAGCTCGCTCATGCGGCCTTCAAGCATCAGCCCATTGTAAAAGATCGCTTTGGCTGTGGTGAGTTTTTGCGCATCCTCCGCAGAGGGTTTGTAGAGATGCGGATCGACTCCAGGCCCCATCAGTGCGGTCAGCACGATATCATCGCCGCCGATCTCCCGCACCATATCCGCGATCATGGTAGTCGTGGCGACCACAGATGGCTTACCAGACGTGCCCACTGTTGTGTGGCCTGGATCACACGCGCTGAGGCCTAATAGAGCCAAAAAAAGAAGAGGGAAATGTTTCACAGCAGGAGGCCGGCTATATTAGTCTAGACTAACTTTATTTGCAATAACAAATCTTCTTTGGATCGAACATACCTGCACAAGAACCTCGCAAACTTCGCAAAAACGACTGATGCTAGGTCGCGTTGAGTGGGTTGGCGGATTTTGCCATGCTCTTTGTGAGCATTGAGATCTACGTGCTGCCGAGCGTTGTGATGGCGAAGGATCCGCCGCCTGCACCCGGATCACCGCCTGTTGGACTCTTGCCCGACTACGTCATCTCTGATGAAAATGAGCCTTATCAGGCATTGCAAAAAAAAGAATAACCGCCTGTCTGCCCATCGTTAAAGAATCGTCTCGCATACTATGACCTTTTGCAGCCAGCCACAGGCCCGCACGCCGTTTGCACGGATCGTGCATGCCTTGTTGCTTCTGGCTTGGCTGGTTTCTTCGCATGGCGTTGCCCCCGCTTTTGTTCTCGCTGCTGCCAACATCGATGGAGATCATACGGTGAAAGTAGGGGCTGCCTCAAATGGTGACCTCACCGTTGTGCTGGCCCACGGTGCCGCGCCGGTGCGAGAGCACGCCCCTCTTTGTGCGTTGATCGTGGCCTTTGCAGATACTTCCTCGCAGGAGCATGCGGACCACATTCTTTCCTTTAAGTCCGTCGAGGATGCCTCACGTCGTGTCATCGAGGATATCATTCAGGACGAACTCGTTGCCCCGCTATTGTTGCAGAGTTTCAAAATGCAACCAGTGCACAGGCCTGCTCCCGCCATGCAGCGCACCGTTGCTCCTGCATGGTCGCCCGGTCTCGATTTGAAGGCCGCAAAGACGATCCTGCTCTGCTGAAAGCAGATTTGATACCCGCCGGACCTGCCAAAATGGCAGATGAGCCCCACTGTTCGCAGTCTGCATGCGAGCTCCTGAACACCCTTCCACTTTTTACGCGTCATGAAAACCATATTCCTTTCTCTCTGCCTTCTCAACACGGCGGCTCTTGCCGAGCCTTTCAGTGTCCAATCGCTTGTTCAAAAAGCCCTCGCCACACATCCCGAACTTCGTTTTTATGAGGCACAGGTTGATGTCGCATCAGCCGGCCAAATCAAGGCTGGCGAAATCAAGAATCCGGATCTTATGACCGGCGTCGGCAACTGGCGTGTGCGCGATCTGGCTACCAATGACCTCACCAACGGTCCCACTTGGGCGGTGCAGCTCACGCAGACTTTTGAGTGGCCCGGACGCCTTTCGCTGCGCAAGGCCATCGCGCAAAAAGACATCGAGCTCGCCCGGCTTGGATTGGAGCAGTTCCGTGCAGCACTCGCTGCCAAGGTGCGGAACATTTCCTGGAAAATGCTTGCTGCGCAGGAAAAGACCAAAGCGGTCGAGGAAGTCGCGAAGCGTTTCCAATCGCTCGCCGCGGTGCTTCTGCAGCGTGATCCGGCCGGCGCGGCTCCGCGACTCGAAGCGCGAATCATCCAAGCCAGCGCGCTCACACTTGGAGCAGAGGCAACCCTAGCATTCAACGAGCTCGCCGCCGCCCGCTTTGAGCTGAACCAGCTTCTAGGTGAAAAAGCGGAGCATCCACTGGAGCTGAAAATGGAAAATCTCACGCTCAATCCACCGCCTGCCCTCGAAGCGCTGCTTGTTCAGGCAAGGAAGAAAAACTTCGATCTGCGTGCCCGCATCCTCGATGTGCAACAGCAGGGCTTTGAGGTTAGCTTGGCTGAAAACGAGCGCTGGCCGTCCATCACCGTGCAGCCCTACATTCAAAAGCAGGCGAATAACACGCGTGAAACACAGGTTGGTATTGGCGTGTCCATTCCACTGCCTCTGTGGAACCGCAACAAAGGTGCTATTGATGCCGCCAAAGCAAAGCAAGTGCAGGCCGAGGTCATGCTCACCGCACAGATGCGCCAGCTGGAGCGCGATGTCGCCGCACAGGCCAGCCACTACAGAATTCATGTCGAAGAACTCGCCAAGTGGCCCGCCGACACGCTCAACAGCTTCCGCCAAGCTGCCGCCGAAGCCGATGAGCACTACCGACTTGGCGCGCTACCTCTTTCTACCTACACCGAGCTTCAGCGCCAATACATCGACAGCGTCAAGGCCGTCCTCGAATCCCAACTGGGCGCCGTGGATGCACGCCTCCAGCTTGAGCAGCTCACGGGCACGAAACTCAACTAATCCAGCAAGACTATGCTCAATTTCCTGTTGGAGTTTTCTGTCCGGCAGCGTGCACTCGTGCTGCTCGGTGCCTTTTGCCTTCTTGGCGGAGGGCTTTACTCGCTCATGCATCTGCCGATCGACGCCGTGCCGGATCTCACCGGTCCGCAGGTGCAGGTGAACGTTGCCGTGCCGGCGCTCGCGCCCGAGGAATCGGAGCGAGCTGTGACACGGCCGATCGAAATGGCACTGAGTGGTATGCCTGGTGTGCTCGACTCGCGTTCCATCACCAAATTTGGCCTCAGCCAAGTGACCGTCGAGTTTGAGGACGGCACGGATATTTTTCGAGCGCGACAGCTCGTTACCGAACGCCTGACTGCCATCATGCAGGACCTGCCGCCTGGCAGTGAACTCAGCCTCGCACCGATCAGCACTGGCCTCGGCGAAATTTTCTACTACACGCTGCATTGGAAAAAGGATGCGAAGGAGAAGCCCGCGGATGAACGCGAAGGCCTCATGCGCTTGTGGGAAACGCATGAGTACATCGTCAAACCCATGCTGCGCACCGTGCAGGGCGTGGCCGAGATCAACAGCAACGGTGGCCATCAGCGCCAAGTGACCGTCGAGCCCATGCTCGATAAGCTTAAAGCGGCCAACATGACCGTCGGTGAACTCGCCGACATCATTCGTGGCAATGTCGAAAATGCCGGTGGCGGCATCATCAACCGCGATGGCGAGCAGCTCACCATTCGCAGTGTTGGCCGTGTCAGCACGGCGGAGGAAATCGCCAAGTTGCCGATTAAATTCGGTGCCGCCGTGCAACCGATGAAGGTTGAGGATGTGGCCAAAGTGCAGTGGGGGGCCGGATTCCGCGGAGGTGCAGCCACGATGGATGGCGAGGAGATCGTGCTTGGCACCGTGATGATGCTCATGGGCGAAAACGCCCGCACTGTGTGCCATCGTGTGGCGCCTCGACTCGAGGAGACGCGCGAAAAACTCCCGCCCGGCATGGACATCACGATTGTCTATGAACGTAGCGACCTCGTCGAGGCCACTGTGGGAACGGTCGAGAAAAATCTTGTCGAAGGCGCTGTGCTGGTTGTCGTCGTGCTGCTTGTACTGCTCGGAAATTGGCGTGCGGCGCTCATTGTCGCACTCGCAATCCCGCTCTCGTTTCTCTTTGCCATCAGCGGCATGGTGCAGGGCGGCTGGTCTGGCAATTTGATGAGCCTCGGCGCGGTGGACTTCGGCCTCATTATCGATGGTGCGGTTGTCATGGTCGAAAACATGGTTCGCAGGCTCGGCATCAAGCAACATCACCTTGGACGTGTTTTAACACGCGAGGAACGTTCGCGCGAAGTTCTAGCCGCGAGCAAGCAAATGGCCTCGCCAATGTTTTTCGGCGTTCTAATTATCACAATTGTTTATCTGCCGATTTTGACGCTGACTGGAATCGAAGGAAAAATGTTCCGGCCCATGGCCGTGACTGTCATTTTCGCGCTTGCGGGCGCTTTACTGCTCTCGCTCACCTTGATGCCCGCGCTGTGCTCGTTCGCCCTCGGCGGCCACATCGCCGAGAAGGAGAATTTCATCATCAAAGGCCTGAATGCCGTCTTCCAGCCGCTCCTGCGTGTCTCGATGAAGCTGCGCTGGTTCGTCGTCCTTTGCGCCGTCGGTTTCTTCGCCTTCTGCGGCTGGAAATTCACCACGCTCGGGGCCGAGTTCGTGCCGAAACTCGATGAAGGCAGCATTGCAGCCATGATTTACCGCAAGGTGGGGATGAACCTCAAGGAGTCGCTCCATGAGGACCTCGAGCTTGGAAAAAAAGTGCGTGAAAAGTTTCCGATGGTGACGCGCTTCTTTACCCGGATTGGCACCAGCGAAGTGGCCACCGACCCCATGCCGCCCAACGAGACTGATTTTTACATCTTCTATAAACCGCTCAACGAATGGCCCCAAGGCCCTGGCCTGCCAACGACGAAAGAAGAACTCATGGCCGCCATCGAAGAGGAAGCCCTGCGCGAGCACGAAGACCAGACCATCGAGTTCGGCCAACCCATCGAAACACGCTTCAATGAGATGATGGAAGGCACCAAGGCCGAACTGGCTGTGCGCATCTATGGCACGGACTTCGACATGCTCGAAAAACTCGCCAACCAGGTCAAAGACATCATCAACGAGACGCCCGGCGGCGAGGCTGAACTGGAAACCGATGGCCGTCCGAGCACCGTCGTGCTTCAAGTGAAGCGCGATGTTCTCACCAAATACAATCTTCCGCTCTCCGAGGTGAATCGTGCCGTATCCGCTGGTCTTGGCGGCGAAATGGTCGGCCAAGTCGTGGAAGGCAATCGCAAGCGTGAGATCGTCGTGCGTCTTCCAGAAGAGGACCGCTCCAAGGAAGAGATGATGAAATCGCTCCCGCTGCGTGTCGGCGACTACGGCATGATCCCGCTTGGCGATGCCGTGGACATCCGCACCGAAAAAGCCGTTGATCCCATTCGTCACAGCCGCACGCAGCGTCGCGCCGCCTTGCTCGTCGGCGTTAAAGGCCGCGATATGGAAGGCTTTGTGCATGAAGCCACCGCACGTATCAAAAAAGAAGTCACCTTCCCTGAAGGCTACGACTTCGAGTTCGGCGGAACCTTTGAAAACCTGCAGGAGGCTCGAGCACGCCTCGCCATTGTGGTGCCCACGGCGTTGGTGCTCATCTTGATGCTCATCTTCTTCGCCTTTGGCAGCGTGCGGCAGACCCTGCTCGTCGCCACCGGTATCCCGCTGGCCCTGACGGGTGGAATCATCGCCCTCGGCCTGCGCGGCATGCCCTTCAGCATCACTGCTGCCGTCGGGTTCATCGCGCTGAGTGGTGTGGCTGTGCTCAATGGCCTCGTGCTGGTGAATTACTTCAACGAACTGCGTGAGGAGGGTCTCGGCGTCCGTGAGGCCGTCCTCAAAGGCGTGGCCACACGCCTGCGGCCCGTCATGATGACCGCTCTTGTTGCTGCGCTGGGCTTTGTGCCCATGGCTCTCGCCCAAGGTGCCGGGGCCGAGGTTCAGCGCCCCCTGGCCACCGTCGTCATTGGCGGGATCATAAGCTCCACCCTGCTCACCCTGCTGCTGTTGCCGGTGCTTTATGAATGGATCGAAAAAGAGGTGAAAACAGAAAACAAAAGCATCTAAGCGTGTAGTCTTAGGCGCTACAAATGAACCAGTATTTGGTGGAAACACCCTTGCTTGAGCTTCCCGAAACTGGCGGCGAACGAAGTGATCATTTTCCGAATGTCTTTAGCCTCCAATGTCCCTTCATCGAACTATAGCAAACGCGCGCCTTTTTTGGGCTGGCCGCTCATACGAAGTGATGAAACGGCTGCGAGAGCACCAGCGGCTGACAGCAGTCTAATAGGGCATTTGAAGGGAGCAACTTACTCGATCCGCATGTTGCGCTACTGGTGGGTGGGGCAGGCGATCGCAGAAGAGGCAAAGCGTCAGGGCAGGGCCCTGCGTGTGCTTGATGTGGGCTGTGAGCGAGGCTGGCTGAAGTATTTTACGCCTCCGGGAGCCGTAGAGAGCTGGATTGGCCTCGATTGGGATGTGCGCAGCGAATGCCTAGAGTATGCGGGTTACGACGAAGTCATCAGGGCTAATTTTGACGAACCGCTTCCAGTGGCCTCCGGCACGATGGATGTCGTGGTGAGCAACCACGTCATGGAGCACCTGCCACGGCCGGGTAGCACCATGGCAGAAATGAGCCGTGTGTTGCGAATGGGGGGTATTTTCCTCGGGGGTAGCCCTACGATGCCGTCTTGGTTGGCGAGACTCAGGGAGGGGTGGTTGAGACGTAAGCTGCGGCTGGGTCGTGTGGCATCTGGCGGTCACATCAATTGTCTTTCTCCACGGCGTTGGAGAGTGCTCATGCAAGACACCGGCCTCCAACCGGAGTTTGTTACCGGCAGTCACGCGGTGCGCTTTACTGGGAGTTGGCTTGAAAATCAGTGTTGGTGGATCCGCCTGAACCAGCTCTGGGGAGCCTTGTTTCCCTCATTGGGCTCAGAATGCTATGTTTGCGGCCGCAGACAGCCCGCTTGGGTGGGGCAAACTCAGCTCAACAAGGCCCATGATGCTCACTGGCGCCCGTTTTGGGTCGGTTTGGGAAGTGTCGCGGCCGTTTTACTTGCCTTGCTGGCGTGGAATGCGTGGCAGTTCTTGGACGGACGTGAGGAGTGCCAGTTGCAGGCCTGGATCGCCGCACATCAAGAGGGGGGGGATCAATTCATCGTATCACACGATGAATCGGGAGCCGCACTTGCGCATCGCGCCGACGTTCGGGTTGCCGATGGGCTCAGTGATGCCTTGTTCTTGCTCAAGAAATCACCACATGCGCACATGCTTGTGACGGAGAGCGACCTAGAAACTCTCTACCATTGGGACGCTGGGCAGGAGCTTGTGATCGACTCGCGGCTTCCGCGCTTTTTGCAGGATGATTTGATGCTGATCCGCTCGGGTGGAGGCGGCACCTCTTTGCGCGAGTACTGGTTCACGGATGCCTGTTCTGTCAGATCGACACCGACCGACGGCTAGCATCCTCATTAGAAGCGAAACAGCTCGGCGGTGATTTAAAAGAGTGAAAGTGGCGTTTAGGGAAGTCTCTTCCATTCGAAACGCATGCACTGGACACAGAACTACGACCCGCTTGGCCAATTGATTCTCTCCTCGCTCGTGGCGGCGATACCCGTAGGGGTGCTGCTGGGGTTGCTGGCCTTCTGGCACGTGAGGGCGCAGATCGCGGCGTTGGCTGGATTGCTCGCCGCGTTGGGGATTGCGGTGCTTGTCTATCACATGCCAGCGCCGCTGGCCGGCATGGCGGCGGTGAACGGGGCGTTCTTTGGGCTCTTCCCCATTGGTTGGATTGTGCTGAATGCGATGTTCGTTTACAATCTGAGCGTGGAGACTGGCCAGTTCGCGGTGCTTCAAAGGCAGATCACCGCTGTTTCGAATGATCGCCGCATCCAAGCACTGCTCATCGCGTTCAGTTTCGGGGCCTTCATCGAGGGGGCGGCAGGTTTCGGGGCACCGGTGGCAATCACTGGAGCTCTTATGATCGGTTTGGGCTTTAAACCGCTCGAAGCCGCGAAACTCGCGTTGATCGGCAACACCGCGCCGGTGGCCTTTGGTTCGCTTGGCACGCCACTGACGACCTTGGCGGACATCACGGGGCTCGATCTGCTTTCCCTCAGTTCGATGGTTGGGAGGCAGTTGCCGCTGTTTTCGCTTATCGTGCCTTTTTGGTTGGTGACGGCGCAGGTCGGATGGCGTGGCATGCTCGGCGTGTGGCCGGCGTGTTTCGTCACCGGAGCGAGTTTTGGCGTGATGCAATTTGTGATGAGCAACTTTCACGGCCCGTGGCTGGTCGACATCGTCAGCGCTGTGGTAGCGATGGCATCGCTGGTGCTCTTCATGAAGCTGTGGAAGCCGCAAACGGAGACTGCCAAAGAACCCGCCACTCCCGGTGCATGGAAGGCTTGGCTGCCGTGGATCTTCCTCACGGGCTTCGTGTTTCTCTGGGGCATGCCGCAGGTCAAAAGTGGCCTTAACAGCCTCTTCAATCGCGAGATCGAGGTGCCGCTGCTGCACAAGGCCATCGAGAAGGTGCCGCCGGTCGTGATGCATGCGGAGGTCGAGAAGGCGGTGTTCAAATTCAATGCCCTATCCGCCACCGGCACCGCGGCGATGCTCGCAGGCCTGCTGGCAGGTCTTTGCCTCGGCCTGAAGCCCACGAGGTTGCTGAAGCTCTACTTTGAGACCCTATGGAAGCTGCGTGTCTCCCTGCTCACCATCTCGCTGATGCTCGCGCTGGGGTATGTAACGCGTTACAGCGGCACGGACACGACGATGGGGCTCATGATGGCCTCGACGGGATGGTTGTTTCCATTCTTCTCGCCCATCATCGGCTGGCTCGGTGTGGCTCTCACGGGCAGTGACACCTCGTCGAATGTGCTCTTTGGCAATCTTCAGCAAGTCACAGCCAATCAACTGCATCTCTCGCCCGTTCACATGGCCGCGGCAAACAGCAGCGGCGGCGTGATGGGCAAGATGATCGACGCGCAAAGCATCGTCGTGGCCAGCGTGGCCACCGGCGGGCATCCCGAAAGCCCCGATGCGGGCACCGTGCTGCGCAGCGTCTTCTGGCACAGCATTGCCCTAGCAATGCTCATGGGCTTGCTAGTCATAGCGCAGGCGTATGGGATGCCGTGGATGATCGTGAAGTAGCTGTGTGATGACTTGACCGGCCGCCTTTGCCGTCGCAAACGCTCCGGCATGTCCTCCACCGCCAAACCCGAATTGCTCTCGCCTGCCGGCAACTGGGAGTGTGCCCGAGCGGCGGTGGCCAATGGAGCGGACGCGATCTTCTTTGGCATGCCACGTTTCAACGCGAGGCTGCGAGCCGACAATTTCACCGAGGAAGACCTGCCGGAGCTGATGAAGTTTCTCCACGAGCATGGCGTGAAAGGTTATGTGGCCTTCAACACGCTCATCTTCACCCGCGAATTGCGGGAAGCGGAGAAGCAGCTCCACCTGCTCGAAGACTGCGGCGTGGATGCCGTCATCGTGCAAGACCTCGGCCTCGCCCGCATGGTGAAGGCACTTACGCCGAATCTGCGCCTGCACGCGAGTACGCAGATGACCATCACCTCGCCGGAAGGGCTCGAATTTGCTAAGCAGCTCGACATCGACCAAGCTGTGCTCGCACGTGAACTGAGCCTGCGTGAGCTAGAGCGCTTCAAAGACGCGCATGTGCCGCTGGAGGTGTTTGTGCACGGAGCGTTGTGCGTCGCCTATTCAGGCCAATGCCTCACCAGCGAGTCGCTTGGACGTCGCAGTGCAAACCGGGGCGAGTGTGCGCAGGCCTGCCGCATGCCGTATGAGATGCTCGTGGATGGCGAGCTGCGTGATCTGGGCGACAAACGCTACCTGCTCTCGCCGCAGGATCTCGCCGCCGTCGATGAAATCCCGCGTCTGATCGAGCTGGGCATCCGCAGCTTCAAAATTGAAGGCCGGCTCAAGACGCCAGAGTATGTCGCGGCGGTCACCAAGGTCTATCGCGCCGCGATGGATCGTGCACTGGCTGGCCAACCGGCCCCTGCGACGGATGAAGATCGCTATGCGCTGGAGATGACCTTCTCGCGCGGTCTGTACAGTGGCTGGATGCATGGTGTGAACCATCAGGAGCTCGTCGGCGCTTACTATGGCAAGAAGCGCGGGCCGTATGTCGGCACAGTCACTCGTATCCTTGGTGCGGACACGTTGGAGCTCGATGCGCTGCTTTTGGCGATGAAGCCGGGTGACGGCGTCGTGTTCGAGAACCTCAAAGACACGAACGACGAGCAGGGCGGCAGCATCTACGAGATGCGCGGCAGCCGTTTGAGCTTTCGTCATGGCTATCTGCGTATGGAAGCCATCCCGGTTGGCACACGTGTTTTCAAGACCAGCGATCCCGCACTCAACCGCGCATTAAGGCAGTCGTTTGAAGGCGAGATTCCGATCCGCAAGCAGACGAGGCTCGATCTCCATGTCACCGGCAAGGCTGGCGAGTCTCTGCGTGTGCAATGCGGCAAGCAGGTCGTGATCTCAACGATGCCGCTACAGAACGCGATGAAGCGTCCGCTGACCCGCGAGAGCTTCTGCGATCAGTTTTCACGCCTCGGCGGCACCGAGTTCGAACTCGGCGAGCTGCGCTTCGAGGTCGATGGCGAGGTCATTTTGCCCATCAGCGAGCTGAACCGCATGCGACGCGATTTGATTGCGAACGTCAGCGCCGAGCCTTCTTCCGAGGCGGCGAAGCTCCAACAACCCATCACGACGCTCGATAGCCTGCTGGCGACCGCGAAAGGCATTCGTCATTCGCCCAGCATCGCGCCTCATTTATTCGCGCTTTGCCGCACGCCGGATCAAATCGAAGCGGCTCTCGAAACGGGCATCTCGCGGCTCTACCTCGATTTTGAGGACATTCGTCGCTACGCGGAACTGGTGAAGAACATCAAGGCTCGCAGCGACACGGTACAGGTTTGGCTGGCGACGCCGCGCATTCAGAAATCGGGTGAGGCGGGCTTCTTTAAGCTCATCCAGCGGGCGGAGCCGCATGGCGTGCTCATTCGCAATCTCGGCGCGATGGCTTTTTTCAGCGGCGAAGGCATTCCGATGACTGGTGACTTCTCATTGAACGTGGCGAATCCGCTCACGGCGGAGACGTTGAAGAAGACGGGCCTCGAGCGACTCACGATCAGTTACGATTTGAGCATCGAGCAGGTGCTTGATCTGCTAAATGGAGCGCCGCCGGAGTGGTTTGAGCTTACGCTGCATCAGCACATGCCGATGTTTCACATGGAGCACTGCGCTTTTGCGGCATTTTTGAGCAACGGCACGGATTTCACCAACTGCGGCCGTCCCTGCGAAAAGCATCGTGTGCATTTGCGTGACCGCGTGGGTATGGCACATCCGCTGAAAGCCGATGTTGGCTGCCGAAATACACTGTTCAATGCCGTGCCTCAAACCGGGGCGCAATACTTCGCCTCGTTGCGGCAGGCAGGATTGGGGGCCTTCCGGGTCGAATTGCTTGAGGAGGACAAGGCCGAGTCTCTCCACGCTCTGCGTACCTACTACGATTTGCTGGCCGGAAAACGCAACGCCGATGACATCTGGCGCGAGTTGAAGGCTCAAAGCCAGCTCGGCGTGACCCGTGGCACTTGGGCGGAACTTCCTTGAATGCTGGCGGTTTGTCTCGAAACTCACCCAGAACCTGAATGAGCCGCAACCCTAGCCATGACATCGATTTGAGTGCCTTGCCTACCGTGGCAGACTCGGGTGAGGATGATCTCATTGATCGTGACGAACAATGGCATGAGTTTCAGCGGAGGAAGCTTTTGGGCTCCGAGCATCACACGGCTGCCGTTGTTGAAGAGACGATACGGCAGGATCCTGAAGTATTGGCAAAAATTTCTGCGTCCGAGCCGGAGAGCGTGGCGCCGGAGGCTGGGCCGGGAATGCAGCCGCTGGTGCAGGCAGGGGAGTCCTCTGTGAAATTTGCAAAGCTGGCTGAGGAGGAAGCGGAGGCGGAGCCTGAGATCGTGATCGAACCGCGCAGGCCCATGCAAGAACGGTTGATCAAAAAAGGGAAGCGAAAGGATGATACGCCTCCGGTAAAGTTCGCTACTTCTAATCATGCGCTTGTGAAGGAAGTTCCACAGGTCGGTGATACGCAAAGGCATGCGGACATGCCCAAACCGCCCGATGAGAAACCGCTCAGCGAGGAGCAGAAACGTCACCTGTGGTGGCAGCGTTGGAAGGAGAAGATCGGCACAAATTCGCTCGGCATCAGCATCGGCATTCATGTGCTGATTTTGCTCATTGGAGCCTTGATCACCGTGCGGCATGTGATGGATAAGCAGGTGGACTTTTTGCCAGGCGGCAGTCCCCAGAGCAAGGCGGCCTCCGAGGCGTTGGAGCACAAGGTGCGGCAGAAGAAGAACACTTGGCTGAAGAACAAACCCATCCAGCGGGTGACCGTGCAGTCGCTTACCGCTGATGTGCAACTGCCGGAGATGGACATGGATTCGCTCAATCTCTCCGGCATGAGCAGCCGCATGGAACTTGGGAAACTCTCCGGAGGTCTCGGGCTCGGTGCCGGCATGGGGGTTGGAGGCAGCGGTGGTGGTTTTGGCGCGGGCATCGGCCGAGGCGGGATGTTCAGCTTCCTCGGCCAGACTGCCTTCGGGCGGCGTGTGGTCTTTGTAGTGGATGTCTCTGCTTCGATGTCGATGACTGGCCAAGGTGGTGTTTCACGCTTTGATGTGCTCAAGAAGGAGCTCGACAAAAGCCTCGGACGCATCCCGCCGGGCACGCAGTATCAGGTGCTTTTCTTTTCCGACTTCGCTTGGCCACATAACACCATTGACCCCAAGAAGGCTGCCGCTTACGAGAAGTATCGCTGGAATATCACACCCGAGGATTGGAAAAAGGCGCGCATTCCCAACTATGCCTACATCCAAGCTACTCCCTTCAATTTGGCTGACAGCCGGAAGGTCGTGAAGGAGGCCGATAATCCCGGCGGCACAAACTGGGGGGCTGGCCTGCTGATGGCGCTGAAGGGCTACCCCAAACCCGATGCCATCTTCTTTATGACTGATGGCCAGAAGTCCGACGAACTGGGCTGGGTGGATATTGTGACCGATGAAAACAAGCGCACGTTGCCTCGCACCGTGATCCACACGAGCGTGATGATGGAAACCGATGCGGCATCTGATATGGACCGCCTCGCCAAGTCCAACGGAGGCACTTTCTCCGTCGTGCTGAAAGACGGCACCGTGGTGAAAGGGGATCAGTTTTTCAAAAACTGAATTCGTTGGAGGGCATCAACTATATCATGACCATCGACGGTGCCCACGGCTTGAGGAAGCTGGAGATCATGAGACAGTGAGCTGTTACTTCATCAGTTGCTTCACGATTGGCTCAATGGCTTCAGCCCACATTTGATAGCCTTTGGCATTCAGGTGCAGCAGGTCGGGCATGATGTCTTTCGGCAGGTTACCATCGGACTGGAGGAAGCTGTTGCCGATGTCTTTGAAGATGACCTTCTTGCCATCGGCGAGCCCGGCGAGGAGCTGGTTCGTGGCCGCGTTCTGCTTTCGCATGGCGTCCTCAGGCTTCGCCCCGCGTGGGAAGATGGCGAGCAAGAGCACTTGGGTTTCCGGCATCTTTTCGGCAAGGATGTCGAGGATCATTTTCACGCCTGCGGCGGTGTGCTCGGGGGGCGAGGTGTAAACGGCATTGTTGTGCTCGGCGGCGGGGCGGCCTTGGTGACCGGTGTTGTTCGTGCCGATCATGAGCACGATGAGCTTGGGCTTCAGGCCGTCGAAATTGCCGTTCTGCAAACGCCAGATGACATGCTCGGTGCGGTCGCCGCCGATGCCGAAGTTCGCGGCCTTCAGCGGAGCCCATTTTTGAGCCCAGACTTCCTTGCCAGCACCTTCCCAGCCCTGTGTGATCGAGTCGCCGAGGAAGACAAGCTGCGCCTCACCCTTCTTGGAGATCTCGTTGAAGGACTCGTGGCGCTTCACCCAGCCGCCGGCACGCGGCACGGGCGTGGTGGCGAGGTTCGCGGTCTGGGCAAAGGAAAGGCCTGTCAGGGCCACGAGGGCGAGGAGCGATTGCTTGATCATGGTTGGGAGAGAATGAGTAGGGTGAAACGCAATTTCATCAACGGAAGTATTTGTGGCGATATCTCCGTCATTGCGGCCACGCGTGCGCATGATACGTCGCTTGGTGTCCCCCGCGCTCGCTACCACGATCTTTCCGCTCCTCGCCGCCCTGTTGTATGCCTTTGGAGCCCTTGTGTTGAAGCGCTCCAGCGATCTCGGTGTGGGCCTGTGGCGCACGACCTTTGTCGCCAACCTCATCGTTGCGGCGCTTTTCTCCGTGCTGTGGCTGCTCGGCGGTCCGCCGGTGGAAAAAGAGCTGCTCTGGCAGCCCGGCGTGATCGCTATGTGCCTCTTCATCGGGCAGCTCTCGCAATTCCTCGCGTTGGAGAAAGGGGATGTGTCCGTCGCGGTGCCGGTGTTTGGACTCAAAGTGGTTTTCGTGGCCTTCCTCACGCCGGTTTTGATTGGCGAGGCCGTGGGCGTGAAGCTCTGGATCGCCGCCTTTCTCAGCGTGGTTGGCATCACCTGCCTCAATCGGAAGGACGCGGAGAAGCCGCCACGAAACCTGCTCATCACTTTCATCGCCGGAGGCATCGGCGCGGTAGCCTTCGCGGTGTTTGATGTGCTCGTGCAGAAGTGGGGACTAACGTGGGGCGCGGGACGGCTGCTGCCCTGCATCTTCTGGATCAACGCGCTCCTTTCCTTTGGCCTCATCTTTCGTTTCTCCGCACCGCTGAGCAAGATCCCCTGCAAGGCCTGGCCCTGGCTCGCCGGCGGCTCCGCCTTGCTCGGCGTGCAAAGCATCACTTTCGTCAGCACGCTCGCCGTCTTCGGGAAGGCCACAAACGCGAACATCGTCTATGCCTCGCGTGGCCTGCTCAGCGTCGCACTCGTGTGGATGGTCGGCCACTGGTTCCAGAATGCCGAACAGCACCTTGGTGCCAAAGTCATGCGCTGGCGACTCGCCGGCGCTATGCTGATGCTGAGCGCTATCGTGTTGGTGGTGGTGTAAGCCTCATCGCGTTGCCACGCCCTGCGTGATCTCCTTCGCGTTCGTCTTGAGAATCTCGATGCCGTTGAGGATCGGCTCACCGGTCACGGGGATGATTTCGACGGTCAAAAACTCGCTGGCGGGCACATTTTCGAAAACTTCGACGGCGGCGCCTTTTCGGGTGGCGGGGTCGAAGGCCTTCAAAACGACCTTGTCGCCGAGCTTGACGTCGAAGACGCGTTTTCCGGGCGTGTCGCCTTCGGCGGCGGCGAACATGAGTTTGACAGTGTAGGTCATTGAAGCGGCACCTTTGGCCTGAACGGGGATTTCGAGCTTCGTGAGACCGCGGAGGCCGCTGGCGAAGATCCATGGTGTGTCGTGGCCGGCGATTTCGAAGCTCTCGGCGTTGTAGGCATACTCGCCACCGCCTTTGAGATACTGCGGCTTGAAGTTGAGCGGCAGATCGATGCCTGCGCGGCTCGCCGGGCGCGGATAGCCGAGCCAGAGTTTGCCGTGCGCATCGCGTCGATCACCGGGAGCGCCGAGATTCAGCGCCATGTGCTGCACGGGTAGCGTGACGCCATCGGCGCTATACACGCCCCAGTTCATGCGATCCTCGCGCGGCTCGAAGACGATGGTGCTGGCGATGGAGAAAAGGCACACGCATCCGGCGCTGGCCTCCGGGATCATGACGAGGCCGTTGGCGGGAATCGTGTTGATCCAGCAGCCGAGACGATGCCCGGCGAAGTGCTCGGTGCCGCTGTCGGTGTCGCGATCATAAAACGCGGTGAACTTCGAGCGGAAGAACATCATGCCCGGCGTGGCCGAGATGGCACCGCAGTGATGTCCCGGCCGCGCAAACATCCACGCGGTCTCCTCGCCAGTGATCGGATGCTGCCGCGTCTTCTGCTTTCCGGTGTAAAGATCGTAGCTCCACGGCTCCGCGATGATTTCATCGTCCACCACGACGGGGCGATGCCGGTAATTGCCGTCCTTCGCCCATACCTTGTCGCCCTTCGTTGCGTTCAGCACGACGAGACGGCGGCGTTTGAATTCACCGGCCAAAAACTGCTCCCAGTAGTGCCCGTTCGCGTTCGCACCACCGAGCACGAGATGGCCGTTGTGATACATCAGCGTCAAAGCACCGCCGCCGATGCCGATCTCGCTGCAATCTGTCACATCGACCGGCTTCGCCCACAGTTGTTTGCCGGTCTTCGCATCCACGGCAACCGCCATGCGCATGTCGTTGTTTTTGACGCGATCCTCCGCGAGTTCGCGCTCTTTGCCGGTGAGCTTGGCGAGCAGGCTCTTGTCCTCTTTGAGCATCAAATTCCGCTGCTCCGGCGTGAGCGAGGCGTCGATGAAATAGACGCTGCCATCGCCAATCGCCACCGTGGTGTGTGCGATGTGCTTCCCCTGATAAGTCCACGCCAGCGCACCGGTCTTCACATCATACGCGAAGATGCGATCCGTCGAAATGGAGGCGCTTTTACCGCGACGCGCGACCTCGCTGGCCTTCTCGACGCGTTCCGTTTCGGTGCCGTAGAGCAAACCATCCGCGTAGGCGATGTAGCCCCATTCCAAGCCCTTCTTCGCGCCTGCGCCGGGAATTTTCAGCGTGCGCGTGATCGCACCCGTCGCCGCGTCGTATTGCAGACACTCATCGCCGAGGAGCATGAAGAAATGATCGTCGCTCGCCACCATGTTGCCGGGCTCGCGGGCGTTGTACACGCCCGTGCGCATCGCACCGGGGTTCTTCGTCTCCCACAGAAATTGACCGTTGTAAGCGTCGTAGGCCATCACGCTTTCGTTGCCTTGCACAAAGAGGCGGCCGTTCGTCGAAATGGGTCCCACCGCCCCATCGTGACGGTTCACCATCTGTCCCGGACCGGGATCGCCATACCACAGCACGCTCATGCCACCTTTGATGCGCGTGTCGTTCGTGCTCGAGGTGTTCGCCGCGTTGCCGTATTGGTGCGACCACGAGCTCGCACCGGGCAAAGTCGCCCTCGTGAGCACCGTCCAGCCGTCCGCTTTCGTGATTGTGGCCTTTTCTTCGCTCAACTTTGTTTCGGCGAGCCACGCATCGCTCTTCGCATTCGTCGCGAAGCAGAACTTGCCGCCAATCGGCTTCAAATGCCGCGCCACATCCTTCGGCACGCCGCCGGGTTCACCGACGATGAGGTTCGCGAAGTAGCTCGAATACGGAATCATCGCGAGATCCAGGTGATCGAGCGTGATGCGCGAGCCGTAGAAGCCGGTTTGGAGCAAACTTTGCCTTCCCGCGGCCACTTTGGCCTCATCCGAGTTCACACCGAAAACGACGAGTTCGCTCTGTTTCGCCAATTCATAGGCCAGTGAGCCGTCATCGCCCAAAACAAGGCAGAAACCCTTTTTGATGCGGGTTTGCTTCAAGATGGCCTTCGCCTCTTCACTCTTGCTCGAAATGAAATTCGAGGCCGCAAGCATCGGCGAACCTTCTTTTTCACCAAACACATGCACGCGACCTTTCGTCGTGCTGACGACGAGATGGCCGTCAGACACCGCCAAACCGCGGGCTTCGCCTTCCACAGCCAGTTTCGCGGTGATTTGGCCTTTTTCGGTGTCGATCACGATCACCTCGTCTTTGCCACCGGCGATCAAATGCTTACCTGCGAGGATCAGCGCCGACTGATGCGGCGATTCGAGCGTCCAACGCACCCCCATATCCTCCGCCTTCGCGAGATCCGCCTTGTGCTGCGTGACTTCATCCTGCTTCGCTTTGTATTGAAGACGCAGCGGCTCGTATTTCGCCGCGATGGCCGCCAGTTCGGCCTGCGCCTTCGCAAACGCCGCTGGATCATCCTTCACCTTTCGCGCAGCCGACTCCGCGGCTTGCAACTTCTTCGCCTCGGCGAGTGCGGGATGCTTGCGGAGGTCTCCGGTGATCTTCGCGATGGCCATTTCGTGGCCGTGACGAATGCGCGTGCCTTCCGCGTGCTTCATGCGGTCGATGGCGGTGATCTTCGTGCCGTTCACCATGTAGCCCATGTCGCCCGCGAGCGTCATCTGCGTGCCCGCGAACCATCCGAAGCCGCTTTTCTGCTTCTGCTGATCGAGCGCGAGGATGTGATGCTCGCCCACCGCGTAGATTTGATCATCCGCGAGGAAGGCCTGTGTGCCGCCGATCTGCCCGCCCGCATCGCCACGCCATCCCGGCTCCGGTTTGGCGATGTACTCGCCCGTTTTGCGATCAAACGATGCCGCGAGCGAACGTCCCGAAGGCACAAACAGAATGTCCTTTGTCGCGAGCAGATAACCCTGCGGCGAGAGGTCATTGCGACCCGCGTCCTTCTCTGAAATGGCGTCATTTTTCCAGATCACCTTCCCCGTCGCCGCTTCGACGGCATACAGATACACTTTCTCATGCGGAAACACGCCCGCGCCGAAATACGCGATGCCGCCATCCACCAAAATGCCCGTCCGTATCGGCCAGCGCGACACCATGCGTCCGCGAGCGAGGATGCGCTCATCATGCGGCCCCGCGCGCAGCTTCCACACCACCTTGCCGCTCGCCGCATCGAGGCAATACGCATAGCCATCATCCGAGCCGACATACACCTTCCCATCCGCGATCATCGGCGCGAGCCGCACCGGCGCATTCGTGAAAAACGACCAGACGTCTTTGCCGGTGGCCACTTCGCGACACATTACCCGCCCATCCACCGACGAACCGAAGAACACGCGCCCGCCGCTGATCGCGACGTGAAACACATCGTCAAAGCGGATGCGATTGAAGAGCTCATGCCCTTCGATCACGCGTCCGTCTTCACCCGCCCACGCCATTTGCGGCGCGGTGGGTGACGCGAAGGTCCACGCGGGCTTCAGCGTGCCGGGAACACTCTCCGTCGTAGCCCCGACTCGTGACGCATCGTGCAAGTAAGTCGGCCATTCGGCGAAAGCAGCTGTGGAGAGAGCGAGAAGGCAAAGGAGCGGGCGCATGGTGGTTGGGCTTGGTCTGACGGGCCCGACAAGTCGGGCATGTCTGACGTATCAAAACGCATGCCGTCGCCGTATTGTTCGGTTCACATGATTCGACCGTTTTTTTTCCTCCTTCTAGCCGCTGGAACCACTCTCGCCTGCTCGGTGCCGGTGTTTCGCTATGCGCTAGAGCATTGGGAGGCGGATGCGTATCGCGTGACGGCTCCTGCGGTCGCGAAGCTGCCGGAGAACTATGTTTTCACGACCGGCACGGAGCCGAAGATCGAACTGCGGCAGCCGAAGTCGGCGCGGAATGACGCGGTGATCTGGTCCGCGCCGTTTTCGGACGCGAATGTGGCCGTGCTGGTCGATTCGCCCGCTCGCAAAGAAATCGCGGAGCGACTCGGCAGTGGCGAGAGCGCGGTGTTTGTGTTTTTGGAGAGCGGCGATGCCACGAAGGACGCCACGGCGCTGAAGACTCTTGAAGAACGTCTCGACTACCTCGGCGGCGTGATGAACCTGCCAAAGCTCGATGACCAGGACATCAAGAACGGCCTCGTCTCCATCCCCGGCGATGGTTTGCGGCTCGCCTTCTCCATCGTGAAGGTGAAGCGCGATGATCCTGCCGAGGCGGCTTTCGTCGCGATGTTGCTCGCGAGCGAAGAAGACCTGTGCGGTTTCAATGAGCCGATGGCGTTTCCGATTTTCGGCCAAGGGCGTGCGCTTTACGCACTCGTTGGCAAAGGCATCCGCGCGGAGACGATTGACGAGGCGGCCCAGTTCTTGATCGGCTCGTGCTCGTGCCAGGTGAAGGAGCAAAATCCCGGCATCGACATCGCGATGGCCGTGGATTGGAAACAGATGGTGAAGGACCAGGCCACACCGGGGCAAAAACTGCCGGAACTGAAGGATGTGGCCGATTTGCTGCCGCAGACGGTGCAGATTGGCCAGGCCACCCCGCCGACTCCCAGCCACCGCTACTGGCCTATCGCAGGCCTTATCATCGTCTTGGGCTTCTTTGGATTGAAACGGTTTTGGACAAGACCTCAGTGAGGGCTAGCCTAAGATTTCATGCTCCACGAGACACCTTTCATCATTCGGTTGCCCAGTGCTCAACGGCCAGCCAAGGCTGTTGAACGCGCAAAAACAACCGAACTGCCGTAGGTATAACTCATGCACGCCGCTGGCCCCAAAAACCCTCTTCACGGCATCACGCTCGCAATGATGCTCGAGCAACTCGTGGCTCATTATGGCTGGGAGATGCTCGGCCGCATGATCCCGATCAACTGCTTCAACTGGCATCCGAGCATCAAGTCGAGCCTTACGTTCCTGCGCCGCACGCAGTGGGCTCGCGACAAGGTGGAGGCATTGTATCTGGACTCGCTGCCTGATATGAAAGCGCGAGGAGACGAACGGAAAGGCAGCTAACGCCTACGGTCACCCACGAAGATCGTGTGCGTGTGGCGTTTGGCCTGCGGCCAGGCTTTGACGGGCACGGTTTCGACCTTGAAGCCGGCTTTGGCGAATCTCTTTGCGAAGGCCTGATCTGTGCTTGCAGACCAAAAGGCGACGCGGCCACTGGACCTTAGCGCGTGCGTGATGGCGGCAAAGCCCTGTGATTGGTAGAGACGTGCATTGCCATCCTGCACCATGGCGACGGGGCCGTTGTCCACACCGAGAAGGATGGCATCGTAGTGCGCTGCGGGAGAGCGAGCGATCACTTGGAAGACATCCTCGACGAAGATTCCGACGCGTGGATCATCCAGCAGCAGTCCGTTGACTTTACCAAGAAACTCACGGTTCCACGCCACCACCTCCGGTAATAGTTCCGCGACATCGACCGAGGCTCCGGCACCGACCATTTCCAGCACCTGACGTAGCGTAAAGCCAAGCCCGAGGCCGCCGATGAGCACACGCGCCTTTGCCGGGGCGTGTGCACGTGCACAGGCGAGGCAGGCGAGCTGTTTCTCGGATTCTGAGGCATTGGTGCCCATGAGTGGCTGACGGTTTGCGCGAAGATAGAAATGCCTGTCATGCGAATGCAGCGTGAGTTCAGTGCCATCGGGCGTGCGTGCGGTCGCGAGGAGTTGGAAGGGCTTTGACAAGCAGGGACTTCCGCGAGTGCAGGGGCTTTCACAAGAGGTTCTTGCGCAGTGTGCGGACTCTTGCGATACAGGAGCACGATGCAATCTTCACGCCGTCACTTCACTTCGGGTCTTGCTCTTTCGATTTTGGGAACAGCCTGCCAAGGGCCCATGCCGCAGGGCTTTCAGCAGCCGGCGGTGACTCCTTCAAGCGGAGGGCCATTCATGCTGGGTGTGGATGTGCTGGCCTCGCGCGGCTTTGATCTGCTGCGGGGGAAGCGTGTGGGGCTGATCACGAACCACACGAGTCTCACCGGTCGCGGTGAGCAGACACGGCGTGCGATGCAACGGACGCTCGGCGGTGGTCTCACGGCGCTTTATGCACCCGAGCATGGCATTGATGGCTCGATCAAGGCGGGTGTGCATGTGAGCACGCGGCGTGACAGTGTCACCGGACTCACCGTTTACTCCCTTTATGGTCCCACGCGGAAGCCCACGCCTGCGATGCTCGCACCGATCGATGTCCTCGTGTTTGATCTCCAAGACATCGGCTGCCGCAGCTACACCTACATTAGCACGATGATCGTCTCGATGGAGGCCGCCGCGGAGAATGGGAAACTTTTTGTGGTGTTGGACCGGCCAAACCCGATGGGTGGCTGGCGCGTGGAAGGCCCGCCGCTAGAGCCGCAGTGGAAGTCCTTCGTTGGTCAGGTGCCCGTGCCGTATGTGCATGGCATGACAGCTGGCGAGATCGCGCACATGGCCTGCTCCCGAGGATGGGTGAGCAGCGTTCCGCGCATGACCACAGTGAAGATGCAAGGCTGGAATCGCTCCATGGTCTGGCAGGACACCGGTCTGCGCTGGCATCCCACCTCGCCCAATATTCCGTATGCCACCTCGCCTTTCTACTACGTGGCCACCGGCATCCTCGGTGGCGCGGCGGCGGTGGATGTGGGCATCGGCAGTGACAATCCTTTTGGTTACGCGGGCGGAAGCGGGGTGAAGCCGGCAACGCTTCTCGCAAGCTGCCAGCGTTGGAATACACCTGGTGTCAGCTATTCGCCTTATTCACGGAATGGATTCGGTGGAGTCAAGCTCCACATTGATCCAAGGAATTCCACAGATCTCACCGGCCTCGACGTCATGCTTTTGACCGAGATCAACCGACTGACTAGCGGCAAGACAGTCCGTGCCATGAGCGGTTCCAAACTCAACCTTTTCAACAAAGTCTTCGGTAGTGAATCCCTCCATCGAGACCTGCTTCGCGGCACACCGGGGCCCGTCATTGCTTCCCGCTGGCAGCGGTGGGTGCAGAGCTTCCGCTCGCAAAGACAGGGATTCCTGCTTTATGCATGAGCCCATCATGAAAGACCTCGACCTCGCTCGCGCCTGCGCAGAATTTGCCGACGACAAAAAAGCGGAAAACATCCGCATTCTAGACCTGCGCGGTCTTTCCCCCGTGACAGACTGGCTGGTGCTTTGCAGCGCCCTTTCTGCCCCCCAGCTCCGCGCCGTGCGTGACCACATCGAGGACGAGATGAAGGAGAAGCATGGTGAACGCCCGCTCTACCGGGATGGAAGCTATGAAAGTCAGTGGATGATTCTCGATTATGGTAACGTGATGGTGCATATCCTCTCGCCCGAGAAACGTGATTTCTATGCCCTCGAAGAGCTATGGGGGGACGCGCCCGAAGTGACGTTAAAGGAGGATCAGCCTCGCATTGTGCGTCAGCCTAAGAAGAAGCCAGCCACAAAGCCCAAGGCGGCTAAATCCGTGAAAAAGGCACCCACCAAGAAAACGGCTCGAAAGGCCGCGAAGAAGGTCGCAAAGCGAAAAAAGTGAGCGCTGAATTGATGCAGCGGCTATCAGCATCTTCCAGCTTGCGACTTTGCCACGACGAGTTACCCATGTATCCCGCTCGCGGCAACCTGCCGCGTGAATCCGCAGATTTTCGTCAGCAGTGACAAAACGGCGGGCTGTGGCTCAGCCTGGTAGAGCGCTTCGTTCGGGACGAAGAGGTCGTGGGTTCGAATCCCGCCAGCCCGACCATTCCAACTCCCTCGCATAAGGAGTCCGGAGAACAAAGCCTTATGTCCTTTTCCTGACATCTTTCCCGGGTTTAGCACGCGGTCTTCAGGAGATGGCTACCACTGCGCACTTCGTTTTCCGGTTTTCTTAGCCGTGATTCAAATTCTGTCCGCTATCAATCGCTCAGGTTTCCACTAACCGCCCCGAGCCTCCAGCAGATGACCCATCTCAAAACAGTCTCACAGCTGCTGAGATGCAATACATTCCAGCCCCCAGAAGCACAAGGGAGCTCATGCCAAAAAAAAGAATCATAAGGCGGAATCCAACGGGTTGAATCTTCCGCTCCAAAACCATGCTTTGGGAGACTTGAACCGAACCGAGCTTCAAGGATCGCCAGCAATGCCAGCTCAGGGCGAGGCCCAATCCATCTTGAATAAGTCCGGCCATAAAAACAGAGCAGGCGTGAGTGAGATCAGACATGAAGAATCCATCACGCGTTCTCCACCATGAAGCAAGTCATCCCCAATGGCTTTCTGAAACCAAAACCCACCGCGTTTTACAGTGGTCAGCAAAAGCCGATCAAATCTTTCGCCATTCATCTTCACCAAACGGGCACCTGCATCGACCCTCAAAAAACAGCCTAGCGCAAGCAATCGATGTTGCAGCTGTCCGATTAAAATCTCGGCTGGATGGAAACCTTGTTCTTATCCCCCGTATTCTGTGGACCATGATCCGCCGACTTCTACTGCTGCTTGTCCTTCTCGCTGCTCAACTGCTTCGTGCTGAATTTCAGGCCGGAGCGGTAGTGATCGACATCACGCCGCCGAAGCTGCCGGTTCTGGTAAATGGTGGTATGCTCAGCCGCTATGTGGACAAGATCAACACGCGTGTGAAAGCCCGCGCGATTGTGGCCACGGATGGGAAAGAGTCAGTAGCCATCGTGGTGGTGGATAGCTGCATGATGGGACGTGAGCTGCTCGACGACGCGAAAAAAGCCGCGGCTGCGAAAACAGGCATCGCCAGCGATCACATGCTTATCTCTGCCACGCATGCACATTCCGCGCCGGCTTCAATGGGTTGTCTCGGCACAGAAGCGGATCCGGCTTATGTGCCTTTTTTGAAGGGAAAACTCGTTGAGGCCATTGACGCGGCACAAAAGGCTCTCAAACCAGCTCGCATCGGTTTTGCAAAGCAAGACGCAGCGGACTTTACCGCGCTGCGTCAGTGGATCAAACGACCCGATCGCGTGACGGAGGACCCGTTTGGCAACCTGAGCGTCCGCGCCAACATGCACGCTGGCCGCGTGTGGGATGATGTGACGGGCGAATCCGGCCCCGAGGACCCGGATCTCTCGCTCATCTCCATTCAAAGCGCCGATGGCAAGCCGCTGGCCGTGCTGGCGAACTTCTCCATGCACTACTTTGGCGACAAAGACATCAGCGCCGACTACTTCGGCCTCTTCGCCGAAGGTCTGAAGCAGCGCATCGACCCGCAGGGCGGCATGGTCGGCATCATGTCCCACGGCTGCAGCGGCGACATCTACCGCGTCGATTACAAAGTGCCGGAGAAAGATCGCCCCAAGCCCACCATCGACGAATACACGCAGGGCCTGCTCGACATCGCGATGAAGGCCTACGCGCAAATCGAGTATCGCAGCGATGTCGATGTGGCCATGGCCGAGCGGCGCATGACGCTGAAATACCGCGTGCCGGACAAACAGCGCCTCGAATGGGCCCAGCGCATCGTCGCCGAGATGGGCGATCGTTTGGCGAAGACCCAGACGGAGGTCTATGCCCGCGAGCAGATCCTCCTCCACGAGCGTCAGCAGACGGAGATCGTCGTGCAGGCGCTGCGCATCGGCCCCATCGGCATCGCCACCACGCCGAACGAGACCTATGCGATCACCGGTCTCAAGATCAAAGCCGCCAGTCCGCTGCCACACACCCTAGTTATCGAGCTGGCGAATGGTGGTGATGGTTACATCCCGCCGCCGGAGATGCACGCCTGGGGCGGTTATAACACTTGGGCCGCACGTTCCGCCGGTCTCGAAGTCATGGCCGAGCCGAAGATCACGCAGGCCGCCATCGGTTTGCTCGAAACGGTGAGCCAAGCCCCGCGCAAGCTCTGGCATCTCAGCGCCGGACCGGCCACGAAGAGCCTCGTCGATCTCGGCCCGTTGGCTTACTGGCGCTTGAACGAGTTCACCGGCCCCGTGGCGGTCGATGCCACCTTGCATGAACATCAGGCCACCTACGAAGGCGGTGTCGCCTACTACCTCGATGGTCCGCACGCCTCGAAATTCTGCGGCGGCGAGGTCAACCGCGCCCCACACTTCGTTGGCGGTCGCCTCACCACCGAGTTCGCCCAGCTTGGTGAGGACTACACCCTCTCGATGTGGATCTGGAACGGCATGCCGAATGAGGGGCGCGACTTCTGCGGCTGGTTTTATTCCCGCGATCATAACCAAGGCACCAGTGCCTTTGGCGAACACCTTGGTATAGGCGGCAAAAGTGGGCACACTGGGAAGCTTGTTCTCCAAGTAGGCCAAAACCTATTCATCGGCAAAACCGAGCTTCCTCGCTGGAGTTGGCAGCACATCGCCCTCGTGCGAAAAAGCGGCAAAGCGCGGGTCTATCTTAACGGTGCCCTCGATCTCGAAGCCGATGCTCCAGCCGTAAAAATCCCCGCCATCTTCCTAGGAGGTCGCAGCGACAACACCGACAACTGGGAAGGACGCCTCGATGAAATCGCCGTGTTCGACAAAGCGCTGAGCAGTCAGGAGATTGTTCAGCTCAGTCTGCGGTGAATCACACACTTGAAGGCCTCACCCGCACCATCTGCTTCACCGTAGCCCGACCATTCGGCCATGGTTTGATAGCCAAGCTCATCAAAGCTAACTTCACGGCACCAAGCGCGGTAGTCGGTGAAATTGATGTCTGCCGTCAAATCCATGCGGCCTGGACTTTGTAGCACGTCCGGCCAGTAAAGACGCTGATGCATCAAGTAGCCGCGCAGCGTGCCACTAGGCCGCCGGTGATACAAAGCGGGAAACTCATCGCCGTAGTCGATGGTGAGCATCTGGCCGCGTTTCCAGTGCGGTGACCACTTGTTCAGCCATTCGCGGATGCTGGGATGAATCTCGCAGCGCTGGCCTTCAGCGAAGGTCGTATGCTTCAGCGCCGAAAACGGCTGCGGATCGATTTCGAGCGGCCGCAGCTCCTCAGGCACCCAAACTTCATGCCATCTTCCGTTTCGCCACTCGATCAACGTGACCGGAAAAGCATCGAGAAGCTCATTGTGATAAATCCACGCATCACCGCCCATCGCCGCGAGCGCGGATTCGAGCGTTTCATGCCACGTCACGCCCTTGAGCCGCTTCTGCTGCTGCTCACGCAGTACGGGCGAGGTCTCGACAATGTGAAACCGCATCTGCCAGCGCCGCCATAGACCCAGATATCGCTGTACCTGTTCCATGAGTTGCCCATTCCCCGCGCCGAGCTCAATGACATTTCGAGCATCCTTCAGCCACGCTGCGATGCGTTTGCCGAGCGCCATTGAAAGTGTGGCCGCAGTGCTGAAGTCTCCACGAGCACCAACAGTCTTGATGTTCCGCGTGTAGTAGCCACGCTGCGGATCAAACAGCGCGCGGCTCATGAAGCGGGCAAAGGGCTCAGAGATCATAGCGAAATTTTCACCTTACACAGCAGGCGCGCCATTGGCCAAACCAACACGTGGTAGACGAACGTCAGCTCAGCCCAAGCCCGCGGACTGACACCGCACGTGAACAGAACTGCAAGCAGGTGTTTCATGGAAGAGTCTCGTTCTGAAGGAATCGTTGGTAGAGATAGGAGGCTGCGAGTGCGATGACGGCGACCATCAGAAGCGCGCCGACGCGGTAAATACTGCCGATGTTCGCGAGGTCGTGCAGGAACAGTTTGATCAATGCCACAGCAAGCCATGCGATGCCGGTGTAGCGCATGGTCGCCGTTTTTTTCCAGATGCCGAGGCTGAGCAAGGTAAGAGCAAAGAGCGACCACGCGACGGTCGTCACCATGTCACGTGGGAAGCTATCGCCAAAGCGAAGCACATCCACCGTGGTGCCAAGTGTGGTGTAGAAATAGGCGATCTCGTAGTTCATGAGCAGAAATACAAGCACGGTGCCGAGACTCAGGAAGCCAGTGCGCAGGCGAACCCGCCGCCACTGATGCGCAGGCGGCTGCAAGAACCATGCAGCAGCAAATTGAGCGAGGGCGGTAAGCGAGAGCGCGTAGAGCGGCCAGTTCATCAACGCGCTATCGCCACGCACTTGGCCGAACCAGAGATCGGTATTCATCAGCAACCGAGCAAAGGCGGCAATCAGCAATGCAGCTCCAGTAAGGCGCAGGCCATCGTGCGGCACGCGGCGGAAGAGCCAGCATAGCGCCGCTCCCTCTAGGGCCCAGCCAAGGGTGATCCACTGGCGTTCAAACTGCACTGGGAAAACCAGTGTGATAAAAAAAAGCGCCACACCTCCATACCACGCGAGCTGCGTTAACCGGGCGGGATTCTGCAGTGTATGGTTTTTCAAAATGAACATCTGCAGTGCTAGCGGTGGCAGCGCGAAAGCGAGTGGTAGAAGCCCCATCGCGCCATTTGGCCATGCAAGTGTCACCACACGATACACAAGCCCAAAGAAGCCGAGACCTGCTGCGGCGGAGGAGATCCACGGCAGCCTGCGCTCCACGTGCTGCGTGTGGTAGAGCAATGGATGCAGAGTGAAGAGGACGTAGAAGCCGAGATACCACAACAGTGGCAGCACCGGCGAATCTGCATCGAAGCTCTGCGCATGCCAGCACCACGTCAGCGCGAGAATGCAGCCGAGAGCTGCCGGAACAAGCTGCGTGATGCCGCTCACGCGTGCGAGGCCGAGCATGAAAGCTGTGAGGATCAACGCGAGACCGAAAATGGGCGAGGGATTCGCCACCTGGAGATGTAACGTGGCTGCGACGAGCAGGGCGAACGGCATCACCGCCGCGCAAACTGGAAGTGAAGCTGCGAATGGCGCCTGCGGACGTTTTTTCGACAGCCAACTGCCCACTCCGATGAAGAGTAAGCTGAATCCACCGAGCACGGTAAGGAAGGGCGCGAGGCTGAATACGGCGTTCGAGGGGAGTCGTGCAAAGAGCCATAGGCCCACACTGATCAGAGTGAGGACCAGCGCAGCCAGCACTGGCGCGAGGGCACCGGTCGCGATGGCCACGCCAATGACGAGAGCATCTGCGAGCAGCACTGCGGGCCATAATGCGAGGCTGGGTTCATTTAGGCAAAGCAGCGGCAACATCATGAGTGCGAGCGAGATGACCGGCGTCCAGCTCATGAAGCCGTTCACGCTTTCACCACGGCGCTGCCAAAGCACCGCAAAGGCTGTGTGCGCTACGCCAAACAAAAGATAAAGTCCCAGTGCCCATGGCAGCAGATCCGTTTTGAGACTCGACGTGGTCCATAGCATCAAATGCAGAAAGCCGAGGCCTGCGCTGACACCCTGCGCCATTTTCACACGCGGCCGCAGCCACACGAGGGTCATCACGAGCGCTGAAACGCCGAACACGAGCGCGTAGAGCACACTGGGGCGATTTGAGATGCTAGGGTAAAGCATGAAAAGAAAAGCTGCCCCCATTGTTCCGGCGCAAAGCATTAGTGCGCCGGTTGCGGGTGCCTCCTCATCGTTTCTCATCCAGATCACAGCCGCCGTGAAGAGCGCAGCAAAACCTGCTAGGACACTTACGGGAATCCAAGTCGCGGAGCCGTAGGCATAGCCACTGCTGGCGAAGAACTTGAGCATCCACCCAAACTGCGTGACGAGCACGCCACAGGCTACAAGTGGCACGAGGTGATGCCAGCGTGTGTGCTTCACCACGGCCAGCGTCCCGATGCAGAGCAAAGAGATGTAGCTCCACAGGCCGAAAGGGTTGTCATGGCCGGTGGAGCATAGAACTGGCGTCCAAAAGCCGCCCAGCAACCCGAGGATGGCCACAACCTGTGCCTTGAGCCGCACCGCGAATAGGAAGGCAGTCACTGTCACCGCCGCCATGAATCCAAACGTGAACAATGCATCATCCAGTGGAGCAATGCGCCAGATGGCATGTGCGGTGAAGCTGACGCCATAAAGCATGACGATGCCCGTAGCGATGAGCGTCTGGGCCAGTGTGATGTATCGCGGACGCCGATGCATGATAACACCACCCATGATGAGTCCGATGCCCGTGATAAGGCCCATCGCCATGCGCAGGGCAGGGGAGATCCAACCCTGCTCCATACTGTGTTTGACAAAGAACACGACGCCTAGAAACAACGCCAGCCCACCAACCCACGCGAAAAGCTTTGCGCCCAAGAATTGCTCCAAGTTGATTTCAGTTTCTTTGGGCGGCACCTGAAGCCGGCTGGGAGTTGGAGGCAGGATTTCGCGTTGTGGCTGAGGTGGTGGGTAACAAGTCGGTAATGGAGGTGGGACACTCTTCCCAACAGGTTGATCCATAGAAACCGACGCCTCGACCTCAGGTTTCGATTTGGGTGTAGAGGCTGGTTTGCCATCTTCCAGCTCGCTGAGGCGGCTGGACAGCTTATGGAGTTGCTCAAACTGCTTCAAACCGAGCTCTCGCAGGCGTTCGGTTTCTAGGCGTAGCGCTCGCGTTTCACGTTGGGCATGCCTAGCAAACACCAGCGCACAGGTCGTCACGATGATGACCGCCGCCGTCGCGACGATCAAGAGGGGAAGGATGATTTCAGGCATCACGCCAAACATTCTGCCGGGAAACGGGAATGCGGTAAATTGATAATCCGCTCCCGATCATTGATGGAAGCGATGTGGGTTCAATCTTTCTTGGGATGGTCCATCTTCATGTAGGTGCGCCCCTGAAGTTCGCCGTCGGGAGGATGAAAGGTTTCGATTTTCATCTCCTTAAGGGTGGTGGCTCCGTCCACTTCCTGCACTTTGGTGACTTGGAAGCGCTTGATCAACTTGCTGTTCCAGTCGTAGGCTTCCATTTTTGCCGCACCGCCGCTTCCCTGATGAACCCAGATGTCCACGGTCCAGTAGGGTCCTTGGCGCTTGAGATTCGGATTCGTGACGCGGACCTTCCAGCACTTTTGGCCGGTGACACGCTCCTCACCGAGATGTTGTGGTCGTGGCCAGTAGAGGAAGGCGAGTGAGAGATCGAGGTAGTTCAACTCCATGCCGCGCACCTTTTTGTCCATCTGGGAGGTGGGAACCTCGCTGGCGCCGCTAGGTTTCACCTGATATAGGGTGGCGGGAGTCGTGTTGAGATCGAGTTGGACGATCTCTGCAGGAGGGTTTTGAAAACGGAAGCACATCACCTGCCTCTCCATCGTCAACTCCAAAGGCTCCACGCGACCGCTGGCATCGTCACGCAGCGTGCCATTCATCTTATGGTTTTGAAGGGCATAACTAAGGCGCACGATGCTCAGGATCTGCTCGGCGGTCTTGGGTTCGGGATCTTCAGCTCGAAGGCATGAGCCGATCACGAAGAGGCAGAGAAGCGTGAGGCGTTTCATGAGGATGATGGGGAGGGACGCTTTGACATGAGCGCAGTGTCCTCTATTCAATGAGTGCAACCTTCATGCGGCGCCAGCGCTTTCTCTTCATCGGCCTCGGTCTGCTCACGCTCTGGCGCTGGGCGCTGCTGCCGACACTCGAACTTTCACCTGACGAGGCCACGCTGGCTCTCGCGGCGAGGCATGGCACTCCATCGCAGGCACCGCTTCTGGTGGCGATAGTCCACCTGAGCACTACGCTGTTTGGAGTAAGCGAGTTTGGGGTGCGATTCTTTGCGCCGTTGATGGCATGGCTGGCATCGTTCGCTGTCTGGCGGTTCACACGGGGTTTGTGGGATTCCATGATCGCCGGATGGGCGGTGGTGGTGCTGAACGTGCTGCCGGCTTTCAATCTCGCCGCAGTGTCACTTACGCCAGGAACAGTTCTTTTTACGCTCACGGCGGCTGCGATGCTGTGTCTGCGGCTGGCGCTTCTGCATGCGTCGCCGTTGCACTGGGCGTGGTTCGCCACTGGTGGCTGTGCGGCCGCTGCAGTGATGGTGGCTCCGCCGGGTGTTGCGTTGGTCGCTGGTATCTCTGCCTCGATTGCTTGGCCAAAACGGCTTCGGCATTACCTGAAAGCGCCGGGTTTCAGCGTAATCCTAGTCATGTGGGGCACGGCTGTGATGCTCACCCAAGGCTGGCGCGTGCTGGAAATGCCTGCGATGGCCCTGGCTCCAAACGTCTTTCGCTGGATCATGCTCGCCTCGCCGATGCTGATCACTTTGCTAGTTCTGCTGGCTAGGATCATTGTGCCCAACGCGGCGCTGGTCGGGATGTGGGCGATGCCACTGGGCTTCATGCTACCGATGGCGCTGCTGGATCTGCTCTACGGACCTTGGGATCGCTGGCCGGATACAGGCGGGGCGGCTTGGCTGCTGCCCGCCGCCGTTGTGCTCGCACACCAAGGGGCGGTATTTCGTGCGCTGCCGAGCGAACAAAAGATTAGCCTACGCACCATCGCGATTGTGTGTGCGGCGCTGCAGAGCGTGTTTTTGATGCAGAGCGATCTTCTGCGCACGCTTGGCGTGCCGTGGCGCTTTGCGGGCCATCTGGCGCAGCAGGCGGAATGGAGCCGTTTTTTCATCGCCGATCCTTCTTCGGTCATGCGAGGCTGGCGGGAAAGTGCCCGGCTCTTTGATGCGGCGCTCGAAAAAGCCCCCACGGCCCTCGCAATGGCTTCGAATGCGCGAATGGGTGCGCAACTCGACTTCTACGGCAAGCGCGATTCGCGCTGTGTGCAGCTCAACGAGCTCCAGAGAGGGCATAATGTGCTTTTCATCACGGACGAGGTCGTGGCCGTGGAACCACCGCCGGAGATGCAGGCCCTTTTTGCCTCGTGGGAATTGCTTTCCGTGGCGCGGGTGATGCACGCGGGCAATGAAGTGCGTTGGCTGAAAATCTTCTCTTGCCACGACTTCCGACCGCCCGAATCCTGAAGTTCCAATGCCCGTCACTCCCTCCATCTCCGTCGTTGTCCCTCTTTACAATGAAGAAGGGAATGTGGCGGAATTGCAGCGCCAAATTGAGGCCGAGCTGAAAGGTCGCGAATACGAGATCGTGCTGGTCGATGATGCCTCCACAGACAACACGCTGGCCAACATTCCCGGCGGTGAGCATGTGCGTGTGATTCAGTTTGAGAAAAACAGCGGCCAGAGCGCCGCGATGCACGCGGGAATCCAGCACGCGCGCGGCGAAATCATCGTGACTCTCGATGGCGATTTGCAAAACGATCCAGCGGACATCTCCGCCATGATTACCTTGCTCAATCAAGGCTGGGACCTCGTGTGTGGCTACCGCCAGAAGCGCAAGGACACCGCCTTCAAACGCCTCCAAAGTCGCATCGCCAATGTGGTGCGCTCACGCTTTGTGGGGGATGGCGTTCGAGACACCGGATGCACTCTCAAAGTCATGCGTCGCGACTGTCGCGAGGCTTTGCTGCTTTTTAACGGCATGCACCGCTTCATTCCCGCGCTTATTCGCAACATGGGATGGCGTGTCACCGAATGGCCTGTGAACCACCGTCCGCGTTTGAGCGGCATCAGCAAATATGGCTTTGGAAACCGCGCTTGGCGTGCCACGATGGACATGATTGGTGTCCGCTGGCTCAACAGCCGCCGCACGCAGTATCGAATCAAGCAGCCATGAGCGTTAAGGCACTACAGTGAAGCGGTAGATCGTCTCCGTTTCATAACGCTCGCCTGGCTGCAGCAGTGTGCTTGGGAAGGCGGACTGGTTTGGCGAGTCCGGAAAATGCTGTGTCTCAAGGCAGAGGCCGCTACGGAAAGGATGTGTCACGCCACCTTTGCCTATCTGTGTGCCATCGAGGAAGTTTCCGGTATAAAGCTGCATGCCAGGCTCGGTCGTCAGCACCTCCATCAGGCGGCCGCTGGCGGGATCGACAAGGCTTGCGGCCAGCCTCAGGAGTCCCGGCCGGCCTTCGACAACGAAACAATGATCATAACCATGCCCGAGTCGCAGCTGCGGCTCGTCCGCATCGATGCGTGAACCGATGATCTCAGGTGAGCGAAAATCGAGCACAGTATCCTCCACGCTAGAGATTTCACCCGTGGGAATCAGCGTGTCATCCACGGGGATAAAGGTCTGGGCGGATAGACACAGCTTGTGGTTCAGAATCGTGCTGGAGTCATGTCCTGCAAGGTTGAAGTAGGCGTGATTGGTGAGGTTCACATGCGTGGGAGCGTCCGTCACGGCCTCGTAGCGGATCGAAAGCTCATTAGCAGGATTCAGTATGAAAGTAACATGCACGGTGAGATTGCCCGGATACCCCTCTTCGCCATGCGGGCTTAAGCGGGAGAAACGCACCCCGTCTGTAATGATCTCCGCTTCCCATAGGAATTTGCCAAAGCCCATTACGCCGCCGTGTAGGTGATGGCAGCCGCCGTCATTGCGCTCGAGTTGGTAAACCTCGTCACCCACGGGCAAGCGACCATCGCGGATGCGGTTGCCGTAGCGGCCTGTGGTGCAGCCAAAGTGGGAGCGTCCATTCTCATAGCCTCGGACATCATCGTAGCCAAGGGTGACATCCTTCAGCAGGCCCAAGCGATCCGGTACATGCAGCTGCACGAGGGTCGCTCCGTAATCGGTGAGGGCCACGCTCATGCCATCTTGCACCTGCAGCACATACAGGGCGGCCTCACGACCATCCGACAGCTTTCCAAAGGGCTTCTTCGTGATTTCAATCATGTTGCCATCGTAGCGGTGATCCGCAGGATGTCACGCACGATGCCGTGCACGAGCTCGCCGCCCATCCACGCGATGGCGGTAATCGCGGCCGTGATAGTAGAAGGTGAGCCGCTCATGCTCGAGGCCCTTGCCCTTGGAAGAGGGAAAAATCATCAAGCACCACAAGGATGCCGACGAGCCGCTTGTTTTGCACTGCCCGCATGCCGCAGCCTTTGAAACATACGAGAGCAGACGCTAGCAAGGATACGCTTGCAGCGGGCGTTCATGGCGCGACTCTTGCTGTCGTATGAAAAAGCTCCTTCTCGCCATCCTCTGTTCATTTACCGCTGTTTTGGCTGAAGACGTGCCGGGGTTGAAGATCCTCAAAATTGGCGATCCCGCGCCCGCCTTTGAACTTATCGGTATTGATGAGGAAAAGCATACACTGGCCGAGTACGCGAAGGCCGATCTGTTGATGGTCGCCTTCATCAGTAACCACTGCCCCACCTCGCAGGGCATCGAAAGCCGCCTGAAAAAGCTCGTTGCCGATTACAAAGGCAAGCTGCAGGTCGTTGCCATCAATCCCAACGATCCCGGCGCCTTGCGTGCCGATGAACTCGGCTACTCGGCCTACAACGATAGCTTCCCGGAGATGAAAAAGCATGCCGCGGAGCAAAAGTTCACCTTTCCCTACCTTTTCGACGGCGAGACTCAGGCCATCGCCAAGGCCTACGGATGCCTCGCCACGCCTCACATTTTCCTTTTCGACAAGGAGCGGAAGCTTCGCTACCAAGGGCGATTCGATGACTCACGCTATGCCGATGAGGCAAGCGTGTCCGCGCCGGATGCACGAAATGCTGTTGAGGCTCTCGCCGCTGGTAAAAACGTGCCGGTGGCCGAGACCAAGCCTCACGGCTGCTCCACCAAATGGATCGAGAAACGCAAGGCCGTCGCCGCCGACAACGAGAAATGGGAGAAAGGCAGCGTCGAGGTTGAAACCATTACGTCAGCCGGCATCGCTGAGCTTCGCAAGAATGCCACCAAGAAGCTACGCCTCTTCAATGTGTGGGCGACATGGTGCGGACCTTGCGCAGAGGAGTTTCACGAGTTCGTCAACACGCAACGGAAGTTCGGCCTGCGTGACTTTGAGTTCATCAGCATCAGCATCGATGATCCTAAGACCATCACCGATGTAAAGACCTTCCTCGAAGAGAAGAACGCCATCGTGCATGACCGTCTGAAGCCCTCCCTCAAAGCCGAGGGTCGCAAAGGCAATGCCTACGTCTTCCAAGGCGCCAGCCACGACGAGCTCATCAAGGCCCTCGACCCCGAATGGCCCGGCCCCATCCCCCACACCATCCTCGTCGCCCCTGGCGGTGAAATCGTCTTCCGCCACAACGGCGAAATCAATGGCGACGAACTCCGCTCCAAGGTGCTGGAGATCCTCGGCCACTACTGGACGCCGGAGACGAAGTGACCCATCCAGGAGGCTCCGCTCCTTCGCTATGTCCACCTTCGCCCAAATAACCGCGCCACCTTACTACGCCGTGATCTTCACGTCGCAGCGCACGGAGGGCGATCAAGGCTACTGCGACATGGCCGAGCGCATGGTGGAGCTGGCGCATGAGCAACCGGGCTTCCTCGGTGTGGAAAGCGCACGCGGTGCAGGCGGTTTCGGCATCACGGTGTCGTATTGGGAAAGAACGCAGGCCATCGCGGCGTGGAAAGCGCATGCCGAGCACCGCATCGCGCAGGAGGCTGGGAAGACGACTTGGTATGCCGATGATCAACTGCGCGTGGCCAAGGTGGATAGAGCGTATGGGAAATCGCAATGACCGGCGCGGCGACAGCGTTTAAAGTCGCATGAAACACGCCCTTGCCGTCTTTTTCATCTCTTCGGTCCTTTTTGCTGCGACTCCGCCTGCGTTCCAATACGAATCCGGCGACATCAAGGTGAGCCTCCCGACCGCCGATGAGCCGCGCGTGAAGCAGTTCGGCGCGGAGTCGATCAAGGCGGCGGTAAAGTATCTCGATGATGGCTCGACTTGTTGGGTTCGCGAAAAAAGCTGCGTGAACTGCCACACGACGGGGCCTTACCTCAGCGAGCGTCCCGCTTTGATTCCGCAACTCGGCAAGCCGAGCGAGGAGATCGTGGCGGACTTCATCGATTTCGTGCCGAAGGAGGTCAAAGAGGTGAAGGAGACAGCCACGAAGAGCGGCTACAAGCACATGCCGGGTGCTTTTTCGGCTGTGTGGCGCTCGCTGGGCCTCGCGGAGTGGGACAAACATCTCATCGGCAAAACGAGTGAGCCCACCGAGCGGTCCATCCGCGACATGTTTGAGCGGCAGGCTGCCAGCGGCGCCTTTGTGAGCCATGGCGAAGTCGAAATCCCGCACATCACGACCGACTTCGAACTCTCGCTGCAAGCCGCACGCACCATCACCGCGGCACCCGGATGGCTCGCTGACCTCAAGGACGAAAAACTGCTCGGAAAGGTCGAGAAACTCAAAACTTGGTTGCGCACCGCCGAGCCGAAGAACGACTGGGATCGTGTTTTGAGCCTCCAACTTGGCTTTTACATGCCGGAGCTCGTTTCCGCCGAAAAGCGCGATTCTGCGCTCAAGCTGCTCTCTTCCAAACAACATGCTGACGGCGGCTGGTGCACACGGGACTTCTCCACACTGAACGACTGGCACTACGAAGTCAGCTCAACCGTACAAAAGCTCATCACGGGCCTGCCCGATGCCGCGAAACCCAAAAGCGATGCCTACATGACTGCGCTTGCAGTTGTGTTGATGCGTCAAAGCGGCGTATCCGCTAAGGACGAGCGGCTACAGAAAGCCGTCTCATGGCTCAAAAAGGAACAGCGCGTGTCTGGGCGGTGGTGGATGCACTCTCTGTATCGCGGCAACTACCACTACAGCACTTACATCGCGACCTGCCAAGCGCTGAAGGCGCTGGCGTTATGTGATGAATTGCCTGTGCTGGGCGCAGAGTAAGCATGATCAGGGTCGAATATCTAGAGCCATGGATAAGGGGGCTGTCGTCAAAACGAGACATATTAAGCGCTTTGCTTCAGCAACCTGTCCACCTCTTCCAACGTCGTCACGGGTGCTTGGCATGTGAAGTTTTGGCAGACGTAAACGGTGGGTTTGCCTTCGACGGTTTTCATGCCGGCAATCGCTTCATTGTGCTTAGCAAGCCATAGTTGAGCTTCCCCGCCATCAGCGTGAAGCAGGGCGGCGTTGGGCAAAAACTGGCGGTGAATGTGATTGGCGAGTTTTTGGAAATCTGGATTCGACCGCTCACCAACGATGACAATTTGAGTTTTGCCGTTGTGTAGGAGCTCGAAGGCCATTGACATCACAGGAACGCTCGAAGCGCTTTTTTCGAGTGTGGAACCAAAAAGGGTAAAAATCTTTTCAGCTTGTGCCTTGTAACTGTCCTTCGCTAGGAGGGCGCTGAGGCGCACAAGATTGAGTGCGGCAAGGGAGTTTGGGGAGGGCTCGGCACCATCGTAGTCTTCTTTGATACGCAAAACGCTGTTCGGCATATCCGTGTGGACACTGAAGTACCCGCCGTTTTTCGTGTCGAGAAACTGCGCGTCCATCTCGCTTTGCAACGAAACGGCCCACTGAAGCCATTTCACATCGAAGGTGGCTTCGTAGAGGTCGAGCAAGCCGTGGATGAGGCAGGCATGGTCAATGGAGAAGGCCTTCGGGCCACGCTGGCCTTCTCGCCAAGAGCGGTGCAGGTCTTTGCCGGGTGCGGCGCACAGTTGGTCGTGAATGAACTGCGCGGCCTGGGCGGCGAGCGCGATCATCTCCGCATCGCCGAGCGCGGCACCACAGCGGGCGAGGCTAGCGATGGCGAGGCCGTTCCAAGCGGTGATGATTTTGTCATCCCGATGCGGGCGTGGGCGCTTGTTACGTGCCTCGATGAGCTTTTCGATGGCGGCGTCGATGATGGTTTTGACCTCATCGGGGGTCTTCTTGAAGTATTCACCGGTCTTTTTGAAGGAAACGGCGCGGTAAAGGGTGTTAAGACCTTTCAATTCGCCGTGCGGATCGCTCTCAGGGCGGGCATTGCCATCGCGGCGGGCGCCGTAAGCGTAGCGGAAGATGTTGCCGTGCTCCTTGCCGAGGATCTCGTCGATTTCGGCGGCTTTCCAAACGTAGAATGCGCCTTCGGTTTTGTGCGCGGCATCGGCCGTGGCGAGGCTGTCGGCGTCCTCAGCGGAAAAGAAGCCACCACCCCTGTGGCGGAGGTCACGTTTCAGATAAGCGACGGTGCTGCGGATGATGGTTTCAAAGAGTATGTTGCCCTCGGTGAGCTTCCACGCGTCAATGTAGGCGCTGAGGAGCTGGCCCTGATCGTAAAGCATTTTTTCGTAGTGCGGGATGTGCCAGTAGGCATCGACGCTGTAGCGATGGAAGCCGCCACCTAGGTGATCCCGCATGCCACCATTGGCCATGCCACGCAGCGTCTTGACGGTCATTTCCATGGCCCAGTCGCCCTCATGGCTGCGCTCCTTGTCCTCGCGTTTGGCGAAGATGCGATGGATGCGCATGAGAAGGTTCAAAGCCGTGGGCCGCGGGAATTTCGGCGCGCCGCCGAACCCGCCCTCGTGGTAATCAAAGCTGCCGCTTAGATCATCGTAGGCTTTTTGCAGCACGGCCTGCGGTTCGATGCCACTGACCTCTTGATTTTCGTTGTCGAGATGTTCTTGGAGCTTCTCAATGGACTTGCTGGCGCGGTCCTCGACGCCCGTGCGGTCTTCCTTCCAGATTTTCGACAGTTCGGTGAGAAGGTGTTTAAAGCCGATGCGACCTGGCGTGTCCTCCGGCGGGTAGTAGGTGCCACCGTAAAAGGGCTTCAAATCCGGCGTGAGAAAGACGCTCATTGGCCAGCCGCCCTGACCGCTGGCAGCTTGGACGTAGGTCATGTAGGTGAGGTCCACGTCGGGGCGCTCTTCGCGATCCACCTTCACCGGTATGAAGCTTTCGTTGATTTGTTTCGCGATTTCCTCGTTCTCAAAGGACTCACGCTCCATGACGTGGCACCAGTGGCAGGTGGAGTAACCGGAGGAGAGGAAAATGGGCTTGTCTTGCTCCTTGGCTAGTTTGAAAGCCGCTTCACCCCACGGCAGCCAGTTCACGGGATTGTGCGCATGCTGCAGCAGGTAAGGCGAGCGCTCTTTGGCGAGGGCGTTGGTGTGCTTGGGCGAGGTGGGGGTTGTTTCGCTCATGGTGGGTGTGAAGCGAACGTTCCCGCGATGACAAAGGTTGCAAGGGCGCTCTCAGTCTTCGTCTGAGTCATCCGACAGGCTGCACAGGCATTTCAAGTTTTACCGAGATCTCAGGCGGTCCATGCGGATCTGCCCCCGGCCTGCTTTCTTGTTCTCTGCCCTGAATCGCCCATCCTGTCGATCAAGAACCTCTGCGCCGGTTTCAGCTTCGGGGCTTGGCTTGGGGTATTTCCGAATTGGCGGAGGTCAGGCTTCGTGGTCTTAAGACGGTTCTAAAACATCTCACCATCCTTTCCTCTGATTGACGTGGCCGCGGCCCTCCGCACATTAATAATCCGTTTTTTATAGACCGCCGTGAGCCAATCGCATCCCACCGACGACCTTCGCGTCGCTGAAATCCTCCCGCTCATCCAGCCTGCGCTGCTCATGCATGAGTACCCGCTGCGTGATGCCGAGGCTGCCTTCGTCGAAGAATCCCGCAAGAAGTCGGAAGCCATCCTCAATCTCAAGGATGACCGCCTTCTCGTCGTTGTCGGCCCGTGTTCAATTCACGATCCAAAGTCCGCCCTCGAGTATGGTCGCCTCATCGTTGCCGCACGTGCGAAGCATCGTGCGGATCTTGAGATCGTGATGCGGGTCTATTTCGAAAAACCACGCACCACCGTCGGCTGGAAAGGTTTCATCAATGATCCGCATCTCGACGGGAGCTTCGACATCAACAACGGTCTGCGCGGCGCTCGTGGTTTGTTGCTGGAACTCACGCAGATGGGAATTCCTGCTGGCACGGAGTTTCTTGATGTCATCACACCGCAGTACATCGCCGACGTGGTCGTCTGGGGCGCGATTGGAGCGCGCACGACGGAAAGTCAGGTGCATCGTCAACTGGCTTCTGGCTTAAGCATGCCCGTCGGGTTCAAAAACGGCACCGATGGCGGAATCCAAGTCGCTCTGGATGCCATCGAGGCGGCGAAAGGCCAACACAGTTTTCTTTCAGTGACGAAGGACGGTGTCGCCGCGATCGTCAGCACAAAGGGAAACAACGCCTGTCACGTCATCCTGCGCGGCGGCAAAGGAGGCACCAACTATGACGCCGCGTCCATCAAGACGGCCTCCGATCAACTCGCCGCACGTGGTCTTCCCGGCAGTGCCATGATTGACTGCAGTCACGGCAACAGCCTCAAGGACTATCGCAAGCAGCCGCTCGTCAGTGCTTCACTAAGCGAACAAATTGCCACCGGCAGCAAGGCGATCACTGGCGTCATGATTGAGAGTCATCTCATCGAGGGTCGCCAAGACTGTAAGCTAGGCGTGCCGCTTACCTACGGCCAGAGCATTACCGACGCCTGCGTGAACTGGACCACCACTGAAACGATGCTCGACGAGCTCGCCGCCGCTGTTCGTGAGCGACGCAAAAAGGCATGAACTTAACCCGCGAAGACTTCAAGCGCCTTTCGGAGGCACGCATCCTTGTCATAGGCGATGTGATGCTTGATCACTTCATCTGGGGCCATGTGCGCCGCATCTCTCCAGAGGCTCCGGTGCCTGTCGTGGAGGTCACGCGCGAAGAATTTTACCCCGGTGGTGCGGCAAACGTCGCCCGCAATATCTCGCCCTTTTCGCCACACACATACTTGATGGGTCGTGTTGGACGAGATAGTGCCGCTCAGCGCTTGCGAGATCTTTTGGTCTCCGAGAAAGTCGATCCTGCGCCATTGTTGGTGCATGACACGTTACCGACGATCTCCAAAGCCCGCGTCTCTGCCCGCCAGCAGCAAATCGTGCGCGTTGATCGCGAAAAACAGCTGCCGCTGACTTCTGATGAGCTGGGCGAGATCGAGAAGCGCCTACGAGTCATCGCTCCGAACCTCGATGCCATCATTCTGGAAGACTATGGCAAAGGTTTCGTCACCATCGATTTGATGAAGCTCGTGTCGTCGATCGCAATGGAGCATGGCCTCATCGTCACCGTCGATCCCTCTCCGCGCAATGCCCTGCCATGGCGCGGTGTCACGCTCGTGAAGCCGAATCGGCTCGAAGCTTTTGCCGCTGCGGGTCTTGAAGATCACCTGATACCCGGACCTCCAGCCCAAAACATCGAACTGCTCGAAGTCGGCCGTCTCCTGCTGGAAAAATGGGACGTGAGCAGTGTGCTCGTCACCCTTGGTGAGCATGGAATGATGCTCTTTGAGCGTGGACAAAGTCCGCATCATATTCCCACTCGTGCGCGTGAAGTTTACGATGTTTCCGGCGCGGGCGATACCGCCATTGCACTGCTCACTTTGGCACTCGCGGCCGGTTTCACGCTGCAGGATGCCGCGGACATCGCGAACCACGCCAGCGGCATCGTTGTTGGAAAACTCGGCACCGCCACCTTGACCCCGGACGAGCTTCTGGCAGCCTTTTTGTGACATGAGCGACTTCACTTCTCTTTTCCAAACGCATCTTGGTGAGCATCAGGAAGCGATCTTGAAGCTGAATGCGATGCAGGATCAAATCGCCCCAATGGCCGCCGCTTGGCTGACCGCACTCCAAAGCGGTAAAAAAATCCTGTTCTTTGGCAACGGTGGCAGCGCTGCAGACGCACAGCATCTCGCCGCTGAGCTTGTCGTGCGTTATCGCGTCAATCGTCCTGCCCTCGCAGGCATCGCTCTGACGACCGATACCTCCATCCTCACTGCACACAGCAACGACTTCGGCTTCGAGACCGTCTTTTCGCGACAGATCGAGGCTCTCGCCCAACCGGGCGATGTCGCACTGGGTATTTCTACGAGCGGAACAAGCAAAAATGTCCTTCTCGCCCTTCAAGCTGCCAACCATCGCGGTTGTGTCACCATTGCCTTCACCGGCGAGAAAGGCGCGGATTGTGCCGCTGAGGCTAAGCTGGCATTCAAAGCTCCGTCAGCCATCACAGCACGCATACAGGAGTGCCATCTCCTGATCGGCCACTTGCTCTGCGATTTTGTCGAAAAGGCCCATGCCTAGTTTGGAGTCGTATCCTAGCGAGAAGGGATGGCAACGCGCCGCCCCAGAGCTGACTGAGGCACCCAAGCGAAAAGTACCCGAAGGCGCGGTTGGTGATTCAAGCTGGCTATGAAGTGTAGCATATGAACCAGAAAGCGCATCGGCAACACCACTCGATGCCCGCCCCCTGACGAGGTAAGAGCCATAAGATCCAAGGAATGAAAGCAAACGGAAAGGTTCTTGAGGAAGGAAGGCAGCAATGCAGTGGTGGCATGGATGGATGAAATACAACCCAACGATGCCGCGAGTGACCACTATGAGCTGCTGGACAGCGGTGGAGGCCGTGTGCTCGAAAAGTGGGGTTCAGTGATCTGTTCAAGGCCAGGTCAGCAAATCTGGTGGCGTCGCAAACTGTCGGGCAGCGAGTGGAGGAAGGCGGCCGATTTCAAACGTGATGTCAAGCAGCCGGTGAAAACACGAATGGGGAGCCTCATGTTTCTCATCGGCGGCCCAGGGGGCAGCCCTCGGGCTCTGGGACCGGAGTTGCGTGAATCGTGGGATCGCGTCACGGCGATGTGCGCGGCTTTTTCGACGAAGATGCGTCGTCCTGCCCGCGTGCTGCATCTTTTTGGTGGTGTTGGTGGTCACACATTGGCCGCAGCGCTCGGTGGTGCGAGCGTGGCGCATGTGGAGGCGCATCAGGAATCGCTCTCGCGTGCTCGCGAGAATGCCTCGCTGAATGCCACGGCGCTCGCCAGCCGTGACATTCGCTGGGTGCTGGATGATCCAGTGAAGTTTGCGCAGCGTGAGAAGGCTCAAAACGCCCGCCACGATCTCCTTATCGTCGATCCGCACAGCTCTCGCGAGGCAAAGCATGGCTTCGAGCCGGAGCGTGACCTCGCTTCACTCATCACCACGGCGAGCGGGTTGCTGAGTGATGCTCCGCTGGGTCTCGTGGTGGTCTGCCGCCAGAGCAATCTTTCGCCGACGACATTGCAAAACCTCCTCAAACACGAACTTAGCATCTTTGGCGGCAGCTTCGAGTGCGGCGAGCTTTTGATCCGCGGTGCCGAGAGCGTGCCACCGGTGCCGTGCGGCACGTTTGGCGTGTGGCAGAAGTGACGATGAATCAGCCGCGACGCTGCTGATAGTGTCCTTGAACCGGTTTCGGCTTGTTGATGGAGGCGCGGCGCAGCTTGTCCATCATGGCGATGCCCATGCCGTGCTCAAACATGGGCTCGGCGATGATCTCATCGACGCCGAGCTCATCGAGTCGGCGCAGGCAGTGGAAGAAGCGCACGGCGGCCTCGGGCAGTTTTCCGCTGCCGGGGCTGAGCATCATGACCTCTTCCCAATCGTGGAGTCCGACATAGCCATCACGCTCCTCGCCGCTGAGACTGAGCAAGGCATAGGTTTTGCCTTCTTCAGGCTGGAAATCGGAGGGACGAGTGAGTAGGCGCAGCGGCGTGCGCGGGGCGTAGTGCTTCGCGAGCTGGCCGGGAGCATCGGTGGCCTCGTCGAGCACGGTGCGGCTGCCAAGCTGCACTTTACCGTAGGGCTTCAAATCGTCCGGCGTGAGCGGACCAGGGCGCACAATGGTGATGACGGGCTTTGGACTGCCGGACTCGATGCGAATGATGGTCGATTCGAGGCCGTGCAGGCTCGCGCCGCCATCGACGATGAGCGGGATGCGGCCGTCGAGCTCGGTGAGCACGGCATTCGCGCTCGTGGGGCTGATAGAGCCGAAGCGGTTCGCACTCGGCGCGGCGAGCGGTTTGTCGAGCGTGGCGACGATGCGGCGGAAGACGGGATTGCTGCTCACGCGGACGGCCACGGTGGGCAGTCCAGCGGTGACGAGATCAGGCACGACAGGTTTTTTCGGCAGCAGAAGGGTCAGCGGACCGGGCCAGAAGCGCTCGGTGAGCTGCTTCACGACCGGCGCGATGTCCGCCGGCACGTCGGCGACGGTGTCGAGCAGATTTTTGTGCGGCAGATGAACGATGAGCGGATCAAAGGTCGGCCGCTCCTTGGCCTCGAAAATCTTCGCGACGGCCGCGGCATCAAGCGCATTGGCTGCGAGGCCGTAAACGGTCTCCGTGGGCAGTGCGACAACCTCTCCACTGCGAAGCAAACGCACCGCCTCCTCGACCGCTTGGTGCAGAAGTGGCGGCTCGTCGGTTGGGAGAATCGGAGTGGACATGCAAAGAATCAGGAAATGCCGCAGCGTCCCTTATATGGAAGGCGTCATTTTGTCGGGCTTTCGATCATCGCCCAAGCATTGTGGTTGTGGATGGACTCGAAGTTTTCGGCCTCGACACGGAACCAAGTGAGGCGTGGATGGCTTTTGGCCTTCTGGGCGACATTGCGCACAAGATCCTCGACGAAGACGGGATTGTCGTAAGCGGCCTCAGTGACAAATTTCTCATCGGGACGCTTCAGCAAGCTGTAGAGCTGGGCACTGGCGGAGGCCTCGACGAGCTCGATGAGGTCCTCGATCCACACGGGCTCGCTGAAACGCACAGCGAGGGTGACGATGCCGCGTTGGTTGTGGGCTCCGCGGGCGCTGATGGCCTTGGAACAGGGGCAGAGCGTGGTCACGGGCACCTCGACGGTCAAAACGAAGTCGCTGGAGTCCT
>JAFMIR010000083.1 GCA_017853885.1 Prosthecobacter sp.
GTCTTCAGCCAGGTGACACGATGACGCTGCGTGATCTGATTTATTCGACCATGATGGGAAGTGACAATGTGGCTGCCGTCACACTGGGCGACTTTGTCGGTCGTGATCACCTTGCCCGTCTTCAACGGAGCGGGCACCCGATGGACGAGTTTGTTCGGCAGATGAACCAACTGTCGCTGCGCGAGGGGTGTAAAGGCACTCGTTTCACGAATCCACATGGTCTTGAAAACTCTCGCCCGATTCCCCACTCGACTGCAGCTGACATCGCCAGGTTGGCAGTCTATGCAGCGTCTCGTCCTGCCATGCGCTTCTATACCAATCAGAGCTCCCGTGAAGTCACCCTTTACCGCGCGGGACAAGCCATCAAAGTGCCAATCAGAAACACGAATCAGCTACTAGGCGTCGACAACATCGATGGGATTAAGACGGCAAATACGGAGATGTCAGGAGGTTGCTGCGTGATTTCAGCTGAGAGGGCTTCGTCTATCATTCCGCAAGCGGACAACACCAATCATATCTACCGTCACCGGATGATTGTCGTGGTGCTTGGAAGCTCTAATCCTTTCCTTGAAGCCAGAGGCTTACTTCAGCAGGGCTGGGCTGCCTATGACCGCTGGCTAGCTGCAGGTCGTCCTATCACTAGCAAAAAGCAGATGCTTGCGGACTTCTAGCTTGTGGCCAGCTCACAAACTTCACTTATATCATTCCTTTTTTCATCACATGCGCATCGGTATCTTGAACAGCGGCGGGGATTGCCCCGGTCTTAATGCAGTTATCCATGGCGTTGTTGGCGCCGCCAGCACCTTAGGGTGGGAGGTGGTTGGCTTTCGTGACGGATTTGAAGGCCTGTTGCCTCCTGGAGACTACATGATGCTGGATTCCGAGCGCACTGTTGGAATCATGAAGCTCGGAGGCACCATCCTTGGGACGACTAACAAAGGCCACTTCGTGGCCAAGGTTGGCGAAGGAAATGTTGCTGAGGTGCCACACGAGATCATCAACAAGGCCAAGACCACACTGCGGCACCTTGAGATTGGCGCATTGATTGTTGTTGGTGGTGATGGAAGCCTCACCACAGGCATGCAACTGTGTGAGGCTGGTATCCCTGTGATTGGCGTGCCAAAGACGATCGACAACGATCTTAGCGCAACGGCCTACACCTTTGGTTTTGACAGTGCTTATTCGGCTGTGGTTGATGCGTTGGATCGCCTGCACACCACGGCGGAGAGCCACAAGCGTGCGATGGTGCTCGAAGTCATGGGCCGCCACGCGGGCTGGATTGCTCTTTATGGCGGCATGGCCGGAGGCGCGGATGTGATTCTTTTGCCTGAGATTCCTTTTCGTATGGAGCACGTGGCGGATGCAATCCGAAAAAGAGATGCAGCGGGGCATCACAGCACGCTGGTCGTGGTCGCTGAAGGGGCTCGCCTTGAAGAAGGCACCCTTCTGACGAAAGGCGGTGGTGAATCGGGTGAGGTTCGTCTTGGAGGAATCGGTGAGCATGTGGCCAAACAAATCGAAATACTCATCGGTAAGGAAACACGCTCTTGCACTCTGGGTCATCTTCAGCGCGGAGGTGCTCCAACGGCTCTCGATCGCATCCTTGGTATACGATTCGGTGTGAAAGCAGTGCGTCTGATTGCCGATGGCAAGTTCGGCCGAATGGTCAGTTACCAGCAGTATCAGGTTGGTGATGTGGCTATTGAAGACGCAGTCAATAAACTTCGTCTTGTGAGCAAAGACAGTGATGTCGTCCAGGCCGCCCGCGCGGTTGGCATCAACTTTGGTGATTGTTGATCCCGCTCACTTCCCGATGCAGAACGTGGAAAAGATCACATCTAGGATCTGCTCGACGTCGACTTGGCCAATAACATCACCAAGCGCTTGCAAGGACTCACGAAGTTCGAGTGCGATGAACTCGGGCTCTTGCTGAGACTCAATCGCTTCACGTGCTGCCGTGAGGCGGTCCGCGCAGCGCTGGAATGCTGCCTGGTGACGGGCATTGATTGCAATCGGATAATCTGAGGCTAATGGGCCCGCCTTAGCGATGATCTCGCGAATGGCATCCCGAAGTTCTTCGATGCCTTGGTTTCGAACACAGGAAATGCGGATGGCGTTGTTTTGTCCTTCCCAATCCGCATGAGTTCCGAGATCGGTTTTGTTTAAAATGATCAAGTGACGGCCGACGAATGGGGAGGGAACTTCGAGTCGTTCGGCAACCCAAGGTGGCTGGCTCCCATCAAGCACCTCAAGAATCAGATCTGCCCGTTCGAGCTCACGCTGGGTGCGTTCGATGCCAATTCGCTCAATCACGTCCTGAGAATCTCGCAGGCCGGCGGTGTCCACCAGCCGGAGTGGAATTCCGTGCACCTGAATGATTTCCTCAATCGTGTCTCGTGTGGTGCCAGCGGTCGAGCTTACAATGGCACGTTCAAAACCGAGCAGGAGATTGAGTAGGCTGCTTTTGCCCACATTCGGTGCTCCGGATATCACCGTGCGGGCTCCATGACGCAGAATGCGCCCCTGTTCTGCAGTAGCGAGCAGCTGACGTACCTGCGACTGTATAGCATCGATGCGACGGAGAAGGTCGGCGCCAGTTTCGGGTGTAATGTCCTCGTCAGGAAAATCGATGTAAGCTTCGATATGTGCGAGGACTGGTACAAGCATCTGTTGCATATGTGCCGCCTCACGGCCGATGGCCCCGCGGAGCTGTTCGTTCGCGGCCCTTAGCGCCAAGGTGCTTTGCGCGTGGATGAGATCCATCACGGCCTCGGCCTGAGTAAGATCCATTTTGCCATTCAAAAAAGCTCGCTGAGTAAACTCTCCTGCTTCAGCGGCTCTCGCGCCGCAGGCCAGCAACCGCTCCAGCACGCGTTGTGTGACCAGCACGCCGCCGTGGCCTTGAAATTCGATCACATCCTCACCTGAGTAACTGGCAGGTCCTTCAAAATGCAGCAGCACACCTGAATCGATCTTCGCTCCATTTTCGTCGAGAACACTCACTAGATGCGCACGGCGTGGGATGATCTTGACAGGTAGCTTGAAGGCGCTTGCTGCGATGGCGAGTGCCTTGGGACCAGAGAGGCGGATGACGGAGATCGCGGATTCACCTGGGGCAGTGGAGATGGCGGCGATAGTATCGGAGAGCATAATGGATGTCTCACTTGCAGCCGAGTTTGGCCCACAGCATGTGCTTGCCTAGAATCCAGGCTTTGTGGATGGGCAGCAACTTCACGCGTTGCTGAAAAATAGGATAGCGGCGGCGTTTCAGCTTTTCCAAGATGGCCGAATAAATCTCCGCCATGATTTCTGAGGCCACCATGTGCTTACGGTCTTCGGGCGGTAATGCCTTTTGTGCTGCAGCGTAGTAGCTTCGTGCGCGGGTGTATTGAAAATCGAGGAGCTGGCTGAGCTGTTCGCTCTGAATGCCGGAAAGCAGATCGCTCTCGGACACATGGAACTGCCTCAAGTCCTCCTGCGGTAGGTAGATTCGACCGGTTTCGCGGGCATCCTGCCCTACATCCCGGATGATGTTCGTGAGTTGGAGGGCATAACCGAGCTTGATGGCGTATTCTCGCGTCTCTGGCTTCTCGTGCCCGAAAATCTCAATGCTCACAAGTCCCACTACACTGGCCACCTTGTAGCAGTAGCTCAGCAGATCGTCGAAAGTCTCGTAGCGTATCTTCGTGATGTCCGAAGCCACGCCATCAATGATCTCCGCCATCCATGATCGGGGGAAGCTGTACCTGGACGGCAGTATGATTGCTTCATCCAGCACGCAGTGACCCGATGAGGTGCCCTCTAATACACATTTCTTCCAGTGGGAAAGCTCTCCCGCCTTGGCTTCGCTAGGGCTAGACGGGTCGTCAGCAATATCATCCACCATGCGGCAAAAGGCATAAAAAGTGATCATATCCTGCCTTCGCTCCTTGGAAAGGCAGCCGAGGGCAAAGGCGAGGTTTGATTTCGCTTTTCGAGCAATCTGGACAGGGGAAAGCTGGCGACGGGTCATGGGGCGTAGGCGTGCTCAGCGAGCCGGAAGGGCGGGGGAAATACTTGGAAAACCGTGGCGGAGCATGACGAGAATGAATGTTAGACATAGCCAGACTCTCAGCATGGCAAGCACCAATGCGGAAAGGCCACGTGCACCCCATCCCAGCCATCCATACGTTTCACTAACGGAAAGTATCATACCTGTGGCGTAGCTGACCAGCATCATGACTGCGACTGCAGAGATGAGGCTGCCTAACAGAGCCGGAAATGCATGACGTAGGGCTCTCAACGCCGTCGCGCCAATCAACCAGAAGGGTGTTCGACCGCTGGATAGTGCCACCGCCGTTGGCAATGTCGCAAAAAGCAGCCAAAACTCCGGGAGCAACCAAGCGGTGAAACCTGTCACCTGTGAGCTCCAGTCGCGCCAAGACATCCAAAGCAGGTTGAAAGCCCCCAGCTGCAACACGTCTGGCCAGCGGGCAAAGGTGGTCTCAAGTGCGTTGACCGCATCGGTGTCCGCCTGCGGTGCCCGCGGGGCTTGCCAGATCACCACGAGACCTGCCAACCACACCTGAATACCTGCGGTGCTGAGTGCGGAAAAGATGCTGCGTGCAGCCAATTTGCCTGTTTCTACCCACTCTGGATGAATCACCTGCCATGACGATATCTCGATGCCGAGCCATAACATGGCCGAACTGGATAAACCTATCAGCCCGATTTTCTGCTGTGTTGTCGCCGCCCGCTCGGCATAACGATAGGGCCAGCGCCAGACGCGTACCGTTAGCAGCACGAGCAGCAGGGGGAGAGCGAGTGCCAGGGGCCATGGTGGAGCTACTTCGTGAAAAAGCTGCGTGGCAGCGGCGCAGCCCTCGCGCAAAAGGTCAGGCCAGAGTTCCTGCCAGATCTCCCATTCTGCCACACTACGGCTGCGCTGAGGCCAGAAGAGAAGGCAAAAAGCAGGCAGTAACACCCATGCTTGCCGCAGTTGCAAAAGATCCCAGGACTCCGAAAATGCCCGCCGTAGCGGATGCCAGCGAAAGTGCAGCACCATGCCTGCCGAGAGGCCGAGAAGCGCGAGAACCGTATTCAGAAGCATTCCGCATCGGAGCGTGGGTTGAAGGCTCTTCCAAGCGCAGAATGAATCTTCTAAGCTGAAACTTGGAACCTGCGTCCATCGTGATAGTCTATCTCCTCATGCCCCTGCTTTCTGTTCAAAGTCTACAAGTCCATTTTCCTGTCCGCGGCGGACTGTTGGGACGAGCGCGAGAAGTGATCAAAGCGGTGGACGATGTCAGCTTCGAAGTTACAGAAGGAAGCACGGTCGGTTTGGTTGGGGAAAGTGGCAGTGGCAAATCCACCATCGCTCGAGTGCTTGTGAAGCTATTGTCGCCCACAGCCGGCACCATCCTTTTTCGGGATCGTTCCATCCTCTCCATGAGCGAAAAAGAGTTCCGGCCGCTTCGCAAAGACTTGCAAATGGTGTTTCAAGACCCTGTCGGATCGCTCAACCCACGAATGACCGTGGAGAGCATTCTTGGTGAGCCTTTGGAGATTCATTTTCCGAAATTGAACCGCGACGAACGCCGCGAGAAATCGGCCGCGATGCTTCGGCGTGTGGGGCTTTCAGTTGATAGTCTGCAACATTACCCGCATGAATTCAGCGGTGGACAGCGCCAGCGCATTGGCATAGCGCGGGCTTTGGCTGTTGAGCCCACTTTTCTCATCTGCGATGAGCCCGTTAGCGCGCTAGATGTGAGTGTGCAGGCGCAGATTTTGAACTTGCTCAAAGACCTCCAAGAAGAGTTGAAACTTACTCTGCTGTTCATCGCCCACGATCTGGCGGTGGTGCGACACATGAGCGATCGCATCATCGTCATGCACCATGGTAAGATTGTCGAGCAAGGCGATGCCGATGCCATCTGCGAGGCGCCAAATCATTCCTATACAAAACGCCTGTTGGCTGCGGTGCCCGAACTGAACTGATTGACCCATGACTCCTTTGTTCAAAAAATTTCTTGGGATGCATTGGCTGCTGGCCGCCTTCATGGGCTGTCTTCTAGCCTTCGGCGTTTATGCCATCTTCAATGCCTCCGCATACAAATTGGGCACCGAACTTGAGAACAAGTGGTACGATCAACTCCGCTGGATCAGCATGGGTGCGCCTTTTTTCTTCGCCGCCAGTCTCATCGACTACAAGTGGATCCGCTGGGCGTGCTGGCCGCTCTACCTTGCCGGGATCGGCGGTCTCGTCGCCACGCTCGCCTTCGGCGTGGAAATCGGTGGTAACAAGGCATGGATCAAGATTGGACCCATCATGGTGCAACCCTCGCAGTTCGCCATCGCTGCCGGGATCATGGTGCTGAGTGTGGTTTTTGGCGATTTGCCGCGCATCCTTCCAGCTTTTCGTCGTCCGTGGCTTCGCATGTTGGCCGCTGGGCTGCTAGCAGCGGTGCCTGCGATGCTGGTGATCAAAGAGGATCTTGGATCCGGTCTCGTTTGGGGACCGGTGTTCCTTGCCGTCATGTTGGTGGGCAGCATTCCTTTTCGTTACATGATCGTTCTGCTGCTGCTCGTCCTGACAGTGATACCTTTGGTGTATTTTTTTGCCTTAAAGCCTTATCAGCAAAAGCGCATCGACACTGTAATTTACATGGCCACCGGTCAGATGGATAAGGTGAATATGCAGGATGAGGGCTGGGTGGCAAAGCATCTGCAGATGGCCATCGCCACCGGTGGCATCGAAGGAAAGGGACCCGAATCCAAAAAAGTGCCGGACAAGGCGAGCATTCACCGCACCTTTCTACCAAACGAGGTCATCAATGACTTCATTTTTGCCGTCATTTGCGAGGAATTTGGATTCAAAGGTGCTTTTGGCCTTATCGTGGGTCTTGTAGGCATGATCATGCTGGGATTGGCAGTGGCGTTTTCCGCCCGTGACCAACTCGGGAGGCTTCTCGTCGTTGGGGTCATGGCGATGTTTTTTGTTCACTGCTTTCAAAACATCGGCATGAATCTTGTCGTGCTGCCTGTCATCGGCATCCCCATTCCCTTCATCAGTTACGGCGGCACCTTCATGATTGTCACGCTGTTCCTGATGGGACTCGTGCAAAGCGTCTGGGTGCATCGTCACATTTCCCCGGTCAAAAAACCTCGTCCTGTAAACGCCTCCAGACGACCGGATGAGGAGGAGTAAACGCATTTATTCAAATGCCTGTCTGATTACCTTTGTCAGATAAAAATACTCGACGGTGACACTCATACCCCATCCAACCTTTGGATGTGTTTACCGGGTCGACATGAAGAAACTTAGGATGCCTCCACTTTGATCACGCCTGCCAGATCTGACTCGTTGGTCTTGCTGCCGGTTTTTTCTGACCAACTCAGCCACAAACCATACATCAATAGCAGCATTTGGCTGAGCCAGAAACCGTAAATCTTTGGCCATGTGCCGTCCGTGAATCCATACGCATGTAGTCCCACGCCCAACTGGTTCACACCAAACCAAGAGAAAACCACAATGCAGCCGAGAAGTAGATTGCAGTTGTGTAGGCCAACTTCGCGAATGTGCCCGCCCATCCGAGCGTGAAGGATGACGAGGCACATCAAGCAGATCATAAGAGCGCCGTTTTCTTTGGGATCCCAGCCCCAGAATCGTCCCCAGCTGTAGTTTGCCCAGATGCCTCCCAACACTGTACCGACCAACGCGAGAAACAACCCGCAGCATATGAATCCGTAAGCCACGCGGGTGAGAAAACGACCTTCGTCGGACTTCGGACCGATTTTGCCAACCAGCCGCTGAATGAAGTAAATCATCGAAATCAAGGCGGCGACCATGCATGCGGCATAACCGAGGT
>JAFMIR010000084.1 GCA_017853885.1 Prosthecobacter sp.
CCACCGCGACGGAAAGCGTCGTCATCAATCTCATCAACAAGCTCGTCGAACGCGGTGCTCTCACCAAAGCGGATGCGGCCGATCTCGTAAAAAGCGCCGAGCAGGAGGCTCAGATGGCACAAACGCAGGCACAAGCCCTCGCTGACACGCAGGCCGCCGTCGCCGCGCAATCCGCGCTACCTCCGCTAGAGCCCGACAAGGAGGAGGTCCGTGTCACTTACATTCCCGAGTCAGTTAAAGAAGAAATCCGCAACCAGCTCCGCAGCGAAATCATGGCGGATTCACGATCTCAAAAGTGGGCTGGAGCCGCTGACATACCCGAATGGACACGCCGCACCGGGCTCTTTGGTGATGTCCGCATGCGCCATGACAAATTCATGTTCTCCGCGGGTAACGACAACCTCACCGGTGCCTTCCCAAACTTTAACTCCATCAACACCGGAGCTCCCTTTGATCTGACCAACGCCGCTGGAACACTTCCTCCTCAGCTCAATGTGGACCAAGACCGCGAGCGCTACCGCCTGCGCATGCGCCTCGGCTTTGACATCGATCTTGAGGACGGTTTCACCGCCGGTATCCGTATGGCCACCGGCGGGAACAACGCTCCCGTCTCCACCAATCAAACACTCGGCAGCACCGGCAGCGGTAGTTCTGCCCAAGGGGGGGGCTTCTCGAAGTATGAGTTGTGGCTCGACCGCGCCTTCATTCAGTATGAGTCCTCCTTCCACGAGCACGGCAGGCTCATGGTGCTCATCGGCCGCTTTGACAATCCCTTTGTCACCAACAGTCAGATTATGTGGGACGAGGATGTGGGCCTAGACGGCATAGCCTTCAAAGTCACACAAGGGTGGACGCCTCGTTTCTCTACCTTCCTCACCGGTGGCTACTTCCCCGTGTTTACCAGCTACTTTAACTTCGGCACCAACAACACCGCCAAGTATGAGAGCTACAATAAGTTCCTCCTTGCCGCCCAGTTTGGTGTCAGCTTCAAGGTTACTGATGACATCGAGGTGAAATCCACTATCGCCTACTATGACTGGCAGAACATCGAGGGCCAGTTCTCCAGCCCGTTCGTCCCCGCCTCGCCAAACGATGCGGGCGACACGGACAACAGCCGTCCGGCCTTCGCCCAGAAAGGCAATACCTACCGCCCCATCCGCAACATCACCCCGACACCTGGAGCAGCTCCTGGCGGAAACCTAAACGGTACCATCAACCAGTACCAATATTTCGGTCTCGCCACCAAGTTCCGCCAACTCTACTGGACTGGACGTGTGGACTTCAATCACTACGAGCCAATGCAGGTCTCGCTCCTAGGTGAGTTAATCAAGAACGTTGGCCTCGATAAGGTCGCGATGAACGACCTCGCCCGCCGTGATGCAGTGGTGAACAATCGAAACGGCGGCAATGGCAATTGGGCTGGCGGTGACACCGCCTGGTTTATGGGCATGAACGTCGGCAAGGCCATCCCAGCTTTCGACAAGCGCGGCGATTGGGCACTCGCTCTCGGCTACCGCTATGTCGAGTCTGACGCGGTCATCGACGGCTTCACCGATTCTGTCTTCGGCTATGGCGGCAGCAACATGGAGGGCTACACCATCAATGCTGCAATCGCACTCTCCAAGCGCACTTGGTTTCGCCTCGGATACATGAGCGCCGACCAGATTGCCGGACCTCAATTCCGTTCGGATGTCTTTCTACTCGACTTTACCGCTAAGTTTTGATCCATGAAAAAGCTCTTTACCCTGTTCCTCATCCTCGCTGCAACCCTCGCTCCTGCCGCCGAGGAAATTGATCCGGCCATGGCCGCGCTCAAGCGCATGCGCGACCAGCTCCGCACCGTCATGCTCCTGCAGCAGAAGACGGAAGCGGAACGAGCCGCGCTCGCCGCGGAGAAGGTCAATCTGGAGGAAAAAGTCGCCACCCTTGATGCGAACCTCAAAAAGCTGGCCAAGGAGAGTAACCTTCAGAAGGAGACCGACTCGAAAACCATCGCCGAGCTTCAGGACAAAGCTGCCAAGCAGGCCGCTGAGATCGTCCGGCTTCAGGAATCCCTCGCCGCATGGAAAAAGGGTCACGCCGAGGTCGTCGATGCCGCCAGGAAAATCGACGCGCAACGTGCGGAGCATGCCGCGCGTGCCATCCTCGCCGAGCGCAAGCTTGCCGATGCGAATCGCAAGAACCTCGACCTTTACAACATCGGCCACGAGATCCTCGCCAAGTATGAAGGCTTCGGCCTTGGCACCGCCCTCACTGCCCGCGAGCCCTTCACCAAGAGCATGCGGGTGAAGCTCGAGAACTACGTCCAGGACTTCGGTAACAAGCTCCAGGACGGAAAGATTCAGCCCGATAAGAAATGACGAATGCTGAAACCAGAATGACGAAGGAAGCACTAATGCCGAAGGCCCGAACGCTTCTTCATTGGAGCTTCGTCATTTTTTCGGCATTCGTCTCTCCTCATTCGTCATTCGCCGAAGACGCTGTCATCGCCCGCATCGGCGACATCGAACTCACCGCTTCTGAAGTCGCAAACGTGGGCATGCTCGACGCCGCTTCGCTTCGCAAAGTCACCGAGGCCATGCTCGTGCAGCGTGTGGTGCTCAAAGAGGCACTGCAGAAAAAATGGGATCAGGAGCCTGACACCCAAAAACTGATCCAAAACACCCGCGAGGCAGCGATCGCGGATTCTTACCTCAAAAAGCTCTCCGAGCCGCCGGCCTCGTATCCGGACGAAAACGAGCTGAAGGCCGCTTACGAGGCGGCGAAGCCTTCGCTGAAGGTTCCGCGTTCATTTCACCTCGCGCAGATTTTTGTCAGTGAGGACAAGCTGGAGTCCGTGAAGGCCCGGTTGAAGGCTGATCCGGCTTCATTTGCCCAAATCGCCCGCGAAATGAGCGAGCATGCCGCCAGCGCGAAACGCAATGGCCAGCTCGGCTGGCTCACCGAGGCGCAAATTCAGCCCGAAATCCTCGTGAAACTACCCAAACTGGCCCTCGGCGTGATCTCGGAGCCTCTGAAGCTTGGCGATGGTTGGCACATCTTGAAGGTTCTCGATATGCGCGAGGCCAACACGCCCTTCCTTGAACAGGTGCGCGAGCCTCTGACACGCCAGCTCCGTGCCGAAAAGACGCGCGCCAACATGCAGGCTTACATGGCAAAATTGTTACAGCAGCACCCTGTGGCCATCGACGGGGTGGCGCTGTCCAAGCTGGTCCAGAAAACCAAACCCTGACCCCTTTTTCATGATCGCGAAACGCATCATCGCCCATCTCATGATTCTGCTCATGGCCCTGCCCCCGCAGGCCGCGATGGCAGACATGCTCACACAAAACGTGCTCGGTGGTGGCGGCGGTGCTGCCGCAGGCACTCCGGCAGATACCAGCGCCGCCGCTGCCAACTCCGCCAACGCTGCAGCAGCAGCTGCCCAAGCCCGTGCCGCCGCACAGGACATGCTCACGCGCAACACGTTGGCCTTCGATGCTGTGCAGAACATGCAAGCCGCAGCCCGCGCCGCCGCCGCCACGATGAACAATGCCGGAGCAAATCCCAACTTCCCTGGCAACACGCTCCCGGATGTACCGAATGGCCTTGGCGTGGGTGGTCTCGATTTCATCAGTGCCGCCGGTGCCAGCAATCCCACGCAATCTTTGCAGAACGCACGTACCATTGTTCAGATTCAGCAAACACAGCAGCAGGCAATGATGGAGTGGAACACTTTCAACATAGGCCGCCAGACCACGTTAAAATTCGACCAAACTGCAGGTGGCTCGAACGCGGCAAGCTGGATTGCCTTCAACCGCATCACCGATCCCAGCGGCAATCCTTCTCAGATCCTCGGCAACATTGAAGCACAAGGTCAGGTGTATGTGATCAACCAAAACGGCATCATCTTTGGTGGAGCAAGCGAGGTGAACACCGGCTCTTTCACTGCGTCCGCACTGCCGATCAATCAAAAACTTGTTACCAACGGATTGCTCAATAATCCCAGCGCTGAATTTCTCTTCTCCTCACCCGATGTGCCTGTGAGTCCAACAGCCTATGGCAAAGTTGGTAATGTGACTGTCCAGACTGGCGCCCGAATCACTGCTCCGACGACCTCCGCCAACGTCGGAGGTCGTGTGGCACTCATCGCCCCGAACGTGACCAATAATGGCACGTTATCCACTCCGGATGGCCAGACGATTCTCGCCGCGGGTATGCAGGTGGGTTACGATGCACACAGCAGCGATGATCCAAGCTTGCGTGGCCTTGATATCTATGTCGGCAAAGTGGGTGCCTACGGCGGCACCGCTACAAACAACGGGCTCATCTCTGCTGAACGTGGCAGCATTGTCGTTACTGGTAAGAATGTGAATCAAAACGGCTTCCTTCACAGCACGACTTCGGTAGCACTAAATGGCCGTGTGGATCTGCTGGCGAACTATAATGCAGTATCCAATCCGAACTATGGCATAGCCGGCCAGGGCGGTGCCTTCATTTACGATCAGGCCAGCGATCCAACGACTGGTGTCGTGAGCCTCGCCGCCGGATCGGTCACCCGCGTGCTGCCGGAGTATGCTAGCGCAATGAAGGTCGTTGGCACCGAGTTAGCGCTCAAATCGCAAATCAACATGCAGGGCCTCGCCATTTACCTAGGCTCGGGAGCCGTCATTCATGCGCCGAATGCCAATGTGGTGCTAAGTGCAGGCGTTTGGGATGTGCTTACAGGCTCAGGAAACACTGACATCGACTTCGTGTATGCAGGCGGTCAGGTTTACCTCGATCAAAACACCGTCATCGACGTAGCAGGCTCTACCGGCATCGCATCGTCAATAAGCCAGTACATCATCGATATAGACCTTCGTGCCGCTGAACTGGCCGATGTGCCCCTGCAGCGCAACAGCAGTTTGCGTGGACAAAAAGTGACCGTCGATCTGCGTGAGACCGGCACCCGCACCGATGGCAGCACCTGGTATGGCACACCCTTGGCAAACCTCAGCGGCTACCTCGGCGTCATCGAGCGAAACGCGGCCGAGCTGACCACCAAGGGGGGCAATGTCAGCATCAGCGCCGGCGAGTCTGTAGTGATGCAGCGAGGCTCCCGCATCAACACCTCGGGCGGCTATCAAGAGTTCGCCGCTGGCGAGGTGACCACCACGCGACTCGTTGATGATGGCAACATCGTGGACATCGCCCGTGCCGATCCCTCGGTGATCTACGACGGCATCTACAATCCCGTCACCTCCAGCACCGATCCGCGCTGGGGCACCACCACGAGCAGCACGGGGCTCTTCAGCGACAACAGCCGTTTCGAGGACAGCCACCTCTTTGGCGCTGCCGCCGGCAATGTGAGCATCAGCGCCGCCGCGATGGCGCTGGATGGCAGCTTCGCTGCAGGAACTGTGGCAGGGCCGCAGCAACTCGATGCGGCTCCGAGGGCCGGCAGCCTCACGCTGCAATGGCAGTCCCAGCTCCTCTCGCGTGCCAATCCGAACTTCCCCCTCATCTCTCCCACGCCGCCCGCGATCACCTTCCGCAACGCCGTCTCCGCTCTGCCTGCTGCAAGTGCGTTCGCCCTTGATGGCACTGGCAGTCCTCTCGCGCTGCGTGTGGAGCGCAGCACGGCCGTGGACCTGCCTTCCACGCTGCTTTCCACACAGGCCTTAGGCTCGCTCTTCGTGAACAATGGCAATGGCGACATCACTTTGCCCTCCGGAGTCAATTTGAATGCACCTGTGGGCGGAACTGTTTCGCTGCATGGGGCCAATGTGAACGTACAGGGCAGCATCTCCGCGCCCGCCGGTGTGATCGATCTCCTCGCCTACAACGTCTCACCTTTTGATTCGAACATCATCATCACCAACAACCTGCCCGTGCCTGCCGCCAATGCCGGTCGTGGCATCGTCACCATCGGCTCCGCGGTCACGCTGAGCACCGCGGGACTGATCATCAACGACCGTGCGGATGCACCTTCCCCCTTCAGCGCGCCACGCGGGCTCAGCGGAGGGCGCAGCACCTACGCGGGAGGTTCCATTCGTGTCGAAGGCTGGCAAGTCGATGTGCTGGCAGGCAACCAGCTCGATGTCTCCGGCGGTGTGCTGGCGGATCGCAATCTGCATCATGGCAATGCGGGCACGCTTTCGCTGCTCGGCGGACGTGATCCCTTGCTCACGTCCATTCTTGGCGGGCGTCTAAGCCTGGCGGGATCGCTTCGTGGCTTCTCGGGTGCCGCTGGCGGAACGATGAGCCTGCTCGCGCCGACGCTTCAAATCGGTGGAGCGTCCGTCTATCCGAACACCTTGTTGCTCGATCCGGCCTTCTTCAACCAGGGCGGCTTTCAATCCTTCACTATGACCGGCCTCGGCTCCGCTCCGGCCGGTGTGGACAACTCGAATCCAGCCATCGTCATCGCTCCCGGCGTGGTCATTGCCCCCGTCGTGAGCAGTTGGCAGGCAAACGTAGCCGTGCAAAACGGCCAGAGCCTCATCACGCTCGCCACGCTCCAGCAGCCGGAAGGTTATCGAAACACGGTGAGCCTCGACTTTCGTGCGCCCGGCGTGCTCGACTCCTCCAGCAGCGAGCTGACAGTGCGCGGACGCATCGACATGGGCGCTGGATCGCTCATCACCACCGATGCGCTGGGCAAGGTGACACTGCATGGACAGACCGTGCAAATGGCCGGCAGCATCGTGGCTCCGGGCGGCACGGTGCTCATCCACGGCGCTTCCCATTATCCAGAGAACAGCCCGTCAAACTTCTCGCTCACCACCGTGCTGCTCGGTCCCGCCGCCAGCATCTCGACGGCAGGCAGGACGATTTATACCTTTGACACCTTTGGCCGCCGCAGCGGCACCGTGCACGCGGGCGGCAGCATCACAGTCGAGGGCAATCTTATCGCGGATGCAGGGGTCGTGCTCGATGTCTCCGGCACTGCGGCCATGCTCGATCTCACACCCGAGCAGGCGGGCAATCCGCTGCGTGGCATCGGCTCCGTGACCGAGTGGTTTCAGCCGTCGGAACTCGTGCCCACGCTCGTCATGAGCAACGCGGGCAGCATCTCGCTAAAGGGCGGCGAGTTCCTTTTTTCTCGCGCCACGCTGCTCGGGCAGGCCGGCGGAGCGAATGCGCAAGGCGGCACACTGAGCATCGACTCCGGCCGTTTCTACATTCCAGGTGGTTTGAAGGATGATCGTGACATCTCACTCATCGTCTCGCAGGATATGAGCGCCTTCGCGGCACCAGTGGCGGCACTCGGACAAGCCACAGGCATTCCGGCACTGGGATACTTTGGAGCCAACACTTTCCAAAACGGCGGCTTCGACACGCTTCACCTCGCCGGGAATGTCGAGTTTCGCGGCGCGGTGACTCTGACAGGTCGTGGCGCTTTGAGCATCGCTAATGGCGGCGTGATTCAAGCGAATGCGCTGACCACGCTCACGGCCTCCTATGTGAAGCTCGGCCTCTCGCTCGGCCAGCCGGTGCGCGATGAGGAACTGGTGAATCCTTACATGAAGGACAATCCAGGTGGCGGCGGACGAGTCTTCAGCCAGTTCAGCCCCACCGCGGGTGCTGGTCGCCTGGTGGTGTCGGCCGATCTCGTCGATGCCGGCTTCCTTTCGCTGCAAGGCATCGACAGCGCCGCCATCAATGCGCGTCATGAGCTGCGTGGCGCGGGTTATCTCGACATCGCGGGCAATCTCGATCTCACCGCCGGCCAGATCGTGCCGGAGACCGCGTCCACTTTCGCGATCACCGCTTACAATGGCGGAGCAGTCACCATTGCCTCATCGG
>JAFMIR010000004.1 GCA_017853885.1 Prosthecobacter sp.
ATGTTGCCGGTGTTCAGCGTGCTGCTGACGCCGAAGAGGAGAGTGCCGGCGTTGAGGGTGACGCCGCCAGTGAAGGTGTTCTGGGCATTGAGGGAGAGGGTGCCGGCTCCGGCCTTGACGAGGGAACCGTTCGAGAGGATCGCGCTGCTGACGAGGCTCATCGTGCCGTTGAGACCGTCGGCGGTGAAGATGCGGGCCGCGCCGCCGAGGTCGATGGTGCCGGCGAGGGTCGGGAAGGTGCTGAAGCTGTCGTTGGTGGCGGCGATGTTCGCACCGAGGGTGAGCAGGCCGCCGGTGGTCAGGGTCGGGTTGGCGGTGCCGCCCTGGTTGACGAAGGTGATCTGGCTGTTCAGCGAGTTGGCTCCGGTGAGGGTCAGGGAACCGCCGCCGTTGATGGTCACCGCGGAGGTGGTGGCGAGGTTACCGGCCGCGCTCATGGTGACGGCGGCGTTGTTGATGGTGAGGTTGCCCGGGATCACGGTGACGGCGGCCGCGCCGCTGGTGTTGACGGTGCTGCCGTTGATGATGGTGCCGCCGGTGTAGGTGTTGGCGACCTGCGGGGCGAGGACAGTGGTGCCCGCACCGGAGAGAACGAGCGCGGTGGTGGCACCCGAAGCCCCGTTGTTCACGATCTGGGAGTTGATCGTGAGGGTGTTGGCGTTGTTGAAGATGAGCAACTCGGAGGCGAGCGAGGCGGTGCTGCCGCCGGAGGTGAGGACCCCGCGCTGTCCGGCGGTGGTCGCGCCGATGGAGGCGCTGGCGCCACTCTTGACGAGACCGCCGCTGACGAGGTTGAGCGCGTTCGCGGTCGTATCCGAGGTGAAGGTGAGGCCGATGCCGACGAGGCTGAGGGCGTTCAACTGGTAGGGAATCGCCGGAACCGCCCCCGCGGCGGCGAGACGGATGTTGGAGGTCGGCGCGGTCGCGGCCGGGAGGAGGAGGCCGTCGTAGTTGGCGAAGGTGCCGCCGCTGCCCAGCGCTCCCACGCCGCCGGCGGCGGTGTAGGTGGCGAAATCGGTGCCGTTGACCACGGCCCAGCCGCCGATGAGGTTGTTGCTGAGGCTCGGGGCGGCGGTGATGAAGAGGTTGGAGTTCCCCTGCACGCCGGTGTTGGCGTAATTGTTCAGACCGAGGTTGGTGCCGGTGAAGTTCACGGCAGTGCCGGCCTGGCGGGTCAGGCTGGCGAGCGTGAGGGTGGCGGTGCCGAGGGTGCCGGGGGTGGCGGCAATGGTGTTGAAGCCACCGGAAGCCGCGCCGCCAGTGAGGGTGATCGCGCCGACCGTCTCGGTGGAGAGCAGGCCGGGAGCGCCGGTGAGGGTGAGCGTGCCGCCCTGGAGGGCGATCGGGAGGGTGTCGGCGACGCGGTTGGTGGCGTTGAAGGTGGTCAGGTTGCTGAAGTCCATGTTCAACTGGCCGAAGAGCACGTTGACGGCCGGGGTGCCACTGGACGGAGCGATAGCGCCAGCGTCACGGAGTTGGAGAATACCGCCGCGGATCGTGGTCGCGCCGGTGTAGGTGTTGGCGCTAGTCAGCGTGGTGGTGGTGTTCCCGGAACGAGTGAAGGCGAGATTGCCGGTGATCGTTCCGCCGAAGGTGCCCGCTCCGCTCGTGGTCAGGGTGGCAATGGTGCCGCTGGAGTTGGTGATGGTGCCGCCGGTCCCGGGGAGGACGTTGTTGCTGTTCAAAGCACCCACGGCTTGGTTGCGCCCGTTGAGATTGAGTGTGCCGGCATTGACGTTGAGACCTTGAAGACCAACCGCTGTCGCAGTCGGATTGACAAAGATGGTGTTATCGGCAGCGCTATTGAGAGTGAGGGTGCCTTCGTTGATCACTTGAGTGCCGGTCACAAACATCGGATTGCTGAGGGTCATATTACCAGCACCACCTTTCACGAAGCCGCCTCCGGCAACGAGGTAGGTGGATACGGCGAGATCAGCATTGGCGAAAACCTGCATCGTGGCCGTGCCTGCGGTGAACTGACCGCCTGTAAGGCCGGTATTGCCAGCAAGCGCGAGAATAGAGTGCTGCAACGTTAGGATACTACCAGTCGTGAAACCGGTGATGCCACCGCCGCTATTTAGAGTCAGGCTATTTCCGGTTTGGGTCGTGAAGGTCTGGTTGGAGCTGAAGCCTAGGTTCGCCGTGGTAACGTTCATACTGGTGACGCTACCCAGAGTCTCGTTCGCACCCAGAGCCTGGAATCCGAGGCCAGGGAAATAAGTGGCAAAGCTGGTGCCGACGCCTGTGGCCGAGGTGTCGACAAGAATGTCATCACGGATGCTCCTATTGGCGAGGCCTGGGAGGTTGCCACCACCAGTCAAGCCAGCCTGAGCGGATGAGAAGACGTTGGCGACTCCAGCTCCAGGAGTAGCGCCGAGATTCGTGCCACGAATGAGCAAAGAAGTGTTGGCGTTGAGCGCAGGAAGCGACACAAAATTCAAAGTGGTCGATCCAGTGCCTGGAACCAAGGTGATGATGCCCGAACCGGCCGCGCCGCTGAGTGCCCCAAGGGATTCGAAGGTGCCGGAAGCGTTGCCATTGATCCTCAACTCACCACCGGACACGGTCAGGCCCTTGAGGAGGCCGCCGAGGCGGTTGTTGGTGTTCGTCGTGACGTTGTCCAGAAGGATGGAGCCGGTCTGGGCGATGATATTGCTGGTGAAAGCGGTGGCCGCGGCACCGGAGTAATTGATGGCACCGCCGTTGACGGTGAGAGTGCCGATGGAATTGCCGCTGCCCGTGAAGGCGAGGGCGCCGGAGCCAACCTTGGTCACGTTGAGGCGGTCGAGGTTGCTGGTGGCGCCGGTGGCGAGGGCGTAGTAGTTGAAGCCGCCGGAGAAGCTGGTGGCGGCGTTGTTGAGGCCGAAGGTCAGGGTGGCCGCGGTGGTGCTGCTGTTGGTGATGGTGCCGGCGCCGGAGAGCTGGCTGATGGCTTCGCCGAAGCTGTTCAGGTCGAGGGTGGACCCGGCCGCCATGGTGAAGGTGGAGCTATCCGGTATGACGTTGGCCGCGCCGAGGAAGAGGGTGCCGCCATTGAGGGTGGTCACGCCGCTGTAGCCGTTGGACGCGGAGGTAAGACGGACGCCGCCGGTGCCGGCGAGGACGAGGCCGCCGGTGCCCTGGACCGGAGCGGTGATGTCAAGGCTCAGCGGGGCGAAACCGGAGGTGGTGATCGTGCGGGCAGCGGCGACGTTGACATAGCCGGGCGAGCTGGAGGAGAGCGTGGGGATGAAGCTCAGGCTGTTGTTCGAGGCGGTGACGTTGTTGCCGAGGGTGAGGATGCCGGTGCCGAGGGCGAGGGTCGGGTTGGCATTGCCGCCGTCATTGCTGAAAGAGAGAGTACCATCGATAATATTGTTGCCGACGTAGGTCAGGGTGCTGCCGCCGTTGATGGCGATGTTGGCGGTGCGGGCGATCTGCATGGCCGCGCCGGTCATGGTGACGGCGGCGTTGTTGATCGTGAGGTTGCCCGGGACCACGGTGGTGCCAGTGATGCCGGCGAGGGTCAGGGTGCCCTGGTTGACGATGGTGTCGCCGGTGTAGGTGTTCGAGATCGAGGAGGCGTAGGTCAGCGAGGGCGTGCCAGAGGCGGTGGCCGCAGCGGAAAGGGTCACGTTGTTGCCGGCAATGGCGGTGACGGTGGTGCCGGCCGGGATGCCGGTGCCGGTGACGGTCTGGCCGACGATGAGGTTGGCGTTGCTGCCGACGGTGACAATGGGGCTGCCCGCGGTGGTGGTGGAGGCCAGCGAAAGCGGCGCGACGAGGATCGGGACCGAGCCCCCGGCGGTGACCGGCTGGGAGAGGGTGATGGTGGTGGGCGTCAGGGCGGTGATGACCGCGCCGGCCGGGATGGCGGCGTTGGCGGTCAGGGTGGTGCCACCGGCGGCGGTGGTGGCGGTGGCGTTTTGGCTGATGGTGAAGACCGTGGCACTGGTGACGCCGGTGACCGTTGTGCCGGCCGGGATGCCCGCGCCAGTGACGACCTGCCCGACGCCGAGGCCGGTGGTCGAGGTGACGGTGACGCTGTTGCTGCCGGAGGTGATCACGGCACCCGCGAGGGCAATGGAGGCGCCGATGCCGCTGACGGCCGAGCCGACTGTCAGGCCGTTGGTGCTGGGGACGGTGATGACGTTGGATCCGACCGAGAGCGTGCCGGTGAGCGGGACCGGGCCGAAGGTGGTGCCGGCGGTGGTGGCGGCGACGACGTTCACGCCGCTGCTAATATTGACGGCGGTGCCGCTAACGATGCTGCTGATGGTATAGCCGGCTGGGATGTTGGCGTTGCCAAGAACCGCTTGGCCGACGATCAGGCCAGCGGTGTTGTTCATCGCAGTGAGGTTGTTGGTGCTAACCACCGTGGTCGCTCCCTGGAAGTTCGCCGGGGTCAGGGTGAGGGTGCTGGTGCCGGATTTGACGAGGGACAGGGCCCCGCTGGTGCCATTGCCATAGACGGCCTGGACGCTGCCCGTGGCGAAGGCGACCGCGCCACCCGCGAGGGTGTAGCTGGTGCCATCGGGGTTGATGGTGCCGATGGTCGCGCCCGCGGGGATGCCGACGCCGGTGACGGGTTGGCCGGGGGTGAGACCGAAGGTGCTGCCCACCGAGATCGTGCCCGAGCCGAGGATGGTGTTGGTGATGAGGGTCTGGTTGCCGTTGTCGACGATGCGGCTGTTGATCGTGGCGGTGTTGTTGGTGTAGGCGTAGAGGGTGGCGGCGGTGTTGGCGGCGGCTCCGGCGCTGAGGTTGCCCAGGGTGATGACGCTAGCGGCGCCGTTCGCGAGAAGACCGCCGGTGCCAATCGTAAGGGTGTTCCCGGGCGTCATCGTCAGAGTGGAGACCGCGCTGATGCGGAGAGAGTTGATGGTGCGGCTGGTCAGACCGGCGACGCTAGCGGCGACGGTGATGTTGTCGGTGGCGGTGCCGGCGGCGAGGGCATTGAGCGAATAGTTGCCGAAGGGACGGCCGAGGGTGGTGTCGAGGCCGGGGATCGGGGCGAGACCCAGGGCACCGACACCGATGGCACCGGTGGCGGCATCCACGGTGGAGCGATACGCGGCGAAGTCGGTGCCGTTGACGATGGCCCAGCCGCCGAGGATGCCGTTGGTCAGGGCGGGAGCGGAACCATTGACATTGGTGAGGAGGATCTGGTTGTTGCCCGTGGCGAAGTCACCGCCGATGCCAAGGGTGCCGGCGCCCGCGGTGAAGTTCAGCGTGGCGGCCGAGTTCGGGACGAGGTTGGCGAGGGTCAGAGCGGCGGAACCGGCGTTGGCGCGGGTCACGGTCACGGTGGAGGCACCGGGGAGGAGGTTGACCGTGCCGAGGGACTGGGCGGAGGCCGCGGCGTTGTAACCGAGATACTGGACGGTACCGCCCTGCAGGTTGATGGCGGCGCTGCCGTTGATGCGGCTGATGTCGTTGACCGGGTTGTTGGTGTTGTCGAGCACGAGGGTGCCGAAGAAATTGGTCAGCGAGGAGGTGCCGGAGAGGGCACCATTTTGCTGCAGGGTGAGGTTACCGCCGCGGAGGATGGTGGCCCCGGTGTAGGTGTTGTTGCTCAGGAAGGTGCTGGTGGCGTTGCCGGAGCGGGTGAAGTTCACGTTGCCGGTGATCTGGCCGGCGAAGGTGGCGGCAGCGGAGGCGGAGGTGAAGGTGACGGGCGCGCCGCCGGCGGTGTTGGTGATGGTGCCGCCGGTGCCGTAAGCGGCGGTGTTGGAGCTGGCGAGGGTGCCGATGGCCTGGTTGGTGCCGTTGAGGTCGAGGGTACCGCCGTTGGCGTTCAAGGCCCCGACCGCGCCGAGGGCACCGACAAAGAGGCGGTTGTCCCCGCCGGAGAGACGCAGGACGCCGTTGTTGATGTTGGTGGAGCCGGTGTAGGCCTGGCGGACGCCGATGACGGCCGTGCCCGCGCCGTCCTTGGTGATGCCACCCGCACCGGAGCCGGTGATGGTGCTGTTCACATTCAGGGTGGTGGCCGCGCCGGGCGTCCAGAGGTAGAGACCAGTCGCGGCGGTGCCCGTGGTGATTTGGCCGCCGGTCAGGCCGGCGTTGCCAGAAAGGGCGAGAATACCGCCGCTGGCATTGGCGGCACCGCCGAGGGTGAGGATGTTGCCTTCCGGCAGCGGACCGCGGGAGATGAAGCCGCCCGCGGAGTCGAGGGTGAGGCTGTTGGTGGTGACGGCGCCGGCAATGTAGCCGCCCATGTTGGCGCTGACCAAGCGCACGTTGTTCGTCGCCGCCAAGGAGACGGCGGTGGTCTGCTCCGTAACGGTATTGAGCGTGCGGAAGCCGGTGCCAGCCACGTAGGTGAGGAAGCCGGTGCCGCCGCCGGTGGCGCTGATATCGCCGATCATATCGGGACGATAGCCCACCGTGAGGCTGCCCGCGGCTCCGGCCCCGATCAAGGTCGGGGCGGTGGCGAGGGTGAAGTTGGCCACACCCGCCCCGGCGGTCGCGCCCAGATTGGTGCCGCGAAGGAGCAGAGTGGAACCAGCGGTTAAGCCAAGAGCAGTGGCATTGCCCGCTGCAAAGGTGAGTCCACGAGTGGCAGAGGGGGTTAAAGTAATGGTGCTAGGTCCCGCGGCGAGCGCGAAGGTGCCAATGCTCTCGGTGGTAGCGGAGGCGGCATTGCCGGTCACATTGAGACGACCACCGCCCAAAGTCAGGGTGCCGTTGGCCGGGGAAGTGACCCCGCCGAGGCGATTGTTCACATTCGTAGCGGTATTGTCGAGATTAAGCGTGCCTCCAGCATTCACGGTCTGGGTGGCAAAGTCGCTGGCTCCAGAGCCGCTGTAGGTCAGGCCACCTTGGTTGACGATGAGGGCTCCCTGGGAATCGCTGACGTTCGCGAGGGTTAACGTACCGTTGCCGACCTTGGTCAGCGAGGTAGAGAGCGGAATCGCATCGCTGTAGCGCGAGAACCGACCCGAAAAGGTGGTCGAGGTGTTGTCCCAACCGACGACCAGGGCACCAGCGGTGCCGGAACTGTTGGTGATCGTGCCGGAACCAGCGAGGCTACCGAAGACGCCGCTAAGGGCATTCAGGTTGAGGACGGTGCCCGCGCCGAGAGTGAGGGCAGACTGTGGTGCGCCTGCTCCCGCCGCGCCGATCATGAGGGTGCCCTGGTTGACGGTGGTGGCACCAGTGTAGGAGTTCACCGCGTTCAAGCCGAGAGCGCCGGTGCCTGCCTTGGTGAGGCCGCCGGTGCCGCGAAGGCCGCCGGTGACGGAGAGAGCCGCCTGGAGCGGGGCGACATCGACGCCGTTCACCGTGATCGGGTTCACCGTGAAAGTGCGGGTCGAGGAGCCGAGGTTGATGCCGCCGGTGAGGGTGTTGGTGGTGCTGACGTTGGAGGAGCTGGCGGAAACGTCGCCGGTGAGGGTGAGGAGACCGCCGATGGCCGGGGTGGCGTTCACGGTCGGGGCCGCGCCGCCATTGTTGTTGAAGGTGAGGCCGGCGAGGGAGTTCGCGCCGAGGAGGTTGAGGGTGGCACCGCCGTTGAGCACGGGGACGTTGCTCGAGGCGATCTGGCCGCCGATGTTGTTCATCGTGACGGTGGCGCCGCTGATGGTGAGACCGCCCGCCGGGATCACGGTGGTGGCACTGGTGGCGCTGAGGTTCAGGGTGCCCTGGCTGACCACGGTGCCGCCGGTGTAGGTGTTCGAGTAACCGACCTGCAGGGTGGTGACCGGGGCGGTGGTGGCCGCGGAGAGGGTGATCACGTTGCCAACGACCGAGAATACGGTGGTGCCGCCAGGAATGCCGGGGCCGCCCACGGGCATGCCGGCGGAGACGCCAGTGGCATCCGGGACGGTGACGACCGCGCTGCCGGTGACGTTGGCGGCGTTCACGATGCTGAGCGAGGGCTGCAGCGTGAGGGCACCGGCACCGGACTTCACGAGGGAGATGGCCCCGGCGCCGTTGTTGGCGATGATGGAGTTGATCGTGATCGTGTTCTGGTTGTTGTAGACGACGAGGTCGGTGGCGCTGCCGGTGCCGGCAGTGAGGACGCCGGGGAACTGGCCCAGACCGGCCGCACCGATGGTGGTGGGCTGGTTCTCATTGCTGCGGAGGAGGCCGCCCTGATCGAGGGTGAGGACCGCGCCGGAGGTGAGGAAGTTGATGTTGGTGGCAGCACCGCCGCTGAGGCGGAGGAGTCCGGTGGTGGTGTTGGCGGCGAGGTTCAGGGTGGAGCTCACGTTGGTCGTGTTGCCCGCGCCGAAGGCTCCGTCGTAGGAACGGAAGCCGATGCCGCCGACCGCGCCGATGCCGAGGGTGGTGCTGTAGGTGGCGTAGTCACCGCTGTTGGCGATGGCCCAGGCACCAAGGACGGCGTTGTCAGTCAGGCCAGAGCTGATGAGAATGCGGCTACCATTGAGCTGGCCGAGGTTGGCGGCGGTGCCGGCGGTGAAGTTCACGGTGGCCCCGGCGGTGCGGTTGAGGCTGCCGAGGGTGAGCTGGGCGGAGTTCACGCCGGTGCCGCCCTGGGTGGCGGTGAGGGTGCTGGCACCCTGGGCGATGTTGATGGCACCGAGGGTCTCGGTGGAGTTGGTCTGGGCTCGACCGAGGAAGGCCAGGGTGCCGCCGCGCAGGGTGATCGGGGCATCGCCGAGGCGGTCACCGGAATCAAAGAGACCGGTGTTGGTGAGGTTGAGGGTGGCGTAGTTGAGGTCCACCGTCGAGGAATTCGCCACGGTCAGACCGGTAAGCGCACCGGAATCAGTCAAGGTGGTGGTGGCGTTGTTGAGGAGAAGTTTGCCGGTGAAGAGCGGGCTGGCGTTGGTGAGGTTCAGGGTGTTGCTACCCGTGCGGTTGAAGGTGAAGGCTCCTTCAAGGGTGCCGGCGAAAGAGCGGTCATCGACCTGCTGGGCGACGAACGTGCCAGAGGCGACGGTACCGAGGATGCGGCCACCCGCGCCCGGTGCGCTGACATCGCTCAGAAGGCGGAAGTTCTGGGTAAACCCGTTAAGGTCGAAGGTGCCCCCGTTGAGGGTCAGGAAAGTATTCGGGAAGAGAGCGTTGTTGACGCCGAGGCGGAGGGTTCCCTGCCCCATGTTGTTGTTGCCGGTGAGGGTGCTGCCGGAGTAGGCGGTGAACACGTTGCCCGTGTTGCTGAGGACAAGGGCGCCGTCACCGACGCCGCGAGTGAGACCGCCGGTGCCCGCGAGGGCGCTGGAGACGGTGAGGGTGGAGCCGCTGCCGATGACGTGGAAGATGGCGTCGGCCCCGCCGGAGGTGAGGACACCGCCGGAGATCGTGGCGGAGTCGGTGGCGAGGTAACCTCCGCTGGCGTTGGTGAGGGTGATCAGCGGGTTGACGGTGATGCCGGCTCCGGTGTTGAGGGTGATCGAGTTCACCGAGGTGGAGGCAGCGAGGGCCGCCGGGGTGCTGGTGAGGCGGACGTTGGTGCCGCTGGTGAAGGCGTTGGCGACCATTTCCGTGCCGACGACGAGCGGGCGCAGGATGTTGGAGGCGGCGCCGTCGGTGGTGCCGAAGCTGGTGCCCGCGCCGGTGGCGCTGGCGTCCACCACGATGTAAGGCAGGATGCCCTTGGCGGTGGTGCCGTTGCCGGTGGCAGTAGCCCCGACGAAGGTGGGCGCGGTGGTGAAGGCCACGGTGGAGACACCGTTGGCGGCGGCGGTGCCCAGGCTGTTGCCGCGGATGAGAGCGGTGCCTTGGTTGGAGCGGGCGAGGCTGGCGGCGACCAGGTTGGTCTGGAAACCGGCGTTGGCGGTGAGGGTGAGGACGCTGGTGCCGCGGCCAAAGGTCAGCGCTCCAATGGTTTCGGCCACATTCGCCGAGGCCGATGGGGTGAAGTTGATGGTTCCATTCAACGCAGTCAACGGACGACCGCCGAGACGGTTGTTGGTGTTGGTGCCGCTGTTGTCGAGGACGAGGGTGGCGGAGGGGTTGACGGTCATCGCCACGGTGTTGCCGTTGGGCAGGGCACCGGCGCCATTCAGCGCGAGGGTCCCCTGCTGGATCGTTAGATTGTTGGTCGGCGCGAGGGTGTTCGAAGTGGTGATGTTGAGGGTGCCGGAGCCCCATTTTTGCAACGCATAATACTGATTCGCGGTCGCCGTGGCCGCGGTCATGTTGCTGTTAAGGTTGATCGTCCCCGCGCCGGTGAAGAACGCCGCCCGGCCCGTGGCGGTGCTGTTGTTGATGGTGCCGTTGATGTTCAGGGTTGAACCGGCGTCCGCACCGATGGCCGCGTCGAAGTTCATCGTCAGGACGCCGGCGGTGGTGTTGGTTCCCGACACGCTTTGCAGTTGCCCGCCGAAGTTGAGACCGCCTGCGGCAACGTTGTTGGTCCCCTGGAGCGACACGGCGTTGTTGAGAGAGATGTTGTTCGTCAACTGGAGCGCGGCACCGACCACGGCCGCACCGGGTGAAATCGCAATGCTGGCACTTCCGAGTGCGTTGGCATCGGAGACCCGGATGGCCCCGGCATTGATCGTGATGGTCGGCGTGCCGGTGATGGAGGTGTTCTGGGCGGAGGAGATGAGCATGACACCGTTGTCGGCCTTCACGAAACCGGAGGTGGTGACGAGGGTGTTGGCGTTGCCGATGGTCAGGGTCTGGCCTCCGGCGACTTCGAGGATGTTGTTGGTGCCGGTGGCGTTGCTCAGGTTGATGGAGCGGGTGCCAAGCGTAAAGGAACCGGCGGCGCGGAGACCGGCGGTGCCGGTGGTGGCGTTGATGGTGACCGGGTTGGCGGCATTTCCGAGCTGGTTGTCGGCGGTGACGGAGACGATGCCCTGGTTCACGGCGATGGTGCCGGTAAGGGTGGCGCTGTTGTCAGCGGAAAGGACGAGGGTGCCGGTGCCAGACTTGATGAGGCCGTTGGTGCCAGTGAGGGCACCGCCGAGGGTCAGGCCCTGGATCACGTCCGAGGCAGTGGCCGAGCCACCAACGTTGAAGGTGGCGCCGGAATTCACATTCAAGCCTTGATCAATACGGAGGCCGAAGCCGTTCTGCGGAGTGACAATCAGCCCATCTGCGAGGGAGGTGAGCGAGCCGGCGCTGAAGTTGGTGACGTTGATGATCTTGTTCTGCGCCTGGCTAAACGGCACGAGAGCACCAGAGCGGCCCACGGTGATGTTGGCTGGGCCGCTGAAGCTGAGCAGGCCGGTGTAGTCGAGGGCCTGTGCGACACCGGAGCCGCTGCCATCCATGAGGAGGCCGAAATTGCTGGTGCCGGTCGTGGTGTTGATGTTGTCGTTGAAGGTGAGCGAACCCAAATAGCCATCGAGACCAATGTTCAGGGTTCCGAGGCCGTTCTTAGTGATGCTGGTGATTGCACCAGCGTTGCTGATGGAGCCGAGGGTAACGGTGAGCGATGGGTGGAGGACGTTGATCGTGACCGCGCTGCTAGGCAGGGTGATGGGACCGTTCAAGTTGAGGGTCGCAGCGGCGTTGGTGAGGTTGTAGAACGGAATCGCACCGGTGAAGGCGGAGAAATTGACCGGATTCTGCACCGTCTGGGTGCCAGTGGCCACGAGCCAAGTGCCATCGGCAGCGGTGAGAGTGCCACTGCCGAGCGGGCCGGAGAAGGGACTGTTCCCGGCCGGGACCGGCGCGGTGCTGGAGCCGAGGAGGAGGCCGCCGGCGTTCAGATTGACCCCGCCGGTGAAGACGTTCTGGCCGCTGAGCTGGAGGACGCCGTTGCCGGTCTTGGTAAGGGTGGCGGAGCCGATGAGGGCGCCGGTGACGTTGAGCGAGGGCGAGAGGATCGTGGCGGCGGTGCCGTAGGGGGCGATCGCCCCGATGTTGAAGGTCTTCGTGCCGCTGCCAAGGTTCACAGTGCCGCCGAGGGTGGGTAGGGTGGCGACGTTGTCCGAGGTGACGGTGACCGGGGTGGCCGAGGTGAGGGTGAGGATGCCGCCGGTGGCGACCGCCTGCGAGGTGCCGCCGTTGTTGTTATAGACGAGGCCGGTGAGGGTGTTGTTTCCGACCATCGTCAAACCCGAAGTACCATTGAGGGTCACGGTGTTGGCCGGGTTGATCTGGCCTTGGTTGGTCAGCATCGTGAGGGTGCCGCTGTTCAGGGTGATGCCTCCGGCAGGAATGACCACGTTCGAGGCCACGAGCGAGCCGATGTCCGTGCTGGGGCTGACGAGGTTCACGGTGCCCTGGTTGATGACGGTGCCGCCAGTGTAGGTGTTGGCGGCGGAGAGGTTGAGAATGCCGGCACCCGACTTCACGAGGGAGACAGAGTTGCCGAGGCCATTGTCGGCGATGACGGAGTTGATGATGACATTGCTGCCGCCAAGGGTGAAGGCGATGGCGGCTCCGTTGGCGGTGGCCTTCTGGCTGATGGTGACGCGGGTAGCGTCGATGACGCTGACGACGTAGGAACCGCCGGGAATCCCGGTGCCGGTGATGGTCATGCCGGGATTGATGCCGAGGGTGTTGGTCATGACGACCACGTTGGAACCCTGAGTAGTGGCCATGTTTGGATCGCCGGTGTACGCGGTGGTGCCGGCGGCGGCGCTGTAAACGACGAGATCGCGGAGGCCGCTGGTCTCGCTGCCGCCGGCGGTGAGGATGCCGCGCAGCGCGGTGGTGCCGATGCTGGAGGAGGCGGTGTTGTTGCTGCGGAGGAGGCCGCCCTGCTCGATGTTGAGGATGTCACCCGCATTGGTAAACGCGAGGTTCGCGTTGAAGCCACCGCCGAGGCGGAGGTTGCCGACGAGGGTAGTGCCCGCTCCGAGGGTGGTGGTGGTGGGCAGGCCGGGGTTGTCGGTGCCGGCGGCGACGATGTTGGCGATCTTTCCGGTGCCGAAACCGGCGTCATACTGGACGAAGCCGGGGCCACCGACGGGGCCGACGCCCATGAGCGGGTTGTAGGCGGCGAAGTCGGTGGCATTGACGATGGCCCAGGCGGGCAGGACCTCGTTGGTCAGGGTCGGGACGGTATTGAAGAAGAGGCGCGGGGCGTTACCGACGGCTCCGAGGTTGGTCCCGGCGAAGTTCACGGTCGTCCCGGCACTGCGCGGGAGGCTGGCGAAGGTGACATCCGCCGAGTTGTAGCTGCCACTGCCGCCAGCAGCGACCGTGATCGTGTTGGCCCCTTGGAGGGAGCTGACAACACCAAAGGTCTCTGTGGAGGCATTGAGGGCGCGACCAGTGTAGGAAAGCGCGCCGCCGCGGAGATTGAGCGGGATGCTGTCGCCCACGCGGTTGGCGAGGTCGGTCTGGAAGCCGGCGTTGTTATTGATGGTGAGAGTGCCGTAATTGAGGTCGATCTGCGCGGTGTTGAGCAGGGTGGCCTCGTCCTGCAGCGTGAGACCGCCGCCGTTGATGAGGGTGCGGCCGGAGAAAGCGAGCGGACTCAGCGCAGTGAGGGTGCCGGCGCCGGAGCGGACGAAGGCGCTGGTGGCGCCGCCGGTGAGGGCACCGGCGTAGGTGCCGCCCGAGGCGTTGCTGACGAGGATACCGGAGGTGCCGAGGGCAATGGTGCCGCCGGCGCCGGGGGCAGTGCCGGCGCTGCTGACCGCGCCGACGAATTGAACCTGGTTGTTGAGATTGAAGGTGCCGCCCGGGTTGACGACGAGGGCCGCGTTCTGGAAGATCTTGTTGAAGCCGGTACTTTGCAGGGTGCCGGCATTGATCGTGGTGGTGCCGGTGTAGTATTGGTCGGCGGTGAAGACGAGCGTGCCGCCAAGGGTCTTGGTGAGGCCACCGGTGCCGGTGATCCGGCCCTGCACATCAAGGATGTTGCCCGCGCCGACGTGGAAGAGGCCTTCGGTCGCGCCGAGGGCGACGTTGCTGATGCCGAGGGTGTTGGTGCCCGCACCGGAGGAGAGCACGCCACCGGCGGTGAGGGTGAGGACCGAGCCGTTGACGCTGTCCGCGGTGATGCCCGGGCCGTTGAGGACGAGGGCGTTGCGGGTGGTAGCGAAGGCATTGAGGGTCTCGCTGGTGGTGAGGCGGACGGTGTTGGTGGCCCCGGCGGTGTTGATGGAGGCCGTGTAACCCCCAAAGGTATTCAAGCTGCTCCCGCTGTAGGTGGCGAAATCCGTGCCGCCAACGGTGACGCGCGGAAGGATCCCGGTGGTGGCGGGAAGGAGGGTCGGCGGGGTGGTGAAGACGATCGTCTTGCTGGTGCCGAGCCCAGTGATGTTGAGATCCATCGAGCTGCCGGCCCCGAAGGCGAGCGAAGCGAAGGTGAGGGAATCCGTGCCCGCGCCGGTCATGCCGATGACGGAGGCACCGCTGTTCAGGGTGAGGGCCCCGGCGGCGGCTTCTGCGGTGCCGGAGGCGTTGCCGATCTGGTTGAGCGTGCCACCCGAGAGGGTCACGGCGCGACCGGGGATACGGCCGCCGGTGGCGTTGGTCGTGGTGTTGTCGAGGGTCAGGGTGGCGCCGGGGTTCACGGTGATACCGGAAGCGGCGGTGATGCGGCCGGCGGTGGCGGTGGCACCGGTGAGGGTGGTGGTGCCGCGGTTGAAAGTGAAGGCGCCGGTAGCGTCGTTGACTCCGCTGAGATTGAGGGTGCCGTTGCCCGAGTAGGTGAGGCCGGTGGCGGCGGTGCCGGTGGTGACGTTGCCGGTGATGGAGTAGGCTCCGGAACCGACGAGGGTCAGGGTGCCGGCGGCGGTGTTGGTGATGTTCCCCGAGAAGATGAGGCTCTTGCCCACATCGAGGTTGTTGATGAAGGTGCGGCTCGAGGGCAGGTTGACGGCGGAACTGCCGCCACCGAATTCCATCGAATTGGCGCCGCTGAAGATGGCGGCGTTGCTCGCGGGAACGATCGGGTTGACGATGCGGTTCGCCCCGGTGAGGTCGATGGCGGCCTGGAGGACCCCGCCGTTGGCGGCGAAGTTGCCCGTGCCCAGCGCGCCGACCTTGTTGAGGATCAGGGTGCCCTGGTTCAGGGTGGTGGTGCCGGTGTAGGAGTTGGCGGAAGCCCCGCCGAGAGTGAGGCTGCCGTTGTTGGAGGTTTGAACGGTGAGGAGCGTGAGCGCCCCGTTAGCCGCGTTTCCGATGGTGCCATTCCACACCGTGGCTCCGGTGCCGAGGAATACCAGCGGACGGGTTTCCGTGCTCGTCGTATCACCATTCACAAAGGCCGAGTTGAAGGTGAGCGTGCCGCCGTCGATGGTGTTGAAGACGTTCCAAACCTGATTATTCGCGGCGTCCGCACCGGTGATGGTGCCGTTGAAGGTGATGGACTGGTTGCCCGTAAACTCGCTGTTGGCGTTCCCAGCTAGGATGAGCGCCCTCGTGGTCACGATCGGCGCCCCGACCCCGAAAAGGTAACCATTACTGATCACAACCGAGCCAGTGGTCGTCGAGCCGAGGGCCGCGCCGCTGGTGACGCCAAGACCGCCACCGCTGATGTTGAGGTTGCCAGTGAAAGTATTGGTGCCCGACAGGATCCAGATGCCGCCGTCGGACTTGGTTACAGTCAGAGCGCCGCCGTTGTCGACAAGGTTGCTCGTGATCGTGTTTGGATCGTAGTTCATCCCGCGGATGTTCAGGGTCTTGGCTCCGGCGAGGTTGTTGACGAGGCTGTTGATGACGAGCGCCCCGCTGCCGCTGGCGTCGATCGTCGGCGAGGCGGTGGTGGTGTTGAGGTTGATGGTACGGGTGGTGGTTTCACCCGCTCCATAATAGAGCAGGTAACCGCCGACGGTGGTTCCGTTGCCGAGGTTCAGTGCCCCGCCACCCACGTTGGTGCCGAAATTGGTGGCGCTGGCCCCGGCGGCACCGATGGAGGTCACGGCCACGGCGGCCCCACCGGTGAGGGTGGTATTGCCGATGTAGGTGTTCGCCCCGCGGACGTAGAGGGGTGCGCCCGCGTTCAGGTTGAGGTTGCTGCCCGCCGTCGCGCCTGAGATGACGCCGGAGAGGGTGGCGAAATCCATGTTGGTGGTCGTGTTATCGAGCACCTGGATCGTGCGGGTGGCCCCGTTGAGGTTCATCGCGTTCTGGAAGTCCACATCGAAGAGCGCGGTGGAGGAGTTCAGGAGAAGAGTGCCGGTGCTGAGGAAGCCGGGGGTGGTGCCCCAGGTGAGGGTGCCGGTGCTCAGATTGACAGCCAGGGGCGCGGTGGAGGCGGCAAAACCGCCGTTGGCGGTGCCACCGGTCCAGGAGACCTGGTTGGCTCCGGTGCCGACCTCACGGGTGAAGGTGCCGGAGGTTTCGAGGACGCCGCCGTTGAAGGTGAGGTTGCCGCTGGTCGTGAGGCTGCCGCCGTTGGCGGTGACGCGCAACTGGCCACCGGAGATCGTGGTGGCTCCGGTGTAGTTGTTGCCGTTGTTGCCGAGGACCCAGAGGCCGGCATCCGCCTTGGTCACGCTTAAGGCACTGGCTCCGTTGTCGGTGAGGCGTAAGGAGAGAGTGTTATTGGCAGTCGAGGTCCCACCGAGCGTCAGGGTACGGGTACCGGTACCAGCAAAGGCGACGTCGCCGGTGTTGTTGAAGACGAGGGCGGCGTTGTTCTGGGCACCGGCCGCTAGAACGGCATTCCCGTAGGTGCCGGAGGACTGGATGGTACCGTTCCCGGCGAGGGTGAAGAGACGGTCGATGGAGACGGAGGGCGACTGGGTCGTCTGGTAAACGGTCGCATTCGCGCCCTGATACAGCAGGGTGCCGCCGTTGAAGACGAGGTTGCCGGCGGCATTGCTGGACGCGCCGATGGAGCTGGCCACGCCGCCATTGGCGAGGGTGTTGGCCTGGAGGATCGCGCCGCCGCTGAGGATGGTGGGGCCGGTGTAGGTGTTCAGCCCGGTGAGCGCCTGGGTGCCGGAGGTGCCGTTGCGGATCAGGCTGAGCGTTCCGGAACCGTCGGTGATGGCACCGGAAAAGACGGCGTTGCCGGTGCTGGCACTCGTACCTAGTTGGATCGCCTGAGAACCGGCCGCGGTCGAGGTGATGGAGCCGGCGCCGTTGATGGGCGCGGAGATGAGCGTGGGAAGGGCCGCGCCCGTAGTAAAGGGAGCGACGGAGGCACCGGCGCCATTGACATCAAGGAAGGTGTTCTGGCGGAGCACGTTGACGGTGGCGGCGGCGGGCGCACCGAGCGTCTGGGTGTTCGTGCCAGAGGCGCGGAGAACACCCTCGTTGACGACGAGTGCCCCGGTAAAGGTATTCTGCCCACTGAGGACGAGGGTGCCGGTGCCGGCCTTAGTGACCACGCCGCTGCCGTTGGCGAGCACAGAGCCAATCGTGAGGGTATTGGCCGTGAGGAGCGGATTGGCATTCGTTCCACTGCCACCGGTGATGATGATGAGTTCTTGGTTAGCAACTGAAGGGGCGATATTGAAGGCTCCGCTAATCGTGGATGCGCCGGAGGTGTTGTCTTGGAGGATCCCGCCGGAGGTGCTGCTCGCAGTCGATGAAATGGTGAGATTGCCGCCGAGGGTGAGATTACCGCCGGTGATGCGGATCGTGTTCGCAGCTAAGGCGCCGGTGGTTGTGGTGCTACCACTCATGAGATAATTGTTGCCACCACCACCGGAAACCGGCAGCGCCGTGTTCGCTCCCAACGCAGCGATGTTGGTGTTAATGGCGGGCGTAGCAACGAAGTCGATCGCACCGGTGGTCGGATTGACGATATAGGCACCAGTCAGAGCACCGTTGAGCGCAGCTGTTGGAGCTGCAGCAAACTGAATTCCACCTGCTGTGGCAGGTTCGAACCGGAGGGTCGCTCCGGGATTTCGATTGCCTGAACTTAAACTTGCAAAATTAATGGTGGGTGTACCGCCATTGAGAACCATGCGGACCGTGCCAAGGCCTGCGCTGGAGAACAGTGCTCCGGCGGTTTCCGTAAGAGTGCCGGCGGCGGCCGAACCCTGGAACTCGAGGACACCCCCCGCGAACCCGTTACCGGTGAGGGCATCGGTAACGAAACGAACAGCACTGGTGTTGTTGATAATGTCAGAACCACTGCCGGTGGCAGCGGTGGGGCGGAGCTGCAGGGTGCCGCCCGCGATGTCGAGGTTGCCGGTGAAGTTGGAGGTGGCACCGAAGGTCACTGCCGTCGTCGCGGCAATCGCAGTGCCGCCAATACTATTACTGACAGTGATCGTGTTGCCATTGATTGCCGTTACGACCGACCCCACGGGGACGTTTGTGCCACCGGCGATGACAGCTGAGCCAATCCCAATTCCCGTCGTGCTAGCGACCACGAACGTGTTTGTATTCGCAGCCCCTCCGGACGTTACAGTGGTCGCCCCACCCGCAGCATAAGTCGACCCCGCCGGGTTATAGAGCCACGTATTGGAACCAATTTTCGCCACACTGGTGAGGTTCGCCACGCCGGCAGTCGTGAAGCTGTTGTTGATGACCCCACCGATTTCATTGATCACCGATGGAGCGCTGGTGCCGCCGAGAAAGAGCGTCTTGGCACCGACACCGCCCGCGCCGACGGCACTGGTATTGAAGACGAGGGGACCGGCGGTTTGGTTGGCAAGGACCATAGCATTCCCAGTGGTGCCGGAAAGATTGATCGTCTTGGCGGTCACTTCACCTGCGCCGCGGTAATCGAAGGCACCGCCATTGAGCTGGAGCGCGCCGCCGGCGACTCCGTTGAGAATGCCGCCCGAGGCTCCACCGATGCGAGCGCTGGGACCGCTGAGAAGCAGGGTACCCCCGGTGATGTTGGTGCTGCCGGTGAAGTTGCTGTCCGTGTTGGAACGTACGCCGGTGCCAGTCATGACCCAGGTGCCTTGGCCGGACTTGGCGAGATTGTAAAGACCCGACGCGCTAGCACGGAAGTAGCCGGTCATGACACTGTCGGCGTTGCCCTGAAGGTTAAGGGCAAGAGTGCGCGCCGTGCCATCCCCCACGGTCATGGTGCCGTCGAAAGTAAAGACACCATTGGAGCTGTTGACCAAGGTCACGCTGGCATCGCTGCCGATGCCCGCATTCGTGCCGGCACCCGTGGCGCCGTTGACTGTGAGACCATATCCGTTGCGACCGGTGATGGTGAGGGCGCGGCGCTGGTTGGTATAGTTGCCGAAAAGGACATTACCGGAAGCCGATGCGTAAGAGGGGACGCCGAGCGCGGAGACCACCTGGGTGCCGAGGCCGCTGCCATCGACGGCGCGATCCACAAAGATGAACCCTTGATTGGTGATGGTGGAAAAGTTCCGAGTGCTAAAGCTGCCGGGTGAATCGGTGCGCACCTCGAGGGTGCCCTGATTGAACTCGATCGCGCTGGCAGAAATACTCCGGCCGAGAGCACCGCCATTCGCAACGCGCAGCGTACCAGAATCGAGACGGATGGGGCTTGCGAAGTCGTTGCTGGCATTGCCCAGCACTAAGGTGCTGGCAACGGCACCATTGTTGAGCTTGATAATACCGACAGCAGTCGCACTCCCAGTCACCAAGCCGTTGATGATTTGATTGCCCGCGCCACCAATCAAGAGGGCACCACCATTCGGTGTGACAGTGCCGGTGAAGGTGGTATTCCCCGCGGCGGTGTAGATACGCGTTTCTGTGCTGCCGAAACCGGCGGAGAAATTGCCCGCGATGGTGTTGGCCCCGACACTGGTGAATGCCGAACCGGCGCTGCCGGCGGTGAAGCCACGGCCCGCGACACTGAGATTGCGGGTGAAGGTGAAGGGCGTGTCACCCCCACCGAGGACGAGGGTGCCACTGGTCCATCCGAAACCAGCGATGCCGTTGACCGCGACCGTGGAGGTGCCGGTGCCGAGGGCACCGTTGTTGGTGATGGTGACAGTGCCTTGGTTGATGACGGTGCGGCCAGTGAAGCTGTTGGCCGCATTGGTCAGGGTGATGGAGCCGTTCCCGGCCTTGACGAGGGAGAGCGCGCCGCCCCCCGTGCCATCCTGGATGAGACCGCTGAAAATGTTGTTGGTGCCGGTGGCCGGGTTCAGGGTAAGGGTGGCGGTAGTCGCGCTGGCGTTTTCCACGACCGGGGTGCCAGGGGTAGCGACGTTGGTGGAGAGACCGGCGATGGAGGAATTGAAGCCGTTGAGCTGGAAGCGGCCAGTGGAACCGGCGGCGAAGGTGACGGCATTTTGACCGAGGGCGGTCTGCGCGGCAACGGGGCCGAAGAAGCGTGTCTGGAAATCGCTTGGCGCATTCGGAGCGCGCAGCGCCGCCGCATTAGCAAGACGAAGCGTTCCAGAGCCAAGGGTGACACCGCCGGTGAAGGTGTTCGCGCCACCGAGGACAAGGGTGCCGCCGCCATTGAACAACAGACCAGAGGTGCCCGCGATGATCGCGTTGACGGTGGCAGTGTCGCCACCATTGGTCACGGTGATGCCGGGCGTGGTGCCAGCGAGAGTGAGTGTGTCGGCGGCCGTGCTGCTGTTGAGGATGTAACCACCTGCGTTGAACGTGAGTCCGTTCGCGATGACGCCCGTGCCGGTGCCGATCGTGACTGTGCCGGCGGTGCCGCCGAAGATCGCGATGTCTGCGTTGGTGTTGGGCCAAGCGAGATTGTCTGCGACAAGATCCGTTCCAACCTGATCCCAGAACAAACTGCTTACATCCCAAGTGCCTGTTCCACCAAGCGCGCTATCACCATCTCCGGTGGTATCCCAGTAGAGCGTGGCGCCACGAACAGGAAAAGGCAGCCAGACAGCCATGAGGCATGTCATGAACCAGCCGAGCAGTTGGCGGTAGTGTCGAAGGAGCTTCATAAAAAAATCCGGTGGCAGGTGTTAAAATCGAGAAAGGAAAACGCGCACGGCCGCAGCAGCGCTGCGCTGGAGAGCAACAAAAAGAAATCGTGCTTCGACCATGCAGATCGAGGCCGACGGATTTGCCGTGGCAAGAGGTTGGTTGGACATTCGTGTGATGAACCTGCAATTTAATCACCAAGCCCCCCCTGCCGACAATGTTTTTTTCTTTTAGTTTAAAAAAAAATGAAGCGGGAAAAAACCTTGATAATCAACCTCAAAAGCGTGCTGGCAATTCATGGTCCAACGGTCGCTTTTCAGGCGAAATCCAAAGGCTTGCCATCGGCCATCCAAAGGCCGGCAGGCGACACCCCAAATGCCCCAATCGATCAGTGTGTGAAGGCGGGCAATTTCACGATTTTCCCGCCTGCCATGGCGGACTCGTGGGCACATAGGCCAACACAGGTCCAGTTGGCTGATTGGACGGCGTTGGGAAACGGTTGGCGCTTCGAAGCCAGCGCCGAGGCAAATTCATGAGCCAGATGCGGGTGACTCCCCCCGTGTCCGGAACCTTGGGTGAAGCTTAAATGTGTCTTTTTGGCCAAATCATAGACCCCTTTTGTGGTGAATCTTTGAATGGATTTGGGGAGCATTTTGGCAAAATCAGGTGCCTTGACCTGCTTGGGGATCTTGTGCTCCGGCAGCTTGGCCCGGTGCATGATGAGAGGTTCATGCTCGACCAGTGGCCACTCGATGGAGGCTTTGTCACCATACACATCGATGCTCTCGCGATACTGGCGGGCGGTGTCGAACAGACTGCGAATGATGCGGGCATTCACATCAGTGCCCTTGAATTTGATGTGAGCCGTCTCAACGGCAAAGGGGCTGCCATAGTGCTTTTGAAGCTCCTTGCGAACGGTGCCTGATCCAAAGCAGCTGACATACTCCGCTGGCTTACCGATCAAACCAGCCACCGGCCCCACGCAGTGAGTGGCATACCACATGGGGGGCAGGCCGGGCCAGTAGTTCGGCCAGCCGTCCATGTCCTGCTGATGGGAGGCCTGGACGAACTGCAGCCGGCCGAGCTTTCCCTCATCCAGCTGCTGCTTCATGAAGAGATACTCGCGGGCATAGACCACGGTCTCCATCATCATGTAGGAAAGACCGGTCTTTTTCACCAGCTCGACGATCTTTTTGCAGTCGGCGATGCTGGTGGCCATCGGCACCGTGCAGGCGACATGCTTGCCGGCTTTCAGAGCCTCGATGCTCATCCAGCCATGGTCCGGGATGGGCGAATTGATGTGGACGGCATCCACCTTGGGGTCTTTGAGGAGCGCTTTGAAATCGGCATAGCGGACGTCCACGCCAAAGGCATCACCCACCGCGTTCAGCTTCTTCGGGTCGCGCTGGCAGATCGCGTAGCAGTTCGTCAGCGGGTGACGCTGCCAGATGGGAATGAATTCCGCCCCGAAACCGAGGCCGACGACGGCGATGTGGATCTTTTTCGACATAGAGACTGTTTCTTTGCCAAATCACGTCTTCTTTGGGAAGGACAAACTTTGGGCCAAATCAGCCACTTGATGCGCACCGCCGACTTTGACTACCACCTGCCGCCCGAACTCATCGCCAGCGAACCGCTCGCCGATCGATCCGCCTCGCGGATGATGGTCGTGAACCGGGTCACCGGTCAGATCGAGCATCACGGATTTCGTGAGATCGCGCCATTCATCATGCCGGGCGACTTGTTGGTGCTCAACAACACCCGTGTCGTGGCGGCACGCTTCTTCACCGATCAGGGCCACGAAATGCTGCGCCTGAAAGCGCACTCTGCCACGCGGTGGCAATGCATGGTGAAGCCTGGGAAAAAGTTCCGCATCGGCCATGAACACCGGATCGGAGCTGCCACCGGCCGCGTGGTCGAGATCCTGCCTGAGAATGGCGACCGCATCATTGAGTGGGACCAAGCCGTGGATGAGCGAGCGCACGGCCACTTAGCGCTGCCTCACTACATGGGCCGCGATGAGCGTCCGAATGACAGGGAACGCTACCAGACCGTGTATTCCGCGCGCGAAAAGGAAGGCTCGATCGCCGCACCAACGGCAGGACTGCACTTCACACCGGAAATCCTCGCTCCCCTGCCCCATGCCTTTGTGACGCTACACGTAGGTGCCGGGACCTTTCAGCCGGTGAAGGCGGAAAAAATCACCGACCATGTGATGCACCACGAGGAATATGAAGTTTGCGCCGAAACGGCTGCCCGTGTGCAGGCCGCCAAGCGTGTCATCTGTGTGGGCACCACCTCGCTGCGCACCTTAGAATCCGTCGCCGCCGCTCATGATGGCCAGATCGTTGCCGCCCATGGATCGACCGGCATCTTCATCTATCCCGGCTTCCAGTTCCGCTGCGCGGGAGGCCTTTTGACCAATTTTCACCTGCCCAAATCCACGCTGATGATGCTGGTCAGCGCCTTCGCCGGCCACGATCTGATCTTCAAGGCCTACGAGGAAGCCATCCGCGAGAAGTACCGATTCTACAGCTACGGGGATTGCATGCTGATTTTGTGAATCACGTCCAGCGATGGGGTCGGCTGTCGAGCTGGAAGACCTGGCCACTGACGGCGGTCATGGAGTGAAGCATGAGGATGAAACGAGCCGCGTCCTGCGGCGTGTTGAGACGACCGAGGGTATGCTGGGACAACAAGCGCTGTTTCCACTCATCATCCTTGAGGAGATGCTGTGTCATCCGGGTTTCGAGAAAGCCGGGTAGCAGACAGTTGGCGCGGATGTTTCGGCTGCCATATTCCTGCGCGGTGGACTGGGTGAGGGCAATGAGCCCGGCTTTGGCAGCGGCGTAGTTGGCCTGGCCGGCGGGCCCACTGAGGGCGGAGTAGGAACCGATGTTGATGATGTGGCCTTGCCGCTGGCGGCTCATGAGTTTCAGGGCGACCTGGGTGCAGAGGAAGGCGCCTTTGAGATTCACATCGAGCACGGATTCGAAGGCTTCATCGGTCATTTGGAGCAGCGGGCCATCGCGGAAGATGCCGGCGTTGTTCACGAGCAGATCAAGATGATCGATTGGAGCGAAGAAGGCCTGCGGCTGAAGCACATTGAGCTCAGCCCGGCCGGGCGCGAGCACCTCCCATCCGGCGGATTCGAGTTCCGCTCGGATTTGCTGGGCCAGATCGCCCTCTCCGCCGGTGATGAGTGCTTTCATGCGATGGGATGAGGGCAAACGTCTCGCCGCTGGCATTTCAGGCATTGAACACCTACGTCAAAGACATCGAGAAAGTCGATCATGCTGCGGATCACACCTTGGTGAGCTGCCGCTTCAACGAGAACTCCACGGCGGCGATGATGAGGACGATGTTGAAGAGGATCACGAGGCTGTTGATCCAGAGCGTGTTGAACTTGGTACCGAAGTAGATTTTCTGCGTACCGAAGAAGACATTAGGACTGGCTTTACGGCGGTAGTCCTCACGCTCCATCTCGGCCTTGGTGACGAGGTCGAGAACTTTGCGGTTCACGTAGATCTCCTCGGCACTAACCGTATCGCTTTCGCCGCGGAGGCTGGTGAGGAAATTGTCGTCAAGGGTACCGGTGACGACGGCTTCATGCAGGGAGCCAAGGCGTTTGCGCACCTCGCGGGGGTTGCGGGCGTAAAGACCGGAAACAACCGCAAGCGACTGCTTGGTCATATCGAGCTCGTGACGCTGAGCGTCGGTGAGCTCGACGCCCTTGGGTGGTAGCAACGCCTGGATGCGCTCATCAAGGAAGTCCTGATTTCGTGTCAGTGGATTGAGCTTGGACTGGGAGATGATGACGCCCTCGTAGCTCCAGCGCAACGGCATGAACTGGCAGATGAAGGGCACCTTGAGCTTGCTAGGATTTTCCTCGGCGGTGACGGGCTCCTTCCACCAACGGCTCATGGAATAGACGAGGTCGAGGTTCTTGTTCATCTCCTCATATTTGATCAGGGCGCCACCCAGGATGATCTGCGGGATGAGGATGAGCGGAATGGCGTTCACTGCCGTGCGGCTGTCCGAAACGAGGCTGGAAATGAAGAGGCCAAGGCAGGCGCCGGTGATCGCGGTGAGAAACATCCACCAGAGATGCACCCAGAACATGTCGCGAATCTCCAGCACCCAGTTACCAATCAGCAGGTAGATCACGCATTGCACGAGGGCAAAGGCGGCGAGGGAAATGAGTTTGCCGCAGAGGTAGTAGAGGGTGCGCAGGTTGTGGTTGCGCTCACGGTTCAGCGTGAAGCGATCGCGGATGATCTCGTCGGCGCTGTTGGTGAGGCCAAGGAACATGGCCACGACGAGGCTCATAAAGAGGTATGTCGGGATGTGGAAGGCCGTGGCGAAGGTGTAGTGCTCCTCCTCGCTGTATTTGAGCACGGTGGAGATAAGCCAAGAAAGCAATGGCGCCTCGAGCAGGGTGGTGAGCAAATTCGTGCGGTTTCGCAGCTTGCTTAGGAAGGCGCGCTTCAGCAGCGTGCCGAAAAGGATGCCCTCCTCCCGCACGGTGTGCTTCGGCGGCTTCGGCGCTGCGCGGAAGCGACTGACGCTGGCGCTATCTTCCCGGGGCCGGGAGATAAGGTTGGTGCTACCAGGCAACAGCTGCTGCTTGGCCATGCTCTCCATGATAAGATGACGCTGGTAGGAATCACGCCAGAAATTGGGCGGGAAACGCCGCGCAGCCACTAGGTGGCCATCGGCGCTGCGCTCCTGAATCACATCACCACTGATATCGCGAAGCGGTGTCTCGAGTACATCGAAGACGAAATCGGCGGTAAGGTTTTCTGGCGGCTCCTGCGCAGCCTTGCCCTGCCCGGTCTCGGTTTGATACACCCGCCAGAAGTACTCCAACATGCCCTGCGGCGTGCCGTAGAAGGCCATCTTGCCTCCGCGGTCGAGCATGACTGCCTTGTCGAACATCTTCAAAAGCCGCATGCTCGGCTGGTGGATGGAGATGATAACGATCTTGTTGCGGGCGAGGTTGCGAATGATCTCCAAAACGTGCTCACTGTCCTTAGAAGACAAGCCGCTAGTGGGCTCATCAAAGAGGTACACATCGGAGATGCCAATCATGTCGAGACCGGCATTGAGGCGCTTGCGCTCACCCCCGCTAAGGAACTTTTGCTGCGGCGTGCCGGCAAGGCGTTTGCGCAGATCTGCGAGGCCGAGTTCGGCCAGCTTCGCCTCGACGCGTTTGCGGCGCTCCTCGGTCTTAAGATGAGGGCAACGCACGGCGACGCTGAAATCGAGGTTTTCCTGCACCTTGAGCAGCGGGTCGAAAGCGTCCTCCTGCGGGATGTAGGCGATGTAGGGCGTGAGGTCAGTCAGGTTCGCATACAACGGCATGGCGTTCATGAGCACCTCGCCACCGCGGGGTTTGATCTGTCCGCCGAGCACACGGAGCAGGGTGCTTTTGCCACAGCCGCTGGGACCCATGACGCAGATCATCTCGCCACGGCGCGCCAGAAAGCTGATGCCGTCGAGCGCGGTCTCCCGCGAGTCAAAGCGATGCTGGAGATCCCGCACATCGAGTTGGCGGATGGTATTGCGCTCCTCCTCGATAATGCGGTCGGTGAAATGACAGCGGAGGAACTGGCCCTCGTTGAGCGTGATGGCATCACCATCACTGAGGGTGAAGCGATCGCGCACCGGCACCTGACCGACGTAGATGGGCCGCGAGGCGCGGAGCACCTCCAGCACACCCGTCTTCTGCGCGTAGTTGCACTCGATGCGCAGGAGGATCTCGCCATCAGTGTCCTCGGAAAGGAGGATGTCACCTTCATCGAGCAGCTCGGGCTTGTTGGAGACGAGGTAGGTATTGCGGCTGCCTTCTAGGCGGAACTGGCCACCAAATTCCTGCGCCCTCACCCGCAGGTCTCGCAGCGCAATCTCCACCTCGCCATGTGCGATGATTTTGTCCTCGATGCTGGCCTCAATCACGGTGCCGGCGCTGAGCAGCGTGCCGTTCAAAGTGGCCTGCGTGCTGCGGATGGCCTCGACGGTGACGCCCAGACCAAAGCTGAGCCGCAAATGCGTGCCGCGGCCGCGCTGCGGCGCGATCTCCGCATCACCGTCCTCAGTGACGGTGAGGTAAATCTGCGTGCCTGTGAGCGTCTTCTTCGCGTTGAAGTAGGAAACAAGGTCGTTGTAGTCGATGGTGACATCCCCAAGCACCACGCGCTCACCGGGATAGAGGCGGGAGAAGTCTCCGGGGGGCTGTTGGCGACTGCGAACGAGAATGTCCACGTTGCCAGTGTTTTTCAGCAGCACCATGTTTTGAAAGCGGAAGCCGACCACCGAGCACTCCGAAGGAAGCGAGCGCAGGAGCACATCGCTGGGCTGTGTGGAGGCGATGCGCAGCGTCTCAAGCGGCTGGCCGCCACGCGTCGCGAAACCTTCCTCAGGCGGTTTGTCACCTGCGTTGAGCTGATAGACGATGTCGATCGCTTGGGCGGCGATGCCGAGGTTCGTCATGAACAGGTAAAACTCGACCATCTGCCGCTGGTTCTGCTGCGAGCGGGAGATGAGCAGGTAGAGCTGCACACCGAGCAGCACCTTCTGCTCCTGAGTGAGGGATTTCGCCAGCTCCTTCGCCCTCTGGGCCAGGTCTTGCGGCTGCTGCAACGCCTCGAAATAGAGGCGGCGCATGTCGGCGTAAATCGCTTCGGGGTAATCGTAGCGCAGGTAGCCGAGGCTGGACTCGACGTCCTCCTCCTCCACGCTGCCGTCGAGCTTGCTGAAGGCCGCAAAGACCTCGATGAGCACAGGGAGCATCGTGTTTGCCGTGGCGGCCGCGGCGGCGGCCTGCTCAGCTGTCTGGTCCTTCCAAAGATGCTCCCATTTCTGGAGCTTTGCCATCCACCGCGCCTGCACACCCTTCCTGCCCTTCGACGCAGGCTTTCGGGGTGGCGGTTTGGCTATGGAACTCATGCGCGGCCCATGGATGGCGGAGGCATGGAGAAAGACAAGCGCTAGGATGGGGTTCTTTCGACGTCGTGACAAAGATACCGCATCCCGTCACGCCCTGTGCTTGAACCTGCTTAGCTCAGCGGCTCTCATCTCAGGAAATGAAACCCTTCGATCTCCAGGTCAATGGCTATGCCGGAACAGACTTCAATCGTGACGGACTTACTGCTGAGCAGCTGCACCACGCCTGCCAGTGTCTCGTCGAGGATGGCTGCGATTCGATTCTGGCCACCTTCATCACCGACGAGATTCCTAAGCTGGAGCGCCGCATGCGCACCTTGGCTGAACTGCGTGAGAAGGACCCGCTGGCACAGAGGGTCATCACGGGCATCCACATCGAGGGGCCATTCATCAATCCGATCAAAGGTTACGTCGGAGCTCACCCGCCACACGCGGTGAAGCCTGCAAACGTGGAGGACGCCAAGAAGCTGCTCGATGCCGCCGGCGGTCTGGCGAGGCTTGTCACGCTGGCTCCCGAACATGACGAAGGCTGCAAAACCACCACTTGGCTTGCTTCGCAGGGCGTGGTGGTCTCCGCCGGGCATTGCGATCCCTCACTCGACCAGCTCCGCGCGGCCTGCGACGCCGGTTTGAGTATGTTCACTCACGTGGGCAACGGCTGCCCCATCCAGATGCACCGCCATGACAACATCATTCAGCGGGTGCTCAGCCTCCATGACCGGCTGTGGTTGTGCTTCATCCCGGATGGTGTTCATGTGCCGTTCTTTGTGTTGAAGAACTGGCTGCGCAGCACCGGGCTGGACCGCGTGGTGTTTGTCACGGATGCCATTTCCGCCGCGCGCCTCGGCCCCGGCCGTTACACGCTCGCTGGCTGGGACATTTTGATCGGTGAGGACTTGGTGGCGCGCTCGCCCGATGGCAGCCATTTTGTCGGCAGCACGGTCACCGTGCCCCGCATCAAAGCGAACGCCTTGCATGAACTCGGCATGACCGAAGCCGAGGTTGGACGCGTTCTGGATGAGAACCCGCGCAGGGCGATGGCTGCCTAGCGCCGACCTCTCTCCTTCCCGAATTGGACAGGGGGAAAACCGTGTGCTAAACGCGGCCTCCCCATGAAACCCGCCCCCCTCCTCCGTTCCCTCGCTTTTCTGGCCGCGCTGGCCCCTGCGGTCGCATTGTCTGCCGACAAAGTGGACTTCATGAAACAGGTCAAGCCTTTGCTCGAAGGCGCCTGCACCCACTGCCATGGAGCGAAAGAGGATAAAGGTGACTTCCGCATGCACACGCTGGAAGACATGAAAAAGGGCAACGAGAACGGTCCAGGTCTGACACCAGGTGATCCTAGCAAGAGCGCCATCTACACCACCCTCATCCTCGATGCGGATGACGACATGGTGATGCCACCCAAGAAGGAAGGCCTACTCGAAAAAAGCCAGATCGCCATCATCAAGACTTGGATCGAGCAAGGGGCCGAATGGCCGGCCGGCGTGACGCTGGAGCAAACACCGCGTGTCACCTTCGCGAAGCACATCCAGCCTCTATTGGAGGAAAACTGCCTCTCCTGCCATAACCCAGACAAGGCTAAGGGCGATTGGATTGCCTCCACGAAAAAGGAAGCTTTCGAGAGTGGCGAAAACGCCCCGAACATCGTTCCCTTCGACCTCTCGAAGAGCGCCATCTACACCAGCACCACACTCGCGGCGGATGACGACGACCTCATGCCGCCCAAGAAAAGTGGTGGACCACTGCCGAAGGAGCAGATCGCACTCCTGAAATTGTGGATCGAACAGGGCGCACCGTGGCCAGATGATGCCAAGCTGAAGGCAAAGGAGAAAAAAGGCCCAGCCACGATCAATCCGGACAACTTGGAACTCGTGAAGAAGATCCACGCCTTCATTATACAGACCTCGAAGGAGAAAAAAGAGGCCGATATGAAGCCCTACGAAACCAAGGTGCCAAAAACCGGCGTTCCCTACAGCATGGTGGTAATCAAGAGCGGCGAATTCACCATGGGCAGCCCCGCTGGCGAGGCGAACCGCGCCGACGACGAAGGCCCGCAGACGAAAAAGAAGATCCAACCCTTTTGGATGGGCAAATTCGAGGTCACTTGGGATGAATACGAGCCCTTCCAGCTCACCAATATCGGCCGCAACAAGGATGGTAGCCGCCAGGTCTGGAAACCCACCGACAAGCCGGAAGACCTCATCTCCCAGCCCACGCCACCTTACCAACCGATGGACTTCGGCATGGGCCGGGACGGCTACCCCGCGATCTGCATGACCCACCACGCGGCGAACAAATACTGCCAGTGGCTCAGCGCCCAGACCGGCCACTTCTACCGCCTGCCCACCGAGGCCGAGTGGGAGTATGCCGCCCGGGCCGGCAGCACGACTGCTTATTTCTTCGGCGATGATCCGAAGCAGCTCAAAGACTACGCCTGGTTCTTCGAGAACGCCCCAAACTTCCAATACGCCAAGGTCGGCCTTAAAAAGCCAAATCCGTGGGGTCTCCACGACATCTACGGCAACGTTTGTGAATGGACGCTCGACCAGTATGCCGAGAACTCCTTCTCGAAGCTTGGTGACAACGGCAACATCTGGAACAAATCCACCACACCCTATCCCCATATCGCCCGCGGGGGTCACTATGATGATGATCCGGAGCTCTGCCGCAGCGCCGCACGCCGGGCCTCCAATCCCGATTGGAAGCAGCAGGACCCGCAGCTCCCGAAAAGCATCTGGTACCTGACGGATGCGACTTGGCTCGGCTTCCGCATCGTCCGGCCGCTCGAGATCCCCACCGTAGAGGAAATGTTTGCCGCCTGGAACAACGGCGTGGCGAAAGAATAGCCTGCCACTCCCTTGGATGCACCTGCGGGCAGCCCACCTTGGCTGCCCGTTTTTTTGTGCCTTCACTCTGGCAAATCGCAGGTATTCCGAGCATCATTCGCGTTCCATTGTCTTCGCTGCGATGCGTTTTGTTCTGCTTTTGACCTTTCTCACCGCTTGCACCTCCGTGCTGCGCGGGCAGGTGGCCATTGGTGGAAAGCCGTTTGTGAGGTCAGTGGCCGAGGCGGGCCCAAAGGGCGAATGGGTGCTGTATGAAAAAGGAGTGCAGCAAAATGAGGGCACGAGGCGCTGGCTGACCCAACGCGTGCTCGTCGAGCTGCAACCCGGCAAGACTGCTGCGGACCTCCAAGGTCTCGCGGGCGTGGTGAAGGCCGAGACACGCGGCAAGTATGCCATCGTCGAATTTGCGGGCAGCGCTGATGCCTCGCTCGTAGGGGCAAAGGCCCTGCAAAAGCAACCCGGCGTGCGCTCTGCCGAGCCGATGTTAGCCCGGCAGCTTTTCGGCAAGTGGGTGCCGAATGATCCTTACTTTGCCCACAATGCCTCCAATGCCGGTTACCAGTGGCATCTGCGCAATACGGGTCAAAACGGCGGCACGGCAAATGTCGATGTGAATGTGGTGCCAGCCTGGGACAATTACAAAGGCACCGGCATCCGCATTGGCATCGTCGATGATGGCTTGCAGCTCACGCATCCAGACCTCATCGCGAATGTAGACACCGCGAACGATCGCGACTTCAACGGCCTCGATGATGATCCTTCACCGGGTGAGAAAGACTTTCATGGCACTGCTTGTGCTGGCGTGGCGGCGGCACGTGGGAACAACGGGCTAGGTGTGACCGGTGCCGCTCCGGAAGCGAACTTGGTAGGCCTCAAGCTCATTGCCGCACCGACAACCGATGCCGACGAGGCAGACGCCTTCGCCTTCAAAAATGACCTCATCCACATCAAGAGCAACTCATGGGGGCCCTATGACAGCGCCTACGGTCAGGGAGGCCCCGGCCCTCTGAGCCTCGCGGCGATGCAGAATGCGGTCACAACTGGGCGTGGCGGCAAGGGCACGATCTTCCTCTGGGCTGCGGGCAATGGCAACGGCTCCGGGGATGATTCCAATTACGATGGCTGGGCCAATTCGCCTTTTGCAATCGCCGTGTCCGCCATCAACGAAAAAGACCGCTCGTCCTTCTATAGCGAGCCAGGTGCCAACATTCTCGTCTGCGCCCCATCGAGCAGCGGCAACGAAGGCATCACCACCACCGACATCACCGGTGCGAATGGCTACAACGACGAAGGCGGCACGGTGGAACGTCCCGATTTCAGCAACCTCGACTACACGAATGGTTTTGGTGGCACTTCATCGGCCACGCCAACCGTCGCGGGCGTGATCGCCCTCATGCTGCAGGCCAATCCGAACCTCACTTACCGAGATGTGCAGGAGATCCTCGTGCGCACGGCCGTGAAGAATGATAAATTCGATGGTGAGTGGGTGCAAAACGGCGCAGGCTTCCATTTCAACGTGCGGTATGGCGCTGGACTCGTGAATGCCCAAACAGCCACCGCCATGGCAGCGACCTGGACAAGCGTGGCTCCGTTGCAAACAAAGACCTACACGCAGACCACCCTCACCCAGCCAATCCCGGATTTCGACACCAATGGCACTTCACGGGTCTTCCATGTACCTCTCACGGACAATTTGCGGCTGGAGCATGTGACCGTGCGCATCAAGGCTACACATCCCTATGCCGGCAATCTGGAGTTCCGTCTCACTTCACCCAGCGGTGTGAAGTCACGTCTCGCCAGAGCACGCTTCAATGACAACAGCGCCAATCTCGACTGGACCTTCATGAGCACGCATTTCTGGGGTGAGCGCTCACATGGCGATTGGAAGCTGGAGGTCTTTGACCGTATGGTGGACCACGTCGGCACACTTGATGAAGTCACAATAACCTTCCACGGCACCGAGACATCTGAAGCGCTACCGCTACCGGTGCTGACCTCGAACTGGATCATCGTAGGGCGTGAAGACTGGAACACAGATCATCAACTAACGGCGTCCAATTTTGCCACGAGCTACTCCGCCGACCGCTATTGGCCCTTTAGTGGCCTACCCTCTGGCTGGAACTTCAACCCGACCACAAACCGCATCACCGGTACACCGACAGAAACCGGTTTGTATGAGGGTTTTCAGAACACGACGAATGCCACCGGCACGAGCAGCGAGTACAGCTATTTTTATGTGCTTGCAGCCGCTCCCGCGCTTTCCACCGCCGTCGAGCAACCGACGACCCAAAAAATCATTCCGTTTGGTTTTGCCGATCCGGTGAGCCAAACGAGCATCTCTCATGATGGTGTCGATGCCATCCAGACAGCCACAGTTGGCGATGAGGAGTATTCCGGTATCGAATTCACGGTGAATGGCCCGGCGAGGCTTGCCTTTCAGTGGAAGGTGTCCTCAGAGAAAAACTTCGATTATCTTGTGCTGTCAGTGGATGGTTACGTAAAAGATTACATCACGGGCGAGAAGGATTGGACGCCGTCCATTACCGATATGGGCCCGGGTCCGCACAATGTGGACATCTACTATTTCAAGGATGAAGCCACCGCCAAAGGCCAAGACAAGGGCTGGATCGACGGCATCACCATCACATCGACCACCGCGCCACCGGTCATCAAGCCAGCCACGGTGAACGTGTGGAAGAACACCTACTTCCGCCATGCGATCGAGGCCACGAACGCTCCAACAAGCTTTTCCGCTGTCGATTTGCCCGCCGGCCTCTCCCTACATGCCTCCACCGGTTTGATCTATGGCAGTGTCGCCACGCTCGGCACCTATCCGGTGACGGTACAAGCCACGAACAGCCTTGGCACAAGCACCGAGACCATCACCATCCAAGTCGGCACGGTTGAGCAAGGTCTCGCTGAGGTGCTCGATGCCCCTTCTCAAAGCATCACTTCTTCGGGTGATGTCCCTTGGGTGCCGCAGCAGTTGTATTCTCGTGATGGCCAGGATGGCGCTCGCTCCGGTGCCATCGGCCACAATCAATCCAGCTCCATGAGCATGCAAGTCACTGGCCCTTGCAAGGTCACCTTCTACTGGGGCGTGTCTTCAGAGGAGGACTATGACTTCCTGCGTTTCTACATAGATGATGTGGAACAAGAGGCCATCAGTGGCGAGCTCGGATGGACGCGGAAGAGCTTTCTCATCGCCTCTGGCACGCACACGCTGCGCTGGACCTACAGCAAGGATGAGGCCACTGAAAGCGGGCTCGACTCTGGCGTCGTCGACAGTTTCGCCATCCATCACGACAACGATGGCGACGGCATTTATTCAGACATTGAAACGTGGTTCGGCACCAGCGACAGCAGTGCCACCAGCTTGCCTATCTTTGCCATGAATCGCGGTGCCTCCACGACGATTCAATTCCCCACCATCTCCGGCAACGACTACCGCGTCGAATCCAGCGACGATCTCCAAAAGTGGATCCCCGTCAGCGTCATCACCGCCACCGGTTCCAGCACCACTTGGACAGATTTGAATGCCTTAAACAAAACCAAGCGCTTCTATCGCGTGGTGATTCCGTGAGAGGTGAGAACCAAGAGCTCTGACGTTTCACTTTTTGCCACTCACCTCAGACCCCATGCCATCTCATACATACATCGGCGGATGCATATCAAAAGCCGGAATCCGCGTGCAGACGGGCCTACCATGGCTGGTGGTGCCAAAGAACGAGCCGTTGGCCGTGCTTTCGGTCTTGATGACGTGGTAGCTGTTGTAGCTAAAGGTTTCGCCCGGCAAGAGCTTCGGGAACTGCCCCACCACACCATCTCCCTCCACGACCGTCGTCTGACCTTCACTATCGCGCACGATCCATTTGCGGCCGAAAATGCTCACTGTCTCCGGCGAACCGTTGTGGATGGAGATGTGATACACAAACGGATGCGGACGATCCGGCGGCGCAGGACGCGTCGGGTCGTATGACACGCTGTCCACGCAGACGGTCAGTCCTGGCAAGTCTTCGAAAGTCATGTGTGGAATCTACGCTTGAATCATCGAACGTGAAACTCGAAACTCACGCCAATGCCTCCTCCTCCCGTCATCACCATCGCCGGCTCTGATTGTTCCGGTGGCGCGGGCATCCAAGCGGACATGAAATCCATCTCCGCCAACGGCGGTTACGCGCTTACAGCCCTCACCAGTGTCGTTTCGGAGACGCCGGGGCTGGTTTCGCAGATCCGCCTGCTCGATGCGGCCTTCATCGTGGACCAGATCCGCGTGCTGTTTGCTGGCTTTCCGATTCGCGCGGCCAAAACGGGTATGGTGGGCGGCACGGAGCAAATCCAAGCGGTCGCCGAAGCCTGGCAGAAGCATGCTGGAGACATCCCGCTGGTCGTCGATCCCGTCATGGTGGCCACTAGCGGCGGCCGTTTGTTGCAAGATGAGGCCGTCGAGACGCTCGGCGCGGAGCTTTTGCCTCTGGCCACCCTCATCACACCCAACATGGACGAGGCCGCCGTGCTTTGGGGGCGCAGCGTGACAACTCGTGATGAAATGGCTGCCTGCGCCGCCGATCTCGCCACGCGGTATCAAACCGCTGTGCTCGTCAAAGGTGGCCACCTCATTGGCGACGCCGCCGCGGATGTGCTCATCAGTTCGGGTGGCCTTTCATGGCATGAAACGGCCCGCACACCCGGCGTCCATACTCACGGAACTGGCTGCACCTACTCCTCCGCTATCGCCACCGGCCTCGCCCAAGGCCTCGACCTCGTCAGCGCTGTCTCAAAGGCCAAAAGCTACGTCAACCGGGCCATTGCGCAGCATTTTGACTGGCCCGATGCCAAGATGGGTCGATTGCATGCGTTGAACCATTTTCCGTCATGAGATTCTGTTCCGCCATTTGTGCTCTTCCAATCGCTACCGCTGCCTTCACGGCGGAGAAGAAAGCAGCGGACATCACACAAAACGGCATCCAGACCGCTTTTCGGATACTACAGCGGGAGTACATTCGCAGTGGCGATCTGACCTTGGACGAACTGAATCGTGCCGCATTGCACGGACTACTCGATCGTTTGCAATTCGGAGCGGAACTCGTGGCTCGCACGGAGGTTCCCAAGCAGGCGGAAGCAGGTGGCGTGCAGGCGGAAATGCTCAGGCCCGGCATCGCGCTGCTGCGGCCCATGGCCTTCCGCCAAGAGGAGATCGCCGCGATGGAGCAGCAGGTGGCGAAATGCGTGAAGGAAGGCGCAAAGCACCTCATCCTCGATCTTCGAGCCCCCGCCGCTCCAGGGGATTTCGATGTGGCCTCAGCCATGCTGGGGCTATTTGTGTCGAAAAATGAGGTGCTCTTCAAAACACGCCAGATGACCGATTCGAACACGGAGGTGCTACGCAGCGACCGCGAGCCTTTGTGGAAGGCTTCGCTGCTCGTTTTGATCGATGGCGATACCTGCAACGTGGGTGAGGCCATCGCCGCCGTGCTGCACCAGCGCAAACAAGCCCGGCTCATTGGCGCTGCCACCCGCGGGGCCGCAGTGCGCTACGAAACGATCCCAGTCGATGCCAACTGGTCACTCCGTTTTGCCCGTGCTGAGGTGCTGCTGCCAGATGACACTTCCATCTTCCAAAAAGGCCTTGTGCCAGATTTTCCCATCCAACTCGCTGAAAAAACCAAGCAGTCCTTTTTTGATCCCACGAACCCAGCCCGCGCTGCCAGCACGATCACGGATGCGCCGCGCATACGCTTCAACGAGGCTGCGCTCGTCGCCGGCACGAATCCCGAACTCGACTCCTACATCCGCCGTTCCGCAGGCAAGCCACTTCCCGAAGACAAGGCCAAACCCAACGACACGGTGCTACAACGAGCTGTGGATTTCCTCATCACCAATGACCATCTCCAAGCCGCCAAAATCCGCTGGAGTCAGAAGCCACCCGCACCAAAAAACGTTCCAAAGAACGAATGACAACCGCCGCTCCGCTTCCGCCGCTCACTTTTGACATTCCCGACAAGGTCGAGACTGAAGTCATCATCCGTAACGTGCTCAGTGAGCGCACCTGCCACGCCGCGTTGCCGAACGGCAAGATCGTTTTCGCTTTCATCGATACCCAAAAACCGCTTGTTCCCCTTATGGAAGGCTCGGTCATGCGTGTCCGCATGGATTTGGCCGACTTCTCACGGGCCGAGTTGATCACCCGATGAAGGAATTGAGCGCGGCCGAGTGTTTATGGCAGGCTCATGCGCCCTCTCGTTCTCCTTTTTCTAGCTCCCGCAGCCATCGTCGCCCAACTCGGCCCCAACGGTGCCACCGCGTCTTTCAAAGGCAGTCTACCCCCCAAGCCCACCGCCGCTCTTTCGGCGGAGCAGGAGGCAGGTATCGAGGCGCGCTTGAAGAAACTCACGGTTGAGTTCGCTGCGTTGAAGAAACACGAACGTGCCGCAGACGCTGAGATCTTCCTCAAAGCGGTGCGCTATGCGCTCGAGTTCGACGAGTGGTATGACAAGAAGCCCGAAGATGGACTCAAGAAGGCCAACACCTTGCTCGATGAAGCCGCCAAGCGCATCGACGGCCTCAAAAAGAACCAGACGCCTTGGCTCGATGGCAGTGGACAGAAGGTACTCGGTTTTTACTCGAAGCTCGACGACTCTGCGCAACCCTACGGCGTCGAGATTCCGGAAGGCCTCGACTTCAAAGCGAAGAAAACGCCCATGTGGATCTGGCTCCATGGCCGTGGGGATACCGCGACGGACCTGCACTTTGTTTACAGCCGCCTCGTGGCGAAAAAGCCCGGCCAGTTCCAGCCCGCGGGCACCATTGTGATCCACCCCTTCGGTCGCTACTGCAATGGCTGGAAGTCCGCCGGTGAAGTGGATGTATTTGAGAGCCGCGACGATGCGATGAAGCGTTTCAACATTGACTCAAACCGTATCGCGATTGCCGGATTCAGCATGGGCGGCGCAGGTGCATGGCATCTCGGTGCCCATTTTCCCGACCAGTGGGCCTGCGTGCATACCGGCGCCGGTTTTGCCGATGTGAAGCGCTACCAGAAGCTCACGGCAGACAAATATCCCGTGTGGTATGAGCAGCAACTCTGGGGCTTTTATGATGTGCCAGACTATGCGCGAAACTTCCTCAACGTGCCACTCATCAGCTACAGCGGCGAAAACGATGCTCAACGTGACAGCGCCGAATACATGATGGAGGTGCTCGCGAAGGAAGGCCTCAAGCCGCCGCACCTCATCGGCCCTGGCATGGGGCACAAGTATCATCCCGAGACGATCCAAGAAGTACAAGCTTGGATCGAAAAAGCCGTCGAGAAGGGACGCGATCTCTTTCCGAACGAGGTCCATATTCAGACAAAGACCGCATTGTATGGCCGTGTGAAGTGGGTCAATCTCCACGGCCTTGAGGAGAGCTGGAAGGATGCCCGTATCGATGCGAAGGTGCTCGACGGCCAGAGCATTGAGATCCAGACGAGCAACGTCTCCCGCATCGTGCTCTACCCGCCGCCGCAGGCTCGCAAGGGTGGTGGCAAGGTGAAGGTGCTCATTGATGGCGCCGCCCTCAGTCTCACCGTTGGCCCCGAACTCCCTCATTTTGAGAATTTCCTCAACGCCGGACCTCGCGTGCCAAACTCGTTCTGCCGCCTCATCAAAGAAAACGGCCAGTGGCGCGACTATGGCAATGCCACACCCTTCCAGCATGAAGGCCCGGAAGGCGGTAAGCCCAACTCTCACCCCGGCTTGATCGACACGGCATTCATGAAGCGCTTCCTCGTTGTGCTGCCAGATGGTAAATCATCCTCCGCTGCTGTCGATGCGTGGGTGAAGACCGAATCCGCGCACTTCCTCGCTCGTTGGCGCAGCCTGATGCGCGGTGATGTGCGCGTGGTGAAGGCTTCGGAGGTGAAAGACCTCTTCACTGAGGGCCAAACGCAGGGCCTCATCCTGTGGGGCACGCCGGAGTCAAACTCGTGCATCCAGGCCGTGCTGGACAGCTTACCTCTCAACTGGGACACGAAAAAGGTTGGCATCAAATCGAAGGGCAGCTTCGATGCGGCCACACATGTGCCTGTTTTGACCTACCCAGCCCTGAAATCGGCCGGGTTCGAGCTCGTCATCAATTCCGGGCTCACCTTCCGCGAGGCCCATGATCGCACGAACTCGCTGCAAAACCCAAAACTGCCCGATTGGGCCATTTTGGACATCACACAGCCTCGTAACGGCGAGACAGCAGGTAAAGTCGTCGCGGCGGACTTTTTCGATGATCGCTGGAATGTGAAAAAGTAAAAAAAACTCTGTGCTGGCAGCACGAGCGAGGATTTTCCCAAGCGGTTGGTTGCACTTGCCGAGCCACTTGCCAAGGATGAGTGCTTCTTTCCACAATGAGCGACCCGATCCGGCATGAGTGCGGCATTGCCGTCGTGCGGCTGAAAAAGCCGCTCGGTTACTATCACACGAAATATGGCAACGCCCTTTACGGCTTCGACGCCTTGCAGGCGCTGATGCAAAAAGTGCGCAATCGCGGTCAGGACGGCTTCGGCTTCGGCTGCTGCAAGCTCGACATGCCTGCCGGCCTTCCTTACATGTTCCGTGAGCGCAGCACCGAGAGCGTCGAGCGGATCAGCCAAGTCTTCGACGGCCTGCGCAAGGACATGAAGCGCATCGCTCGCCGCATCAACGACCAGCGCAAGGAGGAACGACATCAGGAAGGCAAGGAATACATTGCTTTTGAGGAAGATCCGGCAGCTATTAAACGGGAGTTCGAGATGGCCGGAGAGATTTACATTGGCCACCTGCGTTACGGCACCTGCGGAGATTTTGGCAAGGGAGCCCTGCATCCCTATGTGCGCCGCACCACTTGGCCCACCCGCACCCTGATGGTGATGGGCAATTTCAACCTCACCAACAGCAACGAGCTCAACCAAATCATGATGAAGCGGGGCCAGCACCCTGTCTTCGGCACCGATACGCAGAGCGTGCTCGAAGAGATCGGTTTCCAACTCGATGAGGCTCACACCCAGCTTTACCACACCATCCGTGATGCGGGTGTCCAGGGCGAGCAGATTCCCGCCCAGATCAGTCAGCAGCTCGACGTCCACCGTGTGATCGAGCGCTCTGCAGAGAAGTGGGATGGCGGCTACGCCATCGTCGGTGTCATCGGCAATGGTGACCTGTTCGCCATGCGCGATCCGAACGGCATACGCCCCTGCTTCTACTATGAAAACGACGAGATGCTGGTCATGGCCTCGGAGCGGGTTGGGCTCATGTCCGTCTTCGGGCTAGAGGAAAAACAGATCCACGAACTGCCGCCCGCTCATGTCCTTGTCGTCAAAGCAGACGGGCAGACCTCTCTGAAGCCCTACCGCCCGATCGGCGACTACAAGCCCTGCTCTTTCGAGTGCATCTATTTCTCCCGCGGCAATGACAGTGCCATCTACCGGCAGCGAAAGGCTCTGGGTGAGCAGCTTGTGCCGCAGGTCGTGAAGGCTATTGGCAATGATTTCGAGCACACAGTGCTTAGTTTCATCCCCAATACTGCAGAGACCGCCTACTTCGGCTTCCTCGATGGTTTGAGAAGAGCGCGTCGCGTGGTCGTGAAAGACGCACTACTCGAAATGCTCAAGGATGGCCATTTCGATGCCGACGACGAAAAGCGCCTCGATGACCTCGTGTTGCGAAATTGGCCACGCGCCGAGAAAATTGCCCTCAAGGACATCAAAATGCGCACTTTCATCGCGCAGGAGTCCGGCCGTGACGCCCTCGTCTCCGGCAGCTACGACATCACCTACGGCGTCGTCACTTCACAGGACAACCTCGTTGTCATCGACGACTCCATCGTCCGAGGCACCACCTTGAAAAAGAGTCTCCTGCGCATCCTCGCCCGCACAAATCCAAAACGCATCATCGTCTGCTCCACCGCACCGCAGATCCGCTACCCCGACTGCTACGGCATCGACATGGCGGAACTGGGTAAGTTCATCGCCTTCCAAGCCGCCACAGCCCTCTTGCGTGAACGCGGCATGGCCCACATCATTCGTGAGACCTACCTCGCCTGCAAAGCCGAGCTCAAAAAACCCAAAGATGAGATGCGCAACGCCGTGAAGGCCATCTACGCCCCCTTCACCGACGAAGAGATCTCCGCCAAAATCGCTGGGATGATCTCTCCTGAAGAGACCCCGTGGCATGGCGAGGTCCAAGTCATCTACCAGACTATCCCTGGACTCCATAACGCCCTCGGCGCCGAATACGGCGACTGGTATTTCAGCGGTGACTACCCGACCCCCGGCGGCTATGCTGTGGTGAACAACAGTTTCATCCTCTACTACGAAAACAAAGGCGGCCGCGCGCACGAGGCACTGCTGTAATCTCAACGCGTCTGCGACGGAGGAATCAGATTCATCGGCACGGGCACGGTGTTCGTACCATCTGACGGCCCGATCTGCCGCGTGACCTCAAACGTAGGGCTGGTGTCTTCACGCACGGGCTGAGCACGCGGTGCCCAGCGGAGGAAGAGGTCGAAGGCGGAGGCGTGGCCGCGCTGGGAGAGCTGCCAGGCATCGTCGATGCGGTGGGCCAAATCGTAAGTGCCTTCATCAATCTGGCTGTCCGCATCGAGCGTGCGGTCTCGAAGGGTGAGGCGATAGAGCTCGGAGGCTTTCGTGCCCTGCTCCTCGGCTACAATGAAAGCAAGGTAACCGATGCCCACCTGCTTCAGCACGGGATCGGTCTCCAGCAGCGCCGCGAACTCGCACATCATCTCCTCGCGCCCGCTTTCCGATGCCTCCGCCCAAGTGCGATACATCGTGTTCAGAAACGCCGCGGTGGTCTTAATGGAGTCCTGCTCACGATCCCCTGCACCGAGGAGCCTCTGTTTGAGGGTCTTACCTTGGCGCTGAAACTCCGCCAGCACAGTCTGCTCGGGATCCAGGAGACGAATTCCATCGAGTGCAGCTAGGTATTGATCGAACTTGCTGCGCAGCAATGAGGCGAGAATGAGTTCTCCTTCCTTAGGTTCGAGATGGAGGTGTCGGGCCAGCACGTCAAAGAGCGCGGCGGTGCCCTTCTCCGTTAGGCCCGCAGTCAGTTCGAGGGCCACCACGCCATCGTTTTTTGCCGCAGTGCTCAAGGAATGCAGAATCTGCGGCGCCACGGAGTCCAACATGACCGGCCCAAGCTTGATAGCGATCTCTGCCATGATGCGTGTGGCGTCATCAGCATCGACGCTGTTGACGGAAAGGCGATGCTCACGCCCAATTTCCGTAATCCCATCCTTCGTGGTGCTGGCGGGATCGGAGGAAAGACTGCGAATGAGGGATCGCTCCAGCACCTCACCTTCGCCCGCAAAGCCCATCAACCAGCGCGTGCCATGCCCACTTTGTGATTCGGCCTGTGCCGCAAAGAGGCTGCGCTGGCTGCCTTCGTGGATCGCGTATTTCACAAAGCGGCGTTGAATGTGCGCATCGACCCTAGCTGCCAGTGGCAAGCTGGCACCAACACTACGGCTGAACGAGCTACCCGCGTGCGTGACAGCACGCACGAGTGTCGACGGCGCGCCATGCAAAGATGCAACGCGAGCGGTATGAACCCCACCCATGGCATTTGCGCCACCTTTGAACTGATGCCACGCGGCGTCTCGCACATTTCGCAGATCATTTCCCGTCGTGATCATTGGAATGACACCTGAAAGCCGTCCCCAGAGGTTATCGAAAACCTGCCGATGGTCCGCACGCGTGAGATCAAATTCATGATAAAGCGTTGCGCCGCTGTTGCGAGCCCCAGCGGCCAGCGTGGCGGAGAACGGAGAGAACCGCAGTTTGTTCTGCACACGTTTGGTGGCAATGCGGTATCGCCCGTCGGCCATTTCGTTGAGGTATTCGGTACCAATGCGCACATCGATCCCAGCTGAATAGCCATCACTGGAACCGGATTGAATGATCAATCCCACCGAATGCTGGCCACGACGATAAAGATGCACATCAAACGAACCGCTCACCTGCAATCCGCCCGAAGCGCCAGCACGTGCAACGATTGCCTGATCGCCCAACGCGCGGCCAAATAACGGCATCACCTTCTCCATGCCGATGCCCGGTCCAAACGAGGTCTGAACTGGGATGCTGAGCATGGTGCCAATCTCGATGGTATCTAGGTCCTCGCTCGACCGCGGAATGGATGTGGGCAAATAAACGCCATCCAACGCCATGTCCCAATAGTCCGGTGATTGCCTCGTAAAGATACTCGAGTGCGTACGTGACACGCCTGCAGAGACCGAAAGCGGCACGGTGGCGCCCGCCGCATTCAAAGCCGCGCCCGCAGGGTTAAAGCCCGCGCCATAGCTCAGCGTCCATGAGATCTGATCCGACCTTCGAAAGTGAGCCCCCAAGCGCTGCAGCTCATAGCGACCACTCACCCGCGCCCCAAGACCGGGAATGTCCGAGAGTGGCAGATTGAACCCCGTTTGCACGGCGCCGTTGATATTGCGCTTGATCTGCTTGTTCACCCAGTTCACGCCACCAAACGTTGTCAGGGGCGTTCGGAGCGGCAAGGGTTTGGCAGGAGCGCTGGAGTCTTCCTCTTCCACCGGAATAGCCTTGGCGGGCGCATCCTGCGCCTCTGCTGTGGTATGTTTTCCGAACAGCCAGGCCCCGATCAGCATGAATACAAGAGTCCTCATGAGACGGCTGTATCTTTGCGCTTTCGATTGAGATAAAATCAGCGGTTTCATTTTTTCACCAAGTGGAATCACCAATCAGGCATCTGTAGCCAAAAGAGCACGACTTGCCAGCTCCATTCGAACCGCCTTCACCGCTGCATAAGCATCACTTTCATCTGAAGCGCTTCGGGATGATTCCGCTGTATCATGAGCGTTTTTTCCACGGCCTGCATTGCCTCAGGACCTCGACCCAGCCTAGCGAGGATCGTCGCGCGCGCATAGGGAATGGCAGGATCACTAGGATTGGCGGCTTCACCACGCAAAAGCGCTGTCATGGCACCTTCCGGATCGTTGAGGCTGTTCTTGGCAAGGCCGAGATTGTACCAAGCGCGCGCCAGCAACGGATCAAGGCGCACCGCTTCCTCCAGCGAGGCTACGACGGCTTGGATATCGCCTGTTTCCGCGAGGGCGAGTCCGAGATCATAATGATACTCCGCATGCTTGGGAGCCAAGCGAATGGCATCGCGCATCTTTCCGATCGCCAGCTTCGCCTGACCGGTGACGCTGTAAATCATCGCCAAGTCATGGTGGAAGGGCGGCGAGTTCGGATCCCACAAAATGGCCTTCTCCATGTGCTCGATGGCTTTGGCGTGGTTGCCGCGCGCAAACCAAAACTGCCCTGCCTGCATCTGACCACTCGGCTGGTCGAGGTTCAACGACAGCATGTGCAGCAGGTCTTTGCCCGCGGTCGAGTCGAGGTTCAGCGAATCGCGCAATGCCCACGCCGCCGTGGAGCGCACGCTGCGCACCGGATCATCGAGCAGCGGTTCGATCTGTGAACGAATGACACCGCTGGGAGCCATCGCCTCCAGCGCATGTGCCGCACTCTGCCGCACCAGCGGATGCTCATGCTGCAACTGCGCTGTCACCACGCTCTGCACAGCCGGCTCGCCGATCCAGCGCTCCAGCAGCAACGCCGCGCTGGCTTTCCAGTAGGGAATCTCATCACTCGAAAGCAGCTTCATGAGACCGTCACGGGCCGAGTCATCGCCTTTGCGAGCCTTGGCAATCCAATCGGCACGCACACGAGTCTTTCGCTTCTCCATTTTCGGCCCCCACCACTGGTTCGCGGCCTCCAATGCCCAATCAGTCGTTTTGTCGATGTGGCATTTGTTGCACGCGTTGGGCACGCCGTGCTCCTTTGTGAGCCAAGGATCCGGAATGGTGAAACCGTGATCATGCCGCGGATGGCGCTGCATGTACACCGTCTGCGGCATGTGGCAGTTGACGCACTGATTACCGGTGCTCTCAGCGCTGTGGAAGCTGTGTGCCTCCGGCGTGATCGGCGGGGCGCTTGGAAAACCTCCCGGCATGTGGCAGCGCATGCAAAGCTGATTGCCGGGCAGAATCGTTTTCATGCTATGCATGTCGTGACAATCCATGCAGCGCACTCCAGCATGATGCATTCGACTGCTGACAAAGCTGGCGAATTCGTAGTTCTCATCTCGAATCTGGCCATCCGGATAATAGGTGTCACTGTGATCGACAATGGTGAGGTGGTAGTGATCCCAGAAGGACTCACCTGGCACAAAGTCACCCGTGATTTCGCCGCGACGGGCATGACAGCCCGCGCAGTTTTCGATCTGCTGGTCACGCGACCCTTTCATCAATGTGGGATCACCCTTTTTACCTGGATGGGCCTGCTGCCAATCGAAGTGCGGCTTCATCGGTCCATGGCAGGCCTCGCAGCTCACTGTCATCTCCGCCATCGTGGTGTGGTAGCTGTCCTGCGCCACGTCGTAGTTCTTGCGCAGCCGTGTGTTGTGACAGGAAGCGCACATTTGATTCCACACCATGCCGCGACCCGTCCAGTGGCCCCACTCACCGGGCTTTCGATCCTCGTCGCCATACACGTTAAACCAGTCGCCCTTGTGCGGATCAAAGCACGCCTCCATCGTCTGAAGCCTGCCACTGCCACCATCGACTAAAAACTGCCGTAACGGATCATGACCGATCACACGCTCAACCTTGTAAGGCGTGATCTTGCTACCCAATCCGAGTGCCGTGAGCACATAGTCGGCATCCTTCTTCGCCGCCTCGGTGATCTGCGAGCCATGCTTGAAGGCCTGCGTCGGCACGAACGCTGCCTCATCCAGTTTCGCGTCCGGCTTCCGCTCCGCCAGTCCATGATGCGACACTTTCCACTTCTCAAACTCCTCCGGGTGGCACCCCGCACAGCTCATTGCTCCCGCATATTGAGCGAATACCGCCTTCTCATCTGGCATCACATAAGGCGCGATCGATTTTTTCACCGCCGCCACGGGTACCTTCGTGTGCTCTTTGCCACAACCCGAGAGCATCAACATGGCCATGACGGATAGGCTCACCTTCCAGAGCTGCTGGTTGAGGGAAGGGCGTGGAAGAGAGACCATAAGAAATGCAAACTAAAGGCTGCTGGCGGTCACTTCAAGGCATTGCCCATGTGATAGGCCAAAGCTGCCTTTTCTGCGTATGTGGGCAGCGTGGGCATGATTGACTGGACGGAAGAATGGGGGCAAGTGTGCAAGACAGGAGTGAAATCTCTTCCAGAGGCAACTGGAACTGTTTGCCGCCAAGGTGGATGAACGAAAAGCCATTGGCCTTCGTTTCTCGGGTCATGCGCCATCTCGCTTTTGTGTTCGTCGTTTCATCCGCCATGGCGGTCGATTTGCCAGATCCGGCCCAGATCTCCGCAGCCATGAAAAAGGCCGTTACCTTTGCCCATACGCATCTGGCACGTCAGGGTGGCTATGCTTCCTCCTATGACAAAGAAGGCAAAATCGGTGAGACGGAGCACAACCGATCTCCAACGGTGATTTCGATCCAGCCACCAGGCACCACAACAATGGGTCTCGCCATGCTGCACGCTTATTACGCAACAGGGGAGGAATTGTTTCTTCGCGCCGCTCGCGATGCCGCCGGTGCACTCATCCAGAGCCAACTTGCTTCAGGAGGATGGGACAGCGATTTTGATTTTAGCCCTGAGAAGATGAGTAAATACCACCTTCGCACCAGATCTGATGCCGCGATCAAGGACAAAACTAAACTCAGGAATCTGAGCACCTTGGATGACAACAAGACACAGTCTGCTTTGCTCCTGCTTCTAGAAATAGCCAATCAGTCGGCCATGAAAGACGATGTGCCACTTCAGCAGGCTAAGAAAGCGGGCTTTGATGCCCTGTTGGCGGCCCAAGCTCCAAATGGCGGCTGGCCCCAGCAATTTCGCGGCCCCGCCGACGCCTCGGCCCCTGTGAAAAAAGCGAATTACCCTAGCGACTGGAGCCGTGTGTTTCCCAAACTGAACTATGCAGACTACTACACGCTCAACGACGGCAACCTGAGCGAGATCGCTAAACTGTTGATTCGAGCCCACGAACTGGAGAAAGACGACCGGTATCTCGCAGCACTCAGGCATCTCGGTGATTTTTTCCTGCTTGCGCAGATGCCTGAGCCACAGCCGGTTTGGGCCATGCAATACGACGCGGACATGCATCCCGCTTGGGCACGGAAGTTCGAGCCACCCTCCGTCACGGCGTATGAGAGTTTGGGGGCCTTGGAGACACTGCACGACATCTGGGTGATCACCGGCGAAGACAAATACCTAGCACCGATGAAGGCAGCGCTCGCATGGTTCGACCGCTCCAAACTCGCGGACGGCACGCATGCCCGTTTCTATGAGCTTCGCACAAATAAGCCGCTCTTCTTTGTGAAGGACACCTATGAGCTGACCTACGATGACGATAACCTGCCCACCCACTACTCTTTCAAAACCGATCGGCAGAGCGACGTGGAAAAGTTCAAAGAACGACTCACACAACCTCGTGAAAAACTTCTCGCGAAGCTGGCTGGCCCTCAGACACCTAAGGAGTGGAAGAGCAAAGCCAAAGGGGCTGCTGACAAGGCCCGACGCGCCTTGAAAGCACTCGACAGCGAGGGACGCTGGCTAAAAAGTGAGCGGATCGACAGCGCTGAGTTCACCAAGCATCTCAACGCCATGGCTTCCTACGTGGAAGCGATGCGCTACGCCGAATAGCAGACTCCGCTCCGTGCATGATCTCATAGCCTGAGCAATCGCACCCTAGTGGGTAAAACCTTACAAAAGCTCATGCGTGCGGAAGCCATTTCACGCCAAGAGAAAACTCATAGGCACTCAGCGGTTTCTTCTAGCTGCTTTCAAAAGAGGACGATAGCCGTTCTCGTTCAACAGAGCGATCGCACCCCGATCGCTTGAGTCGCGCGCAGCATCGGCCAAGGAATTGAGGGCATTGTAGATGGACTCAACGGCGGCGTCTAAGGACTCAGCTCGTGTTTCGTGAGCTTTATAAAGATTTTCGAGGGAGCTCGCGAAGTGGAAGGCAAACTCGAGCTTTTTTGCGTAGTAGAGCGTGAGCGCACGGCTGCCTTCACGGGCGCGTGTGTTGGCGCGGTAGAACTCGCTCATCGCAGTGAGGTAGTGCGTTTTGAGCTGTGTTACCCACTGCGGCAGAGGTTCTTTGGAGTCTAGGTGGCGCGTGAGCATGTCGGGTGATGGCTTGCCTAGATCGGGGGCATTTTTTTTGATCAACTGATTCGCTTTGGAGATCTCTTGGAATCCGAGCCACATGCGCTCCGCAACACCTTCACCGCACATGGGCGTGATGAGATCGTCGAGGGATTTTTCATCGGTGAACTCCATCTGTGGCAAAAAAGTGCCTGGCACGGGGTCTGCCTCAATGACGTCGAAGCCCATCTTCGTAGCCTTTTCACGGAATCGGGCGGTGATGGAAGCCACATCCACATTCTCGAACGTTTTGGCCCCACCGAAGGCTTTTCGGCCTGCAGTATCACCATCGACGCGGATGGCTGAAAAGGGCTTCACGAACTTCGGCACGACCACCGTGGTATACTTCAAGTCTTTGATCTGCTGGAGACGTTTTTCGAGTTCTTCGTCACTCCACGACTCCTGACCCAAAGCATCACCAGTGTAGCCATTCCACACTTGAGAACCGCCAACGGGCCGCGAGGCGATTTCAGCCCGGATCATGTTCGCATGGGCTCCTGCTACAGCAGCGCCGGAGCCGCCGCTGGCGATGCAGAGGAGATTTTCGCGCGTCCGCACAAACAATCTTCCATCGGCGATGCTGGGTGTGGCGATGATTTCCTCACCGAGATCGTGCTTACCCAGCACCTTCATCTGCGGGCCGTCTTCGAGTACGACGATGAATCCGTTTTTGCCAGCGAGATAGACTTTTCCATCTGCAGCCAAGGGCGAGGCAAAGTAATCACCGAAGTTGCCAAGGCGGCTACGATCCCAGAGCGTCTTGCCATCCTTCGCATCGTAGCAACTCGACATGCCTCCGCTTTTGACGAGGTAGAGCCGACCCTTGTAAAGCAAAGGGCTAGCGATGTTTGATGGCGTTTTGTGGTCGAGGCTCCAGATGAGGTGTGTGTTTGTCACATCACCACTGCCTCCTCCACGAATGGCTTGGATGATGTTACCTCCGGCAGCCATGTTGTCGGGGCTTTGGAAAGCGGTGTCGATCTCGTCGGGGTCAATGAGGCCGTTTTTGTTTTGGTCCGAGGTGTCGAAGCGCTCGTGAAACTCCTTGGGTGTTTCGTCACGAGCGAGGATTTTATCCTGGTTCGTGTCCAGCCATTCGAGCAGCGCGTGCTTGAGGGTGCGGGTGCTATCGCCGTAACTTTGCACGGCGATGTAGATGATGTCATCCTGCACGACTGGTGTGGTCATGATGGTTCGCAGTAGGGTGTTACAAGTCCATTTTTCCTTACCCGTAGCCGGATCATAGCCCTTCATCTTGCCGCTGCCGGCAACAACGATGTCACCTTTGCAAATCACGGGGACGGCATAGCCTGCGAGCATGTCTTTCCGCGGCGTCTTCCACTTCTCTTTTCCTGTTTTGGCATCGACGGCGACGAGGAAAGGCGCGAGATCATCGTCCTGGCAAAAAATGACCATGCCATTATGCACGATGGGCGAAGACGCAGCACCCCAATCCATGAGGTAGGCTGGACGCGGCATCGAGTACCGCCACGCTTCCTTTCCGGTAGCACAATCAAACGCCAATAAGCCGATCGTGCTGAAATGGATGTAAACGCGTTCGCCATCCGTCGCGGGTGTAGCTGCGGCGTGGCTGTTTGGCGGCGTGATGCGCGGCAGCGTGCCGGTTTCGAACTCGGTGCGCCATTTCACGGTGCCGGTGGCTGCCTCAAAGGCATGCATGGCGACCTTCGAGTCGCCCGCCATGCCGCTGGCATAGACGATGCCGTTCTGAATGATCGCCGAGCCCACTCCGTCACCAATTCGCGCCTTCCACGCGATGTTTTTATGGGCAGAAAACTCCATCGGGAGGCTCTTAGAGGATGAAATACCACTGCCATTGTTTCCGCGAAACTGAGTCCAGTCCTCGGCATGAAGGGTGATGACGGTCAAGAATGACGCGAGAATGATACGGTGCATAAAAGAGTGAAGCAGATCAGCCAAACAGCTCCGTGAGCGCCTTGCCCTCTTCGAGAAGGTTGTAAGTGCGTCCGAGCCGATCTTTGGCATCGAGATTGTCAATGCCCATGGCGTAGTAAACGGTTTTGGTGATGTCCTCAGGATAGATCGGTCGGTCTTTCGGATACTCGGCTCGTGCATCGGTCTCGCCAACGACATGCCCCCCCTGGATGCCGGCACCCGCCATCAGCACACTCATGCAAGCCGTCCAGTGATCGCGACCCGCGCCAAGCGGGCCGCCGCTGCGGCGATCTCCGACCTTTGGCATGCGGCCCATCTCGCTGGTGACGAGCACGAGCGTCTCATCGAGCAAACCACGCGAGGCGAGGTCTTCGAGGAAAGCGCTGAAGCATTGGTCAAACTTCGGCAGGAGGTCCTCGCGGAGGCAGTTGAAGTTGTTGCCGTGCGTGTCCCAGCCTCCAGCGCTTTTGCACTTCGCATGCAGACCTTCATCTTCCTTCCAAAACACCGTCACGAACGGCACACCGGCCTCGACCATGCGACGTGCCATGAGCAGACTCATGCCGTTGATGTGCTGGCCGTAGCGCTCGCGAAGGGGCAGCGGCTCCGATTGGATGTCGAAGGCATTCACGGTGCCGCTCGATGAGAGCAGATCAAAAGCACGCTCCTGCTGCTTCGTGTAGTTTTGCACCGCCATCTCATGGTCGAGCTCCCGGCGGGCGCTGTTCAGCGCGGTGAGCAGATTCTGTCGATCCTGCATGCGCTGCGATGTCATGCCGCCACCGATGCTGATGGTGGGCGCAGCAAAGCTCAGCGGCTCGTCAAAGCTGCCGTTGAGGAAGAACGGATCGAACTCCATGCCGATGCGGCCCGCGAACTGGCCCGGTCGCGTGAAGGGCAGCTTGCTCGGCTTGTGCGGTAGCGTGATGAGCGAGGGCAGCGTGGGATGCGGCGGACGCTTCATGGTAACAACGCTGCCCATGTAAGGCCAGTCCTCGGGATACGGACGGCGGTCGTTGCCCTGCTGCTTGAACGTGGGATCAGGCGCATGGCCGGTAAGGTTGTAGTAGTAGCCGGCGTGATGATCGCCTGTGGCACGACCTGCGTCCGTGACACCATGGATCATGGCAAAGCGATGCGCCTGTTTCGCAAGAAGAGGTAGGTGCTCACACAAAACGATTTCGTCGCCTTTAGTGCGGATCGGTTTGAATTCGCCACGATACTCCAGCGGAGCGTCCGGCTTCATATCCCACATGTCGATGTGCGAGGAACCCCCACAGAGAAAAAACAGAACCGTCGATTTGGCAGGTTTCGCCAGCGTGGGCAGGGCAACAGCCGGCGCGGTGGAAGCCAGCGCGCTGCCTTTGAAGCCCAGCGAAGCCAAGCCCGCCGTCGAAGCCGTCAAAAAGGCCCGACGGTCCATGGAGGGCCGAAACAGCGGTGAATGCATGTTTTTTTCATACGGCAAAAAACCGGAATGCTGTCATTTCGGAGGCAACTTCGCCGAAGGAGCCCTCCGCGGCATGCCCCAGGCACCACGCAGAGCGACGCGCGCGGCTTTTTCGACCTCGCGGAGATGGTTTTCATAGTCGTTGGCTTTGCGGCCGTTGGGCATTGTCACGCCTTTGGTGTGGATGCGGGCGAGGCCAGCCTCCACCAGCTTGTGCGCGAGATCCCGGCCATCCTCGAACATGATGACGGCATAGATGCGCTCGCTGTCGTAGACGCGTTCCCAGCGGGTGAAGACACTGAAAGACTGAGAACGAAGTAGATCCGCGGTGAAGACCTTGGCCTGCTGGCCGAGCTTGAGCGTCTGGGGGATGCTGAGGCCGCCGAAATAGCCGGCCTGATCTTTTAACCGCCCAGCGACGAGCTTGTAGTCCCGCTTTTCGGCGCAATCGACGAAGTATAGCCTCAACACGAGCCTTTGGCCTTCATGCTCGACGACAAAGCTATCGCCGTCATTGGCATCATCATCCATGAAACGCACTCCCGTCAGCTTTTGAAGCCCCACGGCCTGAACCGTGCGTGGTGGTAGCTTCAGCCCGCGCTCCAAACGGAACTCATACTCGACTGCGAGCAAAGTCACGAGCAACAGCGTCCAAAGCACGCGGCCGATTTGGCGTTTGAAACTTGGGCTCATGTCCCACGCTTATTGCCAAAGAGATCGATGTGCAGCCGTGGTGAGTAACGCCAACCCTCGCGTTTGCAAATATCCACCAACAGCATCTGCCGTTTTTTTAGCGCCTCCTGTGTGATACCCTCTGGCATGAGCAACACTTTCTCAGGCGCGATTTCGATGCCGATGGACTCGATCACGGCCTTCACCTCCAACACATCCGCCTCGCTGGCGATGACGAATTTGAGCTGAAATTCATACTTCGAGCACCAAGCTCGCAAAACGTCCGGCTGAAGCCGCAGACGCTCATGCTTCTCCACCCATGCCTTTCCTGCGGCAGCTTCGTCAGGCGTTGAATGCTTCAACTTCGGGCTGATCGAGGCTAGATCGCAAGCCACGCCCTCCGGTGCAGTGGTGCCCGCCGTTTCGATGGTGATGTGCTTGCCAGCCTCACGCAGTCTTTGCAGCAGCAGCGGCATCTCCTTCGCCACCATCGGCTCACCACCGGTGACGACGACAAAACGCGTCGGATGCGCGTTCACGGCCTGAACAAGATCCTGCACGCTCATCTCCGTGCCCTCTGGCTTCCAAGACGCATAAGGCGTGTCACACCACCGGCAGCGCAAATTGCATCCGGAAGTCCGCACGAAGACCGAAGGCACGCCCATCAGCGCTCCCTCGCCCTGCACGGAGTAAAAGATCTCGGAGATCAGCATCACGCTTTCCACTCTGCCGCGTGGCGGGCGAAAGCAAGTGCGGCACGCTTTAGCGCCTCTTCGATGTCGGCCTGCGTATGGGCAAGAGAGATAAACCATAATCCACGTTCGATGGCGCGAACGCCTTCTTCGAGGAGGCAGCGGCGGAGGTGGGCCCAGCGTGGGGGATCGTGGCGGCGGACGTAGTCGCGATAGCTGGTGATGGGGCCTTTATCGGCGCCGGGCTTGAGCATGACACAGTGAAAGACAAGACCCGGCCCCTGGGGCTGCAGCGGGATTCCATGATGGACGGCGAACTGGCTCAAACCCGCCATCAATTGCTCACCGAGGGCGATGACGCCAGCGGGATGCTTGTCGCCAAGCGCGATGACCTCATCGAGGCACCACTTCGCAGCGGCAAGGCAGAGCGGATTCGCATTGAGCGTTCCCGCATGCACGACCTCACCACTGATGATCTTGGCGAAGAACTTTTCTTTGCCAACGAGAGCTGCGAAAGGCAATCCGCCACCGACAGCTTTGCCAAGGACGGTCAGGTCGGGCGTGAATCCGTAGTGTGATTGAGCACAACCTGCACCAAAGCGGAAGCCGGTGATGGTTTCATCAGCGATCATGACGATGCCGTTCGCATCGCAGAGTTCGCGAATGGTCGAGATCATGCCGGGCGCGGCAGGCATGCAGCCGGTGTTGCACAACACGGGCTCAAAAATGATGGCGGCAATCTGGCCGTGGTGTTCTTCCACTTTGCGCCGCAGGTGCTCAGGATCGTTCCAGCGGGCAACAACGAAGGTGCCAAGTACCTCGGGGATCACGCCTTGGCTAGGGTGTAGACGTGTCGGATTCTCCTCATCGCCCCACTTGTCCGGCGGTGGTGCAAAGCCAACAAGGCCTTCATCAGCCCAGCCGTGATAGTGGCCCTCAAACTTCAAAATGAGTGGACGGCCGGTGTGCGCCCTTGCCAGACGTAGCGCGGCGAGCACAACCTCGGTGGCGGAGTTGTTGAAGCGCACGCGCTCGGCTCCCGGGATCATTTTTTGCAGACGCTCGGCCACATCAATCTCCAACTCGCTCTGGGCAGCCCAGTGCGTGCCTTTGAAGGCCTGCGCGGAGATAGCCTCAGCCATGCCCTGCGGCGCGTGACCATATAGGATGGCCCCTTGGCCGATTTGGAAGTCGATGTATTCATGGCCATCGACATCGTAGAGCCGTGGCCCCTTGCCGTGAGTGAAGTAAAGAGGCACGGGAGCCTCCATCTTGCGGATGCCGCTGTTGATGCCGGCCGCGATGCTGCGCTGCGCACGGGCGTAAAGTTCCGCGGATTTCGGGAAAGTGTAGGACATGGCTGAAGGGGTTAACTCAACTCAGAGAAGCGCTGTCATATACGACGACGCGATCCCAAAAAGTCTTGCAGCTCTCCACGAAGCGTTTGTGTTCCAGACAGTCCTTCTGGTAAAATTCGTGGTCCTTCATGTTCTTGAAGCGCAGCGAGAGGGAGTAGCTGAACGAATGATCGGTCACCGAGCGCTTCTCTGTGGAAGCCGGTTTGCCGGCGAAACCGCTGGCAAGATAGCTGATGTTCGGAAGCAGGGCGAGCTCCGATTCAAAGGTGGCGCGCTGTTCGGCAGTGAGGTGGGGCTTGAGCCAAAAATAAACATTGTGAAGCATGGTGGCGGATGGGTAGGCCGCCCGTTCGGTCGTGCAATGAACAATGCGGTGGTTTCACCGGGAGCCCAACCATCACCTTGCACCTGTCTCAGAAACCGGTGCCGCCTCCACGATGACCTCGTCCTCTTTCACCGGGTCCACCCGAAGGGAGATTTTGATCCGATGCTTTTCCGCCGCGACATTCAGCAGGGAGCGGATGGCGCTGACGGTCATGCCGTTTTTGCCGATCACATGCCGCACGTCATCCTTGGCAAGATGGACGCGGTAACTGGTGGCACCGTTTGCCCCCGGCCCCATAGCAATGGTGGCCTGCTCAGGGTGGTCGATCAGATTGGCGACGACGTAGGAGAGGAATTCGCGGAGGGCTTCAGGGGCGTCCATGAGGAGAGGATGAAACGGGCGGGAAAGAGAGCAAACGAAAGAACCCGGCCCATCACTGGAACCGGGTTCGTTGAAATGGCGTCGAATCGAGCCAGATTAGGTCAAGCACTCGCCTTAGTGGCGTGCTTGATGATGCTGGCGACGGTTTCGGAGGGCTTTGCCCCCTTTGAGATCCAGTCCTGAACGCGATCGAGCTTCACAGTTGCGTTCTCAATGCCCTTTTGGGGGTCATAAGCGCCAAGAATTTCCAAGAAACGTCCTTCACGGCGAATGCGCTTGTCCGCAGCAACAATGCGGAATACGGGGCGGTGCCTGGCACCTTCTTGACGGAGACGAATGACAACGGCCATGATAAAAAAAGGAGGGGGGTGGGATTCGAGCGGGGGCGGACAGTGGAGACTTTGAAGGAGAACGCAACCGGTTTTTCAGCCCCTGCCCAGCCTGCACGCGCATCGATCCCGCTCGCACCCGGCGATTTGACGCACCCCCACCTCTCGGATAGAGCAGCCCTATGGAACGCACCGCTGCTATCGCCCAGATCCGAGAAGCCTGCAAAAACATTGCCCTCCAGTTCATGAAGATTCACCCCGCCGTGCCCGGCTTGGCGGATGAGGAGACCCAAAAGGAGTGCTTCCGCTGCATCCATGAGATGACCGTGCTCCTAGAGACCATCAAAAAGAAGATCGGCCGCCTCGAACGCTCCGACGACAGTTCGCTGCTCTGAAAAACCACGTCGCCATCATCCGGAGAAATCCCGGCTTTCTCATACGGTCTAGCCTACCTTCTCCACAACACCGCCAAAATGCCACTCGCGTGTTCCCAGCGACGGATGATGGTGTCCAACAAAAACATAAGCAATGCCAGCAAAACCAACTCCGGCCATAGCTCGATGTGCTGTGTGGCTTGAGTTGTCTCCAAATTCGGCAGCGAGCTGTTTTCGGTCAAAAACTCGCCACCCGTGAGGTTCGTGATTTCGCGGAGAAGCGTTTCGTTCACGGTGCCGAGACTGGCCTCGCTACTGGGATTGTGAACGAGGCCGGCGCTGACCATTTCGGCGCCGCTGCGGGCGCGGATAAGATAAACCCCAGCTTCACCGGGTTGGAAATGACCGCTATATTCACCGGGGGCGGTTTGCATGAGCGTAAGCTGCTGCGTGGCCTTCATCGGCGCACCAAGCGCATCGGCAGCGATGTGGAAGACCTCGGCGGTCACAGCGGCATTGTTCGCCCGAGTGCCCGCATCGCTTAAAAGATCCACGGTGATCGTCGCGTCGTCACCCTGCAGATTGGTGGCGAGATCCATAAAGCGCCCCTGCGGCGGACGCGCGGTCTCGCGCAGGATTTGCGACCAAAAACGGCTATAACCCGGCCAGCGTGCGATCCACAGCGAGGCCCAGCGGCTTTTCGCATCGGAGGTGAACGCTGTGACCTTGCCGAGGCCGAATCGCCAATGCGCCAGCAACGGATCGCCGGTGTCGGTGAGTAGCGGACTCTGCGCGGCGGCTTTGCGCGTTGTTTTGACGTAGCCGAGCAAATCTGGGCTATCCCACTTTTCGAAACCCGCGAGCATCGGATGCTTCTCAACCCGATTCGGCGTGAAGGGCTCCTCGCGGATCATGCGGCCCGTGTGCATGAGCGTGTCCTGCGTGAAGATGCGCGTGATCGTGCTTGCATCGGTAGTCGAATAGCTCTGACCCCCGCCAGCGCTCGCGATGGCATGCAGCAGCGCGACATGGGAACCATCGCCAATCGCCACGGTGGAGATTGTGATGCCTTCGCCGCGACATTGAGATGCGAAGGCCTCATAGCCACTGCCCGCCGTCTGACCATCCGTAAGCACGATCATATGCTTCACACGGGCTTTGACGCGCAAAAGGGCCTCCCGGGCCAACTTAAAGGCCGGCTCCAAGTTGGTACCACCACCGCTAGCGACGGCGGCGATTTGGCCGGTGACCGCCGCGGTCGAGGTAAGTCTTGTCATCGGCGCAACGACATGGGCTTCACTGTCAAAGGCCCAAACGCCGATGCTATCGTTGCGGCCCAAAACCTCAGCCGTGGCGATGGCGGCACTTTTGGCCATCTCAAGCTTCTCGCCTGCCATCGAGCCGCTGCGATCCATGACAATGGCCACGGCCGCACTTTGCTTTTCTTCTTCGTCGGGCGCTTTAAGCCGCACGGGTAGCGTTTCCTCAATCGGCGTGCGATAGTAACCGCCGGTGCCGAACGATCCCGGCCCACCTAGCATCAACAAACCGCCGCCGAGCTTGTCAATGTAGTCACGAAGCATGTTCATGAGCGGCTCGCCGAGTTGATGCGCAGGCACATCGCTCAAAATGACACCGTCATAGCCTGCAAGCTGGTCAAGACCGAAGGCGAGATTACCCGGTTGTCGCAGATCGAGCTCCACGCCCTCCTTTTCCATCGCGCTAATCAGGTAACGTGCCTCCGCGGCATCGCTCTCGATGTAAAGCATGCGCAACCTTCCCCGCACATCGACGATGGCAAGCGCGCTGTTGTTGCCCGGCAACGTGTCGCCGCTGATGCCTTCCAATGCGGCACGATAGTGATAAATGCTCCGTGTGGCTGGCGTGCGCTGAAAGGTGAACACGCTCGACGCACCGGCTTTGAGTTGCACAGGCCGCTTTTCCACTTCGATGCCGTTTTCAAACAACCGCAGCATGCCGCTCGCCTCGATCGTGCTCTCCACCGTGGCCGTGAGCTGCAAACTAGCACCTTCAAACAACCGTGAGCGGTTCGATACGAGCGACCTCACCCGTGCATCCGGCTTTTTCGGCCCCGCGATGGGCAACGCGTGCACCTTGATGCCGCTCACCGCCGCCTCGCGTGCTGCAGCGAGCAAATCGCCTCGCGTCTCATGTCCGTCGCCGATGATCAATACATTGCGACTCGTGCCCGGCGGAAACATCGCCTGCGCATACTCCAAAGCCGCAGCGTAATGGCTGTCGCCACCGTTTTTCGTCTGCCAATCCTTCGTCTCGGCCTCCGTGGCATTGTCTGGCAGCAGATCCGGCTTCGCGCCGAGCTGCACGATGAAGGAATCAATCCCGCCAGCCTTGCTTTGAAGCCGCCGCGCCTGCGCCATCGCCATCTTTGCACCATCCTCGCCCATGCTCTGTGAAACATCCAACACGATGCCCAGCGCCTTGCGCCCTGTCTGCGAAACCCGTGCCGGCCCCGCCAGCGCCGCGATGATCAGCATCACGATCACCGCCCGCACCACCAACAGCAACCTCTTGCGCAGCCCCGTCATCGGATGCGACGATGCCGACTCGATCCACAAGAGCGCCGCAAGCGCCGGGATGATCAGAAGCAAAAGTTTGGGCGATTCCCAGTCCACAGATTACACGAGAGTGATTGGCGAGGCTTCGCGCCGCCTGCCCTGCATTTCAATCAGAGTCATCTACGAAATCAGTGAATCAGTGGGTGCCCCTCAGCGTCGTCAGCACCGCGTCGATATCTTCGACGGTATTGTAGCCATGCACGGCAAGGCGGATGCGGCCGACCTGATGCATGACATGAATGTTTTGCGCCAGCAAGGCGTCATGAATGGCCTGCGTGTTGGCGTGGGTGAAAGCGACGATCCCGCTTGAGTTTGCTGACTGCTCGGGAGCAAGTGTTTGAATGCCAAGCTCGCGAAGGCCGGCATGCAGTCGGGCGATGAGTGGGTCCGAGTATGTGGCGATGGCAGGCACGCCGAATTGATCGAGATAGCGCAGGGAGGCATTTAGCGCGTAGAGTGCGGCAAAGCTTGGCATGCCGACGGAGAAACTGGCTGCACCGGTTTTGACCCTTGCGACCTCAAACCGGTCTGGATCAAAGGCATTCGTGATGTGATACCAGCCTCCAGCCTTGGTGGTGAGACGTTCGGCCCCTTTTTTGGGCACACCCACGATGCCGCCACCGTGGACGCCGAGGGTCCATTTGTGCGTGCTGGAGATGATGACATCCGCGTCTTGGCAATCGAGCACGACACGCCCGAGCGCCTGCGTCACATCGATGGAGAGCACGGCGTTCGGCGCGAGGCGTCGCACCAGATCACGCAGCGGCGCGAAGACGATGCGGTGGCCGTTGTAGAAGCTGACGAGGCTCACCTGCACCAGACTGGTGCGTTCATTGAGCAGCGGCGCGAGGTCGTCGAGGCTCAAAGCGCCACCACGATGCCGCCACAGCCGCGTGACCGGCTTTTCCGCCGCGGTGAGCCAAGGCGTGGCACCAGCGGGAAAGTCGAGATCGGTCACAACGACCTCGTCGAGGCTCTTCAACTGCAAAGCAGACGCGAGGAGGTTGTAAGCCTCCGAACTGCATGAGCAGAATCCGACTTCATCAGTCGCTAGGCCAAGGTGTTTCGCCGTGATCTCGCGGCAGGCTTCGACGCGGGGGAAGTGAAAGTCACGTCCACGCATACCAAACCCCTTGTGAGTCATATACTCAGCCACCGCCTCGTTCACGCAGCTAGGCGGAATGCTTTCGGCGGCAGTGTTGAGGTAGTGAAGGCCCGCGAGGGAAGGAAAGTCGGTGAGGGGAAACATGAGAGATATGACGAATGAATGTCGAAGCTTGAATGACGGCTCGCTGTTTTGGCCTTCGGGCTTGTTTCGTTATTCGGATTTATGAATACGTCATTTGAGGCTTCTCAGCCACGCGACAAGGTCGAGGAGCTCGCCCTCAGGCAGCGTTTGATCGAGGCCCATGGGCATGAGGCTGGTGGTGAGGGTAGTGTCGCCGCTGATGGTTTGATGGGGGATGTTTTTCTCTTGGCCGGCGATGTCGAGGACGAGAAGGCCTTCGGCGGTGTGGGATTTGATGACGCCGAGGGTTTGCTGGCCGTCGCTGGTTTCGATGATGTGGGCCTCGTAGTCGCGGGCGAGGGTGTTCGACGGGAAGAGAATGCTTTCGAGCAAATCACGCTCGGTGCGGATGGCGCCGATGTGGGAGAGATCCGGGCCGATGGCGCGGCCGGTGTCGCCGATCTTGTGGCAGGCGATGCAGGTGCCTTTGCCGGCTTTGAAGTGTTTTTCGCCGTTCGCAGCGTTGCCGCTGGCGATGACTTTGTCGGCGAGGGGGCCGAGCTGGCGCTTTTTGGCTTCGGTGGCGGCCACGGCGGTGTTGTAGGCGGGCAGGATGATTGTCTCAAAGATCTCCGGCGGCAGATCCGCGAGCGCGGTGCGGTATAAACTCTCCTGCTGGCTGGCGATGGCCGGATTCTTCGCGATCTTTCGGGCGAGCGACTTCACGATCTCGACGTCTTTGTGGCGCTTGAGCAGCGGCAGCAGCGTTTTGAGCTCCACCGGGCCGACGCTGGCCAGCAGCGGAGCGATTTGTGGCATCTGCTCCTTCGCGATGGGCGCGGCGGCGAGCATGCCCGCGGCCTGAATCTTCGCCGCGGAGGACGACGCGGCATCGGCGAGGACGTTTTTGACCATGTCGAAGGTCTCGCCGGTAAGCTTGACCGACTTCGCCGAATCGAGCGCCTTCAAGCGGATGAAAAGCGGACGCTTCGTGTCGCTGGCGATGGCTTGGAGGGTGGCGTCGAAGATGGGCGCTTTGAGTTTTTTGATGGCATCGAGCACGAGCGGCGTGGGGGCAGCCGTGAGCGCTTTGTCGAGGAGTGGGAGCCAGTCATTGTTCACGATGCCACCTTTTTGAGAGGCGAGAATGTTTAGCGCCGCGTCACGCACATCCGCAGCGGTATGACCGAGCATCGCGGTGACGAGTTTTTGAGCGCCGGGCTTTTCAAGAAGGTGTCCGGAGAAGCCGACGAGAGCCTGCAGGCGGCGTGCGGAGACTTTTTCATCTCGCAGCCAGAAGGTCAGATCCTTGGAAAACCATTCATCCGCCTCGGGATGGTCGGCCGCGAGATGGAGCGCGGTGCGGGCGAGCGATGCATCCTCGGAGTCGAGGTGCTTGGCGGCCACGGTGGCGGTGACGTTCACCGCGCCCGGATCATGCGGCACGATGCTCAGCAGCGCCCGGCGAAGAGCGGGGCCGGAATAGGAATCGAGATCATGCTCATCCACGAGGTTCAACCGGCGTGCGGCGGCGATGAGGCAATGCTCGGTCGATGGATCAAGCTCAAGCTTGAAAAGAGGCATGATGGCTGACTTGCCCGACTCGGAGGCGGCATCGTCGGGTTTGAGGTTGGCGCTCACCCATTCAAGAGCATGGCGACGGGCCTGGGCATCGGAGGCTTGGAGGTTTTGGAGTGCCGATGGCAGGTTGGATTCTGCGATGGCGGTGCGCACCTCGCTGGTCGCCGGCTTCTTCGGCTTGATGCGATACACGGCACCGAGAAGATCGGATTTTGCCATGAGGGAGCTCGGGCAGCCGATGCGGAACCAGCCGCCGGTGTCGAAGAGGAGGAGGGAGCCGTCGCGCGGGTCTTCCATGACATCGGTGAGATGGATGTCGGGGTTGTGGAGTTTGAGGAATTCGTTCTCGACCGCCTTGTAGGTGCTGCCGCTGGGGGTGAGCTCCATGCGCACGAGGCGCTGGGTGTTGAAGTGAGTCACCATGAAGTGTTCGGTTCGTGGTTCTTCGTTCTTGGTTGGGTAGCTCCTCCAGAAGCAGCAGCCGCTGACGGCGACGTGGCCGAAGTTGTACATCACGGGCATGTTTTCGAGCGTGCGCGGGAGATGGGCGATGGCTTTGAGCTGGTCGCTGCGCTCGTAAACGCCGCCGTAGAGCCAGTGGATGATCGTGTCGCCGCGAGGCTGGGTGTAGTAGAGGTTTTGCACGCCGATGATGTCGCCGCTGCGGGTGAAATCGACTTCAACAGGGTTGTCGCCGCAGCCGAGCGAGTGCCAGGCGACGTCGCTGCCATCCGGTTTGCAGCTCCAGATGCCGCAGGCGAGCGAGGCATCGACGGGTGTGCCGTCCTTCTGCTTCACGTCGTGGCCTTTGCGGCCGTGGCACCAGTAGAGGCGACCGTTCGAATGCAAAAACGGGCCATGGATGTCGGCGGCATTGCCGGTGTATTCGAAGCCGGTGACGATCTCCTCGCGCTGGTCGGCCACGCCATCGTTGTCGGTGTCCGTGAGCTTCCAAATCGAAGGCGGCGAGCCGACGTAGAGGCTGCCATCGAGCCAGCACGCTCCTTGAGGAAAGGTCATCTTGTCCGCGAAGATGGTGCTCTTGTCGAAAGCACCATCCTTGTCGGTGTCTTCGAGCAAGAGGACGCGGTTCGGCGGATTTTCCTCCAGCTGCTTTTTGTTCCAATTCACGCCCGTGGCATCGCCAACGAAGAGGCGGCCTTTGTCATCGAGGCAGCCCATGATCGGATGCGTGACGAGAGGTGACGCGGCGGCGACCTCAAGCGTGTAGCCGTCTTGCAGATCGTGTTTTGGCAAAGCGAGCGTGGATCTACCCGTGACGACGGCGGGGCGCTTGGCGCTGTCTGGAAGGGTATTGCTTTGGTCTGAAGGCAAATCAGCGGCGAGGGCGTGGATGGCGAAGAAAGGCAGGAGTCGGCGCATGAGGGAGATACGGCCTAAGATGCCGGGAACTATGCGAAGACGCTGCATTTGGCTATCACACCAGCCTTCACTTAAACCGGATCGCATACAGATCCGCGCCCTTCAGCGTGAAGCACAGCCGCACCGCCTTTCCAGCGAGCGAGCTGACATCGGCGCCGCCTTTCCACACTACGGTGCGTTCGAGCGCATCGCCGAAATGCTCTTCGCAGTCGCTCAATGTGAAGCCGGGGATCGGCTTGCCTTTTGCGTCCTGGATTTCGGCCTTCACGCCACCGGCGGCGGAGGTGGCGAAGTTCATCGTGAGGGCTTTGCCGGTGAAGATGATCGGCTTGGTGAAGAGCTCGCCGCCGCTCATCGGGGCATGAATGGAGACGAAGCCATCGAGGCGCAACGTGTAGCGGCGCAGTTCGCTGCTCTTGCCGGTCCAGTAGCTCTCGGTGGCGTAAAGGCTGAGTTCGTTCGGAGCACCTTCTATGGATGATTGTGTTTCCACCGGATGCCACGCGATGTATTGATGACCGTAGTTCCAAGTACCCGGCCGCTCGATGCCAGGCGGCAGGAAGGCCTCGTTCCAGCGCTTGAATGTCACGCCATCGCGACTGGCCATGAAGAGACCTTCGGTGACGACCATGCCGTAGCGATCGCTGGCCTTCGAACGCCATTCACGGTGCTCGCGTTCTGGCAGCGCTCGCATGCTCTCGGACCAGCCACGCTCGATGTAGCGCGTGGGAAAGCCGAGCAGCAGATGCGGGGCACGCGCATACGGCTTCACCTGGTTCGTGTAGAGCGCCTCGCCGGGTGAATCGACATAGCGGAGGTCTTGCTGGTTTTCCCAATGGATGAAGTCTTTCGACGTGGCCGTGCGGATGGCGCGGAGGCCGGAGGGCTTCCAGTTCTTCTCGTCGGTGGTGCCTTCCGTGAAGTAACGCCAGTAAGCGCGATACAAACCGGCCTGCGCATCCCAAAACGCAAGGTTTTGCGAATCAAACGCCCCATCCGTAATCACCGGCACATCCGCCATCGGCGACCAACGAAGGCCATCGGGCGATTGCAGTGCGAGGAGGCCCTTTGGCGAGTTGGAGCGCACGATGGCCTTGTATCGCGCCTCGGGCGGCGCGGCCGGGTTTTCATCTTTGAAGACCGCCGGATGCCCGCCATCGGGATTCACCTTCCCCATCTTGCCATGCGGGATAACGATGTTGTTCGCTTTCGAGCCTTTGAACTCGTGCAGGCCCAGCTCCGGCTTCCGCCAATGGATGCCGTCATCGCTTTCCGCGTAGCAGGTGAAGAGCGGATGCTCGCCCGTGTTCACCTTCCCCGGCGCGGTGACGGTGAGCTGCCACGACTTGTAATACATGCGATACTTGTCGCCGTCCTTGAAGACACTGTGATAACCGCTGCCGCTGCCCTCCCATGGCAAATCATGCATGATGGCAATCTGCTGCGGCTGCGGGTGATGCAGGCGTTGCTCGGCCTTGCCGGTGAGCTTTTCGATCAGGAAGTCATCCACGAACAATTCGCGACGCGAGCCGATGGCGATGGGATCGGCGGCGAAGGTGCTGGTGGCGGCAAAAAGAAACAGGAGAGGCCTCATGTTAACCATACGCTAGGTTTGAAGGAGGTTTATTAGTAGGTCCTTGGTTACGCCAAGAAACCTCGCTGCGGTCCGTGAGGCCAAAACTACCGATTCTAAAAAAGCATCCAACATGGCAACATGATGGGATTCCTAATATCTTTATAAGGTTGGCGGGGCGGCACTTGGCAAATGGTGGAGGCCGATCCCGATCTCGACCTCTCAAATCTGAATCATGCACGCATTGAAATGCCAAGCGCCTCTCAGTAGAGGTCAGGCCAGTAACAACTCGATCAGCCCAACGCTCGACCTCGTTCCGCATGTTCGGCTTTGAGCTTCGCGCACATGATCTCGCAGAGCTGATAGATGACGGGGTCGGCGATGGAGCACATTGTGGCAAGCCCTTCACGTCTTGTGGCGATCATACCTGCGTTTTTCAGAATCGCCAGGTGCTTGGAAACGTTGGCCTGACCGGTGCCAGCAGCCTTTACGAGCTGACTCACGTTCTGTTCACCATGCATAAGCGCACTCAGCAACCGAAGACGCACTGGCTCGGAAAGGGCGCGGAATTGTTGCGCAATGAGATCCAAGGCAACGGCAGACAGAAGGCTGGAGGATGCTGAACGCTTTGCTTGGTTTTTTTGGGGCATATGGATAGAGATGTTTTGACTTATATCGTTATATGGCGATATAGCATAATAAAATTTCCAGTTTATTTGAAACCAAACTCGAAGACCCATGAAAACTCATACCTGCATCCCCCCACACGAATTGGCTCATGCACTCAACACCTGCAGCTGCCAACTCATCGACGTGCGCGAGCCTGTCGAGCATGCTGAGTCTCATGTAATTGATGCGAAACTCATGCCACTTGGCCAAATTGAAGCCCGCTACGGTGAACTCGACAAATCGAAGCCCGTCGTGGTCATGTGCCAGGCCGGCAAACGTGGCGCAGCCGCCGCGGAAAAATTGCATGCCCTCGGCTTCAGCGACGTGCGTAACTTGGAAGGTGGCATCCTTGCCTGGAAAGCCGCCGGCCTGCCCTGCTCCGGCGACAAGCGCGGCGGCATCCCGCTCATGCGGCAGGTGCAGATCACCATCGGCGTTTGCGTGCTCGTCGGCTCGCTGTTGGCGGTTTATGTGGATCCCTGCTGGGTCTATTTGCCGATGTTTTTCGGCGCGGGGCTCATTTTTGCCGGTGTGACCGGCTTTTGCGGCTTGGCACTCATCCTGGCAAAAATGCCCTGGAACCGCGTCGAAGGCGAAAACTGCTCCAAAACCTCCTGCGGCGCCTGATACGATGAAAAAGCCGCTCAAAACCATCATTGTCGGCGGTGTGGCTGGCGGTGCCTCATGTGCCGCGCGCCTGCGCCGTCTCAACGAGCACGCCAGCATCACCGTGTATGACCGCGGCCCATTTGTGAGCTTTGCGAACTGCGGGCTGCCCTATCACGTGGGCGGTGTGATCCCGAACGAAGCCAGCCTGCTGCTCGCCTCCCCGCAGTTGTTTCACGACCGCTTCCGCATCGACGTGCGCGTGCATCACGAAGTCGTCTCCATCCAACGGGAGGCAAAAACCGTCACCGTGCGCAATTTGCTCACCGGCACGGAGTTTGAGGATGCCTACGACGTGCTCGTGCTCTCGCCGGGAGCGGCCCCGCTGAAGCCTGAGTTGCCTGGGCTCGATCTGCCGGGTGTTTTCACGGTGCGTACCATTCCTGACACGCGGGAGATTCGCGGGTGGATCGACAAAACAAACGCGAAACATGCCGTGGTGGCCGGCGGTGGTTTCATCGGCCTCGAAATGGCGGAAAATCTACGCCATCTCGGTCTGGAGGTCATTCTGGTGCAAAGCGGACCGCAGGTGATGATGCCGATGGACAAAGAGATGGTCGCGCCGCTCCACGCACACCTCGAGCAGCATGGCGTCCAGCTCCGTCTGAACACAGCGCTCACCGGTGTGGCTCAGTCGGGTGGCAAACTCAGGGTCAATGATGCTATCGAAACGGATCTCGTGATCCTCGGTCTCGGTGTGCGGCCGGAAACGTCTCTCGCCAAGGCCGCCGGCCTTCGAATAGGCCAGCGTGGCGGCATCGCCGTCGATGCCCACCTGCGCACGAGTGACCCGTCGATCCTCGCGATCGGCGACGCCGTCGAGGTCCGCGATGTCATCACCGGCACCAACATGCTGCTCGCGCTCGCCGGGCCTGCGAACCGCCAGGGCCGCATCGCCGCCGACGTCATCGCCGGTCGCGACAGCGCATTCCGCGGCGTGCAGGGCACCGCGATCTGCGGAGTCTTTGACCTCGCCGTCGCACAGACCGGCGCGACCGAGAAATCGCTGCGCCGCGCGGGCATCACTGAATATGAAAAAGTCTATCTGCACCCGAAGCACCATGTCGGCTATTACCCGGGGGCACAGACGCTGCATCTGAAGCTGCTCTTTGCCAAACAAGATGGTCGCATCCTCGGCATGCAAGCCGTCGGCACCACGGATGTGGCGCGGAAGATCGATGTCGTGTCCGCTTTGATCCAGAAAGGCGGCACCGTCTTTGACCTAGAGGAGGCCGAATTGTGCTACGCACCGCAATTTGGCGCCGCGAAGGACGCACTGAACTATGCCGGCTTCATCGCCGCGAATCATTTGCGTGGCGACCTGCCGCTCGCGCACTGGGATGCGCTGCCCGAGGGCGCGTTCCTGCTCGACGTGCGCGACGAGGACGAGTTCGCCGACAGCCATGCCGCTGGTGCGGTGAACATTCCGCTGCCGCAGTTACGCGACCGACTCACCGAATTGCCGAGGGGCAAAACGCTTCACGTCTATTGCGGTGTCGGCCAGCGCGCCTACTACGCCGTGCGGCTACTGACCCAACACGGCTTTGATGCACACGACATTAGCGGCGGCTGGACCACTGCGGAAATGATGAAGTAATCAATATGGTGCCGTTCTAGATGGGATGCCTGCCCTTTCTCGCACCGAAGATCCCACGCCGCAAAGCCGCTGCCGTTTCGCGTTGAGGTGGTGCGACATCACGCCGCCTGCGGACATCTACCACCGCATGTGGGGCGCGGCGAAACATGAACGCGCCACCGGCGTGCATCGCCCGCTGCGGGCCACCGTGACTGTCTTTGCGCCAATGGAAGGCAGCGAGCGGCAGATCCTGCTCGCGCTCGATCATTGCGTGATGGGAGCCACCGAACATGCGAATCTCGTCGCGCAGGCTGCGGAGATCGGCGGTGTGACGAAGCAGGAGATTCTTGTCGTCTTCTCGCATACGCACGGCGCGGGCTTGATGGGCCTCGATCGGGCCAATCTGCCTGGCGGCGACCTCATTCCGCCGTATTTGCACTCACTCGGCGAAAAAGCGGGCGCTTTGATCCGCGATGCCATCGCGTCGATTCAGCCTGCGGGCATCGTGTATGGCCGTGGGAAGTGCTCGCTGGCCACGCATCGCGATTTTTGGGACGGAAAGCAGTTCGTGTGCGGTCACAATCCAGGCGTGCCAGCCGACGACACCGTCATCGTCGCCCGCGTGACCGATGACCATGGCAAAAGGCTCGCCAGCATCGTGAACTACGCCTGCCATCCCACCACGCTCGCGTGGGAAAACACGCTCATCAGCCCCGACTACATCGGCGCGATGCGCGAGCTCGTTGAACGAGACACCGGCGCTCCCTGTTTGTTCCTGCAAGGTGCCAGCGGCGAGCTCGGCCCGCGCGAAGGCTTTGTAGGCGATACCGCGGTGGCGGATCGAAACGGCCGCGAACTCGGTTATGCCGCGCTTTCAGCTCTCACCGCCCTTCCCGCTGCCGGGACGACTTTTGTCTATGCCGGTCCCGTCGTCTCGGGCGCCACGCTCGGCTCGTGGAAGCATCAAAGCATCGACCTCGCTGCAAAAGCCACATGGAGGCTCCAGCGCTGGCACGAGCCGCTGAAGTATCGCCCCGGCCAGCCCACGTCCGAACAGGTCCAAAACGACCTCGCCAACCTCCAACGCGACGAAGCCGCCGCCCGTGCTGCAGGCGATGAAACACGCGCCGCCGACTGCCGCGCGATGGCCGAACGCAAAAACCGTCTCCTCCATCGCCTTCACCAGCTTCCTCCCGGTGAAACCTATCCGATCAAAGTCGTCCTCTGGCATCTCGGAGATGCCCTCTGGCTCGGCGTCCAAGGCGAAAGCTACAACCTCCTCCAAACCAAACTCCGCCGCCGCTTTCCCGACAAAATCATCGTCGTCACCACCATCGCCGCCGACTGGGGTGCCTCGTATCTGCCACCGCGGGAACTTTACGATACTGGCATCTATCAGGAGAGCATTGCTTGTATAGCGGCGGGGAGTCTTGAACAACTCATTGAGGCGATTGCAAATCGCATTCAAACCATGAAGCAATAGTCGAATCCATGAAAATCACCGCCATCGAAACGCTCGTCTGCCACGCCCGCATGAGAAACTGGGTGTTCGTCAAAGTCGTGACCGACCAGCCAGGCCTCATCGGCTGGGGGGAAGCGACGCTGGAGTGGCACACGCGGAGCATCGTAGGAGCGATTGAAGATATGTCGCACCTTTTGATCGGCGAGGACCCGACGAGAGTAGAATACCTCTGGCAGATGATGTATCGGCAGCACTTCTGGCATGGGCACGGGATCGTGCGGGCCACTGCCATTGCGGGCATCGACCTCGCGCTGTGGGACATTGTGGGCAAGGTAGCGAACATGCCGCTCTCGAAGGTATTTGGTGGTCCAGTGCGGGATTGGGTGCGCACCTACTGCCATCTCGGCGGCGGAAAGATGGAGGATTTTTATCAAACGCCCGCCGATAACGCGAAACGCTTTGCCGAGCTCGCTCAACGGGCCGTAGCGGATGGTTACACGGCCTTCAAAAGCATGGCGGTGCCGAGCACGATGCCGATTGAAGGCATGAAACCCGTCCGCGCCGCTGCGGCGGCTGTCGAAGCCATGCGCGACGCTGTGGGGCCGGACATTGAAATCATGGTCGATTGCCATGCACGGCCTTCACCAGCCATGGGGCTGAAGTTCGGCAAGGCGCTCGATGATTTCGGCCTCTACTTTTTCGAGGAGCCCTGCTGGCCGGAGGCGGTCGATGGCCTCGCGAAGATCAACGCCGCCCTCACCACGCCCGTGGCCAGCGGCGAGCGCGTGACGAACCTGGAGGCCTTCAAAGACATGTTTGAGAAGCGAGCCGTCGAGATTTGCCAGCTCGACATCACCCACTGCGGCGGCCTTAGCGCCGCCAAACGCATCGCCGCGCTCGCCGAGGCTCATCGCATCGCTTTGGCACCGCACAATCCCCAGGGGCCCGTGAGCACCGCCGCTTCACTTGAGTTTGGTTTCAGCCAGCCAAGCTACATCATCTGCGAAACCGTGCACAACGATGTGCCTTGGCGCCAAGACGTGGTCGAGGAAGGCTTCATCGTCGAAAAGCAGGGCCGTATCGTCCGCCCGAACACGAAACCCGGCCTCGGCATCACCATCAACGAGGCCGAGGTGAAGAAGCATCCCTTCCAGCAGGAGATCGTCTTGCGGGAATTCAGTCCCGATGGTGCGGTGACAGATTGGTGATCTCATGAAGCCCACAAGCACGCGCCTCATCGTTCTAGCCGGGCTTTGCTCGGCAGCGGCATTGGCGTATTTTGTGCGAAATGGTGTCGCCCCTGCCGAGAGTACGATCCGTGCGGATCTCGGACTCACGAAGGAGGATTCGGGTATGATGATAAGCGCATTCTTCTGGCCATACGCGCTCTGCCAGATCCCAGCGGCGATGTTGGCGCAAAGGCTCGGAGCGAGATGGGCGCTGGTGATGTATGCGCTGATGTGGTCGCTGGCCACTGCTGGCTTTGCGCTGGGGCAGCTAGGATGGATGACCGCCTCGCGGGCCTTGATGGGTGTGGCTCAGGCGGGGCTTGTTCCGGTGGGTGTTGGCGTGATGGCTGGATGGTTTCCCAAGATGGCACAGGCTTCGGCAGCCGGAGCATTCAGCGGGTTCATGTCGGTAGGAAGCATCGTGGCAGCACCGTTGACGGCGTGGTTTTTGATGAGTGGGGGCTGGCGATGGATGTTCATTCTCTATGCGGTGCCGGGCATCATTTGGGCCGGTTGGTTTGCGTGGTGGTATCGAAACCGTCCTGCGGAACACCCATCCGTGAATTTAGCAGAACTCGAATGGATCGAGAAAGGCAGCTCATCAGCTGCGCTGACGGCTCAGGCGATCCCGTGGAAGAAACTTTTGTTGAGCTTATCTCTTTGGCTCCTGTGTGCGCAGCAGTTTTTTCGCGCCGCAGGATATATTTTCTTTGCGAGCTGGTTTGCCACTTATTTACAGGAGGCACGCGGTATGACGCTGGTCAAGTCCGCCTGGCTCACGACACTGCCGCTGTTGGCGGATGTGGCAGGCGGTTTCTCCGGTGGACTCCTTTCTGATGCGTTGATGCGCAGGACAGGCAGCGCGTGTCTCTCTCGCCAAGGCATGGCCATGATCCTGCTTCTACTATGCGCAATGCTAATCTTGGGTGCTTGGTTCGTGGCGCAACCGGTGCTGGCTGTGATGATCATTAGTGCAGGAATGTATTGTGCCGGCGCGGTGAATCCCTGCTACTCAGCCACACTCATGACCTTCGGCGGACCTCACGCAGGCACCGTGAGCGCCGTCACAAACATGTGTGGCAACCTCGGAGCAGCCTGCTTTCCCATCATGGTGCCGTGGCTGATTGCCCACGCCGGCGGCTGGGATGCCGTGCTTGCCGGTTTTGGAGCCATTTACATGGTAGCGGCAATGCTTTGGTCGCGAGTGAGGATTTAGACCCTTTCTCAAAAAGGATGTCTGAAATGATCGGCGAGCACGGCGGCCTCAGTGGCAAGGAAGGCGAACAGGCTATTGGGACAATAGCTAACGAGCGAATGACATTGCCAATGAGCTTGGCCCGCGAACGAGAATCAGACAGACTTTGTGAGAAACGGTCTAGAATCGTTATGCCATCACACCAAGCGAGAGGCACATCAACAAGGCCGGGGTGACCCACTTTCCGTGTGATCTTGCGCCCAGCACCGTGTGCGGTGGTGGCGATAGATGAAGAGGAGTTTGAGATAGAGGCGCACAGCGGTTTCGGAGATCAGTTTACCCCACCAGGCGCGGCCAAAAGCATAGGTGATGCTGTCGTGCATGAGGCAACCGCCTTCGGCAAGCGGCTCGAAGCGGTGCTCGTGCACGAATTGCGCAAAGGGGCCTTCGAGCATCTCATCCACCAGCACAGTGGGAGGCTGCACGGTGTGCCAGCGACATTTCCAGCGCATGGGAATGAAACCCCAATCGCGACAGTGAAACTCGATCAGGTGGTCTTGCTGGGCGGGGCCGTCAGTTTGCAAGCTCACGAGCTTCAGCGTGGGCGGCATAACGTAGACGATGTTTCTAGGATCACTGTGAAACGCGAACATGATTTCCGCGCTGGCGGCAAGGCGAGTGCTGGCACGAAAGTTGGATGTCATGATCAGGCTTTTATCACGATACGCCGCGCATAGAGAAACAGATGGCCACAGAACAAGACTACGCCGATCCAGATCAGCCCAAAAGACATCAAAGAAGCCACATTGAGCGGTTCGCCATACACAAGCGAGCCTATGAGAAACTGACCGGTGGGCGCGAGGAATTGCAGCACGCCCAACAGCGCGAACGGCAACTCGCGAGCAGCTCGGGCAAAGCCAAGCAGAGGGACAGTGGTGATGACGCCGAGGCCTAGGATGAGCAGCACATCTAGCGTGGAAGCGGTCCCCCAGATCGCGGATCCCATGTGCTCGCTCCAAATGAGATACAACAAAGCCACGGGGATGCCAACGATGGTCTCCATCGCAAGTCCAGGCAGCGACCCGAGCGAAGAGCGACGTCTGGCGAGGCCGTAGAGCGCAAAACTGCCCGCTAGTAGCAGGCCGATCCATGGAAAGCGTCCAACGAACACGAGTTGCATCGCCACGCCTGCGGCTGCGGAGACAATGCTGATCTTTTGCAGGTTTGAAAGATTCTCGCCGAGCCAAAAGCTGCCGATCAACACGTTGAGGAGTGGATTGATGAAGTAGCCTAGGCTGCAATCGAGAATGTGCCCATGCTGTGCGGCCCAAACAAAGACACCCCAGTTGATTGCCAGCAGGAAGGCGGACCCAACATGGGTTTTGATCAGTTTAAGGCTGCGAAGCGATTGAAGAAAGCCAGCCCACTCGCCATGCAGTATGAGAAGCGGCAGCACCGTGGCCATGGTCCATACCACCCGCTGCGCCAGTGCCACATCGCTGCCTAAATGGCCAATCTGCCTCCAATACACCGGCAGCACACCCCATAGACTAAAAGCCATCACAGCACCCATAACAGCAATGCTGGATGGACGGGCAGAGGGCATGAGAGAAAAAGAGGGACGTTGGATCGCCCATCAAGGCAGTGCCTCAAGCCCCTTCTGGCAGCGCCACATACGGATCTTCGGCCAACACGGCTGTCTTTGAGCCGCTGAGAAGCTTGATCCACTCCATGAGGCAACCCAGGAAAATGATGGCAACGGCAGAGAGAAAGAAACCCGTTACATACACATCAACCATGAAGTTGAACTTCTGCGCGGTCCATTCGGCGATCTGCTTGTCGGTGCCGCCCGCGGCTATTTTGGCAGCAAAGTCGTTCGCAGCAGCCAAGAAGCCCATTTTGGGGTTCGAATCGAAGATCTTGATCCATCCGGCACTGAAGGTGGCGGTCATCAAAAACGCGAGCGGAATAGCGGTGACGGCCATGTAGCGAGCTTTGCCCATTTTGATGAGAATCGTTGTGCCGAGGCAAAAGGCAATCACAGCGAGGAGTTGATTTGCAATGCCAAAGATGGGCCAGAGCGTGTTGATGCCACCAAGCGGATCGACAACGCCTTGATACAGGAACCAACCCCACGCTCCGACGAGCAGCGCACTGGCAAAAACATTCGCGGGCATGCTGCGCGTGTTGCCAAGCGGTTTCCAGATACCGCCGAGGAAGTCTTGCAGGATGAATCGCCCGACTCGGGTGCCCGCATCGATGGTTGTGAGGATGAACAGCGCCTCAAACATGATGGCAAAGTGATACCAAAAACTCATCCAGCTTTCGCCAAAGGCACGGGCGAACATGTGTGCCATCCCGACGGCAAAGGTCGGCGCACCACCGGCGCGGCCAAACATAGTCTTCTCACCGATGTCGGCGGCGAGCTGGCTCATTCCCTCGACTGTGACAGGAAATCCAGCGGTGGAAATGGTGGCCACGACTTGCTCCGGGGGCATGACCTTGTTGATGCCGGCGTTGATGGCAAAGTATTCGCCAGGTTGCAGCGCACACGCGGCGACAAGAGCCATCAGGGCGACGAGCATCTCCGTGACCATCGCGCCGTAGGCGATGCTGCGGATGTTGGATTCGTTATCGAGCAGCTTCGGTGTGGTGCCGGAGGAAATGAGCGCATGGAAGCCTGAGATGGCTCCACAGGCGATGGTGATAAAGACAAACGGGAATAAGGTGCCCGCGAAGACGAGGCCGGTGCCATCGATGAACTTGGTGATCTTCGGCATGTGCAGCTCCGGAGCCACCCAGATGACCGCGACAGCCAGAACAGCGACGGTGCCGATCTTCATGAAGGTGCTGAGGTAGTCACGCGGTGCCAAGAGCATCCAGACCGGCAGCACGGAGGCGGCGAATCCGTAGATCATGATCGCCCAAGCCTGCCATTCGCCACCATGGTCAAAGTAGTGTTGAAGACCCCATTCGCCGAGCTTGCTGCCGGCCCACACGCTGGCCAGCAGGCCGATGATGCCAAACAGAGTCACGTTGCGCACGCTGACGCCCATTTTGGTGTGTGCGATACCCATGATGAGGGCAAGTGGGATGGTCATTGCGATGGTGAAAAGGCTCCAAGGGCTCTCCGCCATGGCTTTGACGACCACAAGACCCAACACAGCAAGCAGGATGGTCATAATGGCGAGAATGGACACCATCGCGACGACGCCGACAATAGGATTCACCTCTTCACGAAGCATCTGGCCGACCGATTTGCCACCGCGGCGAATGGAAGCAAACATCACGATGGCGTCATGCACTCCGCCGCCGAGCGTGGCACCGATCAAGATCCACAGCATGCCCGGCAGATAACCAAACTGCGCCGCGAGCACCGGTCCGACGAGGGGCCCCGGTCCCGCGATCGCCGCGAAGTGATGGCCGAAGACGACCCACTTATTCGTCGGCACGAAGTCCTTGCCATCCTGATGAGTCACCGCAGGCGGCGCACGATGTGCATCGAGCACGAGCACCTTGGTCATGAGCCACTTGCTGTAAAAGCGATACGCCACGGCAAACGAACACAGACCAGCCACCACAAGCCACAGCGCGTTGATGGTCTCTCCTTTATGTAGCGCGGAGAAGGCAACCGCGCCGGATCCAAGAGCGGAAATGGTGATCCAGATGAGGATTTGCAGTGGTTTAGGCATAGTAGACACGAGACTAGCGGGAGGCTGCCGAGGCATCAACCGCGAATCCGGCAGACGAAGCAGCGCGAAATGCCTGTGGCGGCATTGAAGATCGCTTCTAACCTACCCATGCCTTCATGAACCTCGTCTCGCGCTTTCTCCGCTATTTGACTTTTGCCCTCTGCATCACTGGTGTGGTGATGATGACACAGGTGATGCAAACCATCCACGGCCAAGAGACTAAGATCCCGCCACCGCCCGTGGCTCCGCCAGGGAAACATTCGCTGGACGACATCGGAGCGACGGGCATCTTAGAAGCCAAGGACGAAAATGTGGCCATCGGCGTGCCTCTTCCTGGTTTGGTCAAAAAGGTTCAAGTGAAGGTCAATCAGGTGGTTAAGGTGGGAGAACCTCTACTGCTACTGGATGACCGCGAACTCAGCGCGTCCCTTTTGAAGCAAAAAGCAGCGGTAGCGGTTGGCGAAGCGAATCTCATCGTGGCCCAGGCGCAACTGGTGAAGGTGCAGGACATGCTCAGCCGCCTTAAATCGGTGCCGGATCAGCGTGCGATCAGCCAGGATGACTTGCGCAACCGCTCAAATGACGTTGGGGTGGCCAAAGCCCAACAGCAGGCTGCGGAAGCACAGCTTGCCGCTGCAAGGGCTGATGTGCAGCAAACTGAGCTGCTCATTCAGCGCCTAACAGTGCTTGCCCCGCGTGACGGCACGATTTTGCAGGTGAACATCCGGGCAGGTGAGTACGCCTCACCTCAAAACAAACTCGCTGCCCTCGTGCTGGGTGACATTGCCACGCTGCATGTTCGAGCCGACGTGGACGAACAAAATGCCATTCAGGTGCAGGAAGGATCTGCGGCACAGATCTCACTGAAAGGTGATTCAACAAAGAAGTTCGAGGCTAAGTTTGTGCGAGTCGAACCCTATGTGATCCCAAAAGTTTCACTCACCGGTTCGAGCACTGAGCGAGTGGATACACGCGTTCTTCAGATCATTTACGAACTCGAGCGCGATGAAAAAAACAGTGCAGCAAAGTTCTATGTGGGCATGCAGGTAGATGTGAGCATCCCGCGGCGGAAGCCTTGAATCAGGCGCTCAACAACTCGTCGGCACCTTTTGGGCAAGCTTCACCGCATGCGGGATCGCTCCGAGCACGAAAGATAGGCAATCGACGGCTCCTTGTGGCTTGCCCGGCAGCGCGATCACCAGGGAACGATCCACCACAGCGGCAAGGCTGCGGCTGAGGATGGCGTTGGGCGTTAGTTCCAAGGACTTGATGCGCATGATCTCACCGAAGCCGGGAATTTCGACCCGCATGATGCCGCGGATCGCCTCGGGCGTGACGTCACGTTCGGCGATGCCGGTGCCGCCGGTGGTGAGAATGAGCCCGCAGCCTTGTGCAGAGAAGGAGCGGATGGCGTCCTGAATGCGTTGGAGTTCATCCGGCACGATAGCCTCCGCCTGAACCGTCCAGCCATGATCCTTTGATGCCATTCTCAACGCAGGTCCGCCGAGGTCTTCGTAAACGCCCTCCGAAGCGCGATCGGAGATGGTGATGATGCCGACAAGCATTTTACTGTGCCTGTGGCTTGGAGGCAGGAGCGGCAGGTTGCACAGCACCTTTGTCAGCCGTGGTGGGCTTGCGCTCGAGCTGTATGAGATCGCGAAGGATATGGGTGGTCTCCAATTTCACCGGCTCGATCCCATAAGGGAATTTGGAGCCGTCTGTGACATTTTCCTCATCCTCATCGTTCTTCTTAGCAGTGCGCATGCCGGTGCTGTCTTCCTTGGTGAAGGTGGATTCGAGAACGAGGTCGGGCTTATCCACATTGTCGAGGGTCAGGCGATAGACCTTGAAACCGTTACCCTTGAGACGCTCAGCGACCTCCTTGGTTCGTTTGGAACGGTCGTCATTGATCTTGTCACGACGCTGCTCGACTTCGATGCGTTCCTTCTCACGTTCGGCAAGATTGAGCGTGACAGTGTTCCTGTCGATGCGCTCCTTGAGACGCTTGGAGTCGTCTTGAATGATCTGGAACTCGGGATTGGAGGAGATGCGGCTCTTTACGCTCGCATTGAGCTCTTCGATGGGAAAAGCATCATTTCGCCAAGGGGCAAACTTGCGCGGTGGGATGGTGTCATAGGGAAGAGGATTCTTCGCAGCACCTTCGCCGATATCGAGAACATCGAGGCGGGATGGAAGATGAATATCCGGAACCACACCTTTGAGCTGAGTAGAGCCACCAGCAATTCGATAAAATTTCTGGATGGTGACCTTCAGCGAGCCGGCACGGCTCTTTTCACTGAAAAAGGGCATGTAACGCGCCACGTCGAGGATGGTCTGCACGGTTCCCTTGCCGAAGGTGGAGCTGTCACCCACGATGACCGCACGGCGGTAATCTTGGAGGGCAGCTGCAAGAATCTCGGAAGCAGAGGCGCTTGCTTTGTTCACAAGCACAATCATGGGGCCGTCATACACAGGCTTTTCAGCCTCGCTGTCCTTCCACGAGATACTGCCGCGCCAATCTTTGGCTTGAACAACTGGGCCTGAGGGTACGAAGAGCCCGGTGAGTTTCACAGCTTCTTCAAGCGAACCACCACCATTGTCTCGAAGGTCAAAAACGAGGCCTTGGATGTTTTCCTTGATGAGACGTCGCAGTAGACGCTCCACATCGGCGCTTGCACTGACGGTGCCGCTTTCCATGTCACCGTAGAAATTGGACAGATTGATCCAGCCGAGTTTAAGCGGTGCACCCATCTCTGGCGGAGTCTGGAGCAGTTCGGCATTGGCCAGCTTTTCCTTCAGTGGGACCTCAGCTCGAACGATAGAGATGATTTTCACACCACTGGGATCATCAGCTGGATTGATCTTGAGACGAACCGTGCTGCCAAGCTCGCCACGAATCATGTTCACGACCTTCTGAAGCTTGAGATATTTCACATCGACAAATTCGTCATCTCCTTGTGCTACGGCAATGATACGGTCATTGAGCTGGAGGGAGCCTTCTTTATCAGCAGGCCCGCCCACAACGATACCTTGGATCTCGGCGGCCTCATCCTTCATCCCAAGGAGGGCCCCAATTCCTACAAGCTTGTGTGTCATGTGCTGGTTGAAAGAGTCTCGCTCATCCGTGCTCATGTACTCAGTGTGCGGATCATAGGCGGTGGCGAGCGCAGAAAGGAAAAAGTTTACCGTGTCCTCGTTGTCATTCTCATTGGTAATCTCAAGGAGCTTGTCGTAGTCCTTGATCACGCGTTCCTCGGGCGTCATATCCTTCTCGTCTTTCTCTTTTGAAGAGTTGGCGACATCTTTTTTCGGTTCGGGGATATTCTTAGACTCTTCCTTTTTTGCTTCGGCTGTGGCATCTTTAGAGTCAGTCTTTTTGGAGGCAGCTTTCTCCGCTTTTTTCTTCTCTTCACGGGCACGGGCGTCGTCAGAAACTCGCTCCTGCAGCAGGTTTTCTTCGATGATGTCGAGCCACATTGCGTCCGCAGCAGCTTTGTCCTTCGGCCATGGCATCTTGTCACGCTTTAGGTCGATGGTGCGGGTGGAGGCGAAAGTGAACTTCTTGCTCTTGAGCGCAGCTTTCACAAAATCCACGCGTTCCTTCACGCGTTGCTTGTAGACATCATAGATCTCAATAGCGGGGCTGATGTTCCGCATGAGAATGTGGTCATCGAGCGTGGTGTCATACTTCTCGCGGAATCCGTCCACATCGGCCTGGGTAAAGTATTGATGCCGGAAGTCGAGCATGTCGAGGAAGTTGCCGAGCATGGTTTTCGACATCTCATCATCAAAATCGCTATGCGAGTAGTGATGATTCTGCAGCATGTAGGCCACATGCATGGCCACTTGGCCAAAGTTCATGTCAACCGCATGAAGGGTGGGCGCGGCAGGGATGAGCAGCGCAAGGGCGGCTAATGCCGCAACGAAAAGGGACGAGTGTTTCGCAATCATACTTCCATGGGGGTTAACGGGCAGCGGACTTGGTTTTACTCGGGATTTTGTCTTTTCCGTCTTGAATTGTCCACCGGTTTCCCGCATTTCGCGGGCCATGGGAGATTTGAAAATTAAAACTTACACCGGCGGCATCGCCGCGACGAACGGCCATCTTTTGAGCTTGCCCGGCGGCACTTTGCTGGTGGATGCGCCTGAGGGCGTGGCGGAATGGCTGGAGGCGGCTGGGGTGAGGCTGGACACGCTGTTTTTGACCCACCAGCACTTTGATCATGTCTTAGACGCTGCTAAAGTGCGTTCAAAACACGGTTGCCGTGTTTATTCTTGGGCTGCCCATTCGGAGCATTTAACCTTGGAGCGGCTTTTCGGGGCTGTGACGGGCAGCTCGATGGCGGTGACTCCTTTTGGGGTTGATGAAATCGTCGAGGGTAAAAGCTCAGTGGAAGCTTGTGGGGTAACTTGGAAGCTTCTTCATGTGCCCGGCCACTCGCCCGATAGCGTCTGCTTTGTTTGGGAAGCGGAAAACCTGCTTTTCGCTGGTGACGTGATCTTTCGCGGCAGTATCGGACGCACCGATTTTCCAGGTGGGTCGATGCACCAGCTGGTGGAGGGTATTCAAAAAAAACTGCTGACGCTGCCAGATGACACACTCGTGTATCCCGGCCATGGCCCCCCGACTAGCATCGGCGCGGAACGCTTTGAAAACGAATATCTGAGTTAGTGCCCGGCCAACGGATTGCATGACATGCCCTATTCATCAGCTGCATTTCCGCCACCAATCGTGATCCGCTTCTCCGGAATCGGAGATTCCATGATGCCGTCACTTGTTTCCTGTTTCAGCCTGAGCTGACCGCAGGCTGCTGCGATGTCATGTCCTTTCTCCCGCCGCAACGTGGCCATCACCCCGCCAGCGATTAATAGCGCCAAAAAAGCCTCCTGCCGCTGTTCGGACGGACGCTTCCACGGCAACCCCTCCACCGTGTTGTAGGGAATGAGGTTCACCTTCGCATTCACACTGCGTGCCCGCTTCGCAAGTAGACGAGCTTGCTCGATGCTGTCATTTACGTCTTCGATCAAGATGAACTCGAAGGTGAGAAATTGCTTTCGCTTCGCATTCCAAGCCTCCAGCGCCTCGAAAAGTTCCGCTAGTGGATATTTGCGATTTACCGGCATGATCTGATCCCTCACCAAATCGCTCGCTCCGTGCAAAGAAATGGCTAGGCGAATTTGCAGCGGAAAATCCGCCAACTTGTGGATCTGAGGCGCCAATCCGCTGGTGCTGACTGTCATGTGACGTGCGCCAATACCAATGCCCCAGTCCGCATTCAGAATCTCGATAGCCCTCACAAGATTCGAAAAGTTCGCCAAAGGCTCACCCATGCCCATGAAAACCAGATTATCGACCCGCTCGCCCGTATACGCCTCCACCTGCACGATCTGCTCTACGATCTCCGCCGCCGTTAGGTTCCGTGTGAAACCCGCCAGCCCACTGGCACAGAACTTACAGTCATAAGCGCAGCCTACTTGGCTCGACACACACAGTGTCCGTCGATCCGACTTTCCTCCATAAAGCGCCGGATTCGCTGGGATAAGCACTGTTTCCACATAGCGACCATCGTGTAGTTTGAGCAAAAATTTCCGCGTCGTATCCACCGACCCGCTCACTGTGGCGATGCTCATCGTGCGCATCACCAACCGTTCCTTCAACTGCTCCCGCAGTGCCTTCGGGAGGTTTGTCATCTCCTCGATGTCCGCCACGCGCCGCGCGAATGTCCACTCCATCACCTGCTTCGCACGGAAACCAGCCACTCCCATCTCTTGGATCAAAGCCTCCACTTCTCTCGACGTCATGCCAAGGAGGGATTGCGGTGCTTTCTTTTCCATCATCTCACACTAATGGACGAAAATCGCCGATTGGGAATGCGAGAATTGACATGGTCACGACTCAGCAGCAGCGATCATACGATCAAATTGTCGCTCCACTTCACGGGTGGTCTCCGCGTCGAGCTTGAAGCCCAGCGGGCCGCGCACCAATGTATTATGGAAGATACCCTGCCTTTTGAGCAAGTGCTTCTCCACGGCCAAAAAACCATCAAGGCTGGTCTGCATCGAAATCAGCGCCGAAAGCGGTCCATGAATGCGATCCGCCTTCTCCATATGACCGGCTTCGAGCGCCTTCCAAAGTGGAACAAGGCCGCGAATCAGATCTGCTCCCGGCATGGTGCCCACCACGCCACGCTTGAACGAATCAACCAGTGCCACCCCACCCGTTCCTTCAAACACGCGTGCACGGCCCTTCGTCGCATCACGCAGTTCGCTCAGCTTGGGCCCGATGGGGCTTGCCTCCGGTTTGTACTGCACACGCTCGGGCCCGAACTCTTCCAGTAATCTTGCTTGCATCGCTATTGGCATCGGCTTGCCGACATAACCGCTCGCATCCTGCACGATCACCGGGATACGAATCGCCTCAATGATGCGTGTGTAGTACGTCAGCAACTCGCTCTCGCCGACTCCAATGGAAACCGGAGGAATCGCCATCACTGCATCTGCGCCGACGTTTTCCGCATGCTTTGCATACCGCTCGGCCACTTTCGATGACTCAGCACCCACGCTGATCACCACGACCCCACACTCCTTACCAAAACGGCACGCAGCTTCCGCCAACTGCTCACGTTCACTACTGTCCAGTCGCAACGTCTCTGAAACCATCGCCATCACGATTCCATTTGCCCCACTCTTGTAAAGCCAAGCAATTTCCCGCTCGAGCGTTTCGAGATCGATTGTCTCATCATCAAGCCAAGGTGTTTGGAAAACCGGCAAAACGCCACGGAGTTGATGTTGGTTTGTCATAATCCTTAATTCACCAAAGCAGCTTCCCGCCATCAAGCACCAATACACTTCCTGTCATGAAACTGGAGGCCTCGCTAGCTAGGTAGAGAGCCAGCGGACCGATTTCTCCCGGCCTACCCCAGCGGCCCATCGGAATGCTGGTAGCGACTTCCCCTTCGAACTCGGGCCTTTCGCCAATCCAGCGCCGGTTCGCATCTGTGAGGAAAGGGCCAGGAGCGATGGCATTAACGGTGATGCCATGCATGGCCCAGTCCGCTGCCACCGCCTTGGTAAACATGGCCAGCGCCGCTTTTGAGGTCTCGTAACTTCGACCGCGCATGACCTTGCCAGGCCAAAACGCATTGATCGAGGCAATGTTAATGATGCGCCCCCATTGTCTTGGGATCATCGCAGCACCAAGGCGCTTTGTCAGAATGAAGACTTGGGTCAAGTTCAAATCCATGATTCGATGCCAATCTTCGAGCGCCAGATCCTCCGTCGGCGTGTTGAGACGGCGACCACCGACGTTATTGACGAGGATGTCAATGGGCGGATGCTCCTTCAGCAAGACATCACACATTCTCTCTGCTTCCTCCGGCCTAGAAAGATCAGCTTGGACCGAGGTAACGTGCAAATCTTCGCTGCCAAGTTCCGTGCAGGCTTTTTGAAGGTTGTCCGCGTTGGAACCACTGATGATCACCTGCGCCCCAGCCTCACCCAGAGCACGCGCCATCTCCAATCCCAGCCCACGCGAACCGCCAGTGACGAGCGCGCGTTTTCCATCGAGTCGAAACTGGTCGAGAACAGGCATGCGGAGGTATCGAAGAGAAGCCTTTGGTCTTTCAACACTCAGCGGAGAAACCTGAGTTTGGAAAAAACAAACCGCCTCCGTCCCTAGGGGTGCGGAGGCGGCATGGATGGGTATGAGAGCAGGTCAAGCGACCTCTTCTTCCGAGGCGAACTGAGGGGCCTCGGTCTCTTGGACGTCAAAGCTGCGATTCTTGATGAATCCTGTTCCTGCGGGGATGAGATGTCCCATGATGACGTTTTCCTTGAAGCCGCGGAGAAGGTCGTTCTTCGCAAGCGTTGCAGCCTCGGTAAGCACACGGGTGGTGTCCTGGAAGGAGGCGGCGGAGATGAAGGATTCGGTCTCAATGGACGCCTTGGTGATGCCCAGTAGAACCGGTTCAGCTTCAGCAGGCTTGCCGCCTTCGTCGGAGACTCGGGCGTTTTCCTTCTCGAATTCGGTGCGGTCAATCTGGTCTCCCCAAAGGAAGCTGGTGTCGCCCGGATCGGTGATCTTCACCTTGCGCAGCATCTGGCGGATGATGATCTCGACGTGCTTGTCGTTGATCTCCACCCCTTGAGCACGATACACTTCCTGCACTTCATTGACGAGGTGCTCTCGGAGCGCCTGCGGGCCAAGGATTTCGAGAAGATCATGCGGAACCACAGGACCGTCAGTGAGCTGATCGGCCTTATTCACATGGTCGCCGTTGGAAACGAGAATGTGCTTGGATCGCGGGATGAGATGTTCCTCCTGCTGACCGGTCTGCGGGTCGGTGATGATGACCCGACGCTTTCCACGGACTAGGCCTCCGATTTCGACGGTGCCATCGATGCGGGCAATTTCGCACGCGTCCTTGGGCTTGCGGGCTTCGAAAAGCTCTGCCACACGCGGCAAACCACCGGTGATGTCTTTCGTCTTCGCTGCCTTACGAGGCGTCTTGGCGATGGTGGTGCCACCTTCGATCTTCTCGTTATTCTTGACGTTGACGTGAGCGCCGGCAGGAATGGTGTAGCTGGCGAGGACTTCGTGCGTCTTTGGGTCACTGATGACAATCTGAGGATGCAGGTCTTCTTTGTGTTCAATGACGACGACTTCCTCATTACCTGTCGACTCGTTCTTTTCCTTGGTGAAAGTGATGCCGCTGATCATATCGCGGAACTCAACCTTACCAGCCTTATCCGAGATGATCGGAATGTTGTAGGGATCCCAAATCACAATCTGCTCACCTTTCTTGACATGAGCACCCTCGGGTTTGGCGATGACAGCACCGATGACAAGCTTATGGCTTTCTAGTTCGCGTCCGTCTTCATCATGGATGGAGAGGGTTCCATTTTTCGTGAGGGCAATGAGGGTGCCCTCTACGGTCTGGACGGTGCGAATATCCGTAAAGCGAAGCGTTCCAGCATTCTTGGTGATGATGAAGGGCTGCTTAAACGCGCTCATGGCAGCACCACCGGTGTGGAAGGTGCGCATGGTGAGCTGCGTTCCGGGCTCGCCAATAGACTGAGCGGCCACAATGCCAACGGCTTCGCCGATGCGAGCCATCTTCTGCGTGCCTAGGTGGAGACCATAGCACTTCGCGCAACAACCCCGCTTGCTTTCGCAGGACAGGACCGAGCGAATCTTGAGCTTTTCGACGCCAATCTTCATGAGGTGATTCGCCTCTTTTTCCTGCACGAGCTGACCGGCCTTGATGATGACACTCTTGTCCACAGGATCGTGGATGGTCTCGCAGCTGGTGCGGCCGTAGATACGGGTCTTTAGATCCACAATCTCTTCGTCACCTTGGTAGATGCTGGAGAGAGTGATGCCATTGGCGGTGCCGCAATCCTGCTCAGTGATGATGACGTCTTGGGACACATCAACAAGCTTGCGTGTCATGTAACCGGAGTCAGCTGTCTTCAAAGCCGTGTCGGCCAGACCTTTGCGAGCGCCGTGCGTGGAGATGAAGTACTCGAGCACGCTAAGACCTTCACGGAAGTTCGAGATGATCGGCCGTTCGATGATCTCACCCGAGGGCTTGGCCATGAGGCCTCGCATACCGGCGAGCTGCTTGATCTGCGTGCGGTTACCACGGGCTCCGGAGGTGACCATGACGTAAAGCGGACTGTGATGCTTCTTGCCGTCGTTGTATTCCAGCGTGCGGAAGAGCTCATTCGTGACCTGCTCACCGACCTGCGTCCAAATGTCGATGATCTTCTGGTAACGCTCACCTTGAGTGATGATACCGCGGCGGTGCTGCTTATCGACTTCCTCGATCTCTTTGTAGGCCTTCTCGACGCCGACTTTCTTGGCTTCGGGAATGACCATGTCGGTGATACCAATGGAGCAACCGGACTTCGAGGCTTCGCGGAAGCCAAGTGACTTCAGGCGGTCAAGAGCAAGTACAGTCTCATGCTGGCCGACAGTTTGGAAGCAGCGCCAGATAATGTCGGAGATCTGTTTCTTGCCAACATTGGTGTTGATGAAGCCAACGCCTTCAGGCCAGATTTCGTTGAAGCGGACGCGGCCCGCAGTGGTCTCGATGACGGCCTTTGTAGGGTCGCCATACGGGCGCTTGGGCTTGTTGTGGTCCGGGTTGCGGTAAAGGATCTTGTCGTTCACCGACAGCCCTCCTTCGGTAATGGCGAACTCGACTTCGGCCGGATCGTTGAAGATCGGCAAGCGGTCCGGCTGATCACTCTTTTTCTTGTCGTGATTCGGCAGGTCGCGGAGGTAGGTGAGGAAGAAGCAGCCGAGAGGAATGTCTTGGCTAGGGTTCATGATTGGCTTGCCAGATGCAGGCGAGAATAGGTTGTTCGGCGCGAGCATGAGGAGGCGGGCTTCCATCTGGGCTTCCACAGAGAGCGGAACGTGCACAGCCATCTGGTCACCGTCGAAGTCGGCATTATAAGCCGTGCAAACGAGCGGATGCACGCGAATGGCCTCACCTTCGATCAATTTGGGCTCGAAGGCCTGAATCGAAAGGCGGTGGAGGGTCGGGGCACGGTTGAGGAAGACAGGGTGACCGCGGGTCACTTCGTCGAGAATGTCCCAGACCTCGGGCGTGCGGCGCTCGATCATCTTTTTGGCCGAGCGGACGGTGTGGACGAGGCCCATTTCCTTCAAGCGGCGGATGATGAAGGGCTCGAAAAGCACGAGCGCCATCTTCTTCGGCAGACCGCATTGGTGCAGGCCGAGTTCAGGGCCGATCACGATGACGGAACGGCCGGAGTAGTCCACGCGCTTGCCGAGAAGGTTCTGACGGAAGCGGCCGGACTTGCCCTTGAGCATGTCCGAGAGGGATTTGAGCGGACGATTGCCCGCGCCGGTGACCGGACGGCCATGGCGGCCGTTGTCGAAGAGGGCATCGACGGCCTCTTGAAGCATGCGCTTCTCGTTGCGGATGATGACATCCGGTGTGCGGAGCTGGAGCAGGTTCTTGAGGCGGTTGTTGCGGTTGATGACGCGGCGGTAGAGGTCGTTGAGGTCGGAGGTAGCGAAACGGCCACCTTCGAGGGGAACGAGGGGACGGAGGTCCGGCGGGATGACCGGGAGGACTTCCATGATCATCGCTTCTGGACGGCTGTGGCTCTCGGCGAAGCCTTGGCAGAGCTTTAGACGCTTGGCGAGCTTCTTGCGGGTCTGCTTGGAGCGGGTCTTGCCCATAGCTTCCTGCAGTTCCTTGATCATGTCCGGGAGTTTGATCTGGGAGAAGATGTCACGGATGGCCTGCGCACCCATGCCAACGCGGAAGGCATCCGCACCGTATTGCTCCTCCGCCTCGCGAAGTTCGACTTCGCCAAGAAGCTGACCGCGCTGGAGCGGTGTGGAGCCCGGATCGACGACCATGTAGTCTTCGTAGTAGATGACGCGCTCCAGCGAGCGGGCCGTCATGTCGAGCATGAGGCCGATGCGGGAAGGCATGCACTTGTAGAACCAGATGTGAGTCACCGGCACGGCGAGCTCGATGTGGCCCATGCGCTCACGACGCACGCGGGAGAGGGTCACTTCGACGCCGCAGCGGTCGCAGATGACGCCCTTATGCTTGATGCGCTTGTATTTGCCGCAGGCGCACTCCCAGTCGCGGGTGGGTCCAAAGATGCGCTCGCAGAACAGGCCGCCTTTTTCAGGCTTGAACGTGCGGTAATTGATGGTTTCCGGGTTTTTCACTTCGCCGGAGGACCAGCCGCGGATGCGGTCGGGCGAGGCGATGCAGATCGACACGTAGTCGAATTCGCTGGCCGGTTTGTTTTCCCCGAAGATTTCTTTCAAGCTGGGTTCAGACATGATGATGATGAGTTAGGAGGTTGCTGCTTGTCTTCTGTTTGGTGGGAAAAACGGCGGATTAAAGACCCGCCGCCGTGGCGAAACGCTCGAGGCCTTCGAGCTCAGCGGCCTGTTCCTCGGCTCCGGCGCGTTTATGCACCTTCACATCGAGACCCAGGGACTGCATTTCCTTGATGAGCACGTTGAACGACTCCGGTGTGCCGGCCTGGAGGGCGTGGTCACCTTTGACGATCTGCTCGTAAATGCGTGTGCGGCCCTGCACGTCGTCCGATTTGACGGTGAGGAGCTCCTGCAGCGTGTAGGCGGCACCGTAGGCCTCAAGCGCCCAAACCTCCATTTCACCGAAGCGTTGTCCGCCATATTGCGCCTTACCACCCAGAGGTTGCTGTGTGACCAACGAATAGGGGCCGACGGCACGGGCGTGGATCTTGTCGGCGACAAGGTGGCCAAGCTTCAGCATGTAGATATAACCGACCACGGTGTCCTGCGTGTAGGGCTCGCCAGTGCGGCCGTCGTATAGGCGGGATTTGCCGGTGAGGCCCATCCACTCGTAACCCGGCTGCTTCTTGGCTTCCTTGATGAAGTCCATGATCTTGGACTCGTGGATACCGTCGAAGACCGGCGTGGCAATCTTGAGGCCGAGGGCCTTGGCAGCAATGCCGAGGTGAGTTTCAAGCACCTGACCCACGTTCATACGTGAAGGCACACCAAGCGGATTAAGGCAGATGTCCACCGGCACCCCGTTTTCCAGGAACGGCATGTCCTCTTCAGGCACAATCGTGGCGACGACACCCTTATTGCCATGACGACCGGCCATCTTGTCACCGACGGAGAGTTTGCGTTTGGCAGCAACGAATACGCGGACCTGCTTCACCACATTGGATTCAGCGGCGGTTTCGGTGCTTTCGATCTTATCAAGGTTGCGTTCACGCTCGGTATCCGCATCACTGAACTTCTGTTCGAAGGTCTGAATGGCATCAAAAATCTTGTTCCGCATCGGCGAGGCATCCATTTCGATGCTGTCATAGTTTTCTGCAACGCGCCGCAACATGGCTTTGGAAACTTTCTTACCCGATGCCACGATGATCTCTCCAGTCTGGCCGTTCACAATATCGTTGTCGAGCTTGTCGTCGCCGATGATTTCCTCCAAACGTTCGGTGAGCTGGTCCGAGAGCTCTTCCTTCTTCTGGCGGTAATCTTCTTCGATCTGCTTGATCTGGCGTTTGTACTCAGCGGGGCTGAGCTTTTCCTTGTCCGAATCCTGACCGCTGGTGCGGTTCGCAACGCGGACATCCATGACAATGCCAGCGCAACCGGAGGGCACGCGGAGGGAAGTGTCCTTCACGTCGGCGGCTTTTTCACCGAAGATCGCACGTAGGAGGCGCTCTTCGGGGGCGAGTTCGGTCTCGGATTTTGGTGTGATCTTACCGACCAGGATATCACCAGGCTTCACCTCCGCCCCGATACGAACGACGCCCTGGGCGTCGAGATTTTTCAATGCTTCATCACCAACGTTTGGAATGTCTCGTGTGATTTCTTCCGGTCCGAGCTTCGTATCGCGAGCAATGACTTCGAAGTCCTCGATGTGGATGGAGGTATAAATGTCCTCCTTCACGATGCGGCGGCTGATGACGATAGCATCTTCGAAGTTATATCCGTTCCATGGCATGAACGCGACGAGCATGTTTTTGCCGAGGGCAAGTTCGCCGTTCTCGGTGCATGGACCATCGGCGATGACATCGCCCTTCTTGATCTTCTGACCGTTTTTCACAAGCGGTCGCTGGTTAATGCAGGTGCCTGCGTTGCTGCGACCGAATTTGCGAAGCGGATATACGAAAATTCCCTTCTCCTCGTCGGTCTGCACGGACTTAAGAGGATCTGCAAGAAATTTGTCATCCTTGCAGGGCAATTGGCCATCCTTCGTGACGACGATGACATCGGCGGTAGAGGCCGCAACGGTACCGTTCGCGTCCGCGACAATCACGGCGCGGGAATCACGGGCTGCTTTCGCCTCCATACCGGTGCCAACGAAAGGAGCTTCTGCCTCAAGGAGTGGCACTCCCTGACGCTGCATGTTTGAGCCCATCAGAGCACGGTTAGCGTCATCGTGCTCGAGAAACGGAATGAGCGCAGCAGCAACCGACACAAGTTGCTTCGGTGACACGTCCATTAGGGTAGCCTTTTCAGGCTCCACTTCGATAAACTCACCACGATAACGCACAGTGATTTTCGGCCCCTTGAAGCGACCTTTTTCATCGATCGGGTTGTTTGCCTGCGCGATGTAGTGATTCTCTTCTTGGTCGGCGGTGAGGTAGTCGATCTTTTCGGCCACATGACCGTCTTTACAAGGACGATAGGGCGTTTCGATGAAGCCGAATTCGTTGATGCGAGCGTAAGCACCGAGGGAGTTGATCAGGCCGATGTTCGGTCCTTCCGGCGTCTCAATCGGGCAGATTCGGCCATAGTGGGAAGGATGCACGTCACGAACTTCGAAGCCAGCGCGGTCACGATTCAAACCACCTGGCCCTAGAGCGGAGAGGCGCCGCTTGTGAGTCAGTTCCGCAAGCGGATTGATCTGATCCATGAACTGCGAGAGCTGACTACGACCGAAGAAATCGCGCACAACGGCGGCAAGGGCCTTCGGATTGACGAGCTTGGACGGTGTCATTGTGTCCATCTGGACGTCAAAGAGGGTCATGCGCTCCTTGACCAGACGTTCGGTGCGGGAAAGACCCACGCGGCATTGGTTGGCGAGCAGTTCGCCCACGGCCCGGACTCGGCGGGAGCCGAGATGGTCGATATCGTCGAGAAGACCTTCACCCCCACGCAGCTTGAACAGGTAACGCATGGCGGAAACAACATCTTCCGCGCCAAGGATGCGCATGTCACTGTCAACCTTGAGCGTGAGCTTCTGATTGATCTTGTAACGGCCAACGCGAGTGAGGTCGTAGCGCTTCGGGTCGAAGAACAAGCGCTTCACGAGGGCACGCGCGTTCGGCGTGGTGGGCGGATCACCCGGGCGCAGACGGCGGTAGATTTCTTTGAGGGCTTCATCTTCATCACGAGCGGTGTCTTTGCGCAAGGAGGTGATGAGGAGGTCTTCCGGAGAAGCGTTGACGACTTTGACGGACTTGTGGCCGAGCTGCTGGAGCTGGCGGATGACACCTTGAGTCAGTGGCTCATAAGCACGAGCGACGATGAGCTCGCCGTCGAGGATGTCCTTGAAGAGGATCTTGTTGGCAAGATCTTCCTCTGTAAGGCTGTCCTTGATCTTGAGATCTTGGATGTCGTAGAAAAGCTTGAGGATGTCTTCGTCGTTCGGAAACCCAATGACGCGCAGGAGCGTGGTGGCGAGGAATTTGCGACGGCGACGGCGGCGATCGAGATACACGTATAGGAGGTCGTTCGTGTCGAACTGCACTTCTAGCCAAGTGCCACGGTCAGGAATGATGCGGAAACCATGCAGCCAACGGCCGTTGAGGTGCTGCGTCTGCTCAAAGCAGATACCGGGAGAGCGATGCAACTGGGAAACAACCACGCGCTCAGCACCATTGATGACAAATGTGCCGCGGACGGTCATAAGCGGAATCTCGCCCATATACACGCGTTCCTGCTTGGCACCCTGCTCATCCTTGAGCTCATAGGTCACATACAACGGAGCGGAATAAGTTTCCGCCTCACGGATGGCTTCAAGAGAAGTGAGTTTAGGCTCGCCGATTTCATACAAAACGAAATCCAGCGTCATCTTCTCGTCATAACTGGTAATCGGGAAAACCTCCTTGAAGACCGCCTGCAGGCCCACGTTTTTGCGCTTGGAGGGAAGGACGTTCTGCTGAAGGAACTCCTCATATGAACGGAGCTGAATCTCAATCAGATTCGGCGGTTCGGCGACTTCATGGATCTTGCCAAAGTTGGTGCGCTGGGACATGGGACGAGAGGGCAGGTTTGTGACGATGTGGGGTGGCAAAATGCGCTGTGCGCGGCGGAATTCAGACGAGAAGGCTGAACTCGGCCGCACACGGCGGGAAGTTCGACCATTCACCGAAAAGCACAGTAGATACCGTGAGACCGGGGAAGGCGAAATGGGGCGCAGGACGGCTCAAATCGCACGATACCCCACCCGCGCGGCAGAAACCGAACTGAGAGAGATTTACGGAGAAAGAACCTAGCATGCTATGGATGGGAAATTTTCAGTCTAAAACCGATGGGGTCTTTATGATCACCCATGAAGGCTTTTGAGTCTTTGAGGGCCGCTCAGGGCCACGTGGCGGAGGTTTTGAACTACAGCCACGCGGCCAAAGAGCGTATGTCAGTTGAGGAACAGGACGGGAATTATTTAATCTCAACCTTGGCGCCAGCGGCTTCCAGCTTCTTCTTCACTTCTTCCGCCTCTTCCTTCTTCACGCCTTCCTTCAGCTTGGCGCCGCCTTTTTCGACAAGGGCCTTAGCTTCGGCGAGGCCGAGTCCGGAGACGACATTGCGCACTTCCTTGATGACGGCGATCTTATTGGAGCCTCCATCGACGAGAATCACGTCGAATTCGGTCTTTTCTTCAGCGGCGGGTGCAGCAGCACCACCACCGCCACCGCCAGCGGCAGCAACAGGAGCAGCAGCGCTTACGCCCCACTTCTCTTCGAGGGTTTTGACGAGTTCAGAGACTTCGAGGACGGTCAAGCCGCTCAGTTCTTCAACGATTTTGTTCAGGTCAGCCATGTTGGTGTATCGGTATCGCCGTTCTCCGAAGCCTCGGATGATTTAAGGGCAAAAGCTTCTGCCCCGGCAAGGAACCATTGGGTGTTTATATGTTCAGGCCGTGTAACAGGCCATCAGGTCAAATTGGGTGGATAAAAAATGGAGTGAATCAAGCGGCAGGAGTGCCGTCTTTCTCGGCCTTGGCCTTGAGTGCGCGGGCGAGGGATGAACCTGGGGCTTGGAGCACACCAAGAAGCATCGAATAGAGGGCTTCGCGTGAAGGCAGATCGGCGAGCGCTTTGATAGTGGCCACATCGAGGAGCTTGCCATCAAGCACACCCGCCTTCATGACCGGTTTCTCGAACTCAGCAGCGAAGTTTTTCATGATCTTCGCAGCGGCGAAGATCTCTTTTACTCCGGTGATGAAGGCACTCTGACCAGACAAGTGAGCGGAGAGTTCCTCTGGATAACCCGCTTTACCAGCCGCCTTCAGAACGAGATTGTTTTTGAAGACGTGGATCTCGGCTCCCACAGCACTGAGACGCTTGCGCAGTTCAGCAAACTTGTCCACCTTCAGGCCAGCATAATCGACCACGAGCATGAATGGCGAAGCATTCACACGGCGCAGGATGTCTTCGATGAGAAGTGTTTTTTCAGCTTTCATGATTCAGTTCGGCGCAGGAGGTTAAAGTTTGATGTACTTGGAGACGTCGATGCGCACAGCAGGGCTCATCGTGGATGCCAATGTGATAGTTTCAACATAGCGGCCACGGGCAGAAGCAGGCTTCGCACGGGAAACTGCCTCGATCAGGCTTCGGGCGTTATCAGCGAGCTGAGGGGTGTCAAAGCTGACCTTGCCGATGCCGGAGGCAATGTTGCCGTTTTTGTCGAGTTTGAAATCGGCGCGACCTGCCTTCACAGCCTTCACTGCGGCGGCAGTATCATCCGTAACGGTACCCGTGCGTGGATTCGGCATTAAGCCACGCGGACCCAACTGTTTGCCAAGCTTGCGGACTTCATTCATCGCGGCCGGTGTGGCAATCGCGACATCGAAGTCAAGAAAGCCCTCCTTCACCTTGGCGATTAGGTCTTCGTAGCCGACGATCTCGGCGCCCGCAGCCTTAGCTGCTTCAGCTGCATTCCCTACAGCAAAGACAGCGACACGGACCGCCTTGCCTGAACCATGGGGCAACGGGCAGGTGCCGCGAACCATTTGGTCGGACTTTTTCGGATCGACGCCCATGCGGAAAGACAGGGTGACGGTCTGATTGAACTTTGTGCCGGGTAGCTTGCGGAGCAGGTCAGCGGCTTCCTCTAGCGAGAAAAGCTTTCCTGCCGGGATCATCTCGGCAGCTTTTTTGTAGCGTTTGCTTCGGGTTTGCATGGTGTGGGTGCAGTGTTGGCGAACAGATGGGTTCTCCTGCGTTGGTTTTGGGGTGAAAAGGGAAATTATTCAGCGATCTCGATACCCATCTGGCGAGCAGTGCCGGCCATGATGCGGGAGGCACGCTCAAGGTCCTGAGTATTCAAATCCGCGAGCTTGAGCTTGGTAGCCTCGAGAAGCTGGGTCTTGGTAATTTTGGCGACCTTCTTCTTGTTCGCTTCACCAGAACCGGAAGCGATGTTCGCCACTTTTTTGAGCAGGTTAGATGCCGGAGGCTGCTTAGTGATGAAAGTGAAGGACTTATCCTTGTAAACGGTAATAACAGTGGGAAGCACATCGCCACCTAACTTCTGTGTGGCGGCATTGAACTCCTTGCAGAAAGCCATGATGTTCACGCCAGCCTGGCCGAGCGCGGGACCGATGGGTGGCGCAGGATTGGCAGCGCCGGCTTTGATCTGCAGTTTGATTTGTTTGACGATTTCTTTGGCCATGTCTGGGGATCTTTAGGTTAGGATTATTGCAAGAGGTTTGGTTTAGGCGCAGAAGCGGGCGCTGGAGAAATTAGTTAAGAGGCATCTGCTTTTTCGACCTGCCAGTATTCGAGATCGACTGGCGTGGAGCGTCCGAAGATGTTCACGGAAACACGAAGCACACCGCGCTCGGGATCAATTTCCTCGACAATACCGATTTGACTTTCGAACGGACCATCAGCCACGCGGACGCTGTCGCCTGGGCTAAAGGCAATCTTTGGAACAGCCCCATCTTCTTTTTCGCGGGCCTGAGCGAGAATGCCATCGACGTCGCGCTGACGCATAGGCATAGGATTGTCTTTACCGCTGGCAAAATTGAGCACGCCATCGGTTTCCTTGATGAAATACCAAGAGCGGTCGATGAGACGATTTTTCTCATCGAGTAGATGACAGTTCACGAAAACATAGCCTGGGTAGAACTTGCGGTTGTGTTCACTGCGCTTGCCTTTTTTTACTTCGGAGACGCGCTCCATGGGGACGAGGACTTGATAAACATAATCACCCATCTCCTCGGTCTGGATGCGACGTAGCATGTTCTCGCGGACCTTATTTTCAAGGCCTGATCGAACGTGGATTGCATACCACTGCTCTCTGGGTGGGGGAATGGTGGCCATGGCTGGAGGTGACGGGGCGGTTAAAAAAGAAAAGAATATCGACGAGTTCCGACGTGCATGTTATTTGCCGAACAACTTCTGCGCGGCTTGGAAGGCTTCGCGGAAAGACACGTCAAAGACAGCGACAAAGGCTCCAAGCAGAATCATCGCGATGAACACCACCACAGTGGACTCGTTCAATTCACGATATTTGGTGAAACCCTTTTCTTTCGGGTCCCACGGCCAGGTGGCTTTTCTCAGTTCGAGGAAAACCTCACTGAGATATTTGCGGACTTTGCTCATGAAGCGTGACTTTTGAGGCGAATTTGCTTGTTTTCGGTGATGGTTTCGCTGGCAGGCCAGGAGGGACTCGAACCCCCAACCGACGGTTTTGGAGACCGCTACTCTACCAATTGAGCTACTGACCTTTGCGAGCGAGGACGCTTCCCAACTAGGTTGGCGTGTATTGACAAATCTGCAAGCTCGCCTCCGCTTTCGCCGGAAGAAAAACCACCACCGGGCCTGTCGCCAGACCCGGCGGGGGATTCAAGTAAACGAACTTGCGCAGAAGGCTTAGTCGAGAATGTCGGCCACGCGGCCGGCACCCACGGTCTTACCGCCCTCACGAATGGCAAAGCGGATGGTCTTCTCCATGGCGATCGGGGTGATAAGCTCCACGGTGATGGAGACATTGTCACCAGGCATCACCATTTCGACACCTTCAGGAAGAGTCACGGAACCGGTCACATCCGTTGTGCGGAAGTAAAACTGCGGGCGATAGTTGTTGAAGAACGGCGTATGGCGCCCACCCTCATCCTTGGAGAGCACATACACTTCGGCCTTGAACTTTTTGTGCGGGGTGACAGAGCCCGGTTTGGCGATAACTTGGCCGCGCTCAATTTCATTCTTCTTGGTACCGCGAAGAAGCAGACCCACGTTGTCGCCGGCACGACCTTCGTCGAGCAGTTTGCGGAACATTTCGATGTCTGTGACCGTGGTTTTGGCAGTTGGACGAATACCGACGATCTCGACTTCGGACATCTTTTTGATGATGCCACGCTCGACACGACCCGTGCAGACGGTGCCACGACCTTCGATCGCGAACACGTCTTCCACGGGCATGAGGAAATCTTTATCGATCGGACGCTCGGGCAGCGGAATGTAGCTGTCCACAGCTTCCATGAGCTTGTGAATATTGGCTTCATGAGTGGCGTCGCCTTCGAGAGCCTTGAGGGCAGAGCCCTTCACGATCGGGATGTCGTCACCCGGGAAGTCATATTTAGAAAGAAGATCGCGAACCTCCATCTCGACAAGATCGAGAAGTTCGGCGTCGTCCACCATGTCAACCTTGTTCATGAACACGCAAAGGGCAGGAACACCAACCTGACGGGCGAGCAGGATGTGCTCACGGGTCTGGGGCATGGGGCCATCCGCAGCGGAAACCACAAGGATAGCTCCGTCCATCTGGGCGGCACCGGTGATCATGTTCTTCACGTAGTCAGCATGGCCCGGGCAGTCCACGTGCGCATAGTGACGCTTGTCGGTTTCGTATTCGACATGTGCGGTGTTGATGGTGATGCCGCGTTCCTTTTCTTCAGGGGCCGCGTCGATCTGATCATAGGCGCGGGCCTGAGCGAAGCCTTTCTTGGAAAGGACGGTGGTGATAGCGGCGGTGAGGGTGGTTTTGCCGTGGTCAACGTGGCCGATGGTGCCGATGTTGACGTGCGGCTTGTTGCGTTGGAATGCTTCTTTGGCCATGAGGGTGGGTGAGGGGGTGCGCTTGTGTTCGTTTGATGGTTGTCGAAGGCTCCCCACCAAAAGCTACCGCTGGAGCTGTTAGAGGGATTTGAACCCTCGACCTCGTCCTTACCAAGGACGTGCTCTACCACTGAGCTATAACAGCTTGATCAAGCGGCGGCTTTCTGGAAGAAAACCTCCTCCTCTTTCGATAAGAAAACCGGGGCATGGTGAACCTTGACTTGGCGTCAAGGGACAATACACCCCGGCCTGCGAATCGAAAAAGTGGGCCGAGAGTAGGGGGGCCGCACCCGCTGTCAAAGCCTTTTTGTGCTTTTGAGACACTGCGTCCTGCTCCGGTCCCCGTGCCGATACTCACCCGGGGCCACACCCACCCAGCGATTGAATACACGGGAAAAGATCGCTGCATTTGCATAGCCCACGCTGGCAGCCACTACCTCTAGTTTGTCATTTTCACGCTCCAGAAGCCGCCGCGCCAGCTCCATCCGCAGGCAGGTCAGATGCTGCATCGGGCTGCGACCCAGTTCCCGCATGCACAAACGCCGCAAATGCTCTGGACTGCAGTGGCTGCGATAGGCCAGTTCGGCCAACGTCCAATCACGCTGCAGATCCTGCCCGACATCCGCCCAGAGCTTCGCCACACGAGGCTCCTTGCTGCGCCAAGGCTCAGCCATGCGGCGGATCGTTCCATGTAGCAACTCAAGCCAATGATGGAGCATTCGAGCTTCTTTTTCGCCCTCCCATTCGTCCCGCAGGCCACTGATGATACGCACGATTTCCTTTGCATTGGCACTTGGCATCACTGGAGAAGCTGCACCGACCATAGGTTTGACAAAGCTTGGCTCATCATACCGAATCCAAGCAAAGCACCACTTTTCGCGGCCTTTTGCTTCGAAAGCATTCAGCACACGCGGTGGAGCTAAGCAAACCATGCCGGGTTTTACACGCTGCCAGCGTCCATCAAGCAAAATCATGCCCTCGCCACTCAAGGATGCCAGCACGAAGCTACCCTCAGGACTCACCCGAACTCGACGGTAGGGTGACAAGGCCTCGTCCATGCCCAGCCTAGCGATCCGGTGCGTGCCCAGTTCCTTGCATTCACATGCCTCCACCACCCAGCGCCGTGATTTTGGTCCGTCTAGGGTCGTTTCGATCAAGTCGTGCGTTGCGGAAGCCATAAGGCCAATTTGCTGCCACTAGAGCAGATTGCCACGACGTTTTGGCACTCTAAGACGTTCTATCCGAGCCCTGAAGTCACTTGTCATATTCAACTGCCAAACAGTACCCAGCCCACGAGGATCAAAATGGGCAGCAGGATGGGAATCGAAAATTTTACAATGTAACTGATGAAGTCAGGAGTGTGCACCTTGGAACGTTCAGCGATGGCTTTCACCATGAAATTAGGCCCGTTGCCGATGTAGCTTCCAGCCCCGAAGAAAACTGCACCCAGAGAAATGGCGAGCAAATGAGGGCCATGCTGCTGAGAAAAGCTCAAAACGTTGGCAACGGTATCCACTGACATCCCCTGTTGCCCCATGGCAGACGCAAGGAAGGCGAGATAGGTCGGCGCGTTGTCGAGGAAGGCGGAAAGGGAACCTGTCGCAAAGTAGTAACTCAACGGTGAAGAGACTCCTGCCAAACCGCCAATCTCCAGGATTTGCAATGCAGGGATCATGGTCAGAAAGATGCCGATGAAAAGGAACCCCACCTCTTTCACCGGGCCGAAGTTAAAATCATTCGCCTCATGCACTTCAGGCCTAGTGGTGAAGTAGGATACCCCCGCGGCAACGACCATGAGGAGGGCGGGCAGCGAGAATACACCGGCCAAGACGACCTCCTGCAAATTTTTTGGCATCAGGACCGCGCCTAGAACCACCCCCAGCAAAAGGAGATTCTGCAAACCACGGAAGAACCACGTCTCATGAGCGGTCTCCAACTCGCGCACCTCTTTGGGTGCACGGCGAAAGTTCCGCACGTCGAGGACAAAAAAGACTGCCAGAAGGAGAGCCATAGCCAGCGCCCAGCCCTTCCAACAATGTTCGAGCGTCCAAAAAAAAGGCACGCCGCGCAGAAAGCCAAGAAAGAGCGGCGGATCCCCCACCGGCGTTAGGCTTCCACCCACGTTGCTGACCACAAAAATGAAGAAGACAATATGGAGCCCAGTGATCCGATACTTGTTCATCTTGATCCAAGGACGAATGAGCAGCATCGAGGCACCGGTGGTGCCAATCAGATTCGATAATATGGCTCCGATAAGCAGGAAAATCGTGTTGAATAGCGGTGTGGCTTCCCCTTTGACGCGAAGGTTGATGCCACCGGAGATCACGAAGAGCGATCCCACCAGCGCCATAAAACTGACATATTCGTGCGCAGCATGATGCAAAGGATGCCAGTTACCCTCCACCAGCAGGTAATAGCTAGTCGTTAGCAAGCCGAGGCCAATGGCCACCTTCGGGTAATGGTGCTCCCAGAAATGCGCAGCGAAAAGCGGCATTAACGCAATGCAGAGCAGCAAAATGACGAAAGGAAACACCATCCAAAAAGGTGGGGAAGCTGATACTGAGGCAAGAAGCGGCATGAAAATGATTAGAGGCTGCTAAGAGGCATGGTGTCAAGCCATGTGGGGCGGAGGTTGCGCCGGAGATGATTCTCCGGTAGCCTTACAGACTTATTTGATTTTATGTGGAAAGGCCGCTTTGCCCAAGAAACCAGCGCTCTCGTGCAGCGCTATGGAGAGTCTGTATCGTTTGACTGGCGTCTTTACGCCCACGACATCGCCGGATCGATCGCTCATTCGAAGGGCCTGCTCAAAGCAGGCATCATCACGGCAGAAGAGCAATCGCGAATCGAAAGCGGCCTACTCACCATCCGTGCAGAGATCGAAAAAGGTGCCTTTGAGTTCCAGGAAGCCCTCGAGGATGTGCACATGAATATCGAGGCCGAACTGACGAAGCGCATCGGTTCTGCCGGGGCCAAACTTCACACCGCCCGCAGCCGGAATGACCAAATCGCCACGGATGTTCGGCTTTACTGCCGCTCCAGCATTGATGCCATCCTCATACTCACACGCGCCATGCAGGCCGCCCTTGTTGAGTGCGCTGAGCGTGGCAATGACGCCGTAATGCCTGGCTACACTCATCTCCAGCGGGGACAACCGGTGCTCTTTGCACATCACCTACTCGCTTATGTGGAGATGTTGGAGCGCGATTCCGCGCGTCTCACCGATTGCCGCCGGAGACTCAATGTCATGCCGCTGGGCTCCGGCGCCCTTGCTGGAAGCACCATTATAATTGATCGGGAGTTCGTGGCTCAACAGCTCGGATTTGACGGCGTGACTCAAAATTCCATGGATGCCGTCAGTGACCGCGATTTCGTGGCGGAGCTGCTCTTTGTCATCTCAATGATCGGCGTGCATCTCTCCCGCCTCAGTGAGGATATCATTCTTTGGGCCAGCTCCGAGTTCGCATTTGTCACGTTGAGCGACGCACACACGACAGGCTCGTCCTTGATGCCACAGAAGAAGAACCCAGACGTGGCCGAGCTCACCCGCGGCAAGTCCGCACGCCTCATCGGCAATCTGATGGCTATGCTAACCCTCCTCAAAGGGCTGCCGATGACCTACAATCGCGACCTGCAGGAAGACAAGGAACCACTGTTTGATTCCATCGACACCCTCTCGCTTGCCCTAGAGGTCTTCACGGAAATGGTGAGCGGCATGGACGTGAATCGCTCGAGGACCGAAGCCGCCGCTGCTGATCCGATGCTGCTCGCCACCGATATCGCGGACTACCTCGTCAATCACGGTGTGCCTTTCCGGCAGGCCCACGAAGTCATTGGCAAACTCGTCGCCTACTCCATCGCTGAAAAGAAGGATTTCGGAGACATGAGCCTCGCCGAATTTCAATCCTTCTCCACGGTATTCGAATCCGATGTGAAGGCTTGTTTGAACCTCAAGACCGCTCTCGAAGCCCGTAAAAGCATCGGGGCACCCTCACCGCAAAACGTGGCATCCCAACTTGCCCGTTGGCGACAGACTCTCACAGTTGCCTGAAACACGCTCAGCTCGCCTGCCGCAGCGCAAGACCATGGCAATGGTATCTATGGCGAGCAAAACCGGCTGAAAGAGGCTGGCCAGAAGCGTCTATTATGTCAAATAGCCAAACTTATCCCCCGATGGCTACGACATTTCCCAAAAAACTGTTTCCATGGCTTGCGCTCTGGATGTTTGCCGAGTGTGTCTTTGCTGCGCCGGCAGAACACCCTGGAAAAACGTTGTATCAAAAACTCTGCGCCGAGTGCCACGGCAGCAAAGGCCAAGGCGTAGAAGGTGAGTACGACGAACCGCTCAGCGGTGAAAAGTCCATTGAGGTGCTTGCTAGGCAAATTGACCGCACCATGCCGGAGGACGATCCAGACAAGACAACGGCCGCGGACTCCAAAAGGATTGCAGAATATATTTACGACGCTTTTTATTCGCCCGTTGCCCAAGCTCGAAACAATCCGCCACAGAAGGAACTCGCCCGACTGACCACCGAACAGTTCCGCAACAGTATAAGCGACCTTCTGGGACACTTCCGCATGGGACCGGGTTTCGACCATCCCATCAGCAGTGAGCAGGGATTAAAAGCCTTCTACCGTGGGGTAGAGTTACCCAAACCGGGAGAAAAGCCCGTGGACACAACACCGAAGGACGGCATCAAAATGAAGCGGCCCAACAAGACCCTCGAGAAAGTCGAGTCGCTGATTTCCTTCCACTGGGGCGCAGACAGCCCGGATAAGACCTTGCTAGAAGCCGAACAATTTCAGAATCGTTTCGAAGGCAGCGTTGTGATCCGTGAGACGGGTATTTATGAGTTCGCCGTGAAGTCGGAGAACGGCTTCCGCCTCTATATCAACGACACGTCGGATGGCAACGCCTTGATCGACGGCTGGGTAAGCGCTGGCCCGCAGGTGAGGGAGGAGAAGAAGACGGTCTTTCTGATCGGCGGACGCGCTTATCGGCTGTTGCTGGAGCACTTCAAATTCAAAGAGCAGTCCGCCTCCATCGAACTCTGGTGGAAACCGCCACACGGCATCAAGGAACTCATTCCCACGCATGCCCTGCGCACGGACCGCCCGCGTGAGTTGACCTTGGTAAGCACCGAATTTCCCGCTGATGACAGCAGCGGTGGCTACCCGCGAGGCACCACGATCTCCAAAGGATGGGACCAAGCCGTCACGGATGCCGCCATCAACACGGCCGAGCATGTCATTGCCAAGCTCGATGAGCTTGCTCAAATCAAGCTGGGCGCACCGGATCGCACTCAAAAGCTACGCAAGTTCGTAGAAACTTTCGTCGAGACCGCTTTCCGCCATCCACTAAGCCACGATATCAAGGAGTGGGTCATCGAATCGCAGTTCAAGACCGCAAAAACACCGGAGATGGCGGTCAAACGCATCGTGATGCTTACGCTGAAATCACCGCAGTTCCTCTACCCGGACCTCAGCAAGAGCGAGACTACCGATGACTTCGACAACGCCGCCCGTCTTGCGCTCACACTGTGGGATTCTCTTCCTGATAAAAAGCTCATGCAGGCCGCTGCAGCCGGAAAACTCAAAACACAGGATCAAATCCGCACTGAGGCCCAGCGCATGATCTGCGATGCACGCACCAAGGCTAAGCTCCACGGCTTTTTCCATCACTGGCTGGAACTGGAGCGTGCCGAGGGCACCAGCAAGGACCCCAAAATTTTCCCGGACTTCACACCCGAACTCCTCGCCGACCTACGTGAGTCGCTATTCCAATTCATCGATCAGATCGTTTGGAGTGATAAATCCGACTACCGCGAGCTGCTCCAAGCTGATTACATTCTCATGAACGAACGCCTCGGTAAATTTTATGGCCATCCTGTCAACGGCGATGGTTACCAGCGTGTCGGCTTCGATCCAAAACAGCGTGCCGGTGTGGTCACACACCCGTATCTGCTAGCCTCGCTTGCCTATACCAAGCAGTCCTCACCAGTGCATCGAGGCGTTTTTTTGACACGGAACATCGTCGGAATGTCACTCAAGCCGCCCAAGAAGGCTGTTGTGTTCGAGGACAGCCACTTCAACTCCAAGCTCACGATGAGAGAAAAGATCACTGAACTAACGCGCAGCGGTGCGTGCATGAGCTGCCATAGCATGATCAACCCGCTGGGCTTTAGCTTGGAGAATTTTGACGCTGTCGGACGCTGGCGAACCAAGGACAACAACAAGCCTGTAAACACCGTCAGTGAATTCACCACGCACGAGGGCCAACTCGTACGCCTCACGGGGCCGCGTGACATCGTGAACTACGTCACCAGCAATCCCGCCGGCCAACGCGCGTTCATCCGTCATCTCTTCCATCACCTCGTCAAACAAGAGCCCACCGCCTACGACCCCACCACACTCGACAACCTCCAAAAAGCGTTCGCAGCCAACCACTGCCACATTCAAAAGCTCATGATCGACATCGCTATCGTGGCAGCAGGGATCAAATGACGCCAAACCGAGCTCAAATACGCATCGTAGCCTCCTGCACATGAAACACTTCCACCGCCGCCAATTCCTACGAGACCTCGGGATCTCCGCCGGAGCATTTCCTTTTCTATCCGGTCTACCGAGCATCACTGGCGCAGAAGCGCCACAGAAGCGACAGCGCCTCATTATCATGTTTTCGCCAAACGGCACGCTGCCAAACGAGTTCTGGCCGGACCAAGAGGGCAGTGAGTTTAGTTTCAAATCCATCTTGAAGTCGCTAGAGCCCTTCAAAAAGCAAATGCTCATTCTCCAAGGCATTGCCAACAAGGTGCGCGGCGATGGCGACAGCCACATGCGCGGCATGAGTTGCCTACTCACCTGCGACGAGCTCATGAAGGGCAACATCATGGGAGGCGGTGGCAATCCTGCTGGATGGGCGAGCAGCATTTCCATTGATCAGGAGATCAAGAACTTCCTGCAGAGCCGAAAGGAAACCAAGACACGTTTTGGATCGCTGGAATTCGGCGTGGCCGTTCCCGATCGTGCGGACCCTTGGACACGCATGAGTTATGCAGGGCCTAATCAGCCAGTGGCTCCCATTGATGATCCGCATCAAGTACTCAAGAAGGTCTATGGTAAGATGAAGGACAAGGAGAGCCTCGTGAGCATCCTCGATGACGTGCGCGAAGAGTTGAAACGCGTCTCATCCAAGCTCAGCGCCCGAGACAAGACACTGCTCGACCAGCACATGACACTCGTGCGCAGCCTTGAGCAGGATTTGGCCGATGCTGACAAAGTCGGCAAACTTACGCATCCTGTGCCCGCCGTCGATCCCAGCATTGAACTCGTGAACGACAACACCCCTCAGATCAGCCGAATCCAAATAGATCTTCTCGTGAACTCACTCGCCAACGACATGGCCCGAGTGGCCACTCTGCAATACATGCGGAGCGTCGGCATGGCGCAGATGCGCTGGCTTGGCGTCGAGGAGGGCCATCATAGTCTCTCTCACGATCCTGACGACAAAAAGGACAGCTACGAGAAGCTCATGAAGATCAATATGTGGTTCGCAGGTGAATTCGCCCACCTCGCGAAGCGCCTCAGCGAGACTCCCGAGCCCACAGGTCATGGTTCCATGCTAGACAACACGCTCCTTGTTTGGACCAACGAGCTCGGCAAAGGAAACACACACACGCTCGACAACATTCCCTACGTCATGGTAGGCGGCGGATTCGGATTCAAGATGGGCCGTAGCCTCAAGTTCGACAAAGCAGCCCATAACCGCCTCTGGATGTCTGTCGCTCAAGCCATGGGCCACAATCTACAGACCTTCGGCAAGAAAGAACTCTGTGATGGAGGAGCACTGGAGCTCGCATGAATGAACGGCAATGTGCCATTTGACGTTCACGGCTCTACCCACGCCTCTTTATAACCATGAAAATACTGTTCGCACTCCTTTTGCCAGCCATGGCTGCGTCGGCTGCGGCTCCACGTGGCGAGCAGGCCTATCAAAAGCGCGTTCTGCCGCTGCTGCAAAAGTTCTGCTACGACTGTCACAGCGATGGCGTGGAAAAAGGCAACTTCGTCATGGACGGGCACAAAGACTACACATCCCTGATCGCTGACAAGATGCAGTGGGATCATGTGCGCCAGCAAATCGCCACGCATGTCATGCCACCAGAAAAAAAAGACAAGCCCTCGCTTGCCGAGCGTGACGAACTGCTCGTCTGGATCGACGATACCGTTTTCTGGTTCGATCCAAGCAAGCCGGACCCGGGCCGAGGAGTTTGGCGCCGCCTCAACCGAACAGAATACAACAACACCATACGCGACCTGCTAATGGTGGACATTCGACCGGCGAATGAATTTCCATTGGACGACACTGGCTACGGTTACGATAACATTGGTGATGTGCTGGCGCTCTCACCCTTGCTCATGGAGAAATACATGCGCGCCGCCAATTCCATCACGGAGAAGGCGCTCGACACCTCTGAGGCACAGCGAGTCGACTTGGAAATCGGCGCGAAGAACTTTTGGAACCAGAAAGGAAATTCGAGTGAGCATGAGGGTGTGCGCTGGTTCCATAACGAATCAGAAGCCGCCACCAAGTTCAACGCACCAGCCTCCGGTACCTACATTTTCAGGATCAAGGCCTCCGCCACGCAGGCTGGGACTGATGCAGCAAAAATCGCCTTTGGCATCGATGGCAAGGAGTCGGGTCAGTTTGACGTGACCGCGCGTTTTCGAGATGAGAAAGGCCCTTGGCAGACAATCACTCATGAGGTTCGACTGGGCGGCGGCGAACACCTATTGAGCGTGAAGTTCCTCAACGACTACTACGACGGCTCTAATCCTGATCCTGAAAAGCGCGACAGGAACTTGGCAGTGGGCAAAATCGACGTGGAAGGTCCTCTAGGACTGCTGCCACCGCGTGGCACACGTCTCGTGCAGTGGCTTCTGGAAGGTAAACCAGCTGGAAAGCCGGGAATCAAACTCAGTGGCGAGAATTTTGAAATCGGTGATGGTGCTGGTGGTCGCGATACCGGCGCCATCTACTTGGCCAGCAGCGGTTTTGTGAAGCGAGATGTCGAGATCGAAAAAGCGGGCAAGTATCGCCTCACGGTCAAAGCGGGTGCTCAGCAGGCTGGCAGCGAACCGGCGAAGTTCGATGTCCGTCTTGGCGGCAAAAACGCGGGGTCTTTCTCAGTCACTGCGAAGGATCAGGCGCCTCAATGGTTCAACGCCGAGGTAGAGTTGCCCGTGGGTCGACAAGAAATTCAGGTGTGGTTCTTAAATGATTTCTACGACGAGAAGACGCGCCAAGACCGGAACTTTTGGCTGCACGAGCTTGCCGTCACAGGCCCGATGAACGAATCTGGCGGCATTGCCGCTTCGGACATGCCGAAACTGATTCAAAAGCTTGGCACGCGTCTTTTCCGCCGCCCAATCAAACCAGAGGAGCAGGCCAAATGGGTCGGCGTGGCCGAGTTGGCCCAGAAACAAGGCGCGAGCCCATTTGACGCGCTCGGTTTCGTGCTTCGCGGCATGCTGGTCTCACCTTCTTTTCTCTTCCGTGCTCCAACGCAGCTTATTGGCGGTGTGAAAGATGGCAGCGGTTTGATCGACGAACACTCGCTGGCCTCCCGCCTGTCGTATTTCATCTGGTCCGGTCCGCCGGACGATAAACTGCTTCAGCTAGCCGCGAAGGGCGAACTGCGCCAAAACCTCGGCACTGAGGTGAAGCGTATGCTGGCAGACTGGCGCGCCTACAGCCTGGCAGAGGACTTTGCCGGCCAGTGGCTGCAATTGCGTGACGTGGAGATCGCGGACGTGGACTTGCGTCAGTTTCCCGAGTTCAAAGACGGCATCGCATCGTCGATGAAGAGAGAGACCCAATTATTCTTCAACCACCTTCTCCGCGAGAATCGTCCTGTAATCGAGTTGCTCTCCGCCGATTACAGCTTTCTCAACGAGAAACTGGCACGCTATTACGACATTAAGGGCGTGAAGGGCGACAAACACCAAAAGGTGTCCCTGCAAGGCACGCCCCGAGGTGGCCTGCTTACGCATGGAAGTCTGTTGCTGGTGACATCAAACCCAACCCGCACCTCGCCGGTGAAGCGTGGCAAGTTCCTGCTGGAAAACATCCTCGGCACCCCGCCGCCACCGGCACCCGGCGGAGTAGCTCCGCTCGATGAGAAGAAGGCCCGTTTGGGCAATCTCACGCTGCGCCAGCAGTTTGCCGAACATCGCAGCCATGCCTCCTGCGCAGGTTGCCACGCCTTCCTCGACCCGCTCGGCTTCGCCTTTGAAAACTATGACGCCGTGGGCCGCTGGCGAACGGAGGAAAAGAAGCAGCCCATTGATGCCAGCGGTAGACTTGTGCGCGGCCAGGCCTTCAACAACCTCGCCGAACTGCGTGCCATCCTAGTCCGCGACATGGCTGGCCAGTTCACCAAAAATCTGGTAGAGAATCTCATGACCTATGCCCTTGGTCGCGGCCTCGAATTCAGCGACAAGCCAAATGTGCAAGCCGTGCTGAAGCAGTCCGAAGCCTCTGGGCATCGATTCCAAGACCTCATCGTGGCGATCTGTCAGAGCGTGCCCATGCAGCGAATGCGTGTGGATTGAGGATAGTCCCTCACCTCCTTTGCCCTTGCCACACTGGCGGCTTTAAACCAGCATGTCTATCGCATGCAACAAAAGTCCTTTCTCCAACGCAACTGGTATCTGTTCACACCACTCGTGATCATCATTATCCCACTCATCATGGCAGTAAATTCGATGGTGAATTGGGGCTATGGCTTCTCTGAGTCCATGAACGCACTGGTTCACTTCGGTTCCTCGGACACAAGATACACCATCGGCTTCTCAGAATTGGGCTTTAAAACGCTACGGAAAGGCATGGACGGCCGCACGGTTTATAGTCTGATCAAGAACCCCTTCGAGCGTCAGGAAGATGACACTGTATGGCGCTACTCACTGCCGCAGAGCGGCGCCACCTACTACCACGAGAGGGCGGTGATCTTTGAAAGGGACAGCCAAGGCATCCCAAGGGTAAAGCAAGTGGTCAGCCGCTTCCACACCCCTAACATGAAGTGATCTGCGTGCCACCCTTGTCTCCTCGACTTACCGCATGAAACCTTCCCTGAAGACCTCGCTGATCACCACAAACCTGCTTGCAGCAGCTCTTCTTTCGTCTTGCTCCGGCCCGTCCATCCAAGGACTGCCCAAAAACCTGCCGGTGATCAACCTGCATGGGAACAAGAACACGCCGCCTCACACGATGGCGAAAAATGAATATCCCTTTGACGAAGATGGCACCTACCGAAGCGAGTGGGTGGCGGCGGGCGGCGGGCGCAGCGCCGCCGAGTCGGACAACACTTCTTGGCGCACTTCACATGGTGGCGCACCCACTCCTGACAAGGACTACACGCCACCTAAAAAAAGAAAATTCTCCACCAGCAAGTCGAAAATCAAGGGTGGCAGCTACACCATCAAGCAGGGAGATTCGCTCTCGGCCATTGCAAAACGCAATGGCACCACTGTAGCCAAGCTGAAAGCGGCAAATGGCTTGAAATCGGACCTCATCCGCGCTGGCAAAACGCTGAAGATACCGAGATGATATGAACACCGGCTTCCAGCGACTCGTCTCCGCTTTTTGGGTGCTGCTGGTGGTCTGGGGAGCTCCGCAAGTCCTACGAGCTCAACTTCGCTTCAATACCGTCGTCATCGATGCAGGGCATGGAGGCAAGGACCCAGGCACGATTTGGTATCATCGTGTCGAAAAACATCTCGCCCTCGACGTGGCAAAACGCGTCGAAACCGGCCTGCGGGCCAAAGGATTCAAAACGGTGATGACTCGACGCCACGATACCTTCGTGGAACTTAGCCAACGGGCACGGCTTGCGAACAAGGTTCCCCATTCGATCTTCGTAAGCGTTCACTTTAACGCAAACGCAAGGAGCCCGGGCAGCAAAGGCGCCGAGATGCACTACTTCGGACCCAAAGGCCTTTACCTCGGACAGCGACTAAACACGGCCTTCGATAAACATGTACAACTCGGCTGCACGAGGCTTGTGCCGCGTAAAAGGTTAGTTGTCCTGCGCGAGACAAAAGCACCTGCCGTGCTCGTTGAGTGCGGATACCTCACCCACCGCACGAATTCATGGCTATGCTCCCTCACCAGTCATCGCCAGACCATCGCGAATGCCATTGTGGCTGGCATTCTAGCCTCACAAGCTCGATAGTCACCGTCAGCTTTCACAGCTTTTGAAAATCGCGGCATGATGAGTTCCAGCCGCGCATTTGACTAAACCCCAGCTGTGGTGAAAGGAGAAGTAGATTCATGACCGCACCAGCCGTCAGTTCCAGCAATGCCGTCTTCCCCTTTAATCTCGTGCGGGCGGACCTCGAAAGTGTGGAGGCAGCAGTCCTCCAACAAGCACGTGCATTTGATCCAGGTGTGGAAGGTTATGTGAGTTATGTCTGCAAAACTTCAGGCAAACGCATCCGTCCTGCGCTAGCCATACTCTCTGGTGGCGCAACTGGCGGCACGCATGAAGGACACACGCGGCTCTCGGTTATTCTGGAGCTCGTCCATATCGCTTCGCTCGTGCATGACGACATCATGGACGGTGCTGATATCCGCCGTGGCGTACCCACCGCTGTAGCCAAATGGGGCAGTAGTCTGAGTGTACTGCTCGGTGACAGCCTCTTCGCTTATGCGCTGGAGTTGGCGACCGAATTTGATGACACCCAAGTCTGTCGAACCATTGCCAAAGCCTCCCGTGATGTTTGTTCCGGTGAGATTTTGCAGACCCAGCGCCGCTTCGACCTGAATCTCAGCGTGGTCGATTATCTGAAGATGATTGAAATGAAAACGGCTGCATTGTTTGCCGCCGCTAGCGAGCTCGGCGCGCGCCTCAACAATCAGCTGGAGTCGACTCAAAGCTCGCTGCACGATTACGGCCTCAAACTCGGCACTGCCTACCAGATCTACGACGACTGCCTTGACCTTGTGGGTGATGAAAAAACAGTCGGCAAGACACTGCGCACGGATCTCGCGAGAGGCAAACTCACCCTGCCAATCCTCTACCTCCTCGAAAGCGCCACCGAGGCACAGAAACAGAAGCTCAGCCGCATGCTTCTCAAGGGCGAGCCGATGGACACGAGTCTCCTTGCTGGCATTGCCGACTACGACGGCGCGGTAGAGCGTGCAGTAAAATTTGCTCAAGATATGCTCAAGAGTGCCCGAAACGATCTGACCGCCCTGCCTTCCACACCACACAAGCAAGCGCTGGAAGACATCGTAAGCTACCTTCACGGCCTCTTGGACGATTGCCGGGCAATTCGCTGAGCATCCTAGCTCTGACTTGTGGGATGGAATGAACCTGTCAAACTGGGCGGCAACTGTATCGTATGTCTCGCCGCATTCATGACATCCCGGAGAGTGATCGCCCGCGTGAACGACTACTCCGTCTTGGACCGCAGGCTCTTTCCGATGCGGAGTTGCTGGCCCTTTTCATCAATACTGGTACCCAAGGTGAAAATGCCCTTCAAATCGGTGAGCGCATGTTGCGCGAACACGGTTCCGTTCGAGCGCTTTCACGTCTTGAACCGGCAGCACTGACCGAAATCAAAGCACTCGGCCCTGCAAAGGCTGCCAAACTGGCCGCCGCCTTCGAGATTGGTCGCCGCGCCGCCCGAGAGACTTCGCAGCGGGACATCGTGCTCAATCATCCACGTGGCGTTTATGAGTTCATCGGACCTGAGCTGCAGGCGCTGAGCTACGAATCCGTGCGCCTCGTTCTGCTGACCACAAAACTGACGCTGCTGCGGGCTGAAGAAATCTTTCGCGGCAGCCTCAATGAATGCACGGCCTCACCGCGTGACATCCTCAAAAAAGCGCTCATCCACAACGCCCACGCTTTCATCCTCCTTCATAACCATCCCAGCGGTGATCCGACACCGAGCGATGCTGACCGCCGCCTCACCCGCCGCTTACGTGAGGCCTCCGAGACAATGGGCATTTTGCTTCAAGACCATCTCGTGATCGGCACGCCCTCCGAATCTCGCGAGCTGCCTTACTTCAGCTTCCGCGAGCACGGTTTGCTGTGAGTGATGTCATGCGCCACTCGTGCGCTTTGACCGTCAAAGGCCGCCGCACGGTTTCGAGGAAGTGACGAGGCCATTCGGTGCCATTTGGCCCCGGTTGAAAGTCGTCAAAGGTCACATCGACATCCGCGCCAACAGTCGAAGCGAGGCCATTGAGCGTGAACTGCACGCGGCGCAGCCGCCGGTCACGCTGGCTGATCCAAGCGATGACCTGATCCTCTCCCGAGCGGCCAATACCGGGATTCAAAACACCAAAAATCAGATCGCAGGGATCGCCATGAATCTCTTGCCGCTGCATGCAGGGCCAGAAACACCAGTTTTTGCCACGTGCAAGCAGGTAGTCCGCTCCAAAAACAAAGATCGTGTATGCATCCGCCACGAGTGCGGCGGCATCTTTCTCCGTCTCAGACGTCACACAATACTCGGTGAAGCTCACCTCAATGCTCGTGGGCGTGCGACGCACCGTTTTGCTGCCGCGTGGCCCAGTGTGGATTTGCTCCACCCGCTTCAAACGCGGCTGATAGACCTCGCGGGAGCTTTTTCGAAACTCCGCGTTCACGAGCTCTGGCTGAAGTTTTTGCACGATGCGCGTCCACTCGCCTTCGAAGGCCACTTCGACGCGTTCGAGCCTTCGCCAGGGCCTCCCTGCCCTCGCGGCGCTTTGCTCCAAAAGCCGCACCGCATGCTCCGCGGAGCCTTGCACGGGCGAGCGGGGATCCGGCAGGCTGGTGCAGGAGGTGAAAGTGGCCGCGATGATAGCGAGCAGGAAGATTTTCATGGCTGCGGATACGCTCTCAAAAGGCTTTTGGAGGCACATGCCTCATCTTCGCTTCGCTTCCGCGGCAATTCGTGTATTCGATGCGGCCTGCATGCCGCCGCTTTTTGTCCCCGCCGATCATTTCCGCGAAGTCTCCCGCACCGAGATCTTCCCCGATGCCTCGCGTCCGCTGGAGATCGACCTCGGCTGCGGTGACGGCACCTTCCTCACCGGCATGGCCGCGCATCATCCGGAGCGTGATTTCATCGGCGTGGAGCGCATGCTGGGCCGCGTGAGCAAGACGGCTCGGAAAATCGCCATGCAAGGTCTCGCGAATGCCCGCATCATGCGCCTCGAAAGCGCCTACACCGTGGCCTGGCTGCTGCCTCGTGCGAGTGTGAGCCGCCTCCACCTGCTCTGCCCCGATCCGTGGCCGAAGAAAAAACACGCCGCACGCCGCCTCGTGAATCAGGCCGATTTTCTCGATGGTCTCACCCGCATCCTACAGCCCGATGGCGAGTTTTTGCTAAAGACGGATGACCAGCCTTATTTTGAAGATGCGCTGCTGAGCTTTGAAGGACGCACGCAGCAGTTCACGCGACTCGACTGGCCGGAAGGTGCTTTCTTTTATCCCACGACCGACTTTGAAAAAAGCTGGCTCGAGGTCGGCCGAACCATCCATCGCGCCCGCTGGCGCTTGAACGCGGTCTAACGCACTGGCACAAACTCCATTTGATCGAGCACATCACGCTGAACGTCGAAGCCAGCCATCACTTCGACGAGTCGAAGGCCGTTCGGTGTGAGCTCGAAGACCGCTCGCTCGGTGATGTAAAGCACCTGCTGACCGCGGGCCAGGGCGGAGGGGCCGTGGAAGCAGACGTGCGAGATGCGCTTCACGAATTTCGCATTCTCTTTTGCCCGGAAGGTGCAGCAAAAGACCAGTCGTCGGGCGCTGTGGGCGATGTTCACGAAGCCGCCGACGCCCGCAAAGCGATCGCCGAAGCTGGCGACATTCACGCTGCCCTCAGGGTCGATTTCCACCGCGCCAAGGATGGCGATGTCGAGGCCGCCGCCGTCGTAAAAATCGAATTGAGCCGGTTGGTCGATGATAGCCTCTGGGAAGTGGCTGCATCCAAAACTGAGCCCGGAGGCTGGCACACCACCGATGGGGCCGCTCTCTACGGTGAGGGTGAATTCACTCAAGCGGCCTGTTTCCGCAGCGACCATCGCGACAGCCTCGGGAAGGCCGATGCCGAGGTTCACGATGTCGCCGGGAAGGATCTCCTGCAACGCACGGGCTCCGATGCGCTTGCGGTCGGACTCCGGCATCACCGACAGTTCGAAGCCGATAGGATTGCTAACGACAAACTCCTCGTTGAAGGCCTCACCAAAGGTCTGATCATGCATTACTCCACCGCTAATAACCAAATGATCCACCAGGATGCCTGGCACACGAATGGACTTCGGATCGGGCAGCGCATTCATCAGGCACTTCACCTGCGCAATCACAAGTCCTCCGTGGTTTTTTGCCGCTTGTGCGAGCGAGAGCACCTCGCCAATCAGGCCTTCGCCTTCCATGCTGAGGTTGCCGCGGGCATCGGCATAGGTCGCACGGATCAGCGCCACATGGATGGGTACTGGTTTGTAGCGTAGCCAGGTCTGCCCATCGAGCTCAATGCGCTCGACTAGCGGCTCGGTGGTTCGGGCATTGAGTCGACCGCCGCTGTGAACGGGGTCGATGAAAGTGTTCAATCCCACTTGGCTGATGAGTCCGGGGCGTTTCGCGGCAATTTCACGCGTGAGGATACTTAGCACGCCCTGCGGCAGGTTGTAGGCCTCGACTTCGTTGGCCAAGGCGAGGGCTCCCAGCTTCGGCGCGAGATTCCAATGGCCACCGATGATGCGTTTCAGCAGGCCGCGATGGGCGAGATGATTCAGCCCTCGCTCGCCGCGGTCGCCCTGACCAGCGCAATAGAAGAGCGTGAGATCTTGTGGCGTGCCGGTTTCTAAGAAGCGCCTTTCCAGCGCCGCCGTGAGCATTTCCGGGTGCCCGGCCCCCACAAAGCCTCCCACGGCCACTGTCACCCCGGACGGAATGGCGGCGATGGCTTCATCAGCAGTGGAAAGGCGAGCCTGGGAACGCATGTGCGGCCTATTTTCTAGTGGGCTGGGCCTCCGGCGGCAAGAGGTGAGCTCACCGTGATCTGAAAACCTTATTTCCTACTTTACACATCGAGAATTAGGTGAATAAATCGCGCCCCGCTCATGAACCCTGATCAAATCGCTGCCCTCAATGATGAAGCCAGAGGCAAATTGCCATCGGAAATCATCGAAATCGCCCTCGCTCATGCCGATGGCCAGGCGGTCGTGACGACGAATTTTCGGCCTTACGAGGCTGTAATCCTGCATTTGGTCACGCAGGCCGCACCCGACACACCGGTGCTGTGGATCGACCATGGCACGAACCTGCCAGAAACCTATCGTTTCGCCGAAAAGTGCCGTGCTCAGCTCACGCTGAATTTGAAGCCCTACCTGCCGCTCATGACCGCCGCGCACTGGCTGGCACTGAATGGTGGCCAAGTGCCGATGCCTGACGAAGTGGAACGCGTGGAGTCCTTCAGCCGCATCATGAAGCTGGAACCCTTCGAACGCGGCATGAGCGAACTCGCACCGAGAGTGTGGATCACCGCGCTGCGTCGCGAACAGAATCCGCAGCGTGCCGCCACGCTGACTCCCTTCATGTTGGACGCAAAGTTCAACTGCCTCAAAGTGAACCCTATCCTCGACTGGACCCCGGTCGAGATGGACGCCTACCTCCTCGAGCATGCGCTGCCGAATGAGCGCACTTACTACGATCCAGCTAAAGGCGATGAAAAACACGAGTGCGGTCTGCACGCGAAGCTCGTCACCGACAAAGCGTAAGCCCAAATGGATTTTCTCACTCCAGAGTTCGCTCTTTACGTTGCCGCCGGTTTCATCGCCCAGCTTATTGATGGAGCGCTCGGCATGGCCTACGGCGTCAGCGCCTCGTCGCTACTCATGGCATTCGGTGTGCCTCCGGCAGCCACAAGTGCCACGGTGCATGCCGCGGAGTGCTTCACAACCGGTGCCTCGGCCATCTCGCATCACGCCTTTGGTAATGTAGACCGCTTTTTGTTCCGTCGCCTGCTCATCCCAGCCGTTTTGGGTGCGATCATTGGTGCTTATGCCCTTTCCGCTTTCGATGGCGATGTATTGAAGCCGTATGTGAGCGGCTATCTTATCTTGATGGGCTTGGTCATCATCGCGAAGGCCTTCTTCCGCGTGCCGCCTAAGAATGTGACCACCCATCTGACGCCGCTCGGGTTCTTCGGTGCCCTCGTCGATGCGATGGGCGGTGGCGGTTGGGGGCCGATTGTGGCCTCGAACCTCATCGTTCGCGGCAACAATGTGCGCATCACCGTGGGCAGTGTGAATGCCGTCGAGTTTTTCGTGACGCTCGCTGCGAGCATCACCTTCCTGCTCACCATCGGCCTTACCCATTGGACGATCATCCTAGGGCTCGCGCTTGGTGGAGTCATCGCAGCCCCCATCGGAGCCTGGGCCGCTAAGCACATCCCGCACAAACCTTTCATGATCCTTGTTGGTGTGCTTGTCACTGCCGTTAGCGCACGCAACCTCCTCAAAGCCTTCGCCATCATTTGATTCGTCATGCACGCCATTACGCACCTCCAGTTCCTCGAAAGCGAGGCCATCTATATCCTCCGCGAAACTGCTGCTCAGTTTGAAAAGCCCGCGCTTCTGTTCTCAGGCGGCAAAGACTCCATTGTGATGGCTTGGCTCGCGCGGAAGGCGTTCTACCCCTCGCGTTTGCCCTTCAAGCTCCTGCACGTCGATACCGGCCACAATTTTCCCGAGGCCATGACCTACCGCGATTGGTTCGTGCAGGAAATCGGCGCGGATCTCGTCGTCGGCAGCGTGCAAAAGTCCATCGACGATGGCCGCGTGCAGGAGGAGAAAGGCCACAACGCTTCGCGCAACAAGCTGCAAACCATCACACTGCTCGACACCATCGAAGAGCATCAATTCGACGCCTGCCTCGGTGGCGGCCGCCGCGATGAAGAGAAGGCCCGCGCCAAGGAGCGCTTCTTCTCCCACCGCAACGAATTCGGCCAATGGGACCCGAAGAACCAGCGCCCCGAGCTCTGGAACATCTTCAACGGCCGCAAACACTTCGGCGAGCACTTCCGCGTCTTCCCGCTCTCGAATTGGACCGAGATGGACATCTGGCAGTACATCCGTCAGGAAAACATCCCGCTGCCCAGCCTCTACTTCAGCCACAAACGCCAGATCATCGAACGGCACGGCCAACTCCTCGCCGTCGGACTGAATGACGAGCGAGGCAATCCGATCATCCCCTTGCTCGACGAGGAGAAACCCCGGGTGAAAGAGATGGTCATCCGCTTTCGGACCGTCGGCGACGCCTCCTGCACCGGCGCGGTCGAATCCACCGCCAGCACCATCGACGACATCGTCGCCGAAGTTGCCGCCGCCCGTCAGACCGAACGCGGCACCCGTGCCGACGACAAACGAAGCGAAACAGCCATGGAGGACCGCAAGAAGGAAGGGTATTTCTGATTCATCTCGAGAACTCACACCGCACGACCCACTCACACCCCTCTCCTAAGATCATGGACGTTCTCGTCAATCCCACCGAATCCAGCCTCCTACGTTTCACCACAGCAGGCTCCGTCGATGACGGCAAAAGCACGCTCATCGGCCGCTTGCTATACGACTCGAAATCGATCTTCGAAGACCAACTTCTCGCTGTCGAAGAATCATCGAAGCGCCGCGGCGACTCACATGTAAATCTCGCATTGCTCACCGATGGCCTTCGCGCCGAACGCGAACAAGGCATCACCATTGATGTGGCGTATCGCTACTTCGCCACGCCAAAGCGCAAATTCATCATCGCCGACACGCCGGGGCACATTCAATACACGCGCAACATGGTCACCGGCGCTTCCACAGCCGATTTGGCGATCATTTTGATCGACGCCCGTCTCGGTGTGATCGAGCAGACGATGCGTCACACCTACCTCGCGAGCCTGCTACGCATCGGACACATCGTTCTCGCCGTGAACAAGATGGACCTCGTGAACTTCGACCAGGCCGTCTATGACAAGATCGTGGCCGACTACATGAAGTTCGCCAGCGGCCTCGAAAACTTGCCCAACATCATGCCGATCCCGATGAGTGCCCTGAATGGCGACAACGTGGTCGAAAAATCCGGCGCCACGCCTTGGTACGCCGGCCCGTCCTTGCTCCAGCACCTCGAAACTGTGCAAGTTCACACCGAAACCGCCACTGATGCCGCGCGTTTCCCCGTGCAGTGGGTCATTCGCCCCATCTCCGACCGCAACGATGCCAAACTCGGTAATCTACACGACTACCGCGGCTTCGCCGGTCGCATGGCCAGCGGCACCTTCCGCGTGGGCGATGACGTGCTCGTCTATCCGTCCGAGATGAAGACGAAGATCACCGGCATCCACACCTTCGAAGGCCCCCAGACCGAGGCCATCCCGCAGCTCAGCTACAGCATCACCGTCGCCGACGAGATCGATACCTCTCGTGGCGGCATGATCGTGAAAGCTAAAGAACCCGTGCAGACCGCACAAGAGCTCGATGCCATGATCTGCTGGTTCGCCGACAAAAAAACCCTCAAGCCACGCGGCCGCTTCCACCTGCGTCACACCACCAACGACGTTCGCGCCGTCGTCACCGAGGTGCATTACAAGGTGAACATCAGCACACTCGAAAAGAGCGCCGAGAACAAGGAATTCACCCTTAACGACATCGGCTGCGTCCGCATCCGCTGCGCCGCGCCCATCTTCTTCGATTCCTACAACCAAAATCGCACGACCGGAAGCTTCGTGCTAGTCGACGAGCAAACCAACAACACAGTCGCTGCTGGCATGATCCTCAAGCCGCTCACCGATCTCGGCGACGAGGACGCTGAAATTGCGATCTAATCTGAGGACAAGCAGAGCATCAACTCATGATGCAGGATCATTCCAACACTTGGCTCTCAACGTGTGGGGGCGCATTGCGGCTGATATACCTCAGCCGCTACTTTAAAAAAACTCCTACGCATGGATAGCATATGTTTGAATGCATAGCCCAATGAACATCAATTCTGCGCGAGAGACAGGATGGTTTGCGCACTAGGAAGTCATGGGACCGGTTCACCACTGCCGGCGTAGCTCCATCCATCGACCTTACCTTGGAGCACACGCGCGCATGCTTCCGTCTCCAATTTACCAAACTGAGTCAATGAGTCGTATTTCACTTTAACGATCCAATAATCCTTGCCTTCAACTTTTGAACGAACGGGTTCACCCCAATATTTGACATGTTCAGGCTTTATATCGGTAACTGCTCCGCTCTTCATGCTAGAGACTAGCAGTGGGTAAGTTCCATCGTCAGCCTTGGAAGGTGGTGGCCCCAAAACATCTGTCTTGATCTCAGTAGCTTGCAATGAGGGTGAGGCCTTCAGATCAGCCAAGGGTTCCTTGTTAGCGACCTCGGCTTTACGCTGAATAACTTCATCATAAGCTGCAGTGAACACTTCCTTAAAATCGGTAGCATCCATTTCCACTTCTCCGCGCAGGGGCGAATTAGGGCTAGGAGCAACAACCAATGCCATACCATCTTGTGCTACAACCTGCAGTTTTGCACGCTTTGGCATGCGCACCTTGGCTCGGCCACTTTGGGTTCTCATGACGATTTCAGAGTCACGGCAAAGTGATACATGTCTTGGCTGATTAAAAAAACCTTGAGGTATGGCGCTCCAGTTTTGTGTGACTTGTTCCGCACTAGGCACTGCTGGCGCGGAAGCGGCTTTCACTTGCGGCGCAGGCTGAGGGGGCGACACAGCTGGTGTGGGTTGCAAAGAATGAGCCTTTAAATGTGAGGAGACATCTGCCGTTTTCTTGGGCGCTAACTGGATTTGGGGCGCAGCAGGTTGGGTTTTGGTGAGTGCTACTCTAGCGGGCTCTTCAAGAGGCGTGGCGACAGTAGAACCTGCCACTTTTTGAGTTGGCCAATCAACGAAAGAAAATAAAATTCTGCCGCGCGGTGAGGCTAAAAGAAAGTCATTGAAAGCTATTAGTAAGATTAAGCTGAATACAGTCCAGAGGGTCGATTTCATGATTTAGGCTTGAGAGAAAAGAGGGGGTTGTGAAAAAACTGACACATGTCGAAAGGACAACGTGGCTCTGCGCTCATTTGAAGACGAACACTAGGCTACCCATGATGATAGTAAGTCTTCATACAGCTGGGGCAGTAAGTATGGCTGAAAACCTTACCCTGTTGTAGCCGGATATTCAGACCAGCGAGAGGCATCCATTGATCAAAATCACACTCAACATGATGACAAATGGCACAAACATGAATGAGAGTTCGGTCCTTTGGAGGAGAGGCATGGTGCGACTCTGACTCAGAAGGAGATAACAATGCCGGCTGGATTGCTTCGATAGCTGAACACAGCAGCATCAAGAAATCCTCGATGCGAGCCAACGGCCCACCTATCACTTTTTGCCATACCACATTCAAGGTCGTTGCTTGAGGTTGCAAAATCAGCAACAGGTAAGGACCACGGCGCGTGAAGAATGGGACGGCCAGTGTGGGCACCTGATGATCCGCCACTTGGAGGCTCATGTACCGTGCCTGATCGAATTCACCGACAACGTTTAACTGCGAAACAAGAGACAGACCCACGGATGGCGAGCAGTGCCAGCCCACTTGGAATTGCCATCCGGAAGCATCGGCTGAGAGCAATGCGAGAGGAAGCTCTTGGTGTTTGGTAGAAAATGCGTTCAGATGATTTACCAAGGACCTAAAGGAGAGAGCATCATCACAATAAAAGTGCTCGAGTGGCAGACTAGACTTGGGAGGCAAGCGGCGCTCATTATGAAGACGAAAAGCGCAGGCATTCTCGCTCCATGGCATGTCTTCGACGATAAAAATGCCATGATAAGCAATGTAGGCGAGACACAGAAGCATACCCCAGATCAATCCGGTGCAAAGCACCCATTGTAAGGTAGCGGATCCCTCTGCCATCCTGCGTTCAACCACATACATCAAAAGCAATAATAAGATGACAAACAGAAAGCTTGCGAACACCACGTGTTTCGTTGAACCCCTTGGTATTTCTGTGTGATTTTTAAACGGACTGTCTATGACAGTCGGCTCTTCTTGAAGCGTAGGCGGTTGACGAAGGGCAAGAATGAAACGTTGCATAGTTCAAACAATTGGCGGCTCGTGTGGACATTCATGTCATCGATCATGATCTCCACGGGCTAAGCAGGTCGACCGCATTTCGCGATTTGGGGATGGCTGTAAATATTGTTTTTAATCGGCCATAATCTCCGCGCAAAATGACGGACGTTTGGTCCACATAAATGCATTTCAAACATAGTGGCAAAGCGACTCATGCCTCGGTTAATGCCACGATTGGTGGTGATGCCGCTCACTTCTGCGCGATCAGGTTCAGATGGAAGCGCTTCATTACGAAAAACCAAATCACCAGCGTTCGCTATGAGGGATGCAGAAATCCTTGAGCCTTGGGCGAAACAAATTTCCGACTTATTCAAACATTGCTGCGTATGAGCAGCGCCTGCATCAACGGTTCCATCTCGCGAAGATTCTGATGAGACCCGCCAAGCATCGCGAAATGGCAAATAGGATGAAATCGATGATATCAACGAATTCCCCGTGAACAAGAAGCGGACAATACTGCTGCTGACAGATCTAATGGAAGGAATGAGCATGATTTAACCAGATGCTCTCAGTCCTTGCATCGAGCCTAGCATGGAAGGAGGTTTTACGTCCCAGCTGTGAACTTTTGCGACGTTTAGCCTCGATCAGGTAGAACCAAGCGCACGACGACGCGAGACACGTCGATAGAGCCCCGGCGGCTGCCCTGTTGTCTTTTTAAACACAGTGCTAAAATGCTCCAGATGCTCGTAACCACATCGTTCAGCTATCTCCATCATACTGAAATCCGTGGTCTCGAGGAGACTTTTTGCGTGACGGCATTGCACGGTCCAGATCTCTTCTAACAGAGTGCGGCCAGTGATGGCCTTGAAACGGCGTTCGAGCACACGGCGAGAGACAGGTAACCTAGAGACAAGCTCTGCCACTCGCAGCCCGTAACACGCTTCATCCAAGATGAGTCGCAAGGCCGCAGCCACGTGATCATCCTCAACAGCAGTCACATCTGTGGAGCGCCGAAGCGCCACTCCGCGGGCAGGAAGACGGTGAACCAGAGGCACAAGAGTAGGATCCCGACTCGTCATTATATGATGCAGATGGCGCGCCGCGCGAAAGCCAGCCTCTTCACCATCCACAACCACACTCGAAAGCCCGGGGACGACGAGTTCACTGATGGCCTCGTCATTATCCACACCCAAAACAGCCACCTCATCCGGCACTGGTATGTGGCTCTGGCGGCAGGCATTGAGCACATGCACGGCCATCTCATCATCGCATGCCCACAAGGCCAGTGGTTTGGGCATGCTTTTCAACCAATTGGCAAGCGATTCACGAATGCGGTCTGCACGAACATCCACAAGTTCAAAGCCTATCTCTTGTAGTGAGCGGCCCTTGGCTGCTAAAAACGAGCGAAACTCCCTGCCACGATCGATGGACCAATGGGCGCGATGCAACCCCACAAAGGCGTAATGCCTAAAACCTCGGCTCCAAAACAGTTCAACAGCCAAGCTCGCAGCAGAGGATGGGTCCTGAAGATAGCTTGGAAATACGGGATTTGCTAGTGATCCACTGACATTAACCACAGGAAGCCCAGTCTCGACGAGGATGTTTTGCACATCCAAGCTATCCACCCGACCCAAAACCCCATTGCCATCTGCAGCCCATGCCCTCAAACAGGGGGTGAGTGCATCCAAGCTGCGGAGGCGGATCATGTGCAGAGACCAAGGCTCTGACAGGGAACGCTGGTGCCTGGCGACCCCCGCAAGCAGCTGTCGAGCATAACCACCTTGGTCAGTCATCAGTATTGCGACGTGGAAATTCATTGCCGGATTACGTCAAAGCACCGCCGCAATATCTCAAAGGACGGTCGTATGGGTTGGATTTAGATGATTTTCTCTTTCGAATTCATGACAAATCACGCTGCAAACCGATGGAAGGATATTTGGCGGCAGAAACTTGAAAGAATGCGTCATGCCATAAATGCGAGCCTGAATGAGGCTATAACCGAGGGCACGTCGAACCGTTCGGAAAACCACCCTGCGACATGAAACGCGGGCAGCACTGCCATGCACTTTTCCGGCGAAACGACCGTCAGATCTGATTCGTTATGCCTGTCACCATGCGACTTCTTTTACTTCTTTCTGCCCTTTCACTCCTCGTTCAAGCCCATTCGCTGCGTGCGGCTTCTCGACCGAACATCATTTTCATTCTCTGTGATGACCTTGGCTATGGCGATGTGCATTGCCTCAACCCGGAGGGAAAGATTGCCACACCGCATTTGGATCGGCTAGCGGCAGAAGGTATGATTTTCACGGACGCACATAGCGGATCGAGTGTGTGCACACCAACCCGCTACGGTTTGATGACCGGCCGCTACGCTTGGCGCACCAAGCTGCAAAGTGGTGTACTCGGCGGTCTCTCACCACGTCTCATCGAACAGGGACGCCTCACCGTGCCGAGCTTTTTGAAGCAAAACGGATACCACACAGCCTGCGTGGGTAAATGGCACCTCGGCATGAATTGGGTGCGCACCGGCGAGGTGAGCGAGCTGAGCATCGAGAAACCCAACCAGGTGAAAAACGTCGACTATAGCCAACCCATCGCCAATGGCCCCACTAGCGTGGGTTTTGATTCGTATTTCGGCATCAGCGCCTCACTCGACATGGTTCCTTACTGTTTCATTGAAAATGACCGCGTGGTTGCACACCCCACCGAAACGACGAAAATCCCGATGAACGACTCCAAAGGTGGCTTCAGCCGTGAAGGTCCGGGTAGTCCTGGCTTCCGCGGAGAGGATGTGCTGCCCAGCTTCACTCAGCGGGCGTTGAAGATCATCGAAGAAAAGGCCGCCGCTTCCAAGAACGGCAAGCCTTTCTTTCTCTACATGCCTTTGAATTCGCCGCATACACCCATTGTGCCAAACCCGAAATGGCGCGGCAAAAGCGGTCTGAGTCTTTATGCTGACTTCGTCATGGAGACGGATGACGCCATCGGCCAGATCATGACGGCTACGGAGCAGAATGGTATCTCCAAAGATACTCTGATCATCGTCACAAGCGATAATGGCTGTTCCCCCAGCGCGGATTTTCCACTGCATCTCTCGAAGGGCCACAACCCCAGCCACAACCTGCGCGGTCACAAGGCTGACATTTACGATGGTGGCCACCGCGTGCCTTTCATCGTGCGCTGGCCAGCAAAAGTCCAAGGCGGCCAAAAAACCTCGCAGCTCACCTGTCTCACCGATTTGATGGCCACCGCTGCCGATATTCTCGGGCAAAAGCTTCCCGACAACGCTGCGGAGGACAGCTTTAGCTTCCTGCCTTCCCTCCAAGGCCAAAAAAACGCTGCCGCACGTTCCAACATCATCCATCACAGCATCAACGGCTCCTTCGCCATTCGCGAAGTAAGCCTGAAACTCGAGCTCTGCGCCGACTCAGGCGGCTGGAGTGATCCACGTCCCGGTCATGCACCAAAAGGCAGTCCTGAGAGCCAGCTTTACGACCTCAGCATTGACATCGGCGAGCAAACCAACCTGATCAGCTCAAAGCCAGAGGCCGCTGCCAAGCTTGAGGCGCTGCTGAATAAGCAGATCTCCGAAGGCCGCAGCACTCCAGGTGCCGCACAGAAAAACGCAGTCGATGTCGTGCTACGCAAAGCAGTTTCCTCGACTCTCAAAGGCGCAAAAGGCAAAAAAACCATTCCATAGGCTACGGACTGCCCGCATCTTGTGCCTGCTTTTGGCTTTCCAAGTTCAGCTTGGAAATCGGGTATGCCACTTCCTGACCATTCGCAGGCATGCGGAGAACCACATTGGAACCTTCAAGGCGCACAAAGCCGGCACGAATGGTTTTCCCCTCCAGATTTGTCCAGCTCATGATAGGCGGAAGGGCCTTCTTCGGTGTGCTCGGAGTGCTGGCGGAGGCCACTGCAGGCTTTATCCCGGGCAGCAAAGCGCCTTCTTTGATCCAATCAGTCAGCTTGCGGATATCACCGCTAGAGAGTTGACCCTTCGGCGGCATGTGCTTCTCGTGGCTTGCATTCACAATGACCTCCAGAAAATGGCTGCCATCAGGATTGCCGGGCCGGATCTGAGCCACATCGTTGTCTGCGATGTCGAGCTTGAAGGTTTCCAATTCATCAAAGACAAAACCACCTTTGCGTTTACCCGTCTTCTCGCTGTGACACTCGTAGCAGTTCTTTTCGAGAATGGGCTGGATGTCTTTTTGAAAGTCGGCGGCTGATGCAGCAAGGACTGTGGCAAAGAAGAAGCAGGACATTTTCATAAGCGCGTGCGGTTGGAACGAGGCTAAGGTGCCTTGACTTAGTTCTGCGACACCTTTTTCCCACCTTCGAGCAGGCGCTCAAGGTTCTCATCCGATTTCACGCCCTTCTTCAGTGCCGCCGCGTATTCCTCGCGTGCCTTGTCCCACTGTGGGGGATCCCAAGTGGCGTAGAGCACGGCCAAGTTGAAATGCGCCTCGCCGTGTTCGGGATCAATGGCGAGTGTGGTTTTGAATTCGCGCTCGGCACGCTCCATGAGATTCAGTTTAGTAGAGATGATGCCGAGATAATGCCGTGCGCTGGCATTCTGCGGTATTTTAGCCAAGCTTTTCTCAAAGAAAGTCATGCTATCCTTCCAGCGTTCCTGCTTGAAGTGAGTCACTCCCATCGCGTAAGTGGCGTTTGCATTGTCTGGATCATAAGCGAGCGCTTTTTGAAGAGCCGCCTCAGACTCGGCAAATTTGCCTGCGCGCTGCTGCGTCATGCCGAGCCCAATGAGCGCATCCGTGCTCCTCGGCTCAACGCGAAGCGCGTCTTCGTAGAACTTCGCTGCGTTGATGAAATCTTTGGCCGTGTAGGCCTCTCCCGCACGAAGCAACAGGGAGGTCAATGACCCCGGCGAAAGTTTGCTGCCTGAAGGTGGCGTGGCACTGGCGGCAATGAGCGTCGCCTGCACACCATTTGCACCGATCAATTCCTTGGCTGCGGGGTCCTTGAAGAGCTTTTCCTCTTCGGGACTGAGAGTCATACGGGTATTTTTGAGCTCCTCGACCTGCTTGAGTAAATCGGTGGAAGCATTCTCCATTTTTGAGAGCTGGGAGATGATGAGCTCCTTGGCCTGCTGCTGGCGATTTTGCAGGCGAAGCTGGCGGATGATAATGTTCCGCAACATCTCGTTTTCCTGGGTGATGAGGGCATTCGGCTCGTTAGGGCTTGCATTGTTCGGCATCTCCTTCAGCTCCTTCAGTTGGCGGGTGAGATCCGCCACCTGCGTCTGATACTGGGCACTTTCCTGGCGCAATGTGGTGAGCTGGCCCTGGAGGGTGGTGATGTCACCACGGAGCTTGTTGATCTCCTGATCCTTGCGGGTGACATCCGCTTTGAGTGCCTCCACCTGCTTCTGTGCAACATCGAGCTCCTTCTGAAGGCGCACATTCTCAGCAATCAGCTTCTTCATATTGCCGCTAGCGGTCTTTTTCTTGAGCTCCTCCACCTCAGCTTGGGCCCCCAAGGCTTTCGCATTGGCAACATCACGCTCCTTGACCGCATTGTCTCTTTCCTTGATGAGCTTGTCGCGCTCAGATTCGAGCTTGCCTCTCTCCTGCTGAACAACGGCAAGACTTTCATTCGAGGTCTTGAGTTTAGCGGAGGCATCCGCAGCAGCCTTTTCAGCGGCGGCGAGCTGGCGGGCATTCTTCGCCAGTTCGGCATCCACTGCAGCTTTTTGCTGCTTCAGTTCATGAAGTTGGCTAGAGGCGGCTCGGCCAGCCTCAACCTCTTTTTGCATGCCCACAATGGCTTGCTCGAGCACGCCAGCCTTACGCGCCAGCGTAGAATTCTCACCGGTAACGCGACTCACCTCACCGGCGGCCCAGTCATGCCACTCGCCCCATTTATTCAGATCCAATTCGAGCTGCTTTTTGTCCCGCTCTAGTTCGAGAATTCTCCCACGCATCTGACTCTCCCAACTACGCAAGAGTCCATCGAGGCTCGGGATATCACCAGAGGTCCGCTGAGAACCGGGGGATGAAGCCATAACTGGTGCAGGCTGCGGCACGGGTTGAGCCGTAACCTGAGGCTGCGAGGCCAAAGCATTCCTAGCCTGCATCGCCTCCAGCCGACCAATGGCAGTCGCGATCGTGCGCTGACGGTTCATCCTCGTCTCCACCTCATAGGTGGGGAAGTTTTTTTCCAGCGTGGCGTAGAGTTCGCCAGCCTGCTTGTACTTGGCTAAAGCCATTTCGAGGTCTCCCCCCTTTTCGAGACGGCCTGCCTCATTGTAGATGACGAAGCCACTAAAATGAAGATCCGAGGCGCCGCCGGTCGTTTGCGCATGAAGACGCAGGGCGGCAAGCTGTCCCGCAAAGGCCAGCAGCAGGGCGAAAAGCAGTCGTTTCATGAGGGGAAGGGGTTTTGATAGAACTGGAGGGGATGAGAGCATACCGCCTAGAGCAGGCTTTGGCAATGCTCTTGCAAGCCTAGGCCTTGGCTTGCAAGCCATCTCGTGTTAACGGGCGACTACAAGCTCTCCCAGCGAAAAACTTATTCATGAGACGATGAAGTGAGCTTGGCCCGAAGGCTCCGACACGCGATCTTGATCACCCGCAAAGAGATGAAACATGAAAAGTTCCCGTGGCTGTGACCGCATGTCATCATTGCCGCCGGCGAAGCACCGCTACCCATCGGTCCACCGATTTCCCAGGCGCATCCTTCAGCGCACGGCTGGCCTTGTTTCGCTTGTTGCTCACCACTTCCATCCCCAGCGCCTCCAGCGCTCGCAGCGCCAGTCGGTGCTCCACATCGAAGTAACTTGTGATCACCAGCATGCCGTCCGGCCGCAGCTTGGCGATGCCTTGATCGAAGATTTTTTTCCACAACTCCTGACCATGCCAGAAGTTTTGATGGCGAACAAAAACCATGTTGAAGTCATCACCCAGTTGCTTGTGCTCGCTAATCTTCGTGGCGTCCTCGATCAAAAAATCCGCCGGAAGATGAGAGTGCGTTTCACGTGCTTGGCGGATCTCACGAATGCGGATGTCCGCCCCAACCATTTCGACCGCGCCCCCCTGTGTGAGATCAGAACCTAACTGGATGAGCGTCTCCGCCTCGTCGCAACGCCCACAGGCCAAGTTTAAGATGCGCATGTCCTTCTGCCCCGCCGCCACATGCGGCGAGAGCGAATCCTGAAGGAGCGATTTGAGCTTCGCCATGTCCTCTTGGATCATGTTCTGTGGCTGCGACAGTTCAGACGATGTGGTAGCGATCAAGCTCATGACTAGACCGGCTTTGGGTTTGCCATCATCCATGAAACATGGCTTTGCCTCGCCATTTCGTCAGCCGAACAAACGGCTCTGTGCGCCAAAGCAGAGTTGAGCATCTGATGGTCGTGCATGCCAAATCAGAACTTCAATTCTTCACCCAAGATCATCCGCGCAGCCTGGGCCACATCTTTGTCACCTCGACCACTGAGGTTCACGAGGATGATTTGATCCTTCCGCATCTTTGGAGCGACTTTTTTGACTTCGGCGATGGCATGAGAACTTTCCAGAGCGGGTATGATACCTTCGATCTGGCTGAGTTCCTGGAAGGCGTCGAGTGCCTCCGAGTCAGTGGCGTAGTTGTAGGTCACGCGGCCTTGTTCATGCAGCCAAGCGTGCTCGGGGCCGATGGCGGCGTAGTCGAGACCGGCGCTGACGCTGTGCGTGAGCTCGATTTGACCATCGGGATTGGCCAGGAGCCAAGTTTTGGTGCCTTGCAGCACGCCGAGGCGGCCGCCTTGGAACCGCGCGGCATGGCGTTCAGGGATGATGCCATCGCCACCGGCCTCGACGCCGGTCATGCGCACGCCTTCATCATTGAGGAAGGGATGGAAAAGGCCGATCGAATTGCTGCCGCCGCCCACGCAGGCGACGAGAAGATCCGGCAGGCGTTCTTCACGCTCCAAAATCTGCCGACGAGCCTCCACACCGATCACGCGATGAAAATCACGCACCATCATCGGGAAAGGATGCGAGCCGAGGGCGGAGCCGAGGATATAGTGCGTGGTGCGCACATTCGTGACCCAGTCACGCATGGCCTCGTTCACGGCTTCCTTGAGCGTCGCTTGTCCGGCTGTCACCGCAACGACTTTGGCACCAAGGAAACGCATGCGGGCGACATTGAGTGCCTGCCGCTCCATATCCACCTTCCCCATGTAAATGGTGCAATCCACACCAAAGCGAGCACATACCGTAGCCGTGGCCACACCGTGCTGACCGGCGCCTGTTTCGGCAATAATGCGGTTTTTCCCGAGACGCTTTGCGAGCAGGATCTGGCCGAGAGCGTTGTTAATCTTGTGGGCACCCGTGTGGAGCAGATCCTCGCGCTTGAGGTACACTTTGGCTCCACCGAGCTTTTCGGTCCAGCGTTTGGCAAAATACAGCGGCGTCGGGCGCCCCACATACTCGTGCAACAACCCATCGAGTTCCTTTTGGAAGGCCGGATCAGCCTTGGCCTTCTCGTAATGGTCGGACAACTCGGTCAGCGCGGCCATGAGTGTCTCAGGCACGAACATGCCGCCATACTTGCCAAAGTGGCCGTGGGCATCAGGAAGGACGGGGAGGGCGCGAGAGGACATGGGCGGAGATAAAAGATGAAACGCTCAAAGATAAAAGGCAGATGTGGAGACTACCCTAGCTTTCATCTTTTATCCTCCAGTTTCTATCTTTTACCGCCGCTGCCATGATCCGCCACACCGTCGTCTTCCGCCTCAAGCACAGATGTGGAGACTACCCTAGCTTTCATCTTTTATCCTCCAGTTTCTATCTTTTACCGCCGCTGCCATGATCCGCCACACCGTCGTCTTCCGCCTCAAGCACGAGCCCGGCTCCGCCGCCGAGCGTGACTTCCTCCGTGCCGCCTGCGAACTCGCCCACATCGAGGGCGTAAAGAAGTTTGAGTGCCTGCGCCAGACCAGCCCGAAGAACAACTACACCTTCGGCCTGTCGATGGAGTTCGACAACGAGGCCGCGTATGCCTTTTACAACGTCCACGCGGGCCATTTGGCCTTCGTGGAAGGGCGCTGGCTGCCTGAGGTGACCGAGTTCATGGAGATCGACTACATACCGCACCCTTTCTGAACCTCATCTTCAGCGGAAAAACCCGCACCACCTGCGACGTAATCCCGAATGCATGTCATTCCCGCATCCAGCACATCCTTGCTCTCGCCGTGAAGTCATTCAGGCGGGTGCGGTCAGTTTATTGGGCCTAGGGATGAACCATCTCAGCGCGCTGCACGCGATGAGTGCACCCGCGCAGGCTCCTCGCGCGAAAAACGTCATTTACATCTTCCTCAGTGGCGGCCTGGCGCAGCATGAGAGTTTTGATATGAAACCGGACGCACCCATGGAGGTGCGCGGCGAGTTCAAACCCATCCGCACGCGCACGCCCGGCCTGCACATCTGCGAGCACCTACCGAATCTCGCGCGCATTTCGAAAAAGTGGTCGCTGGTTCGCTCGCTCACGCATGGCAGCAGCGATCACTCCCTAGGGCATCACATTATGCTCACCGGCCGCAGCGACGCGCCGCTGGGCTTCAGCCCGGCAAAACCACAGAAGTCCGACTACCCTAGCATGGCAGCGCTCGCGACAGCGCTGCTGCCGAAACGCCAAGACAACCTCCCGCCAGCCATCGTGCTGCCGGACAAGCTCGTCCACCGCGAGGGACGCACGCTCGCGGGGCAGTTCGGCGGCATGCTCGGCGCGCAGCATGACCCCTGGTTCCTCGAAATGTCGCCGTATCACCCGAAGCACTACGGCGCGTATCCCGGCTACCTGTTTCATCACGAGCGCGGCTTTGAAACCGATCCCGCGCTGAAGTTCCAGGCACCTCATCTCTCGCTGCCGCAGGGCCTTTCCCTCGACCGCGTAATGGATCGCGTGTCGCTGCGCAATGCACTCGAAAAGCAGTCGGAAAACCTCACGCGCCTCGCCGGCGACGAAGCCTTCGATTCGACGCGTCAGGCCGCGATCGGCCTGCTCAGCAATCGCAAGGTACATGACGCCTTCAGTTTGGACAAAGTCGATCCTCAACTGCTCGACCGCTATGGCCGCCACAGCTTCGGTTGGTCGCTACTAATGGCCAAAAACCTCGTGCAGAGCGGCGTGCGCATGGTGCAAGTCAATCTGGGCAACAACGAGACTTGGGACACGCATCAGGCCGCGTGGAAGAACCTCAAAGGCTTCCTGCTGCCGCCGATGGACCAAGCGGTGAGCGCCTTGATCGAAGATCTCGACGCCAGCGGCCAGCTCAAGGACACGCTCATCGTCATGGGCGGCGAATTCGGCCGCACGCCTAAGATCAAGAGCATCTCCACTACTGCGCTGCCAGGCCGCGACCACTGGGGCCACGCGCAGAGCATCCTGCTCGCCGGCGGCGGCATCCAGGGTGGCCGTGTCATCGGCGAGACCGACAAAATCGGCGGCTATCCCATCAGCGATGCTCAAACGCCGGAAAATCTCGCCGCTACGATCTACGAAGCGCTTGGGCTTCCGCGCGAGACGATCTGGAAAGACTTTAGCGGTCGGCCGCACACACTCTACATGGGTTCGCCCATCGCCGGACTGATATGAGCCAAAACGGATTTGTGCTTTTCCCAAAGGGCACAAAGCCGTTTCAACAGCCCGACCTCTTCTTGGGTGGCATCCATCACATGCCCAGTCGGAGCCAGAAGTTCGTTGAGGTATAGGCTATTTACTGGTCAAGAGCCGGGAACTTGAAATCTGCACTGTTTTGATGCTCACGTGCCGCGATGAGCCTCATTTGCGCCACCATCTTCGGATGTGCTGCGAGCACGTTCGAGGTCTCCGCCGGGTCATTTTCGAGGTCGTAAAGCTCTTCCGAAGCTTTCACCGCTTTTCTGGCCTTCCCACCGCTGATGCCAGTGCGGATGTACTTCCACTTCCCAAGCCTCACGCACTGCTGACCTCCGTAGTTTGGAAATTCACGATACAGGAACTCGCGGCCATTTTGTGAGTCGCCGCGCAGCAAACTGGCAAAACTGACTCCATCGATGCCCTCGGGTGTTTTGTTCTTCAAGCCGCAAAGATCGAGTAGCGTCGGCATCCAATCTTCAAAGCCCGTGATGGCTTGACTCGTACTGCCGGGCTTTACCCTGCCCTTCCAGCGCACGATGCCGGGCGAGCGGATTCCACCTTCGTAGAGCGTACCCTTACCATCGCGTAGGTCGCTGCTGCTATTGAAGAAAGCCGCATCCACACCACCGAGGCCTTGGTGCGTGCCATTAAGCGATCCATTGTCACTGATGAAGAGGAAGATCGTATCTTCATCGAGTCCCAGCTCGGCGATGAGACGGATCATCTTTCCAATCTCGCGATCCATACGCGTGATCATCGCAGCATAGCCTGCACGCGGTTTGAAATGCGGCAGGTAGCCCTTGCCCCCCGGATAAGGGGTCTCTTCAAACACCCCATCATACTCGGCCACTGAGTCATCCGGCACCTGCATGGCGAGATGCGGCACGGTGGTGGGCCAATAAAGGAAAAAGGGCCGGTCCTTGTTGTCGCGAGCAAACTTCAGCGCCTGCTCGGCGATCAGATCGGCGCTGTATTCCGTGCCTTGGAACCTCTTGTAGCTTTCTGGTTTCGTCGAGTCCTCATCGGGCTTCAATTTGTCCGCAGAAGGAAACGGCGGGTTCTTCAATTCGATAGTCTTGTCGTTATCCCAAAGGTAGGTGGGATAGAAATTGTGTGCCACACCTTGACAGTTGTAGCCGAACCAGCGCTCGAAGCCCTGCTTCAAAGGCTCGCCCGTGCTACCCGGGCCACCGAGGCCCCATTTGCCAAAACCGCCCGTAACGTATCCCGCAGCCTTGAAGATCTCCGCCAGAGTTACCGTAGCATCAGGAATCGGAAACTGACCCTCATGCTCCGGCTTGCCCATCTTCGGCAGGCCCTTCGCCGTGTTCGCCTGTCGGTTGTCACGGATGAACGCATGTCCTGGATGATAGCCGGTCATCAACACGCAGCGGGACGGGGCGCAAACGGCATTGCCACTGTAGTGATCCATCAGTTTCATGCCCTCCGCCGCCATGCGGTCAAGGTTGGGTGTGCGAATGTACTTCTGACCGTAGCAGCCCAGATCGCCACGTCCAAGGTCATCCGCAAGGATGAGGATCACATTGGGCTGGCGGGCCAAAGCAGCAGCCGAGAGCAGGAAGAGGGCGAAGAGCGGTTTCATGGTTGCACGGCAGGTAACGCCGCTGGCATGGACTTCTTTAGCCGGCTGAGTTCCTCCGCCTCAGGCAACTTCCACATCATATAGACCGTGAGCATGAATGCGGAGGCAGTGAGCAGCAAAATAAGATAAAAAAGAGGGCGGCTGGCAAAGCGCATGCCCTGCATGTCTGCCACAAATCCTACATCCGTCACGCGTCTTGCATCTCGCCTAGCCACCTCTACCATCTGCTCTGCCTTTTTGATGCCCAAAAATCCCGACAACGCTTGGATGCATGCCATCGAGTCCTTTCTTCTCGATGAGCCATCTGTAGAGGCCATTCGGCTCAATCCAACTTCGAAGAAGGTCGAAATGGCCACACTGGGTCGTGTGGATGGCGAGTTGCTGCAGACGAAGCTCGCGGAGGTGCTGCGCACAATTGACGCGAAGTGGCTGAAACAGCTCCCTGAACGCACCACCATGCTCGAAGTAAGCGAGAAAAGGGGCGTCATGCAGATCGAGAAGCCCTCTTGCCCTACCGCACCCACGTTTTGGAAGTGGCGTGAGTTTGAGTGGCCAGAGGCGGATGAGATCGAGCAGCAGAGCGATGACGAATGGCGCACGCTGGCCATGCAGGCAGCGATTTGCGGCCTCACCCTCGTCGCAGGCTATCTGGTCGAACAATTTGCCGAAGCGCCGATGTGGGTCTCTCAGGTGCTTTTTGCGGCTTCGCTCATCTCCGGCGGTTGGGACGCGGCCAAAGATGCATGGGAAAACATCCGCGAAGGTCGGCTCGATGTGCATTTCCTCATGCTCGCGGTCGCTCTTGGAGCGGTGGCGATCGGCGCTTGGGAAGAGGGAGCGCTGTTGCTCTTTCTTTTCTCTACCAGCGGCGCTTTGGAGCATTTCGTGCTCTACCGCACGCATCGTGAGATCAATGCACTGACGAAGGCCGCGCCGAAAACGGCTCACGTGCTACTGCCGGATGGGACGACGGAGGATCGCGGCGTGGCGATGCTACGCATCGGTGATGTGCTCGTGGTGAAGCCGGACGAGCTCTTCGCGGTGGATGGCACCGTCGTCTCCGGCCTGACAGCGGCCGATGAATCCACGCTGACTGGTGAGTCGCTGCCGATCACGAAGGAAATCGGCACAGCTATCTTTGGCGGCACGCTCAATCTCTGGGGCCTCGTGCAGGTGCGTGTCGATAAACCGGCCACGCAAAGCTCGCTGGCAAAAATCATCACCCTCATTCAAACAGCGCAAAAGATGCGGGCACCTAGCCAGCGCTTTACCGACCGCTTTGGCACGCGCTACACGCTGCTGACACTGACCATCGTGGCGTTGATGTTTTTCGTGTGGTGGCTCGCTTTGGGCATTCCCCCTTTTGAAAACACTGCTGCGTCCAAATCTTCGTTTTACCGAGCGATGACGCTGCTCGTGGTGATGAGCCCCTGTGCACTTGTTTTGTCGATCCCGTCGGCTATTCTGGCTGCCATCGCGTGGGGTGCACGGCATGGCATCCTGTTCCGTGGCGGCGCGGCGATTGAAAAGCTAGCCGAGGTGGATGTGATCGCCATGGACAAGACCGGCACGCTCACGGAGGGCGAACTGAAGGTGACAAAGATCGAATCCTTCCCCGGTGGCCGCGAAGACGACGTTTTACGCATCGCGGTGAACTTGGAATCGAACTCAAATCATCCCATCGCCCGCGCCATCACGCGTCACGGGCAGGTGAAGGGCTTCGTGGCGGAAAAAGTGGCCGAGTTTAACTCCATCGCCGGCCAAGGACTGCGCGGACGCACGGAAAGCGGCCTCAGCTATGTCGGCAGGCGTGAACTCGTCAAAGACAGCGCGCTAGGCGATGCGCTGGCGGGTGTTCCCGATGCGCCACTAGGCTTCAGTGAAGTCTGGGTGCTGCACGAGCAAATCGTCGGCCGCATTTTGCTGAAGGACGAGGTGCGTCCCGGCAGCCGCGCCGTGCTAGACAGCCTCGCGAAGGACGACGTGCGCACCATCATGCTCACCGGCGACCGCCGCGCCGCCGCCTCCGAGGTCGCTAAGCAGCTCGGCCTCAGCGAAGTGCGTGCCGGATTACATCCCGAGGACAAAGTCGCCGCCATCCGCGAGCTCACGCAGCAGGGCCGCAAGGTCGCCATGGTCGGCGATGGCGTAAACGACGCCCCGAGCCTTGCCGCCGCCTACGTCAGCGTCGCCATGGGCGCACGCGGCAGCGATGCCGCGCTGGAGCAGAGCGATATCGTGCTGATGCAGGACAAGATCGAAAAACTCCTCTCCGCCCGCCGCATCAGCGAGCACGCCCGCCGCATCATCCAGCAAAACATCTTCATCTCCCTCGGCAGCGTCATCGTCATGGCCATCGCGTCGCTCTTTGGGATCGTCCCGCTCACGCTGGGCGTGCTCACACACGAAGGCAGCACAGTGGTGGTATGCTTAAACAGCCTGCGGTTGTTGTTTGAAAAGGAGTAAGGCTTATTTTCTGCGTAGCAGATTCATGTGGTTCACCAAAGAAATGCGGATCTACAGATAGCGATCTTTCGCCTGATCGAATCGACGTAACTCCGCGATCCCTTCTCGATCGATATACCCACCCACAGCAATCCGTGCGAGGCAGGCCAGACAGGTTTCAAATGATCATGAATCTTTACCCAATGCTCTGAACACTGCCAAGACACCTGCACCTATCACAAGAAGACCGAGCAACAAGCAGCCTGCCGATCCTTTATCTTCAACAGTTCCCGCTTTGTCGTTCACATTTTCTTCATCTCACCGCTTTGTCTCCCAATCACGAATCTGCAATTTCGAGTGGAGCACTGCAGCACTGAAATCGCAAAGGAACCATTTTCATGATCCCGAGTGTGCTTAACAATCAACGGAACGTCAGTTCGACTCTCAAGACCACCTTGCCAGTCTTGCGCGAGCAGAACGGGCATGGCTATTCGGGGATCAGATCGCTGCGCTTCACGGTTTTGCCTTCCCACACAGCATCGTCGGTCTTTTTGTCGTAGGTGAGAACTCGGCTGGCGCTGTTTGGCGCGGGCGGCAAATCGATTGTCGGTAGCCATTTGCGATGCTCAGCGATGATGGCAGCGTTTTCGGGCTTCGCGGCCACATTGGTCCATTCGTTGGGATCGTTGACCATGTTGTAGAGTTCCTCGCTGCCATCGGCATAAACAATGTAGCGCCACTTTTCGCTGCGCACAGCGTGGTTGCCCTGGTTGTGACTGGTGACGGCGGGACGCTGGCGTTTCGTCGCGGCATCTTTGAGCTGCGGCGTCAGGCTGATGCCTTCCAAGTCATCGCGTTTCGTCAAACCAGCGAGCTCGACGAGCGTCGGATAGATGTCGAGCAGCTCGGCGGGTTGATTGCAGCGCTGACCTGCGGTGACGCCAGGGCCGGCAAAGATGAGCGGGACCTTCGTGCCGCGATCCCAGAGGCTGTTTTTGCCGGTGATCTCTTTTTCGCCGAGATGCCAGCCGTGATCACCCCACACGACGACGATGGTGTCATCGCGATGGCCGGACTCATCGAGCGCGGTGAGCAGGCGGCCGATCTGCGCATCGGTGAAGCTGGTACACGCGAGGTAGCTGCGGACGAGGTTGCGCCATTGGTTGGCTTCCTTGAGGAACTTCAAACGCGGCTCCGGCAGATGCCAGTGGATGTACCATGAGAAGCGCGGTGTGTCGGCGCGGTCGTTCTCGATGATCTTCGGCAGCACGCTATCATCATCGGGATAGAGGTCGAACCACTTCTGCGTGGCATAGCAGGGCACATGTGGCAGGAAGAACCCGGCGGCGATGAAGAAGGGCTGCTCCTTTGGTGCTTTCTTGATCTGCTCGACGGTCCACGAGGCCACTTGGTAATCGCCTTTGCCGGTGTCATCGTTGTCGAGCGGCCACACGCCCCAGTCCATGAGCGGGTTGTTGCCCATCGGCGTGTCGCCAATGAGCTTCTTCGGCGGCTTGGTGCCAAAGCCGCCATACGGCGCGGTGACCATGAATTCGGACTTCGCATCCGGCTGCGCCTTCTTCGCGGCATTTTTGCCCTTTCCTTTGCCACGAGCTCCACCACCGCCAGTGCCGCCATGGTAGATTTTGCCCGTGGCAGCCGTCAGATAGCCATGGTTCTCAAAATGCTGCGGCAATGCCACGCGGTCCCTCCACTGTGGCAGCGTGCGAAACCAAGGCGAGAGGCCGTAGATCCCTGTGGTGGTCGGGCGAAGACTCAGCAGCAGGCTCGTGCGTGAGGGATTGCACAGCGGCATGTTGCAATGCGCATTCATGAAGGTCGTGCCACGTGCGGCGAGCTTGTCGAGGTTCGGCGTTTTTGCCATGGCGTGGCCGCCGAGATGGCCGATCCAGTCGTTTTGATCATCGATGGCGATGAACAAAACATTAGGCTTTGCAGCGAATAGCGAAACGCTGAGACAAAGGATGAGAATAAGTGAGCGGAACATGGTGTGCAGTCTAATTGGCGACATTGTTCTTCTTTTTGTCTTTCTTCGATTGACCAACTCCAGACTGTTCAAACTGGCGGTCAAGTTTGGCGGAACGGGTATCCTTGTATTGATCGAGCACAGCCTGAAGTTTCACACGTGAGGGATGTTGACCATTGAGAGGTGTTTTCTCGTGGGGATCACTTTGCAGATCGTAGAGCTCGCCGGTGCGATAGAGTTTATGGTGATGATCGAAGGCCAGCTCTTTCACCGCGAGATCCTTGGACTGACGTGGTGAATACCACATGTAGATGGCTTCGCGAGGCGTGCCGGGCTTTCCTTGGAGCTGCGGGAGGAAGCTGACACCATCAATGCCATCAGGCGCGGGGGTTCCAGCAACTGCGCAGAAAGTCGCAAGGAAGTCGGTGCAGGTGATCAGATCGCGGTTCACTTGCCCCTGCTTGATCACGGCAGGCCAGCTAACGATGAGCGGCACATGATGACCGCTGTGTGTGGTGCTGCCTTTGCCGCCGGGAAAGTCCGCGCCCTTGAAGCGGGAGGTCGCGCTTTTACCGGTGCCGTTGTCGCCGGTGAAAAGGAGCAGGGTGTTGTCGCGGATGCCCAACTCGTCGAGTTTGGCATCGAGGCGGCCGATGAGCTTGTCCATGTAGGTCACCATTTCCGCGAAATGCTTCCCATCGCGCTGCTTCGCCTCGCTGCGGATCTTCGGGTCCCAGTCCGGACTGTCGGGCGTGGGCTGGTAGGGATCGTGGGTGAGAATCATCGGGTAGTAGAGAAAGAAGGGCTTCTCCTGGTGTCGCGTCACGAAATCGAGCGCGAAGTCATTCACAAGATCGGGCCCATAGCTGCCTTCTGGGTATTCTTTTTCTTTGCCATTGAGTTCTAATCCAGGATTCGCGTAGCGCGGCGGTCGGCGCGTGTGTTGCCAAAGCAGGGCCTCATCGAAACCGAAGTGCTGCGGCGCGTCCTTCTCATGGCCAAGCTGCCATTTGCCGCAGATGCCGGTGGCATAGCCCGCCTTCTTGAGGAGATGTCCGAAGGTGGTCTCAGTGCGCATGAGTGTGCCGAATTTCAGGTAGTTGCGCACATTGTATTTTCCCGTCATGAGCTGCACGCGGGTGGGCGTGCAAAGCGGCTGCGAATGACAGTGCTCAAAGCGCATGCCCGATGCGGCAAGACGGTCAAGATGCGGCGTCTGATATGACTCGCCACCATTCGCCGTCACGCATTCATAGCCAAAGTCATCGGCCATGATGAGAATCACATTCGGCTGCGCCGAAAACAGCGTGGACCCAAGGGAGAGCAGACATGCGAAAAGGCAGCGCATAGTCGGATTTTACTTCTTTGTTTTCTTCCCCTTACCCTTGCCTTTCGGCTGATCGGGTAGGGTTTTTTTGGCCAGCGCGATAAAGGCATCCGTTTGCTTTTGCCAAAGGTCGGCGAGTTCCTTGGCCTTCTCAGGCATCTTCACGGAGAGATCATGCTGCTCAGCGCGGTCGGTTTGGAGATCGTAAAGCGCCCAAGCATCGCCTTGAGCAGCGACAAGCTTCCAATCGCCGACGCGGATGGCTTTGTTACCCTCGTGAAGCCACCACAGCGATTCACGAGTGATGGTTTCGTCTTTGGCAAAGGCTGGCACGAGACTCTTGCCGGGTGCCTCTGGGATGGGCTCACCTTTCCACGCCTTGGGCTTCTCAACGTCCAGCAGATCAAGCACGGTGGGCACGAAGTCGATCACATGAGCGGGCGTGGTGCGCAGCTCGCCTTTCGCAGCGATACCGGCAGGCCAGTGCACGACGAGGGGTGTGCTAATGCCGCCTTCATGCACCCACGTCTTGTGACGGCGATGCGGCGTATTCGCAGCACTGGAAAATCCGGGTCCGAGGCAGAGGTAGCTGGCAGCACTGCCAGAAGGCGCGGTGGGATCGTGGCCACCATTGCGAACCATGATCTCAGCGCTCGCGCCATTGTCGGAAGCGAAAAAAATGATCGTATTCTCAAAAGCACCCATTGCCTTGAGATGCACAAGGATACGGCCGATCTCCTGATCCATGCGGTCGATCATCGCGGCATGAATCGCCATCTTAGTAGCCTGGAAGCGACGCTGCTCCTCTGTGAGATCGCTCCATGGCAGCGGGCGGTTTACCTCACCTTGGCCAAGCTTTTCGATAGCATCAGGAAAAGCATACGGCGGACCGACTTCACGCTCGAGAACGGACAGGCTTGTCTTGGTGATGCCCATCTTTTTTAGACGAGCAAATCGAGCCTCACGTAGCTTGTCCCATCCATCGAGATACTTGTCGCGATACTTCGCAATGTCTTGTGGCAGCGCGTGCAATGGGAAATGCGGAGCGATGAAGGGGATGTAATGAAAGAAGGGCTTAGCGGCATGATGAGTCGCATGATCCTTGAGGCACTCGATGGCGTGGTCAGCCGTGCCGATGGTGGCGTAGTAGCCTTTTTCATCGGCGGGCGGCGTCACCGGCACGTCGTCGATGGAGTTACCCTTCGCGGTGAAGAAGTTGCCCTGATTCTTCATGTCGAGTGAACGGTCGAAACCACCTTCGAGCACCGGACCGTCAATATGCCACTTGCCACTATGATAGCTGCGATAGCCCATAGGCTTCAAAAAGTGTGGTAGCAGCGGCGCCCACTTCTGCCGCACACCTTGTCCACCACCGCCGACCTCCGGCAAGGCATCACGGTGAATCTGCTGAGCGTAGTAACCGCTCATCAAGGCGCTACGTGTGGGCCAGCAGCGGGCGGTGTTGTAGAATTGGGTGAAGCGCAGGCCGTTGTTGGCCAGTGAATCGAGGTTCGGCGTAGCGATCTCACTGCCGTAGCAGCCGAGGTCGGAGTAGCCAAGGTCATCCGCGAGGATGAAAACAATGTTCGGCTTCGCGGCGAAGAGAGAAGGGCAGAATGCGACGAGGATCAGGGCAAGGCGTTTCATATTTAGCGGAGGTCACTTTTTCTTTTTGATCTTCTTGGGGGGCGCGGGAGGCGGCGGGAGATTGTCGCTTGGCTGATCGGCAAAACGCCAAGGATCATCGAGACGGCGCATTTCGCTCAAAAGGAGTTTTTTCATCTCCGCGAGCTTTTCCGCATGGTTGGGGTCGTCAGCGAGATTGGGGCTTCCATGCTCGGTAAGCAGTTCGTTGGGGTTTTCGGCCAGATTGAAGAGCTGCGTGTGCTTCGCCTTCCCGTCGGCGGACTCGTATTGGATAAGCTTCCAGTCGCCCTGCTTGACGCAGCGCATGCCAGGTTTCGCGCCGCCGGCGTAAGCGCCGTAAAGAACTTGGCGCATGGCTGTTTTCTCGCCCGTGAGCACCGGTTTGAAGCTGGTGCCTTCATTCGTCTGCGGCGGTTGGATGCTCGCGAGGTCACACAGTGTGGCGAGCAGATCGAGAAGGTAGATGTTTCCCTCCACGCGACGCCCCGCGGGGATGCCGGGACCTTTCACAATGAAGGGCACACGCCAGCAGTGCTGGTAGAGATTTTGTTTCCCCATCAAGCCGTGATGCCCGATGGCGATGCCGTGGTCAGCGGTGTAGATGATGTAGGTGTTGTCGAGCTCGCCCATTTCTTCGAGGCGGTTCAGCACGCGGCCGATCTGGAGGTCGATGTTGTCGCTGCACGCATACTGCCTACCGATTTCATTGCGGATGCTGGCCTCATCACGGTTCTTCCACACACCGCTTACGGACACCTCATCGCGCACGTTCATGTCCGTGTTGTCAAAGGGGTGCTTCGGCAAGTAGTTCGCCGGCAGTGGCGGCTGCAAGGAGTGCAGCGAAGGTGGGTTCGTCTCATCCGTGTGATTCGTGGCACCATACTTCGCCAGCAGCTCCGGTTTGCCATCGCGCGTGTCGTGCGGGTGGGAGAAGCCGTAGTAGATGAGGAAAGGTTTAGTGTCTTGGTTCGCTCCACGGTCACGCAAGTAGTTGAGCACCTGCTCGGCATGCCATGCGCTGCCGCTTTCGTCGGTGCCTCCACGTTTCGAGGCATCCCTGCGCACGGTGAAGAGCTTGTTCGCGGCCTCGTAGCTGTTTCCCATCTTGCAGGTGCGCATCGTGGCATAGCCAGCGCGGTTGAAGACGGCCGGAATGGTCTGCTGTTCAAGCTGCGGCGGGCTTGTCCTGGCCGCCCAAGGCGAAACCGGCAGATGCCACACGGTGCGTCCGCTCATGATCATGTGCCGGGAAGGCGTGCATACCGCGCCGGAGGACGAGCCCATGTGATACGCGCCATCAAAGACCACACCTTGTGCTGCTAGCTTATCGAGATTCGGTGTCTCCAGCGTTGATTTTGGATTGTATAACTTCAAATCAAAGGGCGACTGGTCATCGACGAGAATGAAAAGGATGTTCGGCCTTTTCTCCGCCACAGCGGAGACAACAAGCGAAAGCATAACTAGGGTAAGAAGGCGCATGGGTCGCTGAAAACGTCACGAAGACTTCCAACTTGCCTTCACTTCTCAATCCCACTTCATTTCTTGTCAGCATCATCGGGACCCCGGTTGCCCGATTTTGCACACCCCATGGGCGTTTCTCTCCGGCGTGAACAGCCCTTTGCAAAAGCACCCGCCTGCACGATAACCACCACCTACACCATCCTGCTCGTGCCCACCACTTCTGACACCTCCGCTTTGGATCGCGCCCGGGGCAAAGCCTACTGGCGACTGCTGCCGTTGCTTTTTGTTTGCTACGTCATCGCTTATGTCGACCGGGCGAATGTGAGCTTGGCGAAGCTGACCATGACCAAAGACCTGCCCGAATTTGACAATGCAGTCATCGGCTTTGGTGCAGGGATGTTTTTCTGGGGCTATATCCTACTCGAGGTGCCCGGCACGCTGATGGTCGAACGTTGGAGCGCGCGGCGCATGATGTCACGCATCATGGTAACGTGGGGGATTCTGGCTGCGCTAACCGCAGCGGTGACGACCCCCATGCAGTTTTACTGCGTGCGCTTTGGCCTCGGTCTGGCAGAGGCCGGCTTCTTCCCCGGCGTCCTCGTTTTTCTCACGCACTGGTTTCCAAACCAAGACCGCTCACGCGCGGTTGCTTGGTTTTTGATCGCTACACCCGTCGCGCAGATCGTGAGCCCAAAAATCTCTAACCTGCTGCTTCAAATCGGAACCGATGAGGTCATCAACGGTGTCACCGTGCATCATCCTGAGTTTTTCGGTCTAGAGGGCTGGCAGTGGATGTACATCTTCTGGGGGGCACCGGCAGTCTTGCTTGGCCTCGTGGTGCTATTCATTCTACCAGATCGACCAGCGGAGGCTAAATGGCTCACGAATGAGGAACGCAGCGCGTTGGACCAGCAGCTACAGATTGAAAAAGAGCGCCGTTCAAAAGGCAAGCGCATGACATTGGGCGAGGCGTTTCGAAATCCGAAGGTGCTGCTGCTTGCGCTCGCATTCTGCTGCAGTGTGACCGCGAACTACGGCTACGAGTTCTTCTTCCCGAGCATCTTGAAGGAATGGTACAAGCTCGAGCTCAATCAAATCACTTGGTTGGTCATTTTACCACCCTGCCTCGCACTAGGGAGCCAGTTGTTCATCGGCTGGAATTCCGATCGCACGGGCGAGCGCCGTTGCCACGCGGCTTTCTCGATCATCATCGGTCTCATCGCGCTGGCGCTCGCGCCGCTGACGAAAGGCAACCTCGCTCTCACCATCGTCTGCTTCATGATCTTCTTCGCGGGCGTCAAAGGCTACCAGCCGGCCTTTTGGGCGCTGCCCAGCCTCTTTCTGACCGAAACCGCTGCTGCTGCGAGCATCGGCTTCATCAACTCCATCGGCCAGATTGGCGGCTTCATGGGGCCTTACCTACTCGGAAGCATCGAAAAGAGCACCGGTTCGTTCACGATCGGCATCTACGTTCTCGCCGTGTCGATGTGCGTGAGCGCGATCATCATTCTCGGCCTCGGTCTGGGCCATCGGCCATCGCAGGATGAATCCAAGTGACCCCCTCTGCCGATGAACCCCGAAGATGAAATCATGCACGTCGTGCCCGTCGAGCGGCACAACGCCATCATCGCCGCCGCGTATCGCGCACGAGGCTATAACGAGGACGAGACACAATCTGCGGTGCGCATCGCACAAAGCGCCTCGTGGCATGGCGTGCGCACGCACAACGGCATCAAGGCCGTGAGCCTCGACGATCACTTTGGCTCCAAAGTCGGCGGCTGCGTGCCACGTGCCGTGATTGAAAAACGGACCACACGCTTCGCTGCCACCGAAGTGTGGAATGCGAACCGTAAACTCGGCCAGCCCGTCGCCGAACAGGCCATCGAGACCTGCATCGCGCTCGCGGATCGCTACGGCATTGGCCAGGTATCTGTGGACAACGCGTTTCACTACCTCTGGGGCGGCGGCTACGTCATGGAGGCCGCGCGTCGCGGCTACGTCGCCTACACGAACTGCACCTCCGCCAAGACCGGTGTCGTGCCCTTCGGCGGCAAACACGCCACGCTCGGCACGAATCCGCACTCGTGGGGCTTTCCCACTACCGAAGCTGTCGGCTTCCCCATCGTCATCGACTGGGCCACATCGGTTATCGCGCTTGGTCGCGTCCAACAGCTCGCACGCGAGGGCAAATCGCTGCCTCCCGACCTTGCGCTCGACCAAGACGGCCGCATGACCACCGATCCATCGAAAGTGGCCGCGCTCGTGCCCTTCGGCCAGCACAAGGGCTACGGCCTCGCGCTTGCGGATGAATTGTTCGCCGCGCTCATCGGCGGCTCGCTGCCCACCCTTCGCGGCCGCGAACCCGTGCCTGGTGCCAAGCAAACGCCCTGCTTTTACTTCCAAGTCATCCATCCCGAAGCCCTCTCTGGTGGAGCCTTTGGCAGTGGTCTTTCTCAAGCCGAAAATGTCAAAGCTGTGCTTGCTGATATCCTTTCCCATGGCAACGAGCACTGCCTCCTCCCCGGCGAACTCGAAGCGCGCTGGGCCAAGAAATGTGCCCGCAACAACGGCCTGCTCTTCTCCCGCCACGAGATCCGCCAGCTTAGTCAAATCGCCACCGCGTGTGGCGAGCCTGAGTTGAAGATCGATGCGTTTCCGGAGGCGGACATGATATGAACGTCATTTCACGCAAACCGATCCGGCGACATTAAATCGAGCTGCACACTCGATTTCTCACCCGCGAGCAACTCGCTCACGATCCTTCCGGTTGCCGGTGCGAGGCTCAACCCCATCATCGCGTGACCGGTAGCCACGATTAGGTTCTTCCATCGCTTTGTGCGTCCAATGTAAGGCATGCCATCGGGCGAAACCGGCCGTAGACCGCTCCATGGCTTCACTTCGGCAAAATCTTTCTCTTCAAACGCAGGGAAATAATGCGGAAAGACCCGCGTGATGCCACGCACGCGACGCTGCGTGATCGATTCGTCGATGCCCGCCATCTCCATCGTGCCGCCGACGCGCAATGCACCCTCCATCGGCGTCACCGCGAGTCGCGCCTCAGTGCAGATGCTGCACAGCTCAGGAAGCTGCTTCGGATTCGCCAGCGTGAGGCTGTAGCCTTTGCCCGCCTGCATCGGCAACTTCAAATCAAGATCTTTCGCCAACTGCGCCGACCATACGCCACCGCACAGCACCACTTCTTGACCCTCCACTTGCCCCTTAGACGTCTCGACAACTCTCAGCGCACCGTCTTCCACCTCAAAGCCGCTCACCTCCGTCTCCCACAGGAACGTCACACCGAGTCGCACGAGCTCCGCTTCCACCGCGGCGATGAAGCTTCCTGGCGCGAGATGGCAATCCTTCGGAAAAAACACGCTGCCGCAGATGTCCATCGTCACCGCGGGATCAAGCGCAGCGGTCGCCTGCGCATCCAACACCTCCGCGGGAATGCCTAGCGCATTCGCCTTCTCCGCCATGTGCGCCTCCTCATCGAGGGTCTGCTGTTTTTTGCACAGCATGAGCAAACCGCGCTTCACGAGTCCGAAATCCATTCCCAGTGTATCAAAGCCATCACGGCTCAACAGGCTCAAATCGCGCAAAACAGGCGCTGCGGCCTCGACACGTGCCTTCGTGGCCGCTTTCCAGAAATGCAGGCCCCAGCTCACCAAATCAGCATCGAGCCGTGGCTTGATGTAAAACGGCGATTCCGGGTTCCACATCCATTTTAGGCCCAGCGCGACCATTCCCGGCGCTGCAAGCGGGATGAAGTGACTTGGCACAATCATCCCCGCGTTCCCAAACGAACATCCGTCGCGCTCACGTGGCTTTTGATCAATGACAGTCACCTGCATGCCGCGCCGTGCGCAGTAAAGCGCCGTGCTGAGGCCGATAACACCCGCACCGAGGATGGTGACTGAAGATGACATGCCTTATCATCCATCTGGCATGCACACCTTCTTGAGCGAATCCCACGAGGCATCGAAGAATCCAGACAAAGCCGAAAATCTTTTCTTCATTTCAGCAGTTTATCAGTAAAGCGACATTCGATCTCGTTTTGAGCCACATGTTCACGTGAAGAATGTCGCTGATGTGGGTCTTCAAATCGCGGGCATCGACGCAGGCGGTGTGCTGTCATTCTTGACCTATTGAGCCAAGCGCAATCGACTGAGAAGAACAAGCAAAGAACTCTAAAGCATCGCAAGGTGCAGGAACAGCATGCAGGTGAAAAATCGAACTGGAAGAATGAAGGACATGCGATGCTGAAGCTGTCTTTACATCAACGAATGGCAAGATTGGCGACCTTTCCCTCAAACGTCCTCTTCGCGGTGTAAGTGGCCACGGGGACTTTGTTGTCGTGGCCGAGGCAGAAGTCTTCTTTGGGTTGGGTGCGGATGAGGCCGGGACTGGTGGCGGTGATGGGGGCGTTTTGATCGAGTTGGAGGGTGAGCTGGCCTTTTTTGCCGAGGGTGGCGGTGATGCGGTGAGGTTGGTTGTCGGCGGGGTACTCGGTCTGGGCGGTGGTGAGAGTTTTGCCGTGGCGGATGGCCCACATCAGTTTGCCGCCGCTAAGATGGAGCGCGTAGCCGATGCTGGCACCGCCGTGGGCGATGAGGATGACATCGCGCTGGGCGGTGGTGAGATCGCAAGTGAGGGTGAAGGGCGTGTTGGCGATGAGCGGGGCTTTGTCGGCGGCGAGAGTGTCACCGGGTTGGAGCTTGGAGAGGTCGGCGGGCTTCGCGGAGGTTTGAGGGGCGTCTTTGGACCTCGGGGCGTCGCTGCTGGGATACATCGTGACGGGATTTTCGACTTCGCCGGGAGGGCGGCGGCTTTGGGGTTCGTTACCGCCGATTTCAGCGGTCATCTTCTCGGCGAGCGCGGTGAGTTTCGCGACGATGTCGGGATGCTGCGCGGCGAGGTTGGTGCGTTCGTCGATTTCTTGATCGAGGTTGTAGAGGCGCGGGTTCGTCTTCGCGTCGTCCTCCGTCTGGCCTTTGGCGCGGGCGTTGCCTTGCGTCATGAGCGCGAGCTTCCACGGGCCCTGGCGCACGGCCTGGAGGTTGTAGCTGGAGAAGTAGTAGTGTGCTTCGCGCTGTGAGTCTTTGCTTTGACCAAAGAGCAGCGGGGAGAGGTCGCGACCGTCGAGCACGGGCTGCGCGGGCACTTCGGCTCCGGCGATTTTCAGGCAGGTGGGATGCACGTCGATGGTGCCGGCGACGGCATCGCACACGCTGCCAGGCGCGATCTTGCTAGGCCACCACGCGAGTGTGGGGACGCGCACGCCGCCTTCCCAAGTGGTGCCTTTGCCGCCGCGCAAGGGACCGGCGCTGCCGCCATCGGTGCCTTTGATGAGCCAGGGGCCGTTGTCGCTGGTGAAGATGACGAGCGTGTTCGTGTCGAGCTGCAGCTCGCGCAGCGTGTCGAACACGCGACCGACGCTGGCATCGACCTCCTGCACCCAGTCGCCAAAGCGTCCATTTTGCGAGCTGCCCTGGAAGGCCTTGCCTGGATGGATGGGCGTGTGCACGGCGGTGTGCGGGAAGTAGAGGAAGAAGGGCTGCGCCGTGTTCTTGGTGCCTGGTTCTGGGTTCTTGGTTGCCTGGGTGCTGCGGATGAACTTCACGGCCTCGTCGGTGTAGATTTCCTCGATGCGATCCTGGTCCGCCTCGTCGAGCAGGCGCTCCACTTTTTCATCGCGCACGAGCGGCACGACGCGGCGGCCGTCCACGCTCGCGGTTTTGAGCATGTCATTGGAATACGGGATGCCGAGGTAGTGATCAAAGCCCTGCTTCGTGGGCAAAAACGCCGGTTGGTCGCCGAGGTGCCACTTGCCGATGCACTGCGTGGCATAGCCGAGCGGCCGGAGGCGGTCGGCGATGGTGTGCTCCTGCGGATGCAGCCCGTTTTTCGCGCCCGGCGGATACACGCCCGGGACGGAAACGCGTGCGCCATAGCACCCGGTCATCATCTGCGCCCGCGACACGCTGCACACCGGCGCGGCGTAAAACGACGTGAGCTTCATCCCCTCCCGCGCCATGCGGTCGAGATGCGGCGTCTTCTGCTTCACCGCGCCGAAGGGCCCGATGTCGCCGTAGCCGAGGTCGTCGATGAAGTGGATGATGATGTTCGGGCGCGGCGGAGCCGCGACGCAAAGCGAAGAGCTGAGGGCGAAGAGGCAGAGGAGGAGGCGCATTGGAGGAAGTTTGGTTATTGGCCGTATTGAGGCTCCACCGTTCGTTTGACGAGATGTCCGTCTTTCCAAATCTCAGTCACCGCAGCTACGATGAAGGAATCGTCTTTGAGTTCTTTGAATTCGGGCAGTGAAGATTTCATTCGGATCGACTCCACACGGACCTTGTTGAAACGCCCGTTTTTGACCTCGTAGTAGGTCGCATGGTATTCGGGGCCTGAACGACCGGTGGCTCCTATTTCACCATCGGAGATGTGAGTGTTCAAACCCAGGTCCTCAGGCTCTTGCCAAGGCACAAACTTGTTTCCCTCGCATCGAAAGTACGAATACCACGAGCCTCCTGTGCCCCAAGAGCAGATAACTCTAAAATCGAGATCACCGTCGCAATCGTAGTCCTCGATGTGGATGTGAGGCACACCATAGTCAGTGGGAGAAAACGCCAAATCACTGACCGTGCCGTCCGAAGCAGTCACTGTGATGCGATCAATCGGAGCGTAAGGCTCATCGTTGGCTATCTTCACTCCTGCCTCGCTGCTTGTGTGAAGTCTGACGTCGACCTTATCGCCCTTCTTTTTGGGATTGAAGCTGAACTTATAGACCGCACCGGGCTTCAAAACGGTTGGGTTTTCGACATCGAACGCCAGCTCTTCCGCGTGGCTGAACTTTGCCGCGAAAACAGCAAGCAGGCACAACCTACGTGAGGCGAAAAATAGGTTCAGCTTCATGAGAGGCCTCCATTTTATCAGTCAGTGGTTACGAAAGCTCGGTAAAGTTAATCACTTCTTCACCGGCACCACCGGCCCCGTGCCCTGCGGGCGACTGGTGCGCGGTTTTTCGATCTTCGTCGCGGTGGCGGGCAGTTTGGCGGGCTCGAAGGGAACGAGCGGCACTTCGGGCAGGACTTTGAGGCGGAGGTCTTTGATCTCGACGCGGTTGGGGTTGCCTTTGTGGAGTTGGATGGCGAGCAGGCCCTCCAGCGTGCGTTTGTCCGCGTGGTGGTCGATCAGCTCAGAGGTGGGCTGGCCGTTGATGAAGTGCTGGAGGCGGTTCCTCTGCGCGAGGATGACATACTCGTTCCACTGGCTCACATCGACCTTCACCGGCGTGTGCTCGCCGACCTGCCAGAGCGCGCCCTCGGGGTCGAGCATCACATCCTTGCCGTTCAGGCCGAAGATGCCACGACCGCGCTCCTCATACGTCATGCCGGTGTGCTCGATGGCGGGATGGATGTCGCACTGGTAGCCGGTGATGACCCACGGGGCCACGTCCTTCAGCTCGCGGCTGCGATACTGGATGCCGCTGTTGTTGTCGCCGATGACGCGGACGGTGGCACGCAATTCGAAGTTCTTCACCGTGCCGCCGCGCCAGATGAGGAAGCTGTTGTTCGCCATCGCCTCCGGCGACGCATTCGTGCCGATGACGATGCCGTTTTCGACCTTCCAGAGCTTCGGATCGCCATCCCAGCCGGTGAGGTCGCGGCCGTTGAAGAGCGGCGTGAAGCCTTCGTCAGCGGCGAAGATTGACGCGACGAGAAGGAGGGCGGTAAAAAGCAAGCGCATGACTCACGATGAAAAGCTGGCGTATACGCGCAAGCGTAGCAGGTCTTCTTTGCCGAATTCGCTCATCTCTTGATCGGCAGCTTGTGCTCGCTAAGCCTCCGTGCATGGATCAAACTTGGACAGACAAAATCGTGATCGTCACCGGCGGTGGCGGTGGCATGGGGCAGGCGGCAGCGAAGCGCTTCGCCGACGCTGGCGCGAAGACGTTCATCTTCGGCCGCACGCTGGAATCGCTCCAAGAAACTGCCGCGCTCTCGAAAAACATCCTTCCCGTCGTCTGCGATGTAGCCGACACCACCAGCGTGACCACCGCAATCGGTGAAGTGATGAAACACGGCATTCCCTTCGCCCTCATCCACACCGCCGGCATCAACACGCCGGATCGTTTCATGGCGCACGCCGATCCCGCCCGCATTGCCAGCGAGGAAAGCTGGCGCCGCGTCATCGAGATCAACGTTCTAGGCGTCGCAAACATGATCCAGGCCATTTCCAAGCCGATGGCCACGAATGGCGGCGGCCGAATTGTCGTTGTCTCATCGACAGCAGGCCATGGTTACGATTCTTTTGCCGGCGTACCTTATACCGCGAGCAAATGGGCCGTGCACGGCATGCTCTTCACCGCCCGCATGCAGCTGAACGCCCATGGCATCATCGTCTCCGAATACGCCCCAGGCGAGGCGAACACGCCGCTCGTCGCCAAACGTCCCGTGCAGCCCTCGCCGAAACACAAGGAGGCCATGATCACCTGCGAAGACTGTGCCGACGCCATGTTCTTCATCGCCAGCCAGCCGCACAGCATGAGCATCGTGCAACTCCCGGCCTACCAGCCCTTCGGTGGCATGCCTCCGCAGATCACGCTGCCTTGGCTCGACGCGTTTGAGATCAAACAGAAGTAGCACCAACTATTTCAGCTCATGAATTGTCCCGTGCAGCACACGGTCGCCGATTTTGAGTTCGTAGCACCACGTCGGAGCCAAGTCGGGAATGTCGAGCGTGATCGTCTTCTTGTCCCCGCTCAGTTTCACACCGCGAATCATGAGTTCGTGTTCGTCGTGGTGCTTGGAACCGTAGTTCTTCGTGCGCTTGAGGGACCAGACTTTGATCGCACTCTTCGTGTCGATGATGGAATCGCTGAACGTGACAGTCATCGCTCCCTTCGTCGCATTCACCGCCAGCGGCACCTGCGCTGGCTGCGGGACGTGACGGATGCGGTGAAAGCCGCCGTGTGAAGTCGCATTACCGGCCCACGCAAACATACCGCAGGTGTAGAGGGCTCCATCATTGCCAAAACGACCGCGCATGATGCCCGTGGCGAAAGCGGGCATGGGCAACTCGCACACGGCGCCCTGCCATTTTCCGTTCACTTCTTCGTGCGGGACGATGAAGACTCGACCGGTGCCGTAGCTGAGATTCAGCAGCGAGCCACCGAGATTGCCCCACGCATTCTTAGGCACCCAGATGAGTTCGGCAGGGCTGCGGTCTTTGTCGTTGGTCACCCAGACGAGAGGCTGCTCCATCGCCGAGTCGGATTCGTCGGTGACGCTGGTGTAGCCATACATGTTGCCGTAGAAGCCGCCGACTTTGACGCGGTTGATGCGATTCTTCGGTGTCCAGAAGCCTTCCTGGTCGGTGACGAAAAAGGTGCCGTCGTCGTTGAGGCACACGCCGTTCGCGGCGCGGAAGCCGGTGGCGAGGATCTCTGTCTTCGAGCCATCGGCGCTGACCTTCAGCAGCGTGCCGTGTTGCGGAATGACGCTGTCGAGCGCATGGCGACCGGATTTGGCATAGTAGAAATTGCCAGCCGCATCGGTTTGCAGGCCCATGGCGAACTCGTGGAAGTGCTCGGTGACCTGCGCGTCGTCGTTGAAGCACTCGATGAAGTCCGTTTCGCCGTCCGCGTTCAAATCGACGAGCTTGGCGAGCTGATCGCGGCAAAGCACAAACAGCTCTCCATCGCGAAACTTCACACCCAGCGGTTGAAACAGCCCGCTGGCGATGCGTCGCCACGTCAGCGTGGCAGGCGCTTTCGCCATCAAGCCATCCACGCGCCACACATCGCCATTCCACATCGCGACGATCGCCGCTTTGCCATCCGGCGTGAAATCGAAACCACCGGGACGCATCCAGCTTTGAAAGGGATTCTCGACGGGCAGTGAAAAGTCATCGGCGATGAACACGGCATCATCTTTACCCACCACGGAGGTCGTGGTGATGGTTTGCGGCCATTGCGCCGGAGCGCCTTTCGTCAGCGGAGCCAGATCGAGCGGCGCGGCGAAGTTTTTCGCCATCGTTTCGAGCGAGGCCGCATCGACACGGGAGATGAAAAGGCGTGATTTGGCTCCGGAGTCTAATTTGGCGAACCAAAAGTCTTCCTCTTTTGTTAATCGTCCATCTCCGAGCAGGACAACGTTTACGCTAGTTGGCGCCACACGAAGCCAAAGGGACTGTTTTGACTCCGACACATTCACCGTGCGCACAAACACCGGCGTGGACCCATAATCCATCCATGCAGGTGATTCGAGCACGCGTGTCCCGTAGATGCTTGCAGCGATGACGCTTTGGTTTTGATGCTTGTAGAGTCCGAGGAAGTGTAAACCGGCCACTGGGCCGTATTTTCGTCCATCCTTTGCGACCGTGCGGGTATCTGCGAATCCATCTTCGCCAATACCCCAGCCCGGCGCTGATGGATTGATGAAGTGTTTCTCGCCGATGAGGCTCGTGTGCGTGCCATGGCTGCCGTCAAAGGCGATGCCTTTCCAGTCCACAAACGCGCCGGTGCTTGCGGCAGCCACGCGCATCGTGTCGTGATCGTAAACCATCCACGCGCGGCCTTTCGTCACGCCGCCGGGGCCATCATCGAGCCGGATGGCGATGCCTTTTTGCGCGATGTTGTCCGCAGCGACCTCGAGCGTCCAAAACAGCGCGTCGCCGAGTTCCATGCGTTGATACGGCGGCAGCGTGGTGTCGATCTTTTCTGCTTCGACGCGTGCGAGACCGCGCGGGAGCGAGGTGAGGTCGATGTCTTTGAGTTGCGACGGATTGTGTGGGCGCAGGAAGGTCTCGCGGATGTAATGGATGACCGCATACTTCTGCGCGGTGGTGTATTGCGGCTGCGGCACCATCTGGCCAAAACCTTTGGTGAGCGTGAGATACATCGAGAAGGGATCGCTGCCGTTTTTGAACGGCCCTTCCGCAAAACGCAGCGCGGTGGGCAGTGAACCGGGCTGCTCCTTCGTGCCATGGCACACGACGCACAGCGTTTTGTAGATCGTCGCGCCTTCTTCGAGCGTCTTCGCATTCCATTCGGCCACGATCTCCGCATGATCACTGCGCTCCAGCGCCTGCACCCAACCGCTGCCGCCTTCGATGACCGGTTTGCCGCTGGCCTTCGGCGCATGCGTGAAGTCGGGCGTGTTCGCGCCTGCGCCGCTGTCTTTGAAGAGCAACACGATCTCTTTGCGAGGCAGCGCCCGCTTCCACACCTTCACGACACTGATTTTGCCATTGGTGAAGTCGCCAGCGAAGTTCGGCGCAGCACGTCCTACTTTGAAAACATGCCCTTGTTGGTCTGGCTTCGCGAAGTTCGCTTTCTCTGCGATCTCTTTGCCATCGAGCCACAGCTTCGCGGTGCCACCGCTAACGCTCAGCACGGCGGTGTGCGGTTTGCCGTCGTTCACTTTCGGGCCTGAATTGATCGCGCCGAGCCAGCCGATGTCATACACCAGCCTGCCACCGCGAATGAAGAGCGCCTTGGCATCCGGCGACCACTTGCCCGATGGCGCGCACATCGAGAACAGCGTGCCTTGCCCCGTCGATTCAAACTCCGCCATCGCCGTGAAGTCCGCGCCGAGATCGAGCCCTGCGTCCGGAAAGTCCTGCGCCCCCGTTTTCGCCAACGCTGGCACATCTTCCGGACCTCGCACGAGTTTGCCGTCAGTCCACACCCGCAGCATCGGCGCTCCTTTCGCCGGGTGCTCTACCGCGATGTCGTGCGGGCCTTTCGCATCGAGCGAGAGCGTGAGTTCATCGGAGAGTTTCACTTTCGCCGCGCCATCGAGGCGCAGACGATAATTGAGAGGCCATTCTGGGGCGCCGAGTGGCAGCGTATCGCGAGGAACCGCCGTGCTGAGGCTGGCGAGGAGGATGAGGGAGAGCATGATTCAATGGCAAGCGCAGGTTCCGCAGCCTTTCTTGAGGCCCGCGAGGTGTTTTTCGATTTCGAGGGAGGTCGGGGTGACGGCGAGGCCGCCGAGAGAGGTGCAGCGGTGCTCGCGGGGCATGCGCTCGGCGACGGCCTTGGCGGCGTCGATGACCTCATCGAGCGGGATGAGCGGATCGTAGCCGGCGAGGGCCATGTTCGCGCAGGAAAGCGCGTTGCTGGCGGCCATGACGTTTTTGCCGAGGCACGGGGCTTCGACGCGGTTCGCGATGGGATCACAAATGAGGCCGAGCATGCTCTGGAAGGCCATTGAGGAGGAGGCGATGGCTTGATCGCGTGTGCCGCCCGCCAGTGTGACGAGCGCGGCGGCGGCCATGCAGGCGGCGGCACCACCTTCGGCCTGACAACCGCCGACTTCGGCCGCGAAGGTCCAGCGCGTGGCGATAAACACGCCGATCATTCCAGCGGCGAGCATCGCTTTGGCTGTGTCTTCCTCACTTTGATTCATCGACTCGGCCATGGCGATGACGGCTCCGGGCAAGGCAGCGCAAGCGCCGGCGGTCGGTGCTGCGACGATGACGCCCATACTGCTCTTCACTTCCATCAAGGCGGTGACGTAGAGGATGATGCGGTTCAACGCACCGCCATCGAGCAGGCGACCTGCGTTCATCATCTCGGCAAAGCGTCCGCTCTGATGATGCAGCACGCGATCCTCATAACTCGTGCCTGCGATGCCGCTGGCGATGGATTTGCGCAGGATGCGGACGATCTCGATCATCTTGTCGATGACTTCGCGCTCGGTGAAACCGCCGCGAACCCGTTCGTATTCGATGGCGAGTTGCCAGAGCGGGGTGTTTTTGGCTCCGTTCTGGGAGAGCATGTCTGTGCAGCTCGTGAAGGGCACACGGAGGTCCTTGCGGGAAGGGACGGGTAGAACGGGAGAGAGCTTTTTGACCAAAAGAGGGCTTAAAGGGACTAAAAGGACGGAAGGGACAAAAGAGGCGGCTTTGACTTGGATGAGCTGTTTGTCGCCCAAGTCGTGAAGGATGACTTCATCGGCTTCGAGGACCGCATTTGCGTGTTTGGATGTCCAAATTAATGTCTCGTGACACCCACCGTCTATGTGCAGCGGCACGCCATCGATCTCGATGACCTCGATCATGCCGCCGCCGGTGGAGATAGCGATGAGCGTGTGAGTTTCACAAGTGTTCTTCAGCGTGAGGCGGTAGGTGTTTGGATGCGCATCACCCACATCGATGGTTTCAATGTGCAGCTTGATACCGGCATCGGCGAGAGCCTGTGCGGATTTGGGCAGACGCTCGTCATCCGCCTCCCAGCCGAGCAAGCCACCAAACAAGCCCATATCGCTTCCTTGGCTCTCGTGGGTCGTTGGCAAAGAGCCCGCACGGTCGAACTCGACAAGCACCTCGCTGATTTCGCCATCCATCAGATCACGTGCTAGCCGGCCGATGCGCAGTGCGGCGGCGCAATGCGAGCTTGATGGTCCACGCATCACAGGACCAATCACGTCATTGAAGATGGAGACAGGATTCATAGCTGTTTTTCGATTTCCTGTCGAGTCGCGATCGGCACGTAGCCGATCTCGAAACCCTTTGGAGGCGTGAGGATGAGCGCGGGATCGATGTCCGCCAGCTTGCCGAGATCAGGTGGCGCTAGGTAATCGCGATCCTTCGTCCAAGCGCGATGCAGTTTCTCGACACGTTGCTGCACTTGCTCACGCTCTTCGGACGTGAGATCGGCATTGAGCATCGCGGGTTGGTCGGCGAAGCGATACCAATAGTAGGTGACCGTGCTGCCATCACCGAGCTTGGCTTTAAAGGGGCCAGCGACGGGGCCGGGCTGCTTCCAGCAACTGTTCGGGTCTTCGGGCGTCGTGCGTGGCTCTTGTGGCTTTTCTTGAGGCGTTTCAAAGCGGTGCTGGGTGAGCTTGGTGTCTGCAGGGGCTTGTTTGGCATCGATGACCTGCCACAGCGGCTTGCCGCGAGGATGGGTGCTGAGTTGATAATACTCGGGCAGCACGACGAGCGAACCTTCGCGGCGGGTGAGCTGTGCGTTCCATTGATAGCCGAAGCTGATCGGGTTCGGCGTGAAGGAGGTGGCGAAGGCATTCCAAGCGAGCGGGGTCTTTTCATCGCGCTTCGTGCCCGGCGGGTAGATGCTCCAGTTCGAGCCGCCACCGCTGCGGAAGGTATGAATCGCCGCAGCCTTGGGATTGATCTTACTATCCGCCGCCACGCCACCATCAAACCATCGCTGTACATCCTCCCACAGCGCTTCTTTTTTATAGGCGGTGAGTCGATGCAACACCGTGGACGTGCCATCGGCGCCGATAGGAAAGCGTGTTGGCGCGACGCGAGCCTGCTTGTCGGTCAAAATCGCGGGCACATGCTGCGTCTCCATTTGAATGGGCTTGTTCGGGCCAGCGGGGCAGGAGTCGAGCAACTTGCCGGTCCACTCGGGATGCTCGATGAGCGCCTGCGACCAGAAAAACGGCGTAAAGAAGGCCACGGGGCCTTTGAAGTTGGCGGCGCTCAAAAACAGCGTCCAGCACTGGTTACCTGTCGGCAGGTTTTTGCCTGCGGTGGTGCTCTTTGGGTTTGTGAGCGGCAAGGGCAGATAGCCGTAGCCGAACAATTCTCCGCTCGTGCCTTGCTTGAGGTTCAAACCATCGAGCGGCATGAGCAGCCAAGGGCTGAGCTGCGCCACGCCATACTGCCCGCGCGGCTTTTCCCAGGTGCCCGCGCCGTAGCCGGGACCGTTCGCGATCACCGAGAAGTTCGGCCCCACGCCGCCCATGATGAACTTCGGCGTGATCGTCGGAAAATGCGTGTCACGCCACCAGCCGAGCCCGCCCTCGATGTCCGTGTAGCATTTCTCCTTCGGCTTGTCCGCCTCCGACCACTGCGGATGCATCCACGTCCCGCAAAGCCCCGTCTGAAACCGATGCCCTGGATACGTGCCCACCAGCGGCCATGCCGCCGCATAGAGCGAAAAGCCGCCATTGAACTCCTCCGGCACTTTTTCAGCTGGCGCGAAGAGATAACCCGCCATTTCGCCTTCGATGATATCTGCTGGTGGCATCACGGCCGACTTCGGCACCAGAGGCGGCCTATATAGATAACTCTGCGCCAACACCTCGCCGAGCTTCACCACGCCTGCGGAGTCGAGCACAAGTTTCTCGGGCTGCGGCGGCAAATCGAAGGCTTTGATGTGAATGAAGGCGTTGTCAGCCGACGCTAAGGCCGCGAGATCGGCGATGATGTCGAGCTGATTAAGCCCTTTTTGATCCGGTGGCGGTTGCTGGCTCACGAACCATTTCAGCGACGGTCTCGCTAAATCCACGCGACTTCGCGCCACAGTCGATTGCAGCCACTTCGCGGCTTGTTTGCGATAGGGGCCAAAGGCCATGTCATTCTCGCCCGCGTGATAAAAGATGCCCGCGAGTTCCACGGTGTGGCCTTGGTCCTTCAGCTCCTGCATCGCACTGCGCACGAAAGCGATGAACGCGGGGTAAACATGCATGTCCTTGGCCGTTGTGCCATCGGGCGTCCAGTCATTCATTTGTGTACCGCTGTGCGTGAACTTCGCGATGGCGATGTTGCCCTTCTCCGTGGCTCGCAAGGTCTTCGCGAAGCTCAACTCCGGCCCAAAGGTATCGTAGAGGCCAGCGGGGCCGAGCGGCTCCCAGCCCTTCGAGGTCTTGAAACCGCCACCGAGGCTGTATTTGAAGGCGATTTGCGGATCATCACTCGCCGCCGCTCCGAGTTCTTGTTGGAAGGCACGCTCGCCCTCCATGTTGCGATGTCCGGCGAGCACGAAGAGCTTCACCGCACTGCCTTTGGCATAGGGCCACGCTTTCAGCGACCGGTCGTGACCGCTTTCAATCCCGAGCGTGCGAAGATACGCGTCCGCATGATTCACGCCGTGCTCGAACTGCCCGAGGGTGCCGTAGTGATAGTGCAGGCCTGCCTCGCCGCCGATCTCCACCGCGTCGTGCGATGTGGGCACGTAGTCCACGAGCGGATCCGCTTCAGCGACGGCTTTTTGAGCTGTGCGGATCGCGAGCATGTTGTCGCGGTTGTCCATGCCCCAGATCGTCTTCGTGCAAAGCTCGCCGAGGTAGAAGCGCAGGTTCGGCAGTTTCAGATCGCGGCGCCAGCAGGCGATGAAGTTCTTTAAGTTCGCCGCGTAGGCCGGCTTGTAGGCCTTGTCGAACATGTCGTTCTCCCCCTGATGCCACACGAAGCCCTCGATACGATAAGCGATCTTTTTTCGCTCCAATTCCGCCAGTGACGCACGCACATGCTCGAGCGCCAGCGGGTAAAGCTTGAAACCGTTCGGCGTGTCCGGATTCCAGTCCTTGCCCAGAGTCGTGCCGCCCGAGGCCACTTTGATGATCGCGATGGGTGCCTCGATGCTCTGCGACACTTTTTTGGCAAAGCTAAGCTCCGGCCCAAAGTAATCACGTGTCGGCTGCATCGGAATCCAGCCTTCCGATGTCTCCATGTTCTCACGCCCGAGCTTGTAGGAAAACAAAACGTCCTTCTGCGGCTGATCCAGCCCCGCAAACGGCGGGAAGCGATTGATGTCCTTCACTCTCGAATGCGTGCCCACCATGTTCGATTGGCCCGCGAAGATGAAAACGCGCAGCGTCTTGATGTCGGTGTCAGCGCTGCTAGCTGCAATGGGGAGGAATAACAGGGCTACGTGAAAGAGATATCTCATGTTATTGGATGCGAATAAGAGAAGGTGTCGCAGTGCTAGCTTTGATGGCCTTGATCGTATCGCGGACGGAGGTCGCTTTTTGCAAACCGAGTTTCTTGGGGAAATCAGGCTCTTCGTTCTCGAAATAGTTCGCGATCTTTTCCAACTCGGGAATCACGACTTTAGCTTGCGAGCCGTAGTTCAGCAGGATCTTCATGATCTCCGGCGTGCGGATCTGGCTCGCCCACGGGTTTTGCTCACGGGTGTAGCGGGTAAGTGCGGTCATGCCTTCCTCGATGTGGTGCTGGGCCATCACGCGCAGGCCTTCGACGCGGATTCCATCGGCAAACATCTCGCCGCTCGGTGCGGGCTTCACGATGGCCTCGTGGATGGCGGGAAGCAGTGGCTTGATTTCATCGAGCGATAGCTGGCGATACACCGAGCCGATGCTGCCGCGCGCGCGGCCGTCCTGGTTCTTCAAACCGGCCTGCACGGCCTTGTAGAGCGCGGGACGATCCACGCCATCCAGCGATCGGCTGAGCAATCCGTCGCGGTCAAACAGCGCAAAGCTGAGGTAGCGCTGCTGCATGCCGCGCGGATCGTTTTTCTCATCCACCTGCGCGAGCAGTTCAAGAAGTTGCGGCACGGTTTTCATCGCAGGCTGACCAATCGCGGCGAGTGCTTCGGCGGCTTTGATACGCAACCAGAGATCGGAATGGCTCAAGGTCTTCTGCAAGGCATCGACCGCTGGCGCGGCACGTCCGCGCAGAAAGATAAGGCCCTGGCAGGCACCGTAGCGCGTCTCGAGACTAGGAGAGGCGAGCATCTCGATCAAAGCAGCGGCGGAGGCGGTTTTGTGCGCACCGTAGGCCATCGCGGCACGCTCGCGCACGATGGGCGACCAGTTTTCCAAGCGCTGGAGCAGCTCGGCATCGCTCATGGCATCGTAGAGCGTGTTGCGAGCCTTCGTGCTCCAGTCGCGGCCATCGGCGACGATGCCCTTCGCGGTGGTGGCGTCGAGTTGCGGCACAACGGCAGGCGTTTTGCCGGTAAGATGGATTTTCTTCAATGGCATCGCGTAAGCGAGTAAGTAAGCGCCGGTGCAATCCCAGCCGTGGTAGCTGTCGTTGCTCTTTTCCGGCGGACCTTGATGTGTGAAGCTGCCGTCCCATTGCCGCGCGAGGTCGAAATACCACGCGCCGAACTCCTTCATCCACGCGCCCGTGGCCTGCGGGCCGCTGTGAGCCACGCCGGGCATGGCCCAGAGCAAGTTGAAGAAATTGCCCGTGTGGCCGGTGTCACGCTCGGAGCCGTGCGAGGCTAGGCACATGCGCGCGAAGAACTCCGCGCCCTTGGCTTCACCTAGCAAATTGAAGAGCACCGATACCATGCCGCACTTGCCGTTGTCCTCATGGTTCTCGATCCACGGATGATGATCGCCATACGGGATGCATCCTTTGCCAATATAGAAGCGCAACAACCGAGCACTGCGCTCGATGGCATCCGCGACCGCCGCATCCTTCACGCCTGAGCTACGAGCCAGCTCAAGACCGATGGTGAGCGGGATGCCCGGCGAGTTCATCATACCATAGCCTTTGAGGCGTCCATCTGACTTCGCAAAATGGTGTCCCCATGAACCGACCGCGCTTTGGCCATTCGCGACCTCCAGCGCTAGACGACGCAGGCCCGACAGCACCGATGCATCACCCGTGGCACTCACATACTCACCGAGAAAGATCATCACATAACCGTATTGCCACGGTGCGTAGCTGTCCGTCATGAAACCCGCCGCCCACTGGGCCTCGCGCTTGATCAAGGGCGCGTAAGCCTTGTCACCGCTGGCCAGCAAGGCCAACGCATTCAACGAACGCGGAATAGCGTTCTCATTGTAACTCGGATCACTCATACGAATCGCGAGCGTCTTGCAGCTTTGCTCGAGGATGTGTTTTGACTTCGCGCACTCAAACGGAGCCGTGGCCGAGTAACTGCCGAGCACTGGCAGCTTCAAAACAACCTCCTCCGTCTTTCCTGCACGCCAACGCGTGAGCATCAACTTGCCACCACCCGACTCCGTTTCGGCCAAAGTGAGCGCCTGACCGAATTCCGTGCGCGGATCGAAGGAAAACGCTTTTCCACCCACACCAAGGATCACATCACCGATCGCGATGACACCCTCCGCAGGCGACTTCGGCCCCACTTTCGTGATCGCGATCTGGCGCGCATGACTCGTTGCCATCTTGTCGCAATGCATCCAACCACGCAGCCCCGTGGCACCGAGATTCCAATCATGCTTTGCGTTCTTCGGGATCGTGTCGCCCTTGGTGAAGTCAGCAGGCGGAGTAGATTCATTGTTGCCTGCGGCAAGGACAAAGCTTGGTGCTGCAAGCAGCGCAATGAGTGAGTTGGGCCATTTCATGAAGCGTAGAATCATTTCTGGATTTGATAAGGCCCGATTAGCGCCTCCGCGAAGGCCTTGCCCATCAGGGCGAAGGTCTTCGCACAGCCGAGGTAATGATAGCCGGCATTCGAGGCGCCGCGTTTCCATAGCGTTTCCTCGGCGGGCGTGATGAGCTTCGCTTCGTAGTTTTTCAAATACTCACGCTTCTCGGTCTCGTTCATGTGGCCATCGGCGTTCGCATGGTCTTTGTGCTTGGAGTTGAGGTAATGACCCATCTGGCGGACCTGCGCGCGCTTTTCGTCGATGGCACTCAGTTCCTCCGACCAGAACGGCGCGGTGGGCACCGCGAAGACATTGCCTTTAAACTCCGGCATCAAAGCGGGCGCGGTCATGGCCTCGCGGAAGGCGAGGGTGTCCGTGTTCGCCTTCAAACCGCCCACGCCCATGACGCCGATCACGAAAGGCATTTTCGGCGCACCCAAATCTTGGCGCACATCGCGGATGAAGTGCGCGAGCAAATCGCTGTAAACCGCAAAGCGCCCCGGCTTGCCACGATCCGGATACGTGTGACCGTCCACCATGTCGTTGAAGCCTTGAAGCCACACGAAGCCAGCGAGCTCGTAGCCGTCCTGGGCATTGTAGGCCGGACAAACGCGCGTTGGGTCCGCGAGCACACGCTTCACATGTTCGACCATGTAGCGGTAGAAGCGCCCTGTTTCGCGCTTCTTTTCTTCAAGCCACTGATTCATGTCCTTCGGCACGCCATGGCCGGGAGGGCCGTAGTAGAGCTTCTTTTGGTAGTCGTTGAGTTCATACGGCCCCGCGCTCGGCGGACGAAACTCCGTGTTCAGGCTCCTGCCGCCCCACGCGGTCTTGATGATGAGAATCGGCTCCTTCAGCGCCGCATCCATCGTGAGGCCAAAAGTGAACTCAGGGCCGATTTTGCCGTTCGACTTCGTCGCATCGTCGCGTGCGCCATAGCCTGCCGTGAGCTTACCGGTGCCCTCACCATTCGAGCTGCCGTCGTATTTGCCTGTGTAGTAGGAGATCCAGGTATGATCACACACCCGCGGTTCGCCTTTCTCGTCGCGCATCATCTTCAGTAGTGGCGCGGTCGTCGGATCATCGTCGATGTAATCAAACGTCTCGATCTTCGCATGGCCCTCCATGTTGGATTGCCCGGCTAGGATGAAGACTTTCAGCGGATTTGCCCTGACCTCGACACAACAAAGAGATTCAGTGATCAAGAGAATTGAAAGAAGATGTTTCATCGCGCAGCTGATTGAATGGATTCGTGATAGAGGGTGCGTGTTCGTGATCATGTTTTACATCCGTTATGGCACTCCCCAGAGCTTCGTGAGCAGCTCAAACATCTCAGGGTCGTATTTTTGGAGTTCGTCTTGGGTGAAGGGGTAGAAATCATTTTTCGTGAAGAAGGCTTCGGAGCACTCGGCGAAGTATTCTTTAGCGTTGGTCATCGCGTAGGCGCGGTCGAGGCGCTTGCGGCCTTCGCTGTCCTGACGCTGCACGCGGCCGTAGAGGCCGGCAGCTTTTGCTTTTTGATAGGTGGCTTCGATTTGCGGATGCTCAAAGCCGAGGACACGATCGTGAAACGCGTGCGCCAGCTCGTGAAGGGCGAAGTTGGGCATGCGACGGGTTTCGGCCTCAAAGATGCGCACGTTGGTGAACTCAACACCTTTGACCATTGAAGGATCGCGGCCGTTTTCCTTCAACCAGCCGGCCCCGGGATGGTATTCAGCGCGAGGTGGCACTTTCGGATATTCGGGATTGATCCACAGCGGCACCTTTTTCAGTTCAACGACGGCTTTGGCAGGCACGACGCGCACAATCTCCTCAAGCTGTGCCTGAAGCAGTGGCAGGGCTTTGTTCAGCGCAGTGGTATCGATCTTCGGGCTGATGTGCAGCGTCCAGCCGACGAGGTTTAGTGTTTCAGCGGCTTTGTTGGCGGCATCGGATCTCGCACGGGCCTTGGCGCGAATGTGTTTGCGCGCTTTTTCAAGGTGTGGAGGCCAGTTGAACTTGGGCGCTTGTTTCGGATCGTAGCCTTCGAGATGGCCGGTGAGGCGAGTTTGAGGCTTGGTGTATTTGAGAACGGTGTCGCCAAAGACCTCGCGACACAGCGCGGCGAGACCAGGATCGTAGTCGAGCAGCTCGACGCGGGTGTTGACGTGATTGTGGTCGTGATCGGGCTCGCGGTTGTTGTCGAACCAGCTCTGCACACCCTCAGCGAAGTATTCGTGAGGGTTCACGCTGGCGTATTTGCCCTTCCACAGGCCCGCCTTCATCGCGGCGTCGTAGCTGGCCTTCACACGTGAATCAAAAGTGGCGTCGACATTAATCATGCCGCGCAGGTGGATATTGTGGGCGAGTTCGTGGATGAGGATGTTTTCCGTGCTGTAGGGATCGCCTTCGTAAGCGAGCAGGTTTTCCTCTGCACACGAGCAGTAGGGATCGGTGAGGCTGCCGCCCATGCCGCGGGCTCGTGCATCGCGAAAATCACGAGCACTGAGATTCTCAAAACCCTCCTCCTTCTCCTCCGCGAGCCAGGCCCACTCGGGTTGATCGCAGGTGAACTCGTTGTGCGCGAGGATGCTAAGCCGTGCGCCACTTTTCACCATCGCCTCGCGCACGTCGGGTCGCTTCGAGAGCATCATGTCGATGATGTAAACGGCCTCCTTCAGCGCATACGGACTGACTTTACCCGACGCGACGACGGGAAAGCCGCCTGCACTAGCCTGCTGCGTGTAAAACGCCGGCACGCCACCGACACGAAAGGCCTGCACCCTCACCTCGGCCGTTACGAAGCTCTCTTTTTTGTCGTCGCGACCCACCACGGCAAAACGATGCCCGAGCGAGGTGCTGATGATCGTATTCTTGCCCGGCGGCACACTGCCATTCGGCACTCGCACGCCTTTGTCATTGATCCAAAACACATCCACGACCTGCGTGCCACCATTGATGATCTGGAGTTTCGGCCGGTCCAGCGCGGCGCGCAGCGGCGTCAGAAGCAACAAGTAGGCAAGGAGAAGGCGAAACATGAGCTAAATTTGAGGGTGGAAACACGTGCTGTCTTGACTGCGACAGCCTGCTGCGACGTCAAAAGCCGCACAAACGCGAAACGCACTGGAAGGCTTGACCTTGTTGCTCAATGATGAATCCCACTTTTTCATGAAGACGGCCTTTTCAGCCCTTACCGGCATCCTTTCGCGCAGCGGGCACCTTTTGATCGACGCCAAATTTGTCGAGCAGGTAGCCGATTTGATGCATGACACGGCTTTTTTCATCAAAGATGTCTCGGGACGCTATGTCATTGTGAATCAGTCTCTGGTGGAGCGTCATGGTTTGACTGATAAAGCGCAAATGATCGGCCGAAGGCCCTGTGATGTGTGCCCAGGTGATTTTGGTCGTATTCCGACCGAGCAGGACAGCCAGGTGCTGCGTAGTGGCCGCCCAATCATCGAGCGGTTGGAGATGTTTTGGCGAAAACCGCATGTGCCAGTGTGGGGCCTTACAAGCAAGATCCCCATGCGGGATGATAAAGGCCGCGTCGCCGGCCTCATCGGAATTTCCAAAGACCTCACTGCGCTCGTCAACCGCGAAGAAGTTCCGCCCACCGTCGCGCTGGCTTTACGTCATCTCGAGCGTTCTTTTGATGAACCCATAAGTCCCTCCTCACTCGCTAGAAAAGCCAACATGAGCGCCGCTCGCTTCGCGAGAGCGATCAAACGCATCCATGGCATTAGCCCGATGCAACTCATCACCAAAACTCGCATCACAGCAGGCTCGCGCCTCCTGCGAGAAACCGATTCTAGCATTGCCGAGATCGCTCTCAACTGCGGCTTCGCAGATCACAGTGCTTTCACGCGCGCCTTTCGCGCGGTCACGGGTCATTCACCGAGCGAGTATCGGCGACTGAAGCAGGTGGATTGATTTTTGTGCGCATTGAGAAACCAACTTTTTTTCTCAAAGACGTTTCTCTGCCAAATGCCAGATGTCCGTAAAAAACGATGGTGGAAATCGGGCTGTGACAAACGCAACCATGAAAAGACCCGAAAAATTGAGTTCAACGCCTCATCACCATGCGTTGCGCTCCAAATGGCCTACTGTCACAGCGCCAACTCCATTCACCCCCCAAGCCGAGGGCGCGTGGCAACTCGTCTCGGCGGAATCCAGCACGGATGCTGACCTGCATGTCATGGCGCGTAACAGGATTGAGCCGCATCAGTTTCGAAAACAGCCAACCCGTGACTTGGTGAATGAAATATCGCGCAGGTTCCGCTGCGATGATCAGACGGGTTTTGGATGAGAGACGTGAGCCAAGTTGCGCGAGTTGTTCTGCCGTAAAATGATGCAGAAAGAGGTTTGCGATGAGGATTTCTCCATCCGGGAGCGTTCGAGCGAAAAGATCGCCGGAATGCCACACAGCTCCAGAGGGCCAGCCTGACGGCTCAGCGGCGAGATCAACGGAGTGAAGCTCCTGCGGCGCACAAATAGCCCTCTGCAGGATCTTGCGACTCAGCATACCGTCACCTGCGCCAAGCTCGCAAATCCGTTCGCCAGTTCTTCGTTCACGATGCAAGGTTCGCAACAGCCAGCGGTGATTGCCCATAATCCAGTTCACTTTCAGAAGATCCAAACGACCCTGAAGCGCCTGTGGATCGTCCGCAGCGAGGGTCTCGAGGATTTCAGGGGCGACGATGCGTTTCATGCAAGACCAAGCCTACGCCGCATTTGTTGGCAGGCCAGCTTTTCGATCGTGCCTCCCGGAATGCTTTGCATCGCGAACCAAGGACCGATATGACGGGCCAAGGGACCTTTGAAAATGCATTGGCGAAAGATGAAGTCCCGCAGCCAGGACCGCCAAGGTCCAGTCCACACACCCAAGCCCATTCCGAGTGCCGCACGCGTGGCAGCGATGCTAGCTGCACGACGACGGATCCGATCGTAGTCCGCAAGCAACTGCGCAGCATCGCCCCTTTTGCGCAGAATGGCGTGCAGCACTTCAGCGGCCAATTCAGCATCAGCGAAGCCCGTGTTCATACCCTGACCTCCAATCGGGCTCATCACATGTGCCGCATCTCCACAGAGCAACACACGACCATCCGCAATTTGTTCACAATCGAGCCGACGCGGCGAGAAAGCGTGCTGATCGATTTGCGCTGCCGGATCGAGCACGATGCCGGTGCGTTGCTGAACCAATTCAGGAATCGATCCCTCGGATGCTTGGACGATCCAACGCCTTCGACGATGCGGCAAAGGGAAGGACTCCACTGCACCCTTTGAAGTAAAGAACAAGTGCGCATCTTCTCCGAGGCCTCCATCTCCATCAAAGTCGCCCATGATGAAGTGGCAACCGTAGCTCTTCGTGATGGTGCGCATGCGAAGCAGTTCACGAATGCGGCTGCGATGTCCGTCACAAGCCACGACATAGGCGGCACGAATGCTTTCACCGTTCACGGTGAGTGTCACACCCTGCTGATCCTGTTTTTTGGCGGTAACTTCGGCTCCATGAAGGATTTTTACTGTAGGATGGCGCAACGCTTCAGCCTCAAGCAGTTCCATCGTGACTGCCTGAGGCAGCGAAAGCACAAAGCGGTGCTGACCCTCGATCTGCCGGAACGAAGCCGTACCCAAGAAGCCGTTTTGCCCATGCACATGACAGTCACGGATTGGCACCCCTTGAGCCACAAAGACCTCATCGAGTCCAAGACGAGAGAGAATGCCCAAAGAAGGTGGAGTGATGCCAATCGCTTGGGACCAAGTCTCACGCACGGTCGCTTTTTCCAACACCACGACACGCATTCCTCGCTGACCGAGCAGGCATGCGAGCAACAAACCCACCGGGCCACCGCCGACAATGGCGACTTCATTCTCGGCGTCCGAGCAAACGAGTGACGGAACGTGTGGCTTCATCGGATTCCAGTATGGCACACGCTTCTGATAACGCGCAAAAGCATCTCCATACCAGCGTCGGTAGCGCTTCTCTTTGATGAATGGTGCAACATAGCAATACACCGTCCATAACAAAGCGAGAACGAGGTGATCGGGTGTCCACGTGGGAGCGGTCCAAAGGATCAGTGTGAAGCTAAGGTAGATCGGCTGCCGCACCCATTTGAAAAGCCCTCCACGAGTGAAGGGCTTATAAACGGGCTCTTCATTCCGCCATACGCTGCGCCATCCGAGGATGCCGATCTGCGTGTCGAGTCCCGCATCACTCATGGATTTGGCCAGCAACAACCAACTCACGATGTACGCATTGGTTAGGCTGTTTTTCATCCAACCCTCAGGCGCAACCCAAAGCACCTCGGATGGGCACCAGAAGAGAAAAACCAGCAGCAACTGTAGCGATGCAAGTGCTGCAAAAATGGTCGTTGCGAGAGGTTTGCCAAGTCCACATGGCGCGAGCATCACCATGAATCGGCGTCCTGCGTCCGAAAGCAGCCACGAGTGCCCGAAGGCGAACTGTGCCAGTAATGCGAGATTGATCATCCATGCAGCCACGCCATGCAGGTGCACCCAGCCAGAACTGAGACCGCGATGCAGGGAGACGAACATCACCACCACCGACGCGGCAAACAACGTGTGTGAGACAAGACCGTAAACCACTGCGATCCAGCGCTGTGCCATACCGTGGTTTGTTTTCATGCGAACGTGCCACTCGTTTCCGTAGTGATGGCAGTTGTGGCACAACCGACACGCTCGAGGACTGCCGTTTCAACGGTCAATCCGGGACCAAATGCCAACGCCATAGTCAGCGCGCCATCCGTATCAGCATTTTCGAGTAGGTCCTTGAGCACAAACAGCACCGTGGCGCTACTCATGTTGCCGTAATCCGCCAAGATGCTGCGGGCTGAATCCAGCGCCTCAGCCGGCAGGCGCAAGCTCTGCTCCACTTTATCGAGGATGCTGCGCCCTCCCGGATGAACGGCCCACTCCTGAATGTCCTCCAGCTTTAGATTGTGACGCTGCAGAAAATCATTCGCGAGCAGGCGAATGTTTGCTCCGATGATCTCCGGAACATAGCTGGAAAGCACGATGTTGAACCCCTCGTTGCCGATGTCCCAAGCCATCTCGGCCTCACCGGTAGGAAGGATGGCGGAAGTGAAGCCCCGCAGCTCATAGGACGGACGTTTTTTTTCAGGCTGACGACTGCTCACAATTGCAGCAGCTGCACCATCCGCAAAGAGTGAGTTCGCGAGAATGTTGTCCGGTTTGTCATCGATCTGCATGTGTAGCGTGCAGAGTTCCAGACACACGACCAGTACGACCGCATCGGCATTCGCCTCGCAGAACTGCGCAGCCATGCGCAGTGCGGGAAAAGCCGCATAGCACCCCATGAAGCCCAGCGTGTATCGCTGCACATCCGCTCGCAGGCCCAGTTCACGAATGATGTGAAAATCCGGACCTGGATTGGCAAAACCCGTGCAGGAGGCAAAAATCACATGTGTCACCTCCTGCGCTGAAAAAATTCGAGTATCCTCCAAAGCCTGCCGCGCCACCTTGATAGCCAAGTCACGCGAGGCATGAGCATAAACGGCATTCCGCTCCGCTGTACCGGGCGCTATGATACGCCCTTCTGTGTCGCTTCGATACAGGTGCGCGTCCGATTCGCTGGCGAAATCCCCCAGCACGCTATGACGAGTCTCAATGCTGCTGCGGTTGTAAATGACATGGATGAGACGCCGAGCCTTCGTATCCGGCGTCCAAGCTTTCATCCGGTCACGAATGAAATTCTGGTCATAAGCCCACTGTGGCACGCGTGTAGCGATGTGATGAATGTAAGAGCTCATGGTTTGGAAAGAGTCACGTGGGCACGGACGGTGACCACATCGCCAACGCGAATGAAAAAAAGCACGGCAGGCACACTGATGCCGCTGGCTTTCATGGAGACGGGAAACTCCATGTCAAAAGTCGCTCGTCCGTCTTTAAGCTGCCAGTTAGAGATCTTAGCAATGATGTTCTGCGGCATGCCTAACAGGATGAGCGTGAGAGGCAGCCGGGACGGCGTGCCAGCGGCGGATATCTCGGAGAACTTTGCATCGATTTTTCCAATGATGAGTGGATGATCCGCCACTTTCATGGCCTTACGCATGTTTTCATCACGCTTTGGCTCCTGCGTGTCCATTTCGACCGCCTTGATCGTCACGGTGGAGACCACCCGCAAAGGCTTGTCGCCATGGAGCGTCACATCGGCCTTAAAAGGCTGGGGCGTGACCTTACCTCCCCAATCATGAAGCGTGGACGTGCCTTCAAACTTGAGTTCCGCCCTGCCGCTCCATGTTTCAGCTAAGGAGAGGCTCGCAGACAGCAAAAAAAACAGCAGAAGGTATTTCATATATGAGTACACATTATCATGTAGCCGTTGGATGTGAAATCCCTGCTGCGGGGGCTTTCTGAAACCTTTTTCGGGGGATAGGCATGGAATCGTGAATTTTGATTCGATACTCGCTTACTTTCGTCCTAGTTCTTGCCCACCTGATCCTAAGAGATCATGTTCATGTCCTGCTGTAGCCATGCCGTTTCTCGAAACCGATTTTTTTCAGCGTGATGTGGTTGCTGTGGCCCGCGAACTCATCGGGGTCGAGCTTGTTTGGAATGGCTGCTCCGGCATTATCGTTGAGACCGAAGCCTACGCGGCAGACAATGATCGCGCCTGCCATACCGCCTCACGATCCAACGCACGCGACTTTGTGAGCTCGAAGCCTCCCGGAGCAGCCTATGTCTATTTGAATTACGGGATGCATTGGCTCTTCAACCTCCTCGTGAAAGATGGAGATCGTGATGGCCTGATTTTAGTGCGTGCTCTCGATCCTCGGCGAGGGATCGAAAACATGAAACGCCGCCGGAAGTGCGAAAAAGCCCACGATCTGTGTTCTGGCCCCGGCAAGCTGACCCAAGCTCTTGCCATCAACGGCCGTCATCACGGGCTTCCCATGGCCGGAAAAGGCAGAAGGCCCGGCTGCGGACTCAAACCCTCCGCTGTGTCGTCCCATGAAATCATCAACGATGTTCGGGTCGGAATCCGCCAAGCGACCGACTTTCCGTGGCGCTTCCTCGAGCGCGGGAATCCTCATGTTTCGGTGCTGGCTGGCCAGGTGAGACCTCGTTGACACCACCCAACAGTGGCAACCACCAAAAGTGTAGAAGCGCACCTTGCATTCCCGGCGTTGACCGCTAGTTTCAATCTTGCTCGCGATTCGAAGGAGAGGTGGCTGAGTGGTTGAAGGCACCTGACTCGAAATCAGACGTTGTCGAAAGGCAACCGAGGGTTCGAATCCCTCCCTCTCCGCCATCGCCAGCACGCTTCTCGGAGCCCCGATCTTTAGAGAGAAGGCGTCGGACCGTCGATGAGCGAATAGACCTCGACAGGTTCGGGCTGGCCTTTTACGGGGTGAACGCCGGCATTTTGGTAAATAGAGAGGCCCTCTGGCCAGCCTTCCAGAAAAGGCGCACCCGCCAAGACAGGAACTTTGAGTTGCCGGGTGAGGCTTTCGATTCGGAAAGTTACGTTCACCGCCTCGCCAACGGCAGTGCTCATGCCGCGACCCATGGCACCGAGCGCCACATCGCCAATGTTCAAGCCGATGTGGCAAAAGACTTCGAGGTTCATCTGTTCCTTCAGCCACTTCCGCTTGGGTGAATCCCCGGCTTCAGGACCACTGAGGATTTTGGCGGCTTCCGTGGCCTTGAGCCGCGTTTCAAAATCTGTGCCATGCCAGTAGGCAAAAACACCATCTCCAATGAACTTATCAATCACGGCTCCACGGCTTTTTAAGACCTGCTCACATTGAGCATACCATTCACGCAACATGGATGCCACTTCCTCGGCGCTAAGTTGTGCAGATAGGGCCGTAAAGTTTCTCAAATCTCCCACAAGCAATGTGGCCTTCACCGTTTTTACTGGCAGAGCGATGGTGTAAATGGCTTGGGTAGAGGCAGGCTGGACGCTGCTTTGCGTGCTTTCTTCATCGTTGTCGTAGATAAAGCTGATGTTGCCAAACTGCACATGGTCACCATGGCGCAGGGCTCGATTCGCGGTCACGGCCACATCGTTCACAAAGCTGCCGTTCGCACTACCGAGATCGGCAATCCAAAAAAGCGAACCATCTCGACGGATGGTGGCGTGCTGGCGGGAAACGCCACCATCCAACAAACGGATATTGGCATCCGGGCTGCGGCCAATCATGTTGAAATCCTCGAGAGTAATCTCGAGGTCATTCTCCACGGATTTAAGCTTGGCTGGCATGATCTGCGATTGGTATACACCTCCTCAAGCAATTCTCGAGACGGAAGTCAAGCATCCACAGACTCAATTTGAAAAACATCTTCGAAAACAGGCGTAAATTGTGTGATACTTCCTTTCACGGCAGAATCCAAATGCTGCATCGAATTCTTTTCGCGTTGCTGGCCTTTGTCGGCCCGCTCCACGCGCACAATGTTCCAAGCATAACCATCGAGAGCCAGTTCACGGCTGACGAGACTTTCGACCTGACGATTCATTTCGATCCGCGCATCTTCTTGGCGGCAGATCCACGCACGCTGCCACCAGTGGACGGCACTTGGTTTTCCAATCAATCTCCTGATCAAGCCTCCGCCACGCTTATAAAGGCTGATGAATACCTCAGAAAGTCTCTCGGCCTCGTCTTCAATGGTCGCCCCATCCCGCTACCCAAGCTCACGATCCAACCCGTTGACGGGGCGGATAACACACCATTGAGTCCTGATACACAGGAGCTCCATTTTCTGGCCCAATGCGCTGCGAGAATCCCAAAAGAAGCAACAGAATTCCAAGTGGTCTTTGCTAAAAGCGCCGCTGTCGACCTTATCCTGCTCAACACGCTTGAAAACACCGCCGACCGTCGTCCTCAGGTGCTCTTTCCAGGTGAGACGAGCCGCCCATTTCTTTTTCGCCGCACTCTGAGGCCTGCGCCGATCGCCACAGAAGCCTCACCGCCAGTCCCAGCGTCACCCTCAGTGACCCTGCTCATTGCCTTGGTCGCCGTCTTCGTTGGTTGGCGATTGCTAAAAAAGTATCGCCATTTCCACCGAGGACATCGAAAGCCAAAGGACTGGGATATATGAACAAGTGGGTTGTTTTGAACCCTTTCCTCCTGCTAATCCTACCACCTGCCGCATGCCTGATTCCTTTGTCCATCTTCATCTCCACTCCGATTACTCGCTGCTCGACGGTGCCGTGAGGATCGATCAGGTGGTGAAGCGGGCGCAGGAGTACCAGATGCCTGCGGTGGCCATCACAGACCATGGCAACCTATTTGGCGCCATCGACTTCTACATGGCAGCGATGAAGACCCAGCCAAAGCTCAAAAAGAGTGAAGTGGCGACTGAAGGGCAACTAGCAAAGATTGTGAAACCCATTCTCGGTTGTGAGATCTATCTCGCACCCGGCTCCATGCACGAAAAACAGGAGGTCCCGGGGCGCAAACGCGCCTCACACCTCACGCTGCTGGCCTCCAGCAACGAGGGCTTCGACAATCTATCGAAACTGGTCTCCCAAGCCCACCTCCACGGTCAGTGGTACAAGCCGCGTGTCGACAAAGACCTGCTGCGCCAATATTCGAAGGGCATCATCTGCCTTAGCGGCTGCATCAATGGCGAGATCAATGAGTTTCTGCTCTCCGACCGTAAGGACGAGGCAGAGAAAAGCCTGCGGGAGTTCCTCGACATCTACGGAAAGGAGAATTTCTTCCTCGAAATTCAAGACCACAACACCGAGGCGCAGCGCAAGAGCGCCCGCCAGATGGTTGAATGGGCGAAGCAGTATGGCCTGCGCAACGTCGCCACCAACGACGTGCATTTCCTCAACAAGGCAGACCATGAGTCACACGACATCATGATCTGCATCGGCACAGGAGCCAGCATCTATGACCAGAACCGCATGACCTACTCTCCGGAGGTCTATTTCAAAAGCGCTGAGGAGATGCGGGCACTGTTTGCGGAGCTGCCGGATGCCTGCGATGCCACGCTCGACATCGCCGAACGCTGTGAGCTGAAGATCCATCTCGACTCCACCTCCATCGAGCGCTACCCGCAGTATCCGATGCCCGATGGCGGGGATCGAAACGAGTATCTGCGCAAACTCACGCAAGAAGGCCTAGAGCGCCGCTACGGCCGCGATCGTGCGCTGAACGACGACGTGCTGCAAAAGCGCATGGAAGTGGAACTCGCGCTGTTGAGGGAAAAAAACTTCACCAGCTATTTCCTCATCGTTTGGGACTTCATCAACTGGGCCCGCGAGCATGGCATTCCTGTTGGCCCAGGACGTGGATCGGCCGCAGGCTCGCTGGTGGCTTTCTGCCTCGGTATCACAGATATCGATCCATTGCGTTTCGAGCTCGTGTTCGAGCGATTCCTGAATCCCGAGCGTGTTTCACCTCCCGATATCGACATCGACTTCTGCCAGACACGACGTCCGGAAGTCATCCAATATGTTCGCGAAAAATACGGCGATCTCAGCGTCTGCCACATCATCACCTTTGGCACCATGGGCGCCAAATCGGTCATTCGCGATGTCGGCCGCGTGCTTGGCTGGAGCTACGGTGACAGCGATGCGCTCGCAAAGATGATTCCAAACGAGCTGAACATCGACCTCGAAGAGTCGGTGAAGAAAAACCCGGAACTCGCCGCGAAACTCGAGGCCGACGGCAATGCGCAGGAGCTTTGGCGGCACGCTACCTTCCTCGAAGGCCTCACGCGTGGCGCCGGCGTCCATGCAGCCGGCGTCGTCATCGGCGACCGCCCGCTCGATAACTTCATCGCCCTCACGCGAGACAAGGAAGAGTCCGTCCTTTCGCAATACGCGATGAAGCCGCTCACCGAGCTCGGCATGCTCAAGATGGACTTTCTTGGCCTCAAAACGCTGACGGTCATTCAAGAGGCCGAGCACTGGATCCATCAACGTGTTCCTGGCTTCAAGGTGGCCGACGCACCGCTCGACGACCTCAAGACCTTTGAACTTATCAAACGCGGCGAAACAGTTGCTGTATTCCAAATGGAATCGGGTGGGATGGTCAACACCTGCAAACAGCTAGGGCCAGACACCATCGAGGAAATCATTGCCATCCTTGCCCTGTATCGTCCGGGACCGATGCAGTTCATTGCCGACTACATCAAACGCAAAAAAGGCCTCGAGAAAGTCGAATATCCACATCCGCTACTCGAAAAAATCGCCAAGGAGACCTACGGGATCTTGGTTTATCAGGAGCAAGTCATGCAGGCCGCCAACGTGCTCGCGGGCTTCTCTCTCGGGGGCGCCGATATTCTACGGCGCGCCATGGGTAAAAAAGATGCAGAAGAAATGGCACGTCAGCGCCTCATTTTTGTCGAAGGCTGCCTCAAAACAAACGGCATTCCTAGCAAGCAAGCCAACGCCGTATTCGACTTGCTCGAAAAATTCGCACAATACGGTTTCAACAAATCCCACTCCGCCGCCTACGGGATCGTTACTTACCGCACGGCCTATTTGAAGGCCAATTACCCCGTCGAATTCATGGCGGGTGTGCTCAGCTACGAAATCAGCAATCCTGATAAGATCGCCAATTTTGTGTCCGAGTGTTTCGAGATGGGCATCAAGGTACTGCCGCCGGACATCAACAGATCCGCACTGAAGTTCGCTCCCGAATTTGTCCTCAAACCAGACGTCGATCCTAACACGCAAGACCCGAATGTGCCGAACTCCATTCGTTACGGCCTCAGCGCCATCAAAAACGTCGGTGAGGGCGCGATGGAGGCGGCGATTGACGAACGTGAGAAAAACGGGCCGTTTACCAGCCTCGAAGATTTCGCGGCTCGCATGGACAACCGTGCTGTGAACAAAAAACTCATGGAAGCGCTTGTGAAGGCCGGCGCCTTTGACTTCACCGGTGAGCTCCGCGCTGTCATGTTTGGCAAATTGGAGCAGGTGCTAGCCTCCGCCGCATTGATGCAAAAAGACAGGAAGGCCGGTCAGGGAGGCCTCTTCGATGATTTCGATTTGGCCAAGCCCAAGAAAAAGAAAAGCGAGTCCGACACGCCTACCATCGTCTGGACCACCGATGAGGTTTTGGCCTTTGAGAAAGAGCTGCTTGGCTTTTATGTGAGCGGTCATCCGCTCGACAGTTACCGCGGCCACTTTGACAGCGTGAAGCTCACCAAGATTGCCGCCATCGAAGAAATCGATACGAACGAAAAAGCCTCCACTCACACGATAGCAGGCATCTTGAGCCAGCTCGAGGTTCGCTATTCCAAGAAGGACAACAGACCTTTCGCCACCTTCAAGGTGGAAGACTTCACCGGCGTGCAGGAGATGATGTGCTGGAGTGACGACTACGAGAAAATCAAGGACGTGCTCGCCAACGGTGCCGTGATGGCCTTCCGTGTCCGCATCAGCAAGGATCAGAAGACGGAAGGCAATCGCTGCACCTGCAACGACGCCAAGCCGCTCAAGCCGAAGGCTGCCAAACCGCGCAGCGCAGGTGAACCCGACCCTTCACAGCCCGCAGCGCCAAAGCCGCCGGCACCGCCCAAGCCCATTGTGCTGCGTCTCAATCCTCTTCAGCACGACGAAACCGATCTCGAACGCATCCACGAAGTGCTCACTCAGCACCCCGGTGATCTCCCCGTTTTCCTCGAAATCTCCCAAAACGGCCACAAAGCCCGTTTGGAGGTGGATGCAAGCCTCCGTGTGACTCCAAGTGCCGATCTCCGTCGCGCTCTCACGATTTGGACGTGACCTCTTTTCATCTCTCACATGCGCCCCAACCGCCCAGACCATCCTACCGCCCGTCAGAACCGCCACTC
>JAFMIR010000085.1 GCA_017853885.1 Prosthecobacter sp.
GTGGTCACTGATCCAATCGTCAGCGCATCATCTTCGATTGTTACAGTGAGAGTTCCTGTATCCGTCAAACCAGCACTGTCAGTCACGGTGACTGGGGTGATGAATGCTAAGACATCTTCAGACATCACATCTGGATGATCGATAGGCCCGAGAATCGTTACGGTGTAAGCTCCAGAATCGGTGATTGAAACGGTGATGACAGGCACGCTTCCAGCGCTGCCTTGGAGAATATGGGTTCCGGCACCGGTCCAGACAATCGGAACACCTTGCGAGGTCAGCGTTTCAGAGGGGGATCCTAGGATGATGGTTACGGGATCACCGTCGGGGTCAGAAACAGCCAGTTGACCCGTCGTGGATGCAGAGTTTGTGCTATCAGAAGGATTTCCAATTGTATCTGGCTGCCCCGTTTTCAAACCTTCCTCGGAAACTGCAACCGAACTATCGTCAATGGTGGGAGGGTTGGAGGGCTTGGACGTTCTTGCCAAACCATCCCAGTTCAAACTTTGAAGGGTGAAGGGTTGATCCGCCGACAAAGGAGCGAAGTCGAGTGGATCATCATTCCAAGTCGATGTCCACATCATGTAAGGGTGCAAGACGGTTTCTTCAGAGAAACCATTATTACTTATGAAGTCGATGACGCGTATGGCGAGTGCATCAGCGCTTCCTTCTTCTGAAACCAGCACAACCGAAAATCCATCCCCCCATTGCACTAGTACACCATCGGCAAGTGTGGTGACTTTTGTTGGAATCAGGCCCTCTCGATCAATCGCCAACATCTCGACTGGGCTAACCGGTATGTGCTGGTTGGGAGCTGCATCGATGGCTTCCTCATCTTGTTGGTTCTTGCCACGGACAAGGCGTTTGATTTTGATCTTCATAAATGGGACTTTTAGAATTGAATGACAAATTCCTCGGATCGTCTGGCCATCATAAACCCGACCATTCAATCAACGACAATCGCTGGATTGCGGCTGCCTTCCTCAGTGAAAGGCTGAGTTCAGAAAAGCCTTTAGCGGGAAGGGTAGTGCTTTGATCCTTGCCTGTGCTGAAGACGCAATCTTGCCGAGGCATTTTGTCTTTAGGAGACGATTGATTCGTCGCTGCGACTTGTGGTCAGAAATGAAAGTCTCAGTCTGAGTGCGATGAGGATTATCCGTGAAGGTCGAAACGGATTCAGTTATCTTAACCTCGAGGGTTCGTTCTCCTCGGTGCAAAAATTTTTCCTTCTGCACGTAGTCATGTTCATGCTGTTGATCATCACATCTTCGAGCCACTGCGCTTTCGCATGGGCTACTACGACCAAGCCGTGTCAGCGTTGATTGAGGGCATCTATGCGCGTGGGTTGGACAAGCATGTGTTGATCGTAGTCACCGGTGAGTTTAGTCGCACGCCGCGCATTACCTTTGAACGCAGCACCGGCGCGGGTGCTGCGAGTGGTCCTGCGGGCACTTTGCAGCCGGGTCGTGATCATTGGCCGCTCGCTTTTTCCAAATTGTGGGTTGGTGGCGGCATCCAGACTGGCGATGTCATCGGTGCCACAGACAAACGCGGCGAAGACGTGATCGAGCGCCCTTGCAGTGCGCATGATTTCCTCGCCACCATCTATCAGCACCTTGGCATCGACTTTGCCAAAACAACCCTCAACGATTTCAATGGACGTCCGATTCACATAGTGAACAACAATCGGCCGATTGCCGAGCTTGCCCCGAAGTCTTCTTGAAAGAGCGGGTAGCGTTCGCGCTTGCAGCAAGAGAATGTTTTAGACTGGGTAGATGGGGAAGAAGAACTTGTAACGGGTGCAGGCTTGGCTCACCTCATCTCGGTTCCTCCTTCACTTGCATGGGTTAACACAAAACGGTGAGCAGAAAGCGATTTCCCTATGGCAAGAGCACTGGCCTGCAAGCGTAAGCTTCTCACGTGAACTCTCTCTTGCCTCAATTGCGCTTAACGAGGAGAAATTTCCTGCAAACAGGGGGGATGGGCGCGCTGGGCTTCGGATTGAACACAATTCATTCGTTTGGTGCGGGCATTTCGAAGGCTGAAAATGGTCTCGGCAAAGCGAAGTCGGTCATTTTGATCTTCAATGGCGGTGCTCCAAGCCATATTGACCTGTGGGACCCTAAACCGGATGGGCCGTCGGAAATTCGCGGCGAGTTCAAGACGATCAAAACCAGCGTTCCGGGCATCCATGTCACTGAATTGCTGCCCCAGATGGCAAAACGCATGCACAAGCTTGCGCTTATCCGCAGTGTTCATCATGGCCACAGTAGTCATAACGGTGGCATGCACTGGGCCACTGTCGGTAGGCCGTATCGCGTGGACAGCACGCTCATCACGCCAAGTCCTACGGATTATCCGGGCGTAGCCACTTTGTGTGGATGGCTCGCGCAGCGCGATGGTTTCTCCAAAGGAGTGCCCCCTTATGTCATCACGCCGTTTCCGCACTGCGACAGCAAGCTGTATCTAACACCCGGCCAGTTTGGTGGTTGTCTGGGCAATCGCTACGATCCCTTTGTGCTGGATGACGATCCAAATGCCGCCACCTTCCGCGTGCGTAATATGGCGCTCGACTCGAGTCTGACATCTAGCCGGTTTCAGGAGAGACTCTCGCTTCTCAATCAGATGAGTGCTGCTGCGCGTCCCATCACCTCTCCGCAAACAGCTCAACTCGATCTCTTCAACGAGCAGGCAGCCAGCCTTTTGCAAACCGGCAAGGCCGCCGATGCTTTCGACCTTTCCAAGGAGCCCGACAAAGTGCGCGAACGCTACGGCCGCCATAGCTGGGGTCAGTCCCACTTGCTTGCGCGTCGTCTGATTGAGGCTGGCACTCGCTTTGTGACCACCGTTAACGGACCGTCGATCACTTGGGATACCCACAAGGACAATTTCAACAGCCTCAAAAACAGGCTCGTTCCGCCGATGGAGCAGGCCTACGCAGCCTTGCTTGACGATCTCGAAGAGCGTGGACTGCTCGACAGCACTCTCGTTGTCTGGATGGGCGAGTTTGGCCGCACACCGAAGATCAACAACGATGCGGGTCGTGACCATTGGCCCGGCTGCTACAGCGTCCTTCTCGCCGGTGGCGGCGTGCGAGGCGGACAGGTCATTGGTAGCAGCGATGCCTCCGGTGCTTATCCGAAAGATCGACCCATTTCGCCAGCCGACATCCACGCCAGCATCTATGCCGCTCTTGGCTACGACTACCGTGCAATCGAATATCGCTCAGCTGATGGCCGCCCGATACCGTTAACAGATGGTTCCACAATTGGTGAACTGTTTGCTTGATGCGATGCCGATAAAACAGTCGGCTTAGTCAAAGCAGGGAAAGGCACGTCACGCTTCTGGTAGCAACAGCAACTGCACTTTCGCCAAAGATATCTGCACTTGGCTCATGAACCGAAAGCGAAGATGGCATGTGCGGTGAAGGTGTTTGGGACTAAATTCCCATGAAACGTTTCTTTTTCCTATCATATGCTTCTTTATGCCGGAAAACGACTGCATCACTTGGTGAAGCGTGGATCTTTTATTAAAAAGCAGTCGGTTATCTGCGGAGCGCATGTTTAACGGCCATGTACTGAAAGACTCGTTTCCGAAAGAAGCAACTACCGAACAGCGTGTTTCAATGGTGGCTATGCCACACCTGACATGCTTAAAATTCTTGCTCCTGCCGAAAAACGAGGTGCCTTCTGTGATGGTGCCACTCGTCGCAACTTCATCAAGGTAGGCGGATTAGGCTCTATCGGCTTATCCTTGCCGAAGCTTTTGGCATTGGAGAAGCAGGCGGGAATTCGAAATTCACAAAAGTCAGTCATTCTGATCTATCTCGTTGGTGGGCCACCACATCAGGACATGTTTGACTTGAAGCCAAATGCGCCACGTGAGATCGCCGGACCGCACAAGCCCATCGGAACCAATGTGGACGGGATTCAGATTTGCGAACTCTTTCCCCGCATGGCAAAGATGATGGACAAGTTTACCATCATCCGTTCGCTCGTTGGTGCGCAGGCCGGGCACGATTCAATCCAGTGCTACACTGGCTTTTCAAGCCGCACCGGCATTGTCCCACCCGGTGGCTGGCCGCAGTTTGGTAGCGTGGTGAGTAAGTTACAGGGTGCTTTGGATCCTGCTGTGCCACCTTTTGTGAGTATGTGCTACGAATGCACGCATGGACCTTACAACGAACCCGGGCCTGGCATGCTCGGTTCGGCCAATGATGCGTTTCGTCATACGGGCCCCAGTCGTGGCGACCTCACCCTGCAGGGCATCACTTATGATCGTCTTTCTGATCGTGCAAAGCTGCTGACGAGCTTTGACAATTTCCGACGTGATGTCGATGCGAGCGGAAAGATGGAAGCAATGGATACTTTCACGCAGCAGGCTATGGGTGTGCTGACATCGTCAAAGCTGGCCGATGCACTCGATCTTTCGAAAGAAGACCCGCGCATTGTTGAACGCTATGGCACAGGAGACACGGTGAAGCGCATCGATGAAAACGGCGCGCCTCGTGTGCCGCAGAGTTTTCTTACTGCACGTCGACTTGTGGAAGCCGGTGCCCGTGTTGTCACCGTGAACTACAGCAAATGGGACTGGCATGGTGGACCGAACAACGACATTTTTTCCCGGGAGCGCGAAGATTTCCCCATATTTGACAAAGGCATCACCGCTTTGGTTGAAGATCTGCATCAAAGAGGTCTTGATAAAGATGTCACCGTGCTCGTCTGGGGCGAATTTGGACGCACCCCCATCATCAGCAAACAAGTAGGGCGCGATCATTGGCCGCGAGTGGCGATGGCACTGCTCGCCGGTGGTGGCATGCCGATGGGGCAGGTCATTGGATCCACTGATCGCCTCGGTGGTGAGGCCGATAGTCGTCCTGTGACCTTTGCGGAAATTTTCGCCACGCTGTATCGCAATCTTGGCATTGATGTGGCCACCACCACCGTCACTGATACCAAGGGGCGACCGCATTATCTTGTCGAAAACGGCGCGCTGCCCATCCGCGAACTGATTTGATCAAATGAGTTATTTGCTCTTGCCGTCGACGGCTTACGGGAGGCATTGCGGCTTTATGAGTCTTGTCAGGAGTGTGATAAAGCCTTTAACGCTCAGCATGCTCATGTGGAAATCCATTGCCTGTCGAACTTGTGCGCCTCGCGACGGTAAAAAGATGCCACATCGCTGCCATGCATGACATCGGAAAGAGTCTCAATCACTCGCATGAACTATTCTTGATTCGCTTGGTTGAACGAGTGGTTGCCTCACAAGGATTCGAACCTTGAATAACAGATTCAGAATCTGCTGTGTTACCATTACACCATGAGGCAGTAGGTCGAAGGGGCGCGACAGTAGAGGCTGCAAGGGGGCTTTCAAGTGCTTGGACCACTTTTTTCAGTCCTTTCCGCGCAGTTCACCTGCGTAGGCTCGTGTCTCGGCTGCGATCACACCACTGAGGCAAATCAGACAGATGAGGTTCGGCAAGGCCATGAGCCCGTTCGCGGCATCCGCAAAGTCCCAAACAGCCTGTGCGGGCTGCACACTGCCAAAAAGCACGGCTAGCACCCAGAGGATGCGGTAGGGTTTCACGGATCGGGTGCCAAAAAGGTATTCTGCGGCTTTTTCGCCATAGTAGCCCCAGCCGAGAATGGTGGAGAAAACGAAGGTCATTAGGCCGAAGAGGAGGAAAATCGGCCCTACGGTATGCAGGTCGTTGAACGCAGCGCTTGTTAGCGCGGCTTTGGCGAGTCCAGCCTTCCAGTGACCACTGCTGACAACGACAAGACCGGTCATGAGACAGACGACCACGGTATCCCAAAATGTGGCGGTCGAGCTCACGAGTGCTTGGCGCACCGGATTGCGCGTCTGTGCCGCCGCCGCTACGATTGGTGCGGAACCGAGGCCGGATTCGTTCGAGAACAATCCACGTGCGATCCCTGCCTGCGCCACCTGTTTCAAAGTCGCCCCGACGAAGCCCCCGACCGCCGCCTGACCACTCCAAGCTCCGTTCCAGATGTCGGTGAAGGCCTGTGGCAGGGCCGCAGCGTTTTTGATCAAAACGAGCGCGCATCCGATGATGTAGCCGACGGCCATGATGGGCACGAGAAACTCGCAGACCTTAGCAATGCTTTTGACGCCGCCGAGCACAACAGCAGCGGTTAGGACGGCCATCACACTGCCCGCCACCCAGCGCAGCACAGCATCGGACTCCGGTTTGATGTGCTCGCGAAGAAGCTCCACGATGCTATTGGCTTGAGTCATGTTGCCGATTCCAAAGGCAGCGATGCAGGTAAAGACTGCGAAGAGCACGCCGAGCCATTTCTGTCCCAAACCCCGCTCCAGTGCATACATCGGGCCGCCAGCCATGCTGCCATCCGGCATTGTGATGCGGTATTTCACAGCCAGCACAGCTTCCGAATATTTGGTGGCGATACCGAAAACACCAGTGAGCCACATCCACAGCACTGCACCAGGACCGCCGGTGGCTACCGCACCGGCCACGCCGACAATGTTTCCGGTGCCGATGGTTGCCGCGAGAGCGGTCATAAGGGCCGCAAACTGAGACACATCACCTTCTCCCTCCTTTTCGCGGGAGAAGGATAGCTTGATTGCCCTTGGCAGGAAGCGCTGGATAAATCCAGTGCGTAAGGTGAGAAACAGATGCGTGCCGAATAAAAGGGCAATTAAGGGCACACCCCATACGAAAGACGATAGGTCAGCAGCGAATTTAGCAAAGTCCATGTTTGTGTTTAAGCGTCCGAATTTTAATCCGCCAAGCACAAAAACATGGTGCCCCTTTTTTATGAGATCGTCCGCGGCCATTTCGGCGGAAAAACTTGAAACCGTGACAGACTTCGTGGTTCAATGCTGCGACATGAAACCCTTGCTGTTTTTCTTTCTTGTTTCTTTCCCGCTTACCTCCTGCTGGGTTACGCCCCGCCGCAGCCCTTACAGTCCGGGCGGACGTGTCATTACCCCGATGGAGCGCCATGACCGTAGCCCGCTGAGCCCTGGTGGGCCTGCCATCACGCCACGAGAGCGTCGCAGTCGCCTCATCCATGGGACCCGTTGATCGAAGCCCGATTTTTGACGATGCGCATGGCTGACGACGAGACGCACTTGTTCCGCACTTCTTGGGGCCTTTATGACGCCCTTTCTGAGAAGAATTACATGTTTCATCGCGAGATTTACGCGATCATCGCAGACATGCTTCGGCAGCGTCACCAGCAG
>JAFMIR010000086.1 GCA_017853885.1 Prosthecobacter sp.
GCTTAAACCCTTCGCTGACCCGAAGCTGCGTGATTTCACTAAACTGCGCTTTTGGAAGCATCGCGTCATCGCCGGCACTGGCCTCGAAACGCTCGCCACCTTTGACAACGGCCATTCCGCCATTCTCAGCGCCCACGTGGGCAAGGGAACGCTGATCGTGTTGGCCTCCGGCTGGCACCCGTCGGACAGCCAGCTTGCGCTCAGTACGAAGTTCGTGCCGTTGCTGTATGGCTGGCTCGCTGCTGCAGGATTCAGCCACGATCCCGCCGCCACACTCTTCGTCGGCGATGAATTACCACTCGATGCCGGGCAATCACACACGATAACCGATCCCGAGGGAAAAACGATCAATCTGAAGCCCGGCGAGCGATTCGCGGCCACCCAACCCGGCCTTTTCAAGCTGCAAACCGCCTCGCATACCCACACGCTCGCCGTGAACCTCCCGCCTGATGAAAGCCGCGTCCTGACCATCGACACCGCGAAGCTTGCCCAATACGGATTGAAGCTCTCGAATGGCGCCGAGAGAGCTTCCGAGGGCGGCACGAGTGACCAGCGCCTCACTGCTTCGGACAGCGAGCAGCGCCAGCACCTGTGGTGGTGGTTTTTGATCGCCCTCCTGGCCGTGCTTTTGCTCGAAACAGCCCTCGCTAGCCGTTCAAGGCACAGACATGCTGCTACCGCGTAAACCAAGCCTTTCGCCATGATCGTACGCACCATCCTCGACGCTCGCATCGCTGAAGTCCGCAAGGCCCTCCGCAAGACGCGGCTTCTCCGGCACATGGCGGTGTTTTTTCTCATCGGCCTCCTCGTGCGCGGCAGCTTCCTGTTCGCCATGACGCAGGGGATGCGGTGGCCACGAACGCTCGACCGTTGGTCGATGATCGGCATCATTGTGCTGGCCTTCATCGCTTACTTCAGAGGCAGCCGGAACATCTGGAGTGATCGAGACATCGCCCGGCTCATCGAGCAAAAGCATCCCTCGCTCGATTCGCTGCTGCTCAGCGCTCTCGATCACGAGTCGCAGGCTCAAGAACCTGTTGGTTACCTCCATGAGCGCCTCATCGATCAAGCCCTCGCCCACTCCGCTACGCAAAACTGGCCCATCACCGTCGCTGACAAGCCTTACCGCCGCGCCCTCGCCACCGCGTGGATCGCCGCACTGGCGTTTCTCGCTATGGACATCATTTTGAGGCTTAACACCCCCAATCATCAATCCAAAATAGCCCAACATAAGTCCGAGGCCCCCGCTTCGTCCACCGCCTTCACCGCCACCCTCACCCCCGGCGATGCCGAGGTGGAGCGAAACTCTCGCGTTATCATCGAAGCCCGCTTTACAGGCCCCGTCCCGGCCGATGCCACGCTTGTCACCACCGATCACGATGGTACGGAACGCGACCGCCAGCCCATGCGCCTCACCGTCGATGGCCAGGTCTTCGGCGGCATGATCGCGAAGGCGGATCGTCACACGCGATACCACGTCGAGTTCGCGGGAGAAAAGTCCGCGCAGCATACGCTCACCGTCTTCGACTATCCCGCCCTCGTTCGCAGCGATGTCATCGTCACCCCACCCGACTACACCAAGCTCCCCGTAAAAGAGACCAAGAACACCCAGAAGGTCACCGCACTCGAAGGTTCGAAGATCGCCTGGAAGATCAAAGTCAACAAACCACTCATCCCCACCAGTGATGCGGGCACTCCTGCCCGCAGCGGCAATCCCTTCGATACCGCGCCTCTCGCAAAAACATCCACCACTCCATCTCTTCATCTCTCCAGCATCGCTTCCCCCTTCGAGCCCCACCTCACCGCTGCCGAGCTCTTCGGTGAGGACAAGACGATCATCCCGCTCACGCCTTCTCCCGAAGATCCCACGCTGCTCGAGGCCGCTCTGAACGCCACCACGTCGCAGAAGTATCGCTTGCACCTCGTCGATGAAGCGGATCGCGGGAACAAGAACCCACCGTGGTTCACTGTCACCGTGCAGAGCAACCAGCTAGCGAAGATCGAGGTGGTCTTCCCGAAGCGAGACATCCAGGTTTCGAGCCTTCAGGAGCTTCCCGTCGAGGCCAAAATCTCCGACGACCTCAGCGTCGTGAAATCGGGCGCGGTCTTCAGCATCAACGGCAACGAGAAAGAGGTCGCCTTCACGCATGCGCCCACGGAGCCGCGGAAGAAGCAGGACGTGCGTGCGGAGTTGCTGCTGGAAAAAGAAGGCGTACAGCCCCGTCAACTTGTCAGTTACTACGTCTGGGCGGAGGACACTGGGCCGAAGGGAGAGGTTCGCCGCAGCATGAGCGACATGTTCTTTGCTGAGGTGCGGCACTTTGAGGATATCTTCCGCGAGGCGGAGGCTCCGCCGCCCGAGCCAGGCCAGCCCAAACCGAAGGCTCAAAAGCTCATCGAATTGCAAAAGCAGGTCGTGAACGCCACTTGGAAGCTCATTCGCGATGCGAACGGAGGTCGCCCGATGGAAAGCCTCGCGCCCGATGCTGGCGTCGTGCATCAGAGCCAGGGCATTGCCATGCAGCAGACGAAGGAAGCCATGGAAGAGGTCGAGGACGCCGAGATGAAGAAGTTCCTCACCGAAGCGTGGAAGAGCATGAAGGACGCCACCGTCCCGCTCGGCCAGGCCGCGGAGGAGAAGAAGCGCTCGCCATTGAATCAAGCGCTCACCTTTGAGCAAAGCGCCTTGGAATGGCTGCATCGTGCGCAGAGCCGCGAGCATCAGGTCATGCGTCAAAACAGCCCACCCATGGCCGGTGCGCCGCAGGAGGCGAACAAGAATCAGATCATGGACCTCGAGTTGAAGCAGAAAGAGCAGCGTTACGAGGAAGAAAAGGCCGCCAGCGAGGAGCAGACCGCCGAGCAGCAGGAGAACCTGCAAGTCTTGAACCGCCTCAAGGAGCTCGCCCGTCGCCAGGAGGCGCTGGCGGAAAAGATGAAGGAACTGCAAAACCAAATCGCCCAAGCCAAGAGCGAATCGGAGAAGCAGGAACTCGAAAACCAGCTCAAACGCCTTCAGGCCGAGCAGGAGCAGCTTTTGCGAGACCTCGATGATTTGAAGGATCGCATGGAGAAGCCCGAAAACGCTCAGCAGATGGCCGATGCAAAGGAACAGCTCGAAAAGACCCGCGAGCAGGTCAGCAATGCAGTGGATCAGCTCAAACAAGAAAACCTCACCGATGCCACCAACGCCGCCACGCGAGCTCAACGCGAGCTCGAGCAACTGCAGGAGGACTTCCGCGAGAAAACGAGCAAGAAGTTCGCCGAGGAGATGAAGCAAATCCGCCAGCAGGCGAAGCAGGTCGCCGAGACGCAGAAAAAGATCAGCGAGTCCCTCGAAAGCCAAAAGCCCGCCGACAGCGACCTCGCGCAGAGCCTTCAAAACCAAAGCCAAGCCCGCCAGATGGCGGAGCAGCAGGAAAACGTCGAAAAGCTCCTCAACAACATGCGCCAGCTCAGCGAGCAGGCCGAGCAGAGCGAGCCTCTCCTGCACAAGAACCTTTACGACGCCGTGCGTAAAGCCCAGACAAATGCTCTCGAAGAAAATCTCCAGGAAGCCCGCGATCAACTTCGCTACGGTAGCGCCGCCGAAGCCAAGGACGCCGAACGCAAAGCCGCTAACGCTATCGACGAACTCCAAAAAGGCGTCGTGAAGGCTGCCGAAAGCGTTCTGGGTAGTGAGAGCGAAGCCCTTCGCGTGGCGAAGAACGAGCTCGACAAGCTCATCAAGGACGCAGAAGCTCAGGCAGCCGGTCAAGAAGCTCAAAAGGGTCAAGACAGTGCTCTCAAGCCATCTGAACAACCCGGCGAAGGAACGCCCAAACCGTCCGACAAGTCCGACCCGCCAGACAAAATCGCAGAAAACACCAACAAGCTAGGCGAATCTCAAAACGGCCAAGGCCCCCCCCCAGCCGTACAAACTGGAGACAAACCCGGCGAAGGACAAAAGCCCAACAAAGAAGGCCAAGGCAAAGGGCAAGCCCTAGAAACCCAAATGGCCCAAAACGGCCAACAACCCGGCAAAGGTCAAGGCCAGGCCAAAGGTTCTTCTTCTGCCCGCCTAGGAGAAGTCAAGCAGCCAAGCGAACAACGGGAAGGAGACCGGGGTGAGGGGCAATCTCAAACAGCAGATAACGCCAACAACCCCAATCCCAACGGCCAGCGCAAGACCGCGCGCACCGTCGATAACAATCGAAACGACAACAACTTTGGTCCCAATGGTCCCACCAACGACCGCGATTCAGACAACGACCGCGGCCGCCCTCAGATTGTCGGTGGTGTCCTTCCTGATTCCCTTTTCTTTGACGACTCCAAAGAGCAGCCTGACAACAGCGTCTTCACTGGGGATGGCTATGAGCGCTGGAGCGATCGCCTCCGCAATGTAGAGGAGTTACTCAACAACTCCGAGTTGCGAAACGAGGTTGCAAAGATCCTCGATCGCGCCCGCGAACTGCGCATGAATCTCAAACGTAGCAATGAAGCCCCGCAGGTTTCTTATTTGAATCAACGCATCACCGCGCCGCTCATTGAGTTGCGCGACCGCGTGGCGGAGGAGCTTTCAAAGAAGGACAACAGTAAGAATCTGGCACCCGTCGACCGCGATCCCGTGCCTGTGGAGTTCCGAGATCTTGTGAAGCGATACTACAAAGAGCTTGGCTCAGGAAAGTAGCGCCGATCAGGTTTTCAGATTAAGACACAGTTCGAAAAGACAGTGGGCTTCGACATTTTAATTCGAGAGAGGCACGGCTGGCTTCTTGCCTACAGCCCGTATGAGTTGATGCTGAGCTTTGTTAAAGGCCGCAACAGATTGCACACGGTTTTGACGTGCACGGGTGAGTTCTTCGCGTGCCAGTAGATACTCCAGAACGACGCCTAACTGGCTAGCTTGGCGTTGTTTAGCAAGTTTCACCATCTCCTCAGCGGCGGTGACGGCTTCGTCATTGATGCTAATTTGATCATGCGCGCTCTGCGCCCTTGCGGCGGCCTCTACGACCTCACGGCCGATGGCGGCCTTGATTTGGCCGGCTTGATGTTTCGTGGCCTCTTCTTGGGCTCCGGCAATGATTTGGCGTTGTTTGTCGAAAAGACCACCTGGGCCTATTTTCCAGCCAAGGCCAATAAACACGGCCTGTGTCTCATCAAAGTTGCCGAAGTTAGCATTGAAGCCGCCGCCAAGGCCACCAAAGCCGTATCCAGCCTGCACGTTTGGGATCATCGGAGCCACGCGAGTGCGGTCTTTTTCCAAAACAGCCGCTTGGTTTACAGCCCCAGCCGCTTTCATCTCGGGACGATGCTGTGTTGCCTGTGAAATGAGCGAGGCGACGCCGACTTTGTGGTCGAGCAGGCGCACAGGCACGAGATCAGCCTTAGCGGGACGAAGTTGGCTGTCGGCGGGTAGTCGCAGTGTTTCAGCGAGTGCCGCAGCGGCGAGATCACGATTCTCCTGATGCTGGCGGATCGCGAGCTTTTCGCGGCTGACCTGAGTTTTCACCCGAAGCAAATCCGCCCGAAAAGCCGTTCCAGCATCGACGGCACCACCGATCTGTTTTTCGTAGTCTTGTGTGAGTCGTAAATCGTCCTCGATGATGGCCAGCAATGCCTCTGCGGCCAAAAGGTCATAGTAACGACCTGTCGCCTGCATCACGATGTCTCGACGTGCCTTCTCTGCAAGTTCGTGCGTGGCCAGCGCGCGCTGTTTTGCAGCAAGCGCCGCGTAATACATGTCTCCGGGCGACCAATCGACTACGATGTTCGGCCCGACAGTGTACTGCTGCTTGCTCACATCAAACACTGCGCCAGCGATGTCCTGCACATTACCGTCTGTGCGCCGATAACCAGCGCCGAGCGTCAAACTCGGCCAAAACTGCTGCCATACCAGTTTTGACTCGGCGACAGCTTGAGTGTGTTTGGCATGTGCGAGTTCGATTTCATCGTTGTTCGCACCCGCGAGTTTCATCACCGTGGGAAGGTCAACGTGGACTGGATTCGCATAGGCTAGAGTTGCGAAAAAAAAGAAGGTCAAAGGTTTCATGGCTTGATCGAAACGGGTTGCTTGTCGGTCAGCGTGGTCGTTCCAGGCAGCAGCAGAACATCCCCGTCCTTCAGTTCCGGCACTTCAACGCTCACCCCATCGTTGAATCCAATCTTCACGGCGGTTTTGATGGCTTTGCCGTCGGTGTGTTTGAAGACGAAGGCGTTGGTCTTTTCCATCACGAGGGCGGCGATGGGGATGAGGGTGGCGTCATCGTGTTTTTCGACGGCGATTTTCGTCATCGCATACATGCCGGGGCGGAGTTTGAGGTCGATGTTCTTCAAATCGGCCTCGGCGAGCATGGTGCGTGTGGCGGGATCGAGCGCATAGGCGATCCGGCTAATATTGGCTTCGACGGGAGCGGCTCCGGCAGCGTCGATTTGAGCCTTCACGGGCTTGCCGACGCTTACTAGGCTGGTTTCGAGTTCGGTGACGGGAATCTGCAAGCGCAGCGTGCTGAGGTCGGTCACTTCGAGTAGTTGAGTGGAGTTGGCTGTGGCGAGCGAGCCGGGATCGGCAAAGCGGGCGGTGATGATGCCATCGAAGGGCGCTTTGAGGGTCGCGAACTGGATTTGGGTCTCGCCGCGCTCCAATCCGGCTTTCGCGATGGCGAGCTTGGCTTCGGCGTCATCGACGGCTTGCGGCAACACGAGGTCGGGAGACTTCGCGCGGGCTTCGTGGAGGCGTTTCACCTCGATTTCGGCCGCTTTAACTTCGGCCTTGGCTTTGGCTATGTCGGCTTCGAGTTCTGGAACTTCGAGTGTGGCGAGCACCTGGCCTGCTTTCACCGTGTCGCCTTTGTCCACACTGATTTTAGCAATGTAACCGGTAACCTTGGCGTGGAGTGTCGCTTGCTGCCAAGGTGCGAGCGTCGATGGCAATAAAATCCAACGGTGGATGGTGCCGGTGGTGGGCTTGGTGATTGGTAGCTCCAAAGCGTAAGTGCAGGAGCAGAAGCAGAGAAACAAAAAGCGGTTCATAGAATACATGGAGTGATTCGAATGGGTCTTATGGGACTCTCAAGAGCTGTGGGTCCTATTCATTGGGTTCGAACGAAACCTCCTTCGCGTTCCTGGATGCCAGCAGCGCATACACGGCTGGCAGCACGAGCAACGTCGCCACGGTGGCGA
>JAFMIR010000016.1 GCA_017853885.1 Prosthecobacter sp.
TCGAGGGTGGCCGCACGGATCGCAACTCGATGGGCCTCAGCAATGCCCGCTGGTACCAGCGTCAGTCCTTTTTCTGGGATGAACGCGCGGCCACATTGGAGGACCAAGTGCTCCAGCCGATCCAGAATGCTGTCGAGATGGGCATGACGCTTCCTGCTTTGGTGGCCCGCCTAGGTGCAGAGCCCTTCTACGTCGATCTCTTCAACCAAGTTTTCGGCACGCCGGGCGTCACTTCCGACCGCATCTCCAAAGCTCTCGCACAGTTTGTTCGTTCGATCATCTCCGTGAGCTCACGCTACGATGCCGCACGCACGACCAACTTCGTCGTCGGTGCCAGTTGGACGCAGTCGGAAGAACGCGGCCGACAGCTCTTCAATGCGCCGGGAAGCTGTAGTGCCTGCCACGGCACGGACAATTTTGTGCCTGGCACAACCATCTTTAATAACGGTCTTGAGTTTCCTTATATCGACCTCGGCAAAGGCGGCATCACAAGTCTGACTACGGACAACGGCAAGTTCAAGGTCGGCTCGCTACGCAACATTGAGCTGACTGCTCCCTACATGCACGATGGCCGCTTTGCCACGTTGGAGGCGGTTGTGGACTTTTACAGTAACGGGGTGGTTGATAATCCGAACCTCTCGCCGCCGCTCCGGCTTACTCCTCAACAAGGCGGCGGTGTGCGCCGCCCGAACTTCAGTGCACAGGAGAAGGCAGATTTGGTGAACTTCATGAAATCGCTGACGGACACCTCTCTCGCTACGAATCCGAAATACAGCGATCCCTTCAACTACGGCTATTGAATCCGACGCGGGAATCGCGAAGCATCACCGCGTTTCTCTTTTTGCATGCGTCGTCTCGATCAAGTCCTCTCCTCCCTCGGTTACTGCTCGCGTCGTGAGGCGTTGTTGTTTGTGAAAAACGCTCGGGTGAAGCACAACGGTCTCGTTTTGACGAAAGCAGACCAAAAAGTCGATCCGCATGCCGTGACGGTGGACGACGAGCCACTCGAAGCACCCGATGGATTGCTCGCGATGCTGCACAAGCCTGCAGGCTATGTCTGCACGCATGATGGAAACGAGGGGCCGACTATTTATGAGCTGCTGCCGGATCAATGGCTGCGGCGCAATCCGGCCGTGACGAGCGTGGGCAGGCTTGACAGGGACACGAGCGGCCTGCTGCTCATCACGGACATCGGTCCGCTGGTGCATCGCTACACCTCGCCAAAGGCCGAAATCGAGAAAGTGTATGTTGCGGAGCTCGATCGGGACTTGGAGCCCTCACTCGTTGAAACTTTCGCGAAGGGAGATCTGATGCTTCGCGGTGAAGAAAAGCCCTGTCTCCCCGCAAAGCTCGAACTTCTCTCGCCACGCAGCGCACGTCTCACCATCACCGAAGGCCGCTACCATCAAGTGCGCCGCATGTTTGCCAGCCAAGGTTGGCATGTGGAGAAACTCCACAGGCAGCGATTCGGCGATCACACAATGGATGATCTGGTAGAAGGCGCATGGAAGATATTGCCGATGCCCTGAGGAATAAACTACTTCAAGGTCGCGTGTGTCTCGCGCAGCAGCTTTTCAGTGGTTTCCCAATCGATGCAGGCATCCGTAATCGACTGACCGTGGACGAGTTGATCGAGCGGCTGCGGGAATTTTTGGTTTCCTCCCACGAGATTGCTTTCAAGCATCGCGCCGATGATGGCTTTTTGACCGGCGGCACGCTGGCGCACGATCTCACGGAAGACATCCGGCATGCGACGGTGGTCCTTGGCGCAGTTGCCGTGGCTGGCGTCGATCATGATCGCGGGCTTTAGCTGGGCGGCTTCGAGGCCGTCGAGGGTCTCCATGACATTGTCCGCACCGAAGTTCGGACCGTTTTCACCGCCGCGCAGGATGATGTGGCAGTCGGGATTGCCGCTGGTGGTCACGGCGGAGGCCACGCCATCCTCGTTCACGCCAAGGAAGGTCTGCGGCTGCATCGCGGCTTTGATCGCGTTGATGGCAGGTGCGATGTGACCAAACGTACCGTTTTTGAATCCGAGCGGCATGGAGAGACCGGAGGCCATCTGGCGATGCGTTTGTGATTCCGTCGTGCGGGCACCGATGGCGCTCCACGAGATCAAATCAGCAATATACTGCGGCGTGATCGGATCGAGCAACTCAGTGGCCGTGGGCAGACCGAGATCGATCACATCGCGCAGGATGCGTCGGGCAAGGCGCAGTCCGTCTGGGATGTGGCAGGTGCCGTCGAGGTCCGGGTCCATGATGAGTCCCTTCCAGCCGACGGTGGTGCGTGGCTTTTCAAAATAGACTCGCATGACGAGGCAAAGCCGGTCTTTGAGCTCCTGCGCCAGCGACGCGAGCTTCCGCCCATACTCCAAACCGGCCTCCGGATCATGAATCGAGCAGGGACCGAGCACGATGAGGAAACGGGAGTCTTTGCCGAACAAGATGTCGCGAATCTCGCGGCGTGATTCGGCGATGAAAGCCGTCTGCGCCTCCGTCGGCGCGATTTCCGCGACCATCAAACGCGGTGATGGCAGCGCGATGTTCGAGGCGATGTGGAGATTAGCGGTCTGGCTCATGGCAGAGTGCTCCTGTGCAACAGGCAGCGAGACTTGCCAAGTCCCTCCGACTTTTGGGGTGCGCGGCAAGCGCTGACCTAGGAGGTTCAACAGGCGAGCTTTTCTCCCTCCGATTTCGCGATGACAACGGCACCAACGGTATCACCAAAGACATTTACAGTGGTGCGTGCCATGTCGAGGGGGCGGTCGATGGTGAGGATGAGCCCAAGCGAGGCTTTAATGGCGTCCTCACTGAAGCCGGCGTTTTGCATGATGATGATGACAGCGACGAGGCTAGCGGCGGGAATGCCCGCAACGCCGATGCTGCTGACGAGTGCGAGCAGCACGACAAGGAACTGCTGGGTGACACTGAGATCGATGCCGAGCACCTGCGCGGCGAAGACGACGACAACGCATTCGTAGAGCGCGGTGCCATTCATGTTCACGGTGGCACCGAGCGGGATGACAAAGGAGGCTACACGCTCGCTCACTTTGGACTCCTCCATGATGCAGCGCATCGTGACGGGGATGGTGGCACTCGAGGAGGCGGTGGAGAAGGACATGAGCAGCGAGTCGCTCATGTTTTTGAAGTGCTGCGCCGGCGAGACGCCGGCCAGCTTGAGCACGATGGGCAGAATGACCAGCGTGTGGAGCAGCAAGGCGCCAACGACGGTCAAAACATAGGGCACGAGATTTTGCAGCACCCCCACACCGACACCCGCGATGGCAGGGATGACAAGGCAAACAACGGCGAGCGGGGTGAACTTCATGACCCAAGTGGTGATGAGTGTCATCACGTCAGTGAGTTGGTTGAAGAAATCACGCAGCACTATGGGTGGGCCGGTGGGGATGAGCACCATCGCCACGGCGAACAGGATGCTCACGACGATGATGGCGAGCAGATCGCCCTCGGCGCAGGCTTGGATGATGTTCGTGGGGATGGCGCGGCGCACGATGTCGAGCAGTGAGGAGGCGCCGCCTTCCGCTTTTTTCATCACATTTCCCACTTCTTGGGCATTCTGGCTGGTCTTCGCGGCATTCATCGCGGCGGCAAGCGTGGGATTGGGTTTTCCATCGCTGCCGAGACCCGGTTTGATGGTGTTCACCATGAAAAGGCCGACACACACGGCCACGAGGCTGCCAAGAATGTAGTAGGCCCAAGTCTTCAAGCCCATGCGGGCAAAGCCATCGAGCGATTTCAGTCCTGCGATACCGCTGATGATGCTGGCAATGACAAGCGGAACGATGACCATCTTCAACCCACGCAGAAACAGGTCCGAACCAAAGCGACAAATCTCCATCACGGTTTGGATCCAGTGAGGCGTGGCGCCGCTGGCCGGATGCGCGAGCTTTTGCAGGATCATGCCCATGCTGACACCGGCGATCAGAGCGATGACGATAGGCCAGTGGCTGTCGTGTGTGGGTTTGTTGGGAGAGTTTCCGGACATGCCTTGTGCTTCTAGCGGAAAGCAGACCTCTGGCGAAAGCAAAAAACAGGGCGCTTCCTCAACTGTTTGGGTGAGTCAGGCTCAGGCTCGCGGGTGAAACTTGCGATGCGCTTCCTTCAGCCGTGCCTGATCCACGTGGGTATAGATTTGCGTTGTGGCGATGTCCGAGTGGCCGAGCATCTCTTGGATGACCCGGAGGTCGGCGCCGTGGTTCAGCAGGTGGGTGGCAAAGCTGTGGCGCATCTTGTGGGGGTGAATGTGCTTCTGGAGACCGCAGGCGTTGGCGCGTTCAATGAAGATGTCGCGGATGCGGTCAGGCCCGAGTTTCTGGCCTCGGTTGGAAAGGAAGATGTGGCTGGAGCTTTTCGCCTTCACCAGAGCAGGTCGCGCATGCTCTAAGTAGGCAGTGATGGCATCGCGTGCGGCCGCTCCGACGGGAATGAGGCGCGTTTTCGAGCCTTTGCCGGTCACGCGTATCCAGCCTTCTTCGAGGCTGAGATTTTCCAGCCGGGCATTGAGCAGCTCGGCGAGGCGAAGGCCGCTGGCATAAAAGAGCTCCAGCATAGCCCGGTCACGCCGGTCGAGCGGGGTGACGCCCGTGATGGACTCGATGAGTTGGCGCACATCGTGCTCATTTAGTGTTTCGGGCAGGTGTCGCTCGGCCCGCGGTGGGAGAATTGCATCTGCAGGATCAAGAGGGATATGCTTGTGGGCGGCGAGCCAGCGGAAGAAGATTTTCAATCCGATGAGCTCCACGCGGGCGGAGGAGGTGGCGAGGCCGTCTTTCTTCCGGCGGACGAGATAGCTGGTGAGGGCATCCGTGGTGACTTCGGCGGGATCCTCGGATCCCTGAGACTCCTTGAACCAGGAGGCGAAGGCCTCCAGAAACCCGCGCACGAGAATCTGGTAGCTCACGGACAGGCCGCGTTCCGTGGCCAGATGGAGGATGAAGCGGTCAACGAGGTGGAGCACAGGCAACAGCATGCACCCCGGCGGCATTGCTGACAAAAAAACATTGCCCGAAAGCGTGGCCCCCGGCAACGTCTGGCCGCCAAGTTCCTTGTCACCTCATCTTAACACACCTCGTCATTTATGGCCTCCTACAACAAAGTCATGCTCATTGGCAATCTCACTCGCGACCCAGAAGTGCGCTACACACCCAAGGGCAGCGCCGTGTGTGACATCGGCCTCGCCGTGAACCGTGTTTACACCTCCGACAGCGGTGAAAAAGTGGAGGAAGTGACCTTCGTGGATGTCGTGCTCTGGTCCAAGATGGCCGAGCTGGCGGGCAAATATCTTCACAAGGGCCGCCCGGTCTTTATCGAGGGTCGCCTGCAGATGGACTCGTGGGAGGACAAACAGACCGGCCAGAAGCGCACGCGCCTTCGTGTCGTCGGCGAGCAGATGCAATTTCTTGGCAGCCCTGGCGGTGAACGCGCGGGTGGCGGCGGAGGGGGTGATGAAGAAGGCGCCAGCTACAACCGCCCGCCGCAGCGGCCCTCGCAGCAGCGTGGCGGCCCGGCTTCGGCGCAGCGCTCACAGCAACGTCCCTCATCCGCGCAGCAGCACGATGAATTCGGCGAAGGTCCGATCACTGAGGGTATGGAAGACGATGACATTCCGTTTTGATCGGAATCTCAGCCGGAGCGGCGTCGCATGTCTCGGCTCGCTTTCTCAAGAGCCTCCCTTTCTTGAGCAGTAAGGCTATGGAGCCCCTCACGGCTGATTTTATCGAGGAGGTCATCTACGCTCACTTGGCTCGTGACGGGCTTGGGTGAGGGCTGTGATCGCTTGGCGGCAGCTTTTGGCATCGAGGGCAGTTTCAGCTCACCCTTCTCATGCCTGATGAAGAGGTGAGCAGTACCCACTGTCGAGGCTAGCAGGACGAGCGAGGTCCAATCCCGCGCGAAAAGAGAGCCCAGTGCGTTCAGTGCCACGAAAATCACCGCCAGCAGCCAAGCATCGAGGGTGACAAGGATGAGGCTGACCTTTGCCGTGGGATAAAGTGTGGCAAAGGCGATGAAGATCGCGAACTCGAGTGCCATCACGCCAGCGCAGACCAAGCCTTGGATGCCAAGGAGGCCGAACACCGAGATCACGATCAGCGGGGTAAGCCAGAGGAGCACGAGCAGACGCGCGAAGGCTCGGCGGCCAATGTGACGCTCCACCGCCTCACCAAAATTCCATAGCAGGAGGCAACCAATGACTGTCCAGAAGCTGGGTGGATTCATCCACAGACAGGTGAATGGCGTCCAAAGGTGCCAATCCTGAAAAAAGCGGGGGTAGCTGAAGACCATGGCTCCCGCGATGATGGGGCCGAGCAAGGCGGTGAGGACCATGCTCCCCATTGCGGCCAAGGCCAGCATGGCCGAGAGATACACCGGGTGCTGCCGCCACCACATGAGCGGCAGATGATCTTGGGAGGGGGGAAGGAGGCGGTCGAGCATGTTGGTGACACATCAGGCCCGTGGGTGGGCGGATTCATAAACCTCCTGCATACGCTGCGTAGAGACGTGCGTGTAGATCTGCGTGGTGGAGAGGCTGGCGTGGCCCAGCAGGCTCTGCACGCTGCGCAGGTCCGCGCCGTTGTTGAGGAGGTGAGTGGCAAAGCTGTGGCGGAATTTGTGTGGTGTGAGGTGCACGGCGAGGCCTGAAAGGCGCCAGTACTTTTGCACCACGTCGTTGATCGCGTCGATCGTCATGCGCCTCCGCACGCGGCTGAGGAAAAGCGGACCATGGTGCACACCAGCCTTTTGTCGGTAACGCTGCACGGCGGCTAAAGCAGGTGTGCCCAGAGGGCAGAGGCGCTCCTTGCGGCCTTTGCCCAAGACGCGTACCACCTTGCTGATCGGATCGATGTCCTCGACATTCAGCGCAGCCAACTCGCTGAGGCGCATCCCAGTACTATAAAAGAGCTCCAGAACGGCCGCATCACGTTCCGCAGCCCAAGCGATAGCTTGGGGCGTCTTGGGCGTGCTCATTGGCAGCGCGAGCAGATGTTCGATCTGATCGACTGTGAAGACGACGGGCAGTTTTTTCTCCAGTTTTGGCATCTGCACATCCACGAGCGGGTTGTGCTTCCACCCACGGCGACGGGTGAGCCATTTGAAGAAGCTGCGCAGTGCCGCGAACTGCAGCCGGATGCTCGATCTAGCGCGCTCCTGTTTCATCAGGTCGAACAAAAAGGCGCGGAAGTCATCTGCTTCTACCTTGTCCCATCCTTGGAAGGGCGTGCGCCACAGCCTGAACTGCCTCAAGGCTGTCTCATACAGCACCAGTGTTCGCGGTGAGCTGCGCCGCTCAGCATCCAGAAACTGCAAAAACGCTTCCGCGAGCTCATCGGGTGGCTCTGGGATGGGCGGCGCGGCGGCGGCTTTCGGCATGGGGAGGAGTTAAGAGGCTCAAATGGGAGGCTTCAAGGTTCTCCGTTGCGAAAAGCGCGAACTGGGAACAGAGAACCCATAACAAAGGAACGCCGCCCATGCCCTTTCGCATTTTTGACCGCTACCTCGCCCGCCAGATTGGCATGGCGACACTCATCGGCGTGGGCCTGCTCAGTGGTGTGATGGTGTTGGGGAATGTGTATAAGAAGCTCGATGAACTGCTGGGCAACTCTGAGCTGCCCACCTCTGTCGTGCTCGAGTTCGTGGCCCTCGTAATCCCTTTTTCCCTCATCTACACCATCCCATGGGCCTTCCTCACGGGTATTCTGCTCGTCTTTGGCCGTCTCTCGGCTGACAATGAGCTCGTCTCGCTGCGAATGACAGGCATGTCCATGCCGCGCATCTGCCTGCCGGTTTTCCTCTTGGCCGTGCTCCTCAGCGGCCTTTGCTTTTACGTGAATGTCGATCTTGCCCCTGCGGCCAAGGATCGCATGAAGCGCCTTTTCTATCGCGTTGTGGCGGACAATCCGGAGACACTCTTCCAAGAGGGCCTCGTACTCGATAAGATGCCCGGCTACCGGATCTACACTGGCAAGCGTCAGGGCACCGAGCTGAAGGACCTTCACATCATGCAGATCAATGGCAGCGCCACCTCCTACATTCGCGCCAAGGAGGCCTCGCTCCACTCAAGGCCCGGCTCGCTCGATTTCCTGCTACACTTGCGTGATGAGCATTTGGAGCATTTTCCCGGACAGCCAGGCCAGGGCATTCAGGCGATGCATTTTGGTACCAAATCCCTATCTTTTTCGTTGGCAAAGCTCCAGGAGGATACCGTGCGCATCAATGCAAGCATGAAAAGCACCGCCGCGCTGAGCCATGAGGTGAGCACGGGCAAGAATGTGTTCACTGGGGCCGAGCTCAGTGCGGTGGAAAAATCCCTCTCGAACACCGAGCTCAATAAGCGCTACAGTTTCTCGCTCGCCTCAATCACATTCGCTCTTGTGGGCATCCCGCTCGGCGTCACGGCTCAGCGTCGGGAGACATCCACGGGCTTCGTGATCGGCATCGCCACCGCTCTTCTGTACATGAGCTTCATCATCCTCGCCGAGGCCCTTGGTGAAAAACCCGGCGCCATGCCGCACCTCATCATGTGGGCACCGAATGCGCTCTTCCTTGGTCTGGGCGGCTGGATGTTTCACAAGTTGAGCCGCAAATAATGCCACCAAGGCTCCGCTGGGCTGCCACTCCAACGCACAATCCGCTCCTCTCATCGCGTTCTCTCCCCCATCATGCCCCTCACCCTTCCCCTCATCTCACGCCGCCGCTGGCTACAGCGGGCCACTGCCACTGGCTTCGCTGCTCTTACCGCGAAACTGCCAGCGGCGGATCTCCCGGAGCAGCTCTGGGTGTTGTTTTCCGATCCGCACATTGCTGAGGATGAAAAGACGGTGGCACGTGAGGTCTGCATGGCGGAAAATCTCACGCGCTGCGTCAACCAAGTGCTGAAAATCGGCCAGAAACCCTTCGGCGTCATCGTGAATGGCGACTGTGCACTGCTCGATGGCAAGACCGAGGACTACGCCACTTTTGTGAAGCTCATGGAGCCGCTCACTAGCAACTCTGTGCAAGTCCATTGCACACTCGGCAATCACGACAGCCGCCAGAGCTTCATCAATGCCGTCCTCCCTCCTGGGCCCCCGAATGCCGAGCGTCAGGTCCCTGTCGCAGACAAGCACGTCACCGTCGTCTCTAGTGCCACGATGAATTGGCTACTCCTCGACTCGCTTCACAGTGTGAACCAGACGCCCGGCCTCATCGGAGATGTGCAGCTTGGCTGGATCGACCGCACGCTGCGAGGTCTCCCCAACAAGCCCACGCTCGTCTGCGCTCACCACAATCCCATGCTCGCCAGCATGGACGACAAAAAAAAGAACGGCTGTCTTCAGGATAGTGATGCACTTTTCAAGATCCTCGCCTCCCATGAAAAAGTGAAGGGCTTTATCCACGGGCATATCCACAACTGGAACCTCACGAAGCATGCAGAGACTGGCCTGCCTGTGCTTAGCCTCCCGCCCGTGGCGTACACCTTCAGCAAGGACCGCCCGAACGGTTGGGTACTTGTTCATGCCACGGCCGAAAAAGCCGAGTTCGAGCTGCGCAGCCTCAACCCTGCTCATGAAGAGCATGGCCAAAAGCATGTCATCGAGTTCATCTGATTCTTTGAGCCCTTTTTGACTCTCATAGCCTCATGCATCCCGCTTGGTTCCACATCGAAAACGAAGCCGAAATCCCTTCCCCGGCCCTCCTTTTTTACCGTAGCCGCATTGAGCACAACCTGAAGCTCATGATTCACATTGCCGGCGGTGATCCGAAACGCCTCCGCCCGCATGTGAAGACTCACAAGTGTGCCGAGATCATCGCTTGGCAGGTGCAGTTCGGCATCACGAGTTTCAAGGCCTCGACCATCGCTGAGGCTGAAATGTGTGCCGCGTCCGGAGCCAATGATGTCCTGCTGGCCATGCCATGTGTTGGCCCGAACGCGCATCGCCTCGCGGAGCTCGCGTTGAAATTCCCCCAGACCGCCTTCTCTAGCATCGCCGATGCCGAGGACAGCCTGCGCTTGCTTGCCTCTGCCGCCCAACAGCACCGGGTCACGCTTGGCGTTTACCTTGAGATCGATTGTGGCATGGCTCGCACCGGCATTGTGCCGGGCGATGAGGCCGCCTCTTTGGCACATGTGATGAAAGATACACCGAAACTGCAGTTTCGAGGCCTTCACGCCTACGACGGCCACATTCACGATGAGAGCCTCGATGTGCGCCAGGAGCGTTGCGATGCTGCTTTTGCCTCCGTGCACCAACTTCGCTGTCGTTTGCAAGGCGAAGGCATCCTCGTCAAAGAATTGGTCGCGGGCGGCTCGCCTACCTTCGGGTTGCATGCCAAACATGCTGACCGCACGCTGAGCCCTGGCACCACGGTGCTGTGGGACTTCGGCTACGGAGACAAGCACCCAGATCTGCCCTTCCAGCCTGCCGCGGTCTTGCTCGCCCGTGTGATCAGCAAACCTGGCAAAAACCGCATCACGCTTGATCTCGGCCACAAATCTGTTGCACCGGAGAATCCGCATCCGCGTGTGCGCTTCGAAGAGCTACCAGATGCCACGCCGCTGATGCAAAGTGAGGAGCACCTCGTGCTTGAGACCGAGCGTGCAAATGAGTTCCTTATTGGCCAAGCCTTGCACGGCATTCCGCGGCATGTCTGCCCCACCGTCTCCATGCATGGTGAGGCGCATCTTATCGAAAATGGCCGCTTCACCACCCGCTGGCCCATTACCTCACGCAATCGCCGCATCACCATTTGAGTATGAAGCACTGGCTCCTCAAATCTGAACCCGACGTCTTCTCCTTCGACGACCTCAAAAAGCGTCCCAATAAGACCGAGCCATGGAACGGCGTGCGCAACTATCAGGTGCGCAACATGATGAGAGATGAGATGCACATCGGCGACCTTGGCTTTTTCTACCATTCGAGCTGCCCTCAGCCAGGCATCGCGGGCGTCGTGCGCCTTGTTAGCGAGGCCAAGCCAGATCCCACGCAGTTTGACCCCTCATCGGAATACTTCGACCCCGGCAGCAAGCGCGAGGAACCTCGCTGGTTGCTCATCGATGTGAAGTGGGAGGCCCATTTCCCGAGCTTCGTGAGCCTTGAAATGCTGCGCGCTGATCCATTCCTTGCTGATCTGCTCATCCTGCGCCGTGGCAACCGCCTCTCCATCACCGAAGTTTCCAAGAAACACTTTGACCGTATCCGCCAGCTTGGCGGCCTGAAGTGAAGGTGAAAGGAGCAGCCGTTTTATGGCAATAAAGCGGACGCAAAGTTATAGTAATAAATCTTAAGCGGAAGGCGCCACTTTTAGTTCGAGACAATTTCGAATGGTTCGCTCGATGGAAACCACTCCTGAATGGCAAGGTAAACGCCTTTCAGAAACTTCAAAATTGGCACCCTTTATGTTTTGCTAAATTGATAGGTTCCCGGCAGGGTCGCCCGTATGCTTTTCCGGACCTTGTGAAAAAACCTGGTTTCCACCCTCAAACTTTTCAAAACAATAGCAAAATCATGATCCAACTGAACTCGAAATGTTCTTTCCAAACCCTTAACAATCTGTAAGAATTTAACCATATCAATCCAGTTTTTATCATCAGGCTCGTCCATTTGCCATGCATGTTCGATTTTTAAGTGATGGAAGTGAATACCGCTCCTACGGCGGTGGTAGCTTCTCAAAAAAGAAAGATTCCGGAGGAATCTTTTGGTGGACGATCCTGATCACATTCCTCATGGGCGTTGCCACGTTTTGTTGGTTTTTCAGCATCATGGTTTTCTCCCACCCGGAAAAACCCTTCAACTACCGGGTGCTTGCCAAGTTTGACAAGCTTGATCCGATCCGCCCTTTCTCGAAGTACTCTGTTCCGGGTGGCAAGTTCCTGCCCTCTCGTGATCTGCTAGCGGAATTCTTTAACTTCTCGCATGAACAACTCGCGGTGAAGAATGATCTTTTGAAGCGTGCCTACATCCGCAATTACAAACAGGAAGAACCCATCTACGTCACCGGTGACTATCAGGTGATCAACTCGCGGCCGCTCGTCTCAAACGACGTGATCACGCAAGGGTGGATCATCCGTGCGCGTTCGGTGGAGCTCGAAGATGTGGATGTGGAGATCGTTCTTCCAGGTCTCACGGAAAAGACAGATCCTTATCAAGCAGGTGACAAGATCACGTTGGACAAAAAGAACACGTTTGCCGCAGCACTGCATGTGCAAAAGTTTGATCAGGATCGCCTCTGCGTCACACTGATGCCCATCACCTATCAAGGCCTCGGAGCGAAAAATGGTAAAGCCTTGAAGATGAATCCACCTGCCTTGCTCAATATGGGAGCCTACTGGCCGATCTCGCATGATCCCGCCAATGGAGAAAAGGTTGCTGCGCAAAGCGGCGAGTGATTTCACAGCGCGGCCTCGCCCTGATGGAAAAGCTGTGAAAACTCCACCGGCTTCAGCGGCATGTTGAAGAAACGGGAATGCGATGATCGATACCTTGTAATCCAACTCGTGACGTGTTGGTATATCGCATGCCTGCGCGTCGTGGTTCGTTGATGCTTTTGATTCTAGTTCTGTTGGGAGCCATCCTAATCCCCTTTTTCGTCTGGGGCAGGCGCTTTGACGCGGCGCTCAGCCTTGATGGTGCACGTCAATGGATGGAAGGCTTTGGAGTGTGGGCCTGGGTGGGAGGCATCCTGCTGCTCATGAGTGACATCGTGTTGCCGGTGCCTTCCACCGTTGTGATGTCTGCCATCGGCTGGGTGTATGGCTGGCTCGTAGGCGGCCTCGTGTGTGCGGCAGGCTCGATGCTTTCCGGCATCGTCGCTTATGCCTTATGTCATTGGCTGGGACGTGGCGCTGCAGCGTGGATTGCGGGTGAGAAAGGTCTGCAAAAAGTAGAAGCCTTGTTTGATAGACACGGCGGATGGCTTGTGGCGCTTTCGCGCTGGACGCCGGTGCTGCCGGAGGCAGTCGCGTGCCTTGCTGGCATTGCCCGCATGAGCTGGCGCGTGTTTCTGCCCTCGCTGGCCTGTGGCAGCATTCCCTTGGGCTTCGCGTTCGCTGCCATTGGCCATTTGGGTCAAAGCGAACCTATCTGGGCCATCGCGCTTAGCGCCATCACGCCGGTCTTTTTGTGGCTTCTGGCATCCCGGCTTGTGCGGCGGCCTGGTGAAGCATTGACTTCATGTCAAGGCGGATGAAGCGCAACGCCAACGGAATACCGATGAGTATCCCGACGACTCCGATCACACCAAAAAAGCCGATGGGTAGAGGCAGCGTGGCCAGCAGGCATGCCAAGACTAGGCCCAATGCGAGATTCCAAACCAACCCGCGGCGTATACGCAGCATGCAGCGCACCCGTGTAAGACAGCGTCGATGCCCGTGATACTCGGTGACGGTCATGAAGGCCTGCGAAAGATCGCTGTGTGGAGCGAGCTCGAAGTCAAACCAGCGCCAGCCATCATCCTCGCGAACCATGCGCCGATTTTCCGTCAGCACGTGACGCAGTGCATTGAGCAAACAATGACGATCATGGCCCTCCTCACTCCAAAACGACAGCGTTGTGAGAGTGATCGATATCTTGCCAGGCTTGAGCGGCGGCAGGATGTCCGGCGCGTGAGGTCGCCATGTCGGCAGCGCGCCTCCGATGAACATGCCCGAAAGGCGCGCAAACTCCCGCACCACTGGCTGGAGAAAGCTCAGCAGCCAAAGTAAAGTTCCATCACGCAAGCCGCCTAGGCAGACCGCCTGCGCATTCCGCCGACTGATGCGCCACGCGGCCCACGAGGCAAAAACCAGCAGCAGCAGCGCCACCGGTTCGAGTCTCAAAACGGCTGCCAGCAGGGCGAACGCGATCCAGATCACCCCCGTGAATCGGTCCCACCAGCGAAAGCCTTTGTTCGCCGCATAGATCGTCTGAAAGGCCCCCATCCCCAACGGGCCGTGGTAGATGCTGCCCTCAATCGGATCATCCGAAGGAAGATGATCACCATAGATGCCGCCGCGCCATCGAGCGCCGCCAAGCGGCCCAAAACGTTGCGGATGCTGTCGCATCAAAAGCGCTTCCGCACGGCCATAACCAAGCTGTTGCCTCAGATAAGCACGAATCGTGAAACGGCGATGATGCCACACCATCGCACCTGGCACAAAGCGCAGGCTGCCGCGCCCACCGTGCTCGCGAAGCCTCCAGCAAATGTCCACATCATCACCCGCCGTGATAAAATCGGCCTTGAAACCACCAATGGCATGCAACGCGACTTTGCGGATCGCTAGATTGCACCCAGGCAGATGCTCCGCCTCCGTGTCGCTGAGCAAAACATGCGCCGGAGCTCCCGGTGCGGCGGCCACAACACGCTCGACTCGATTCCGTGGTGGCGGCGGAATGTTCGGCCCGCCAGCGGCGAGCACGCGTTCATCGGCAAAGGCTAGACTGAGATACAAAAGCCAGTCAGCGTGAGCTATGCAATCATCATCCGTGTAGGCCACGATGCTGCCGGTGGCGAGTTCCGCGCCGCGATTGCGTGCCACGCTCAAGCCCGCCGGCTCTTGACGATAATACTTCACAAAATGGAAGCCCTTTGCGATCTCCGGCGTGGCATCTGTCGATCCATCATCCACCAACCACACCTCGTAATGGGGATAGTTCAGCGCTTTCAGTGACTCCAAGCATTCGCTCAGCGTGCGAGCGCCATTCCGCGTGCAGACCACCACCGAGATGCGTGGTGCATTAGAAGGAGGTGAAAGCCTGGCTGGCAGGATCTGGCAGGCCGCACGCTCTTGGCGTTCACGTGTCACCAAGCCAAAACGCCAAGCCGTCACTTCTTCCCCACCCCGAAACCACTCATCCGTATAGCTGAACCAAAACGCGCCTGCGCATCCTCCGGCAAGGGTTTCAGTCTCATACCATTGAAAAACCTCCCTTTGAACCTCATCGCCCTGCATGGCAGTATCAAGGCCGAACTCCGTGATCACCAATGGTTTGTTACCTGCGAGGTTTTGCAAGCGGGCTAGATAGCGCGTGAACTCTTCGCGACGTTCCAAATACACATTCACGGCAAGAAAGTCCGCGTTTCGCGGCACCAGATACTCTGTCGAAGGGTAGGTGGCATAGCTTACGAGTTTTTGAGGAGCCTGCGCACGCACCACATCGATCAGTTCCTCCATCGCCGCTCGCACTCGGTTGGGACGCATCCAGCGCACCAAGGTTTTCTCGATTTCGTTGCCCACCAGAATCGCCGAGACCGCTTCCTGCCTGCCAAGAAAAGCCGCGCCATTCTCCACGCTGCGCCGGATGTCTTGCCACGTGCTCACATCGCTCAGGAAATCGATGTGTTCTGCCCACGGGATGCCGCACACAAGTTTGATGCCATGCTTCATCGCCGCATCGAGCATGTCCTGATCTGGAATCTCATACAACCGCACACTGTTGAAACCGAGCCTTGCGATATGCGCGAAGTCCACGTCCATCTTTCGAGATGAATCCGGTGCAAAGGGCCCGTAACTCACGCCACGCCAATGCGAGGCAAAAAACTTGCCGGGCATCGGTGCGGATTTGGTCAGAGTGGGCATCACGATAAAAAGAAGACGATACGAACGCGTTCCGGATTCACTTCAACTCCAGCACGCCAAAGCTCGCCGGTACATGAAAGTCTGGCTTCTCTGTGTGCGGATTCACCCACGGCATCCAGCCGCAATGCACGGTGCCATCCGGTTTGCGATGAAACTCCGCGCGGTACAGTCCCGCAAACATCTCGCGGCCGCGCAGCACGCCGAGATCATGCAGCGCTTTCAATGGGATGCTTCCGATCACCGTATAGCCGCCTTCACGAATTTCCGGTTCCAAAGCAAGGTCTTCAAAACTCCAACTCCAATCGACTTCGCGATAAAAGCTCGCCGCGTAATCCGCCACATCGCCCCGCGGACTCATTTCGAGCCCGTAGTAGCATTGCAGGCTCAAATCCGTCGCGAAGAAGATCTCCACACGGTCTGCCCCTAGTGCCCTTTCTTTGGCCGTCGGCCCCTCCGGCAGCACCAGATCCTCATCCATGCAGTCGAAACGAAAACGAAATACCGTATCATCATGCATGGCCCGAAACTCTGTTTTCGGTGCGGGCCGATCCTCCCATGGAAATATGAAGTCCGTGAGCGGATCAGCCTCAGACCATCGGGCAGCGTTTCGGACGAGATAGCGTTTCATCCGCGAGCAGTGGCACGAATGCACGCAGGCGACAAGACATGGATTGACGCCACGGCGGATCTTCTGCCACCCTATCGGGCTTATGGTTGCATTCTCAAAACCTGCACAGAATTTTTCGTTCCAGCAATCGAGCACAGTTTGGGCCCGCGGTGAATGGTCGGCGGTGTCGGTTGCGAACTTTTTCAGGATTCCCGTTCTGCTTGGCCTCATCACTCTCGGCTTGTTCATCAATGGCACGTTGATGCTGATCGGCACAAAGATCTTTCGCCTTATGAAAACAGGGATGGCGCTTCTTTTTTTCACCACCCTAGCTGCCGCGCAACCGTTTACCATCGCGCATCGCGGTGCCAGTGGCTATGTGCCGGAGCACACGCGCGAGGCCAAGGTCATGGCACATGCGATGGGCGCGGAGTTCATCGAACAGGACGTCGTGCTTTCGAAAGACGACGTGCCGGTGGTGCTGCATGACATTCATCTCGAAACCACGAGCGATGTCGCGATGCGCTTCCCGGGCCGCAAACGGGCGGACGGACGCTACTACGCGCTCGATTTCACACTCCTAGAGCTGAGACAGCTTTCGATGCACGAGCGGACGGATCATAAAACGGGCAAGCCGGTCTACCCGAACCGTTTTCCGGCCACCATGGGCGGTTTCCGCATCCTGACGCTGGATGAGGAACTGGAAGTCATCGCGGGCCTGAATCGCAGCACCGGCCGCGTGGCAGGCATTTATCCGGAGATCAAGCAGCCAACTTGGCATCGGAAAGAAGGCCGCGACATCAGCTCGGTGGTGCTGCGTGTGCTGGCGAAGCATGGCTACACGACAAAAGAGCATGCATGCTACCTGCAATGCTTTGAATATGGAGAGCTGAAGCGTTTGAGGCATGAACTCGGTTGGAAGGGAAGGCTCATTTTTCTTGCGGGCAACAAAACCAAGATCGACCTCGCCGAGTTGGCGAAAGTCGTGGATGGTATCGGGCCATCGATTGGTGCCATCGTTTCCGGCACGCAGGTCACGGATCTGACTGCACGTGCGCATGCGTTTGGCCTCGAAGTGCATCCTCACACGCTGCGCGTCGATGATCTACCGAAAGGCATTCAAACGTCCGATGAGCTCATGCGGCTGCTTGTTGATGAGGCGAAGGTGGATGCACTCTTCACCGATTTTCCAGATGTGACGGTGAATGGGTTAAAGAAGGCCGCCAGACCTTAAGGCCCTTCATTGGCCAAACTGCTTCTCGAAAAGAGTCTTGAAGGGGTTTTCAGAAGCAAGTGGGGCTTTTTCGTTCACCAGCATGGGCTGCACGCTCTCCCACCACGCATCATAGGCGGCTGCGAGTTCTTGGACGACATCGGGATGGGCCGCTGCCACATCTGTCTGCTCGCCAGGATCAGCCTCAATGTCGAAAAGCTGCCACGAGACATTCAGAGGCTCGGGACCGGCTTTGACGATCGCATTCTTCATGGGTTCGGCGGGAGCTTTCGGAGCCGTTTTTTTGGCTTTCGCCTTACCTTTGGCTGCTTTGGGCGCAGCCCCACTGGCGTTCACCAGATGCCAGCGTTGGGTTCGGATGCTGCATTGCGTGAACTTGTACTTTTGAGGATCCGCATCCTTGGGCCAACGGCCGACGTGGGTGAAGAGTCGGCGGTCCGCCCACTCCGCTGCTGGGTTTTCGAGCAGAGGCACCAAGCTGCGGCCCTCCACCTGCCTCTGGAGTTCGTCGGTGATTGGTGCGCCGGCGAGCTCCGCCAGAGTGGGGAAGAAGTCCACATGGGCGGTTAGTTTCGTCACCGGTGCAGGCGAAAGGGTGCCCGGCCAACGCCACAAGCTGCTCGCCTTGATGCCACCCATCCACGGAGACCCCTTCTGTGAACGAAGACCCGCATTGAAGACCTTGGTGCCTGCGGTGCCCCCATTGTCATTGATGAAAATGACCAATGTGTCCTTCTCGATGCCCCACTCCTTGAGCTTTTCCAGCAGGCGGCCGAGGTTTTGATCGATGTTGTGGAGCATGCCGAAGAAGTTTTGCACGTCTTCGCCCTCGACTTTGCCTTCGAAGAGCTTCTTGTCCTCCGGCCGGGCGATATAAGGTCCGTGCGGGGCGTTGGTGGCGAGGTGGCAGTAAAAGGGCTGCTTTCCCTTGACGCTCTCGATCCACTTCGCGGCCTGGGAGAAAAAGACATCGGTACAGTAACCCTGGGTCTTCTCAAAGATGCCATTGTGCAGAATGGCAGGGTCGAAATATTGGTTGCCAGGAGCATCGCCGCAGGAGCCAGGGAAGGTCTGGCCGATCCCACCTGCCCCATGGATAAACATTTCATCAAATCCGCGGGCACTGGGCCAATACTCCGGCTCATCGCCGAGATGCCATTTGCCAAAGATACCCGTCGTGTAACCCGCGGATTTTAGAACTTGGGCCAGCGTGGTGGCCTTAGGCGTGAGGCGTTCACGTTCCAGAATGGTGTGGGTGATCCCGTTTTTGAACTCGTGGCGGCCCGTGAGCAGGGCTGAGCGAGTGGGAGAGCAGGTGGGGCTGACGCAGAAATCCTCGAAGCGCACCCCCTCCGCGTTCAGGCGGTCGAGGTTCGGGGTTTTCAGGATGGGATTCCCATGGGAGGAAAGGTCGCCGTAACCTTGGTCATCGGTCAGTAGGAAGAGGATGTTCGGCTTTTTGCCCGCTATTCCTGCGGCGAAGAGGCTGCTGCAGTGGCAAAAGAGAGCGAGAAAGAGGGCGGCGCGAATCATGTGATGCGCTCAAACGCAGCGCTTGGACAGGCTTTACCTCAAATTTTTAAAAAAGTGCCAGGGAACCGCAGCATGATCAGACAGGCTGCCGTTGCTTCCTTCCGGACCTGGCGGGGTTCGCAAGCTGAACATCCACGGTCCCTGACATCCGCAGCCCTAAAACGGGGGCAGAGCGCATACAAGCACGATTCTCGATGGATTTCCACTCCAAGGCAGTCGGGTCGGCTTTGGGGTAGGAAGTTTGCCTCTTTAGAAAAATGCTGTTGTCGAAAGGACGGCTTTTCGTTAAAACATTCAATTCAATTCCCCCTCATCCCCTCATGGCTTGGAAAATTTTATCTGCCCTCGCTGCTGTCTGCCTCGCAGGCTCCGCTTTTTTTGCTTGGAAAAACCAAGAGCGCCTCAAAAATGAGCGTGATCGTGAGGAGTATACCAAAAAAAACCTGACCGTGATTCAGGATCATAAGAAGGCCGCCGAAGAAGCGAAGACCAAACACATCGCTGCACTCGCCGATGTGAATAAGGAACTCGAGAAAGCCAAGTCAGAGTCCACCGATATCGCTACCAAAGTGCAGGAGAAGGAGCAGGAACTCGCCCTAGCAAAGACCAACCTTGAAGGCGTGACCAAGGTCGTCAAAGAACTGCAGACAAAGATCGATGAAGCGGGTGACATCAAAAAGCTGATGGCGACCATCAAGGATCTCGAGGAGAAAAAGAAGGAAGCTGAGGGGGCCCTAGCCAACCAGAACCAGCGCCTCGCCACCGCCCAAGAGACCGTCAAAAATCTCACCGACAGCGTGAAGGCTGCCGAAGAGCGAGAGGCCCGCGGCCGCAAAGGCATGGTTGAGCCTGATTTCACCGCAAAAGTGACCCAACCTTTCAATGACTGGGGCTTTGTGGTTCTCAGCAAGGGCAACGGAGGTGGTGTTTTCGCCAACGCCGAACTCGAGGTGAAGCGCGGCAAAGACGTCATTGGCAAGCTCAAGGTGCGGAATGTTGAGCAGGCCACATCAGTCGCTGACATCGTGCCCGGATCCATCGCCAAAGATCAAACGATTCGCTCCGGAGATCTCGTGGTCGCCGCGGCGGTGCCTGTCAAGCCCGCGGCCCCTCCTGCACCCACTGCCCCAGCGCCTGCCGCGCCCGGAGCCCCAGCGGCTGCGCCCCCCTCGGATCCATTTGGTGCGCCGCCCGCAGGTGGCATGGCTCCTGCGGCACCTGCTGCTGCCGCATCCGATCCCTTCGGGGCACCGCCCGCAGGCGGCATGGCTCCTGCAGCGCCAGCTGCTCCTGCCTCCGATCCCTTTGGCGCAGCACCTACACCTGCCAAGCCTGCCGCCGGCGGAGCTGGCACACCCGCCTCGCCGAGTACAGCTGACCCCTTTGGCTCAGCTCCTCCAGCCAAACCCTGATCGGCCTATCATTATCTTTTCGCTCAACCTAACGCCTAGCTTTCTCGGAACATGATTAAAGTACTTTTCATCCTTTCCATTCTCATCACTGGGGTGTCTTTGGTTTTTGCTTGTAATATTCGTTCTTCTTTTGTCGAGACGCGCAACAGCATCGCCCAAATCAACGCGGACATCGCCAACGAGAAAAAAGCGGATGCCGCACTCATCGCCGAATGCGCCCGCCTCTCAGGTGACATTGCTAAAGTCAGAGGGGATCTCGACGTGGAATCGGAGAAGCTTAAGCAGACCAAAAACCGACTCTTGCTTGCCGAAAACGATGTCAAGCGAGTTCAGGAGGAATTAGAGGCCAATAACAAGAAGAAGAACGACCTCGACAAGCAACTGACCGATCTTCCTGTTGGGATGAAACCCGAAACCATCGTGCAGGACATCAACAAGATGAAACAGGGTCAGGCCGAGCTTGAAGCCCAAGCGCTTGCCAAGTCTGAGGAAGTGAAAAAAGAAGAAGGCAAAATTGGGGACATTCAAAAACGCCTCGCTGAGGTCGAGCGTAAAATCGAAGATCGCCGCAAGCTTTTCGAGCGCAATTCCCTTCAAGCTCGCGTCCTTGCGGTGAATTCAGACTGGGGCTTCGTGGTGATCGATGCTGGCGTGGCTGCTGGTCTTGAGCAGGACACTAAGCTTTTGGTGACCCGCAACCGCCAGACTGTTGGCAAAATTAGCGTGTTGAGTGTTGAGGGCGGCCGCTCCGTCGCCAGTATTGTGCCAGATACCGTGCTTGGTAGCATGGGTATCGCTCCGGGTGACAATGTGATCCTTGAAAACCTGACCGCTGGGCAGTGATTGGCAAACCTCTTTAAGGAGTGCTGGCATGAAACTCAAACTCTTGCTCTTGACTGTTAGTCTGGCCCTTTTCAGCAGCCTCTCAAGCTGTTCGTCGGAAGCACCCAAGCGCAAAAAAGTCGTCGGTCCACCCAGCTCTGGAGACAGCAATCTCCCTTGGAATCGCCCAAGGTCTTGGGAGGGCACCGCCCGCTATGGTCCGATGATGCCTCAAAGTCGCTGATTTGGCTCAAAGATACCCGAAGCACAGTCACCAAGTTCGTCTCTTGTGCTGCTTGGTTTTCAGCTCGTTTTGCTCAAGACAGCTTGACCATCGCTCAGTCTCACCACGCGGTAGAAGCAGCTCGCGCGCTTCGTATGGCAGCAGCCACCGCCGCGCTGCTTCACTCGTAGAACCAGCGCATCCTGATCACAATCGGTGCGGATCTCGACGATCTCCTGAAACTCTCCGCTCGTCGCGCCCTTGTGCCAAAGGGTCTTACGACTGCGGCTCCAGTAAACGGCTTGGCCCAGTTCCAAAGTCATGCGTAGGGATTCCTCATTCATGTAGGCAAGCATGAGCGGCGCATGGGTGTCTGCGTCCACAGCCATCGCCGCGATCAAACCATGCTCATCAAATTTCGGCGCAAACTTTAGGCCTTCTTCGACAGCTTCTTTGGATTCTCGGGGGGCAAACATGTTCATGGAGAAAGCATGCTAGCGGCCTAGCCCCGGAATGCAAACGACGCTCAATCGAGATAGATCGCATAGACCGATTCTCTTTGGAGAAACGAATCAGCATGAGCAAAGCGGGTGGCTGGTTCACTTATCGCGAGATAAGCTAGTCCACATGCTTATCGATTCCCCCGAAGACCCTTTTCGCCATGGAGGTCCACTTGGTCGAGCACGCTTCAAGGTGCACCCGGAAGACTTCGTGGTGGAGGAATGGCTTGGCTTCGAACCTTCTGGCGTGGGCGAGCACTGCCTCGTCTGGGTGGAAAAGAGCGATATGGACAGCAACACGGCCGGTGCGCGTCTTGCAGATGCGCTCGGCCTGCGTCGCAGGCTCGTCAGTCATTGCGGCCTCAAAGATCGCCACGCCGTGACGCGTCAGTGGTTCAGCTTACATATGCCTGGACAACCTTCGCCCGAGCCTGATGTGCTCGAATCCGAAGGCCTTCGGATTCTGCGCATCACGCGAAACATCCGCAAATTGTGCCGCGGCATCCATTACGGCAATCGTTTCATCATCCGGTTGCGTGAGCCCAGTTTCGATTACGACACTGCGTGGCAGCGCTGGCAACAAATCGTCACCGAAGGCGTGCCAAACCTCTTCGGTGAGCAGCGCTTTGGTCACGAAGGCCGCAATGTCGAAAAAGCGCTCGCCATGTTTCGCGGCGAGTTCACGCCGGGGGATCGTTTGCTGCGCGGGTTGCTGCTTTCTAGCGTTCGCAGCCATCTTTTCAATGCCGTCATTGCTGAACGCCTACACCGAGGCATCTGGGATCGACCCCTGTCCGGCGAAGTCTATGGCTTCGCCGATAACGGCACCCTCCTTCTCATTCACAACCAGCGTGGCGATGAAGCCCAACGCTTCGCCGAAGGCAAAGTCGAGCTCACCGCGCCTCTTTGGGGCTCTGGCGAGCTTCACACGGCCGATGAAGTGCGCGCTCTGGAAAGAGAGATCGCACGGCGTTTCCCCGAACACACCGCAGGCCTCGAAGCCGCCGGATTACGACAGGAACGCCGCATCATGCGTCTGCGCCCGATGAATCCCTCCGTCATTGCCCTGCCAGACGGCGATTTGGAGTTCCGTTTCGATCTGCCCCGTGGGGCCTATGCCACCACCGTGCTGCGCGAGCTCGCGGAGCTGATCGAACCTCAACGTGGCTCGTAATCCTTTGGCACCAGTTTCATCAACGCTGCCACATCTGCGCCTGCAGAGGCATTTTCAATCTTTAGCTCGCCCCGTGCGTCAAAAGTGAAATGTTCCATCGTGAATCGCCTCGCGCGAAGCAAGGCTGTTTTGGCAATGAGGCCCTTTCTCGGCTCCACAAGCCTGCGGAAAAGCACGTTGTCGATTTCGAGCTCGCAGTACTTGTCCTCGCGACCGGTCACCGTGAAGGGATTCTGCGCTTTCGAGAAGATCACGGCATTCGTGAGCTTGTAGCGGCCATCATCGAGGAAGAACAAGTCGTAGCCGATACAGTCCGCGATGAAAACGCGGTTGTAGCTCGTCTTCGCCGCCACCGTGTCGCAGATGCCCGTGCTGTTGCCGATGCTTACAAAGCCGTCCACACGATACTCCGCTGTTTCGTGTGCGCTGATGCCGTCGTCACCGCATTCGATCGCGCGGATGTTTTCAAAGACCACGTCACGGCAGTCGCCATGGATGTTGAAGCCGTCATTGTAGGGATGTGTGGCCGTCAGGTTCTTGATCACGAGGTGCGCATTGTCACCGCTCATCTGCACACCCGCGCTGCGCATCGGTGCAAACACCTTCGCCTTCGCTAGCGACTTCCCAGCGGCCAGCTTGAGGTAAAACGTGCCGTAAATCGCTTTCGACGGCGGTTTCTGACGGCTCGGGTCGTTCACAAACGTCCATTCGCCCGCTTGCAGTTCCTCCGGCTTCTTCAGCGGAGCCTGCTTACCCTTCGAGGTGCGCCCCATGTGCTGCATCTTGCCATCAAAAAGGAAAAACCAGCGTCCGATCACCGCATCGCTCAGCCCCAGCATGAGATCGTCATTCGCAAACAACCCCGGCGAAACCTCGCGCCACTTCGCCGTATCAATTGGATCACTGCCGTCCAGCGTCGCGCCATGCCCATCGAGCGTGATCGGCTTCCCCGGTTCGCCCTTCTTGCCGTAAAAGCCCGCGTAATCGCGATACACCTTCGGCTCTAGATGAATCGTGTCGCCCGCCGCAGCCATCTTGATCGCGTGATGAATTGTCGGTGCTTCTTTGCCGACATGAATGTCACGAGCAACGAGCGGGCATGTGAGAGCAAAAAAAAGAGCGGAGAGCTTCATTCTGGAGGATGCACTCAACGGGAACTTGCTGCGGTTTCATGCGTGTGGCGTGCCTGACGTTGATTGCCGCGCTTTTCGACCGTTTTGCCGGCCAGATGGTGGCCGCGAAGGTTCAAGGTCTCACGACTTGGCGTGCGGTGCCAGTCGGTTTCTAGAGTGGTGGCGACGAGATCGCGGTCCAGTTCGGATTCATTGACCAAAAAGTCGAACAAAGCCTGCGCGGTGACGTGGAGCGCGATTTGATGCGTGCGGCCGAGTTTGGCGTGCAGCCAGTCGCTGAAGCGCAGGAACTCCGCGAAGGGCGATTCGGCGTTTTGCCACATCAGCTTGAGCGTGTCGGTGAAATGACCACTGTTGGCAACGATGTCCCAATACCGCGCGAAGCGCCGCATGCGCTGCATCTGCTCAAACGGAATCTCACGCGTGGAAAGGATCTCGTAGGGCGGGTTCGGCGCGTAGATCATGCGATACTCGTTATCGTGCCGAACGATGGGCGTACCGCGCAGCCGCTTGAGGATTCCGATTTGGATTTCCTGCGGCCCAAGACGCACGAGGCGGTCAAAGCCACGCCCAAAGCTCTCGATGTCCTCGCCCGGCAATCCGACGATGAGGTCCGCGTGGATGTGCACGCTCGTCTCCTCGCGTAGGAAGCGGAAGTTGTCCGCGAGCCGGTCCAGATTCTGCCTGCGGCTGATGTTTTTCGACGTGGCATCATCAAAGGTCTGGATGCCGACCTCAAACTGCACCGCCCCCGCCGGAAACTGGCGAATGAGACCGCGGAGCTGCTCAGGCAGACGATCAGGCACCATCTCAAAGTGCAGAAACAGCCCCTCGCGCCAGCGATCGAGGAAGAACTGCAAAATCGCCATGCTCGTCGGCAGGTGGAGATTGAACGTGCGGTCCACAAACTTGAACTGCTTGGCTCCGCGATCTAACAGGCGCTGCATCGAGGCGAGGAATGCCTCTGTGGGGAACGCTCGCACCGGAATGTCGAGAGAGGAGAGGCAGAACTCGCAGGTGAAGGGGCATCCACGTGAGGCCTCGACATAGACGACGCGGTTCTTAAGGTCTTCATCCGTGTAGAGCTCGTAGGGCGAGCTGAGTTGCGCGAGCGGTGGGAGTTCCGAAGTGATCACCTTCGCGAATGACGAATGAGGACCCAATTCAGGCATTTCGTTCTCATCCAGCAGCCCGTGGCATACTTCAGCAAACTTCAGATCGGCTTCGCCGGTGATCACATGATCCGCAAGAGCCGTGATGGCTTGCTGATCGGTTTCATACGAGACCTCCGGGCCGCCGAGAATGACCGTGATGTCTGGACGCAGCTTTTTCAGCAGGGCCACGACTTCCGTGGTTTGCTCGACATTCCAAATATAGACGCCGAAGCCGATGATGCGCGGCTGACGGGCCAGCAGGGCTTCGACGATCTCCAGCGGTTGCTGGTGGATGACGAATTCGAGCATGCAGGCGCGATCACGCAGTTCCTCGAGGTTCGCCATGAGGTAGCGGAGCCCGAAGGAGGTGTGGATGTATTTCGCGTTGAGCGTGGCGAGGACGATGTCCGGCATGCGCGGGCATAGTGGCGCGTTTCAGCACGCGGAGCAAGGGAGCGGCGCAGGGCGTCGTTTGAGCTAAATCGTCTCATGAACACGCGCCGCCACTTTTTTGCCACTGCCGTTGGTGCTGCCGCCGCGCTTGCGGCTCGCGCGGAGGAGTCTGTGAAGCCGTTTCACTTCCCGAAATGCCAGATCATACCGCAGGCAGACCATTCGGTGCTTTTTGAGGTCGCGGGCCAGGAGACGACGCGATGGCATTTCGCGTCGGATCATCCGCGGCCCTGCTTTTTTCCGCTGAATGGGCCCTCGGGCCTAGCCTTGACGCGCATGGGGCATCCAGGGGCGCCGAATCACGATCATCATCAGTCCGTTTGGTTCGCGCACAACGACGTGAACGGCTGCACCTACTGGGCGAACAAGCCTGACGGAGGCCGCATTCGCCAGAAGGAATGGCTTTGCTACGAGGACAGCGATGAGCACGCGATCATGGCCGTGAGCCTCGGCTGGTATTATGGCAAAACGCAGCGCGAGGTGATGGATCACACGCTCATCGCCATTCAGCGCCCCGGCGAGCACGGCGAACATACGCTGGAGATGCAAAGCACCTTCAAAGCCGTGAATGAGCCGGTGCAACTCGGCAAAACGAACTTCGGATTCCTAGCGGTGCGTGTCGCGAAGTCGCTCTCCGTGCATTTTGGCGGCGGGAAGCTCACCGACAGTGAAAGCCGCGTGGGTGAGTCGGACATCTTTGGCAAACAAGCGGCGTGGATGGACTACAGCGGCCCCGTGAAAGAAGACGTGACCGAAGGCATCACCTTTTTCGATCATCCCGCGAACCCGCGCCACCCGACGCATTGGCACGTCCGCTCCGATGGCTGGATGGGCGCGGCTTTTTGCCTGAGCGAAGGCCACACGATTACACCCGATGCACCACTACGTCTGCGTTACCTACTTCATGCACATCGTGGCCCGGTGGATGCCTCACGCGCCGCGAAGATGCTCGCCGAGTTCGCGAAGTGGCCGCTGCGCGAGGTCGTGAAGGGCACGAAGCCGCATCATCAGTTTGAGACGAGGATCGTGCCATGAGCGGACTCATCGGTCACACCACTTACGGCCTTGTTGCTCTTCGGGAGGCAAAGGCACGCGGTTTGGCTGTGGCGTCGATGATTGAGCGGCATCTGCCGTCGTTTTTGTGCGGTGCTTACATCGGCAGTGACATTCAATGCATGCCTGAGGCGGTGTGTGTGGACACGGGGCGCGACGTTGGCTTTGGGACGGTGCCTTTGGAGAAAAGTCCGATCACCGGTGGCGCGGTGAAGCCGTGGTCGTTCACGCATGAAGGCCGAAGCTATCGACCGAAGGAGCTGCATGAGTTGTTTTATGGTCGTGCGCATCTTGTGTTTGGCTGGGCGAAACCGGATGTGGGCCTGCGGGTGCCGTGGGATCATCTGGCGGAGTATTGTGCGCTCGCGGTGCGCGATGATCTGCGCTCGGAGCGAGGTTTGGCGTATGCGCTGGGTTGGATGGTTCACATGGTGGGCGATTCGCTCATCAAATCCGTACAGCCGGGCATTCGCATGCATCTGCTTGATGGCGTTTACACGCCGCGGAATCGCATCGTGCAGGATCAGTTCTCGTTTCATGTAATCGGGCGCGAGCTGCGCGTGGATTGGGAGAAAAACTTCCGCGAGATGGCTGCGACGCCCGTGGAGCCGATCCAGCCGCACTACATGCGTGTGGCGGAGGCGCGTGGAGAGCTCGCGCGAGTGTTTGATGAAGGCTGGAAGCTGGAACTGCTTCCGCTGCTGGAGGCGGTGCTCGCTGAAAACCGTCGCTGGCTGCCGCATCACACGAAGGACGTGCTGAAGGTGGTGAAGCTCACCGATGGCAAAGCGAGTGAAGATGCTGTGCGAATCAGCGGAGGCCTGCGGCACGAAGAGATGCTCGGAATCGCCGAAGCGGCCGGCATGCGAAGCACTCTGATGACGATTGCAGACGAGTGCGTGGCACTCTATGAGCGTGTGATCGATCTGGTTCCGGAGTGGAAGGCGCTGCCGAAAGTGCAGGTGGAGCCGTGGAGCCGGCTTGGTGTGCGTTGAGGCTACTTCTTCTTCCCCTTGCCTTTGCCCTTCTTCGGGCCGCCGTCGGCTGCGTTGCCTTCCATGAGATCGGGGAGCGGGAGGTAGTCCCAGTCGAGGATCATCTTTTCGGCGAGGGCAGCGCGGAGTTCGCGCTCGACGGCGGCGAGTTCGGGTTTGCCGCTGAGGTTGTTCAGCTCGCCGGGATCGGCGTCGAGGTCGTAGAGTTCATAAACGGGCCGCGGTGTGGTGAAGTAGGTGGCGCTATGGCCGGATGAGAGTTTGCCGGCGGCGTGGGCTTCTTGGATTTGTTTCCACGCTTGTCCCCCGGAGGAATCGACGGGCGAGTATGGAATCCAAGGCGTGCAGTTGTAGATGAACTTGTAGTGATCGCTGCGCACGGCGCGGGCGAGGTCGTAGCCGGCATTAGTCATGCTCGCCTGCACGGGCGCGGAGCCGTGCGGGCCGCGCTCGACGAAAATATGCTTCCGCGGCACATGCTTCTCGCCTTTGAGCAGCGGCAGGAAGCTTACGCCGCTCATTTTGGGGCCGGGGGCGAGGCCGGCGGCATCGAGGAGCGTTGGCGCGAGGTCTTCGCCGCTGATGAGGGCACGTGAATCGCCGCCGGGCTTCACGACGCCGGGCCAGCGGATGACGAAGGGCACCTTGGAGCCCGGATCGTAGAGCGAGCCTTTGCCGTGCGGCATCGCCATGCCATTGTCGCCGCAGAAGATGATGATCGTGCTGTCCATGAGGTCGCGCTTCTTCAGCTCGGCCAGCACGGTGCCAACGGTGCGATCGACGCGGTTCACCTCGGCGCAGTAATCGGCGAGTTGCTCGCGTATGCCGGGCAGATCAGGGAAATGCGGCGGAAGCTGGAGCGAGGCGGGATCGGGGCGGAACTCCGCGGGCGCATTCCACGCGTGATGCGGGTCGCTGAAGTTTGCCCACATGAAGAAGGGTTTATCCGCGGGCTTTTTGTCGAGAAACGCAGCGAGCTGGCTGGCGACCTCGTTGTCGCCGCAGGTGTTGAGGAAGTCCACGCGGTCGATGAAGGTCTTCAACTGATGCTCTTGAAACACCTTCGATGCCGCAGCGCCGACTTTGGCGGAACCATCGAGATGGAAGCTGCGCCCGCACACGCCGGTGAAGTAGCCGCCTTTGTTGCGAAGCAGCTCCGGCAGCGTGATCTCATCGCGCGGCAGCGGCGCGGAGAATCGCGTCATGCGTGCCGCGACGGGCGAGCGACCCGTCATCAGCGTGGCACGCGAGGGCACGCACTGCGGGGCGCCGGTGAAGAAGCGATGAAACTTGATCCCCTCTGCCGCGAGCTGGTCCACGACGGGCGTTTTGACGTTCGGGCTGCCGTAGGTGCTGAGGAACGGGTAGCTGTGGTCGTCGCTGAGCAGGAAGAGGATGTTCGGCGGAGCTGAAAATGACGAATGTAGAATCAGGAATGACGAAAAGAGGATGAGCAGGAGCTTCATGTGGCCGTGAAACGCGGCCATGAGCTGCGGCTTTCGTCTTTCCTCAAGCGGGTGGCGTGGCGGTCGCAGCGGCTGCGTAGGCCTCTTTGAGCTTCGTGTCGGTTTGCGTGTGGGAGCCGCGATACACGAGCAATAGGCCGAGACGTGAGTGCTCGGTCGTGTTGGGTGCGGAGTGGTGGATCGTCTCGCACTGATGGATGGTGGCATCGCCGGGCTCCAAAAGGCCGCAAAACTGCTCGTTGAGAGGAACTGTGGGGGTTTCGGTCATGCCGATGCTGTTGCCGCGCACGCCGCTGGGGCGTGTTGGGAGCATGCCGGCTTTGTGGGAGCCTTTGACGAAGAAAACGGGACCGTTGGCCTCCGTGACGGCATCAATGGCGATCCAGACGGTGAGCATGTCGGGTGGCGTCTGGCAGAAGTAGGCGTTGTCTTGATGATACGGCACGCCGGAGCCGATGCGGGCGGGTTTGTTGAAGGTCTCGACGGCGCACAAAACGGGCTCGCCATGCACGAGAGGCGCGATGAGGGCCTTGATGTCCGCTCGTTCGCCGAGAGCGCGGAAGAAGTCGTTGTGCTCTTCGAGCCGCCAGAGGTTGCGGACGGTTTTCTCGTCCTTTTCGAGCGTTCGTGCGCTTGATGGTTTGTTGGCGAGATCCTCACTTATGTAGCGATCTAGCTCCTCACGCACAGTGGCGACTTCATCGGCTCTGAGAAAGCTGCGAATCAGGATGACCCCATCGCGTTCGTAATCGGCAGCAAAGGATTCAGGCGCGGACAAGCTCATGTGCAGCATCATGCACGAGACGTTCAATCCGCCAACGAACAAGCCCTGGTCCAAGAATTGGACCAGGGCTTGTGTTTGGAATGTCGTCGAGCGAGAAGTCGTCGATCAATCCATGTAGTCGTTGATCAGGTTCTCCAGCATCTCCTGACGACCGCTGGAGGGGATCACACGGCCAAGCTTCAACGCGTGTTTCTCAAGCGATTCGAAAGTGGCCTTGCCTGCCGTAACGGTTTTGCCGATGCCGCTTTCGAAGGTGGCATAGCGGGCTTTCACGAAGCGGTCGAGCTCGCCGTCCTCGATGATGCGGTGGGCGATCTTCAGGCCGCGGGCGAAAGCATCCATGCCGCCGATGTGGGCGTGGAAGATGTCCACGACCTCGTGGCTCTCGCGGCGCACCTTGGCGTCGAAGTTGAGGCCGCCGGTCTTGAAGCCGCCTGCGCGTAGCAGTTGCAGCATCATCTGCGTGGTCATGTAAACATTCGTCGGGAACTGGTCGGTGTCCCAGCCGATGAGTTCGTCGCCGGTGTTGGCGTCGATGCTGCCGAGAGCGCCCGCGTTCGCCGAGACGGCGAGCTCGTGCTCGACGCGATGCAGCGCGAGAGTGGCGTGATTGGTCTCGATGTTGAGTTTGAAGTGCTCCAGCAGGTCAAACTCACGCAGGAAGTTCAAGCAGGCCGCCGCGTCGCTGTCGTATTGATGCGTGGAGGGCTCGCGCGGCTTCGGTTCGATGTAGAACTGGCCTTTGAAGCCGATCTTCTTTTTATAATCGACCGCCATGTGCAGGAAGTGGGCGAGGTTGGCCACTTCGCGCTTCATGTCGGTGTTCAAGAGTGTGGCGTAGCCTTCGCGGCCGCCCCAGAAGGTGTAACCGAGGCCGTTGAGGCGATGCGTGACCTCCATGGCCTTCTTCACCTGCGCGGCGGCGATGGCATACACGTCGGCGTTCGGGCTGGTGGCCGCGCCCTGCATGTAGCGCGGATGCGCGAAGAGGCAGGCGGTGCCCCACAGGAGCTTGATGCCGGTCTGCTTCTGCAGCTTCTTCAAATGATCCGCCACGGCGTCCAGTGCGTCGCTGCTGGCCTGGAGATCGTCGAGCTCCGGCGCGACATCGCGATCGTGGAAGCAGTAGAAGCCGAGGCCGAGCTTCTGCATCATCTCAAAGCCCGCATCGGCCACGCGCTTCGCGTTGTCGATGCTGGTGCTGCCGTCGTCCCACGGGCACTGACGCGTCGGGCCGCCGAAGGGATCGCTGGAGCCGCCCTTCAATGCATGCCAGTAGGCCAGCGAGAAGCGCAGATGCTCGCGCATGGTCTTCTTGCCCACGACTTCGTCGGGATTGTAGTGACGGAAGGCGAGACGGTTCTTCGTCTTCGGCCCTTCATAGGCGACGGGCTTGATCTTCGGGAAGTATTCCTGGCTCATGTGTTTGTGGTTGGGTTGGAGTGGGATGAATCGCTTTTATACACTTCTGGAGTGGCGGGAGTCTGGTAATGATCTGCCAATGTTTGTTGAAATGCGGTCGCATTTAAACGCAGGACCGAGGTGAGGCAAGATCACTTCCCCGCCACCTTCGGCGCGGGCTCCAGCACGTCCAGCTCGTGGATGGACCAGAAGGTGCCTTTGGTGCTGCCGGTGTCGGTGATGCGGATGAATCTGGCTTTGGCGGGCTTGGGGAAGAGGAAGTCGGTGGTGCTGACTTTTTCGCTCTGGCCTTCGAGGATGGGTTTGTCCCAGGTTTGGCCGTCTGGGGAGAGTTCGATCTTCCAGCCGCGTGGCCAGTCGCCGCGGGAGGTGGCGGTGTCGAGGGTGAGACCGGCGATGTTGGTGGGCTGTGGCAGTTCGATCTGCACCCACATGCCGGGCGTTTGCGAGGTGTGCGTGTCCCAGCGGGTCTCGGGATTGCCGTCGATGGCGCGGGCGAGATCCTTGGCGTTGTGGCTGGCGGTGAGCTTCCACGCGCTGCGATTTTCGAGCGGGAGTTGCGGGCCGGTGCGCTTGAGTTCTTCGATGGTCCACGGCGTGGTGCGCGTGGCGAGTTCTTTGCGCAGTTTGGCGACCTCATCTTTCGTGATGAAGCGGCCGTTGTTGCCAAAGCTCTTGCGCACGTAGCTGGCGATGTCGGCGAGCCATTCATCGGGATTGTTCGCCATCGGGATCATCTGCGCCTGATACGTTTTGCCGTTCACCGGGCCGCTGAGGCCGTGGAGGAGCACGCGGAGGACTTGATCGCCCTGCAAGACGGTCTTCGAGGCGGCGAGCGCCGGGGCGAGGGTCATGCCAGGAGCGAGTCCATCAATGGCGGTGCCTTTGCCATCGAGGCCGTGGCAGGTGAAGCACAGCTCCTGATAAATGGCCTGGCCGCGACGCATCTGATCTTTCTGCGCATTGCTGAACTCACGCGGGAAGCTGATCTGGCCGTTGAGCATCTGCCCGGCCATTTCTTTGACGCCTTTCGAGGGCGTGCTGAGCGCGGTGAGGTTGATGAGCTTCGCGTGGTCCTTCCACTTCATCTGCTTTGCGGTGAGCAGGGCCTGGATGACGACGGTGGGATCGCTGTCCTTCGTCAAAGCGGTGATGTCAGCCACGAGCGTCTCATCGGCGAGCGATTCGCTGGCGCGGATGGCGGCACGGCGTAGCACGGGCGATGCGTCCTTCAAAGCGGCACGCACGAGATCGCTGGTGAGCGCGCCGAGACCTTCGAGCGTCCACAGCGCGTGGATGCGGGCGAGGTCGCTGCCGTTTTTCTGAAGCATCGCGATGAGCGCGGGCGCGACGTTTTTGTCCTGCTTCAAAACGAGCAGCTTCTGCGCGGTGTCGCGATGCCAGCCATTCGGATGCGCGAGCGCCTCGACGAGTTGCGCGGGCGTGGCGTCGAGCCATTTCGGCGCGGGCACGGGCTTCGTCTTGTCATGCACGAGACGCCACACACGGCCGCGATTGATGATCTTGTCCATGCTGTGCTGCAGGATCACTTTGCGCAGGTAGCTGCCTTCTTTGGTCCAATTTCCCTCCTGGATGATGCCGCGATACATGTCGCAGATGAAGAGCGTGCCATCCGGCGCGGTTTTCATATCGACGGGGCGGAAGCACGCGTCCGTGCTGCGCAGGAACTCGCTCTGCGGATGCGGATTGTGCAGAATGGTGATGCCGTCCTTCACCTCGATGCTCGTGCGGCGCACCAGACGGCCCACGGGCTCGCCAAAGAAGAGATTGCCGCGCAGCTCGGCGGGCAATTGGTCGCCTCGGAAGATCTCGCCACCGCAGGTCGCGGTGAAATGATTCAGCGTGTCGTCCTCGCGCGACTTGCCGGGGCCGCCCTGGTAATCACGCAGACCCATCGCCGGCCACACGACCTCAAACCCGGGCTCGAACTGCCCGCGGGTGAGCGATTGACCATAGAGGATGTGGTTTTGGAAATTGAGCGGGCCTTTCTCGCCGCCCGCGTTCACCACCCAGAACTTGCCCTCATCATCCTGCGTCGCGCCCCACTGGCCGCCATTGCCGGGAATGTCTTGCTTGATGAGCTGGCCGTCCTTCCAGCGCAGGCGGTAGTTGTTCACCGCGGTGTAGATCCAGTTGTCCAGCGCCCACGTCATGCCGCTGGGCTGATGCTCCAGATTGCCGCCACGTGGTCCGCCTTGATACACCGGCTTCTTTTCATCGCTCACGCCGTCGCCGTTCGTGTCTTTATAAAGGTAGATGTCGTTCGTGTCCGTCTCGCCGATCAGCACGCCATCGGCCAGCGGCAGCAGCAGGCGCGGCAGTTTCAACTTGTCCGCAAAGACGCGATGCATGTCGTATTTGCCATCGCCCTTGCTCGACCAATGCACCGACACGCGGCTCGTGCTCACCAGTTCGTCCGTGCCGTCGATGTCGCGCATGTAGCTGCTCATCTCCGCGACGTAGAGCCTGCCGTTGCCATCGAAGGCTAGGCAAACCGGCTCCGTGATGTCCGGCTCGCTCAGAATCAGCTCCATGCGATACCCCGGCGGCAATTGAAAGGTCATTTGCTCCTCCGCCGCCGTGAGCGCCTTCACCGGCGGCTTCGGCGGGAAGTCGGTGGCATCATCGGCCAGCAGGCGACCGAGCGAGAGGGCAGTGACGAAAGCAAGGGGGCGGAGTTTCATGACGGTGCGAAAAAAGATCAACATCAATACTTTCGCCGCCCACGGCTCCTTTGGTGACAGACCGCCAATCTTTGTTAAAATCCGGCCATGCCGTTGCCGCGCCTCCAAGCTGACTTTTTCGCCCGGATCGCCGATCCGCAGGGCGTGCGGGCGATTTTCGAGCACATGCCCGGCGTGTTCTTTTTCATGAAGGACGACCAGGGGCGGCACATCGCGGCGAACAGCGCCACCTTTGAGCGCTTCGGCATCAAGAGCGAGCGCGAGCTCGTCGGTGCGATGGATGAGAAATTCTTCCCGCCCGATGTCGCGAAGGCGTATCGCGACGACGACCAGAAAGTCATCCGCAGCGGCAAACCGCTCATCAACCGCCTCGAAGTCTGGTATGACGAGCAGCGGAACCTGAGCTGGTTCCTCTGCACGAAGCTGCCCGTGCGCGACAAACGCGGCAAGGTCATCGGCGTCATGGGCATCACCCGCCGCGATGAGGACCGCATGCGCCAGCACGACGTGCGCGAGGTCACCGTCGCCGCGCAATACGCCCGCGAGCACTGCCACGAAGTCGTCACCACCGCCGAGCTCGCCCGCGCCGCCGGCGTCTCCGAGCGCCACCTGCATCGCAAGCTCCGCATCGCCCTCGACATCAGCCCCTACGAGCTCCTGCTCCGCTCCCGCATCCAATCTGCTGCCGAAGCCCTAGCCAAAACCACGCTCCCGATCATCCAGATCGCCCTCGACCACGCCTTCTGCGATCAAAGCGCCTTCACCCAGCAATTCCGCAAACGCACCGGCATGACCCCGAAGGAATTCAGGCGGCGGCATCAAGGGTGAGCTCGGCCATCAACGCCGGATCATCAAACTCCAGCGCCGCGAAAGCCTGATCGAGATGCGCGGGCGTGCGCCCGCCGACGAGGACGGTGTCGATGCCCGACTGATGCAAGGCCCACGCCAGCGCGAGATGCGCCTGTGAGTGCCCGCTGCGCTTCGCGATGGTTTCGAGCCTTGCGAGGCGCTGATACGCCGCCTCATGAAAATAGACGTTCTGATGCCCCGGAACGATCTCGAAGCGTGAACTGGCTTGAACGCCGTTTTGATGCTTCCCAGTCAAAAAACCGGCTCCGAGCGGACTGTAGGTCACGATGACGATGTTGTTCGCGGCGCAGTAATCACGCAAAGCCTCGGTGACATCGCTGACGGCGAGGTTGTGATTGTTTTGGATCACGCGGAAACGCGGGCCGAGGGCGCGGAGTTGATCGAGCGTGACGTTGCTGGCTCCGAATCGCTTCACGGGCAGTTTTTCGAGAGCGGCACCGGCTTGCAGCGCCGTGTCGTGCCATTGATGCAGGTAAAGCAGGTCGATGTGCTCGACACCGAGTCGTTTCAGGCTCGGTGTGATGTCGATGCGGTCATATGGCGGCAGGATTTTCGTGGCGATGGTGATGCCTTCAGGCTTTCGCGAAGCCAGCCACTTCCCGAGGATCGTTTCCGAAGCTCCGCCGCCGTATGCGGCGGCGGTGTCGAAGTGCGTGACGCCACGTGCAAAGGCGTGATCGAGCAGCGCAAAGGACGCGGCTTCGTCGATCTCACGACCGAAGGTCACGCAGCCGAGACCGATGCGGGGCAATGGGTTCATGGAGTCTTTTGAGACGCATGAGGACTGCATGCGCCGATCACTTGAGCAGCTTCTCGATGGTGGCCTTCATCACTTTCTCCGACTCAGGCGTGGCGTAGGCCTGCGAGGGCTCGTAGCCGCCTTCGATGAAGGAGTGTTCGAGAGGAATGTAGCCGGTGACGCCATCGCCATAGCTGGCGGTGCAGACGAAAGCGCCGGGGCGCTGTTGTTGCGCAAAGAGTTGATATTCGACGAAGCTCTCACCGGGCAGGTGCACGAGGCATACGTTATCGCCGAGGTGCAGGCTGGTGAAGGGAATCGGCTCGCGATGCCGGATAAACCCGAGTCGCAATGCGGCGGTGATGCGCGTGGAGGGTCGCGTTTCGGTGTTTTGGAGCACTTTGACCATGCGCTCCTCGGGGAACTCAGGATCGGGCTGCAAAACGACCGGCGCATGTTTCCAAGCGAGCTTGGTGAGTGGGACACGCTTGGCGTTTTGTTCCGAGGAGACCATGGCGGCGTGGATGCGCTCAGCAAGCAAGGGGCGCATGGGCGGCGTGCCGTCGTTGTATTTGCCCGCACCGATGTTGCCGCCGCAACCGGTAAAGTAGATGTGCGGCACACCATCCTCCTTCGTGCGCTTTTCACGTGCGATGCCAACGAAGTCGTGGCTGACAATTCCGTCGCCGTAGTAGCTCATCGGGTGCGTGGCGTAGTAGTGCAGCGCGGCGAGCTTCTTTTCGCCGTTCCAAAAGCTCACCGTCTTCAAAAACGGATCAATGAGGCCTTCCGGCAGCGCACGCAGTTCAGGGTCCTTGCTGCCACTGCTGCGCATTTTGCCGACTTTGCCGTTGATGACTTGCACGCGTCGGTTTCCGGCCACTTCGAGCACTTTGGACTCACCAGTCGAGAGGTGCGTCACGGGCTGTGGAGTCTTCAAGGCGGCTTGGATGGTTTTCGCGACGCCTTGGAGGGCTTTTTCGGTTGCGGTGGCATCGATGATACCGATTTCAGGGAGGAGTTTCTGCGCCGCGTTGTCCACGAGTGGTGCGTTGTGCTGATGCAGTGAGTGCAAGGCAACACGCTCGGGTGTGGTAGCGGCGGCTTCAGCCAAAACCTCCCGCCAATGAATGTGATCCGCGCCGCGGATCTCACAGAAGTCGATGGCGCAGAGCACGACGGGCTTTTCATCGCTCAAGAGCACGACTCCGAGTGCCAGCAAGGGCTCGCTGACACCGACGGCCGGTTTGACAAGCCCGCCGCACAGGGGTGCGCCGATGGGTGGCGTGACATCGGCACGAAAAGGCGCGATTTGGATCGCGAGGGCGGAGACGGAGGTGAGAAGGAAGAGCAGCAGCGCTTTCATTTCATCAATACGCTGCGAATCACCGGAACGAGCAATTCAGCGACGAGTTCGTGGCCGAGATCGCCGGGGTGCATGCCATCGAGGAGCATGCTGCTGATGAAGGTCTTCTTTTTCGCGGCGAAGTCGGGATAGGCGGCGTGGACATCGATGAGGGGCACGTTCAGCTCTTTGGCGAGCGCGCGTAGGGCGTCGTTGTAGGCGAGGAGGGTGGGCGATTCAAATCCGGCCTCGGCATCCGGTTTGTAGGGGGGCTTGCCGTAGAGTTCGCGGGTCTTTGAGTGCCAGCGGAGCGGGTTGGTGGTCATGAGGATGACCTTGGCCCCGGCTTTTTGCGTCGCGGCGATCATGCGGCGGTAGTTGGTGATGAAAGCTTCTTTGCTCACGCGGGGGTCAGTGGCTGGGGGATTCTTCCAAACGTCGATGGCGCTGTCGTTGATGCCGAACTGCATGACGACGAGGCGCGGCTTGTAGGCGAGCACATCGGTTTGCAGGCGTTTGGCGGCCTGCGTGGTGGTATTGCTGGGGACTCCGGCGTTGTAAACGCTGAGGCTGGAGCCGATGCTCTGGAGCATCGTGTTCACGCGGTCGGCATACACTTTCACGCTGCCGCGAGGCGCGGTGGTGCTGTCGCCAAACATGAAGATGCCGCCGGGCTTGGGCACGGACTTCGGTGGCGGCACGAAGACGGGGATTTCGCCTGCAGCGAGGTCGGCGGTGTTCACTTTCATGCGCAGACCGCCTTGCATGGTGGTGATCCAGAGCTCGCCGGGCTTGCTTTCGTATAGATAAGGGTAGGAGACGCGACCTGCGGGTGCGTAGTTTGCGGCGACGATGACGGGTTTGCTCCACGAGGCCGTTTCATCGCTGGAAAAGGCAAGCGAGAGTTCGGCGCGGCTGCTGCTGTTGCTTGGGCTGTGGCGCGGTGGTGCGTTCCAAAGCAGCGCGATGCGGCCATCGGCTAGGCGGGCCATTTGCGGGCAACAGGTGACGGATTGAATCGTGGTTTGCTTGAGGCCGGTCCATTTGAGGCCGTCTTTGGAAGTCGCTTCCCAAAGGAAGCCGGACTCGGTGCGCAGCAGGAGGTAGAGCGAGCCATCGGCAAGCTCGATGACGCTGCCTTCGATGCTGCCGGCGTGGTCGTGCACGCCGATGCCGTAATCGAGCACATCGCCGCGTTGCCATGATTTGCCGAGATCATCGGAAACCCACATCACAGTGGCGTGACGCCACTGCGGGATGATTTCCTGGCCGACAAGTACGAGGCGGCCGCTTTTCATCTGGATGAGCGAGTGAATGCAACCACACCACGGATCGCTGAGCTTCACGGGCGCTTCCCACGTCTTGCCATCATCGGTGCTGCGGCAGGTGTAGGTGGGCAGGATGAAGTCGGTCCACTTCGCGCTCGACTCGCCCCAATGCCAGCCCTTGGGTGCCCGGCGCTCCGCGCCGTTCATCCATGCGGAGATGATGATGCCCTCTTTGGTGCGGAGTAGAGCGCGTTCGTTGCTGACGGAGAACTTCGCCGGATCGGCAAATAGTGGCGAACTCGTCCATGTGTGGCCGTCATCGACGCTGCGTAGAGCGTTTTTGTTGTCGATGCATAGCACGCCACCTTCTGCGGTGGTCACAAAGGGGCCTTGATGCGTGTGCGGGAGAGTGGATGCCTTCGGATGCAAAACGGGTGAATCGGCGGCGTAGGCGCTGCTGATGATCCCGAAGAAGACGAGGAGTGCTTTCATGCAGCAACTATATCACCGTCCGCTTAGTAGGTTTTGCCATTGAGGCTTTTGTTGTTCGTGGCGGCAGCTCCGAGCAATTCATCAAAGTCGGCGGCACATTGCGTAAAGTGCGCGTGAAGCGCACCGAACTCGCTGCCATGCACCACAAAGCGGGCTCCAAGGTCGATGATGGCTTTTGCATCCGAGACAGTGCCCACCGGGCGGCCCCATGCCTTGCCATGTTTCTGACAGGCAGCGGCAATTTGGCGCTGTACATTCAGCATGACAGGATCACCCACGGCGGGCGAACAGCCGAGACGCAGGGACATATCACCAGGTCCGAGAAAGAGAACCTCCACGCCAGGAGCGGCGGCGATGGCTTCGACGTTTTCCAATGCCTCGGGTGTTTCGATTTGCACCACGAGGAAACTCTCGCGGTTCGCTTGATCGGTGTAGTCATTCGGCTTCCCAATCCAGTAGTCCGCATCCCGTCCACCACCGCAGAAACCCCGATCTCCAATCGGCGGAAACTTGATGGCATTGACAAGCGTGCGGGCCTCCTCCGCGTTGGCAACATGCGGGATCATCAAACCCGCCGCGCCGTCCTCAAGCAGCCGACAGAGACTGGTTTTTTCTTTGGTCACTGCCCGCCAAACGCAGTCGATGTCCGCAGCATGATGCCGGCCGATCATCGTTTCCACCTCACGTGGATCCCAAACGCGATGCTCAGCATCAACCCAGACGCCATCATAGTGAAAGTGGGCGGCGATGGTAGGAAGAAAGGCGATGGGGGATCCGGTGGCACAAATGCGTGCTACTTGGCCAGAGCGAAGCTTAGCGAGGACTTTGGAGCGTCTCATGAAAGATGAAGGACATTGGAGGAGAGCACTTCAGCTAAGGAAAGGGTTATTTCTGTAGCAACCCATCGAGTGGGATGCGGCGAATGCGCAGGCGATTGAGGGCTCCAACCTTGCTATCCCCTGCGCAGTAGGCAATGAGCAGAGCGTTGTCGATGAAATGAATGGCGGTGTAATGATAAACGCCGTCGGGATCGCCTTCGATGAGTTGGCGAATGGGCCACGTCTCTCCGCCATCGTTTGAAAGAGCGGCGATCAAGGGATTGCGTTTCTTCGGAGGGAACGGGAAGCGACCAGAGTGGTCGTTGTAGATGGCGAGGAGATCCCCGCTTCCGGGCAGGCGCTTGATGCTGGCGGGGCCGTTCGGAGATTTCAGCTCGGTGGGCTTAGGCGGTGTGAAGGTCCTGCCCGCATCCGTGGAGCGGAAGCCGTACTGCGCCCCCTGATCGGTGCGGCACCACGAGAAGAGCGAGCCATCGGCGAGCTCGACGACACCGGGCTCCTGCAAACCACTGCTGCTCCGCACGGGCATGGCCCACCACGTGGATGATTCGCTCCAAGTCTCACCCTCATCATCGGAACAGAGCCAGGTGGCGATGGCACGGGCATCCCACGATTGGCTGGTGTGCGGATCCGTGCCGCGTGAGCGATGAAAAGCGAGCGGAACGATGAGGCGGCCTTTTGCGGTCTGGATGACGCGGTCGTTGTTTAAGACGAAGTAGCCGGGCGCTCGCTGAATGAGCTTCGGTTCGGTCCAAGTCTCGCCATCATCGGTGGACATGCGCATGTGCGGACGGCAGTCAATCCAACTGTTTTTGATGCAGTAAAACATCGCCAGTTTGCCACTTGCCAGGCGTAGCAACGAGACGCTCATAACATTGTTGCCCGCGGTGTTTTCCAAGACGGTGACGGGCGTGCTCCAGGTGCGTCCTTGATCATCGGAATGGATCTTCACGAGGCGTGCGGGGCTCTCATCGCCATGGCCGCCATAGAATTGGGAGTAGATGAAGAGGATACGGCCGGACTTCAGCGTAGCGAAGGAACCTTCAGAGTTGCGTGGGTGCTCCTTCGAGGGCTCGACATTGAGCGTGACGAGACTCTCCGCAGGCAAGGCTAGGCTTAAAAGAAGGAAGAGCAGTGTTTTCATGATTTCGATACGCATTCACCAGATGGTCCATCCACCATCAACGGCGAGATTTTGGCCCGTGATGAAGCTGGCGGCATCGCTAAGCAAAAAAACCACGGCACCAGCGATCTCGGATGACTGACCTACACGACCCAACGGCACTTTTTGGGCCAAGCGGTCGATGAAGGCGGGTTGGGTGGCTTGGACGGCAGGATTGGGGAAGGGTCCTGGGCTGATGGCATTGCAGCGCACACCGCGCGGACCGTAGTGCACGGCGAGGTAACGTGCGAGCTGTTGGATGCCTGCTTTGCCGACGCCGTATTCGACAGGATTGGGATTCATCGGCGCCTCATACAGGCGCGGGTCTGGTGAGACGGAACCATACATGCTAGAAAAAAGCACGATGCTGCCGCTTCCGCGGCTTGCCATGGCATTTCCAATCGCACGGGCGAGTGTGAAAGTGGCGGTGAGGTTTCCATGACTTGCCTGATCAAAATCGGCGGCGCTGAGGTCATCGAATGTCTTTGCCGTGGAGGAGTAAGTCATCACGACTAGACCATGCGGCACTCCTCGTGCCGCGGTTTGGTTGGAGACGAATGCCTCGAGCGCCAGAGTGTCTGAGGCGTCTAGACTCACGGTTGAAGTTAGCGGGCCAAAACCGGCCTCCGAAGCTTTTGCTCCCAGATCGGCACACAAGACACGTGCTTGCATAAGTTCGAGCGCGTTTACCACCGAAGAGCCGAGATAGCCCGCGCCACCGATGATCCAGATGTCGCGGTTTTCGAGAGAGAAGAGTGAATCGCTCATGCGTTGGATTCTGTTTGCGATGAGGCTGGAGACGAGCCTTTACTCGTGGTCCCTCTCGGGCACCACTCATGAAAACACGCGTCTCCACCGCACTCAAGCTGCCACAAAGGCAGTCTCTTGTGACACAAACGGTCGAAAGCCTACGCGAAGGTTTGGAGAAGGGACATTGGGAAGGTCATCTGCCGGGGGAGCGCGAATTGTGCGAGGCGTTGCAAGTGAGCCGACGCACGCTCAGGGCTGCCTTGGAGGATTTGCAACGCCAAGGATGGCTGGAGGTGAGCGGTCGACAGAGGCGCAAAATCCAGCAGGCACCCAAGGTACCACGCCATGCAAAGACCACCAAAATCATCGGCATCTTGAACTCCGCCTCGTTTCTGAACATACCGCCACACATTGCCTATGTGATGGATACGCTGCGGAGCAAACTGACCGCAGCTGGCTATGCAGTGAGGGTGTATGCACAACCCGGATGCTACACAGCCAGTCCGGCCCGTGCTTTGGAAAAGTTTTTTTCTGAGCATGCAGCTACGGCTTGGGTGGTGCTGAGTGCGGAGCTTCCCATGCAGCGCTGGCTGGCGGCCAAGGGCCTGCCCTGCTTTTTGATGGGATCACCAGGTAAAGGCATCTCCCTGCCCTCGCTTGACATGGATTTTCACGCGGCATGCCATCACGCGGGCACGATGCTCTGGCGCAAGGGGCACCGGCGCATCGCATTTGTGGTGCCAAAAGGCCAGTATGGAGGTGACATCGCCAGCGAAGAGGGACTGCGTTCCGCATTGTCGAGCCTGCCGGGCACAAAACTGCGCGTGTTGCGTCATGACACTACCGTGCCAAACCTTTGCCGCATCCTCGACGATGCCCTGCGCGGACCCGATGCTCCCAGCGCTTTCTTTGTGGCCCGCCCATCGTTCGTGATCACGACGATGATGCACCTGATGCGCCGTGGAAAGCGCATCCCGCAAGATGTGGCCGTCCTCTCCCGTGACAACGACCCGACCCTCGACGCCACTACGCCCACGATCTGCCGATATGGCGTCGAGCCGCGGCAGCTTGCCTCACGCGTGGTTTTGGCCGTGCGACAACTGGCGGAGAACGGATCCGCAGCCTCTGGAAGCGTGAAGCTTATGCCCAGTTACATGCCAGGAGAGACGGTATGAGAAAGTCCGCCTTGCTACTTTTCAAGGCCGCCAAAGAGCTTTCTTGTGATTCGCAGTAGCAGAACGCGTCTTTGGCCGTGTCGGCGTAGCGAATTGGACAGCATCTGTCCCTCGCCAGCTGTTGGGTGAAGGATTGGAAAGCAAAGGCTTGGCGTGAGGATGGAGGCGGGTATGATCGGTGGTGTGAAGCGAAAAAATCCGGGACTGGCTTATCATCTTCGCTGCCTCGCGGCGGCGGCGTTGGTTGTTTCGGTGGATGGTCAAAACGCGCCAAAGCCGTGGTTGGAGCGGGACACGAGGCTGGCAAATGAGTATCTCTCACTGCTCGTGCAGCAACCGGAGTATGGTCGCGTGATCGAACTGCTTTGGACGCTGTATGAGAAGCATGAGTCCACGAAGCTGCTCGTTGAGAATGTGGCGGCACAGGCGGCTTCTTCGAAACATCCGAGCGTTCTTTTGGTGCATGGGCATCTGCTGCGGCGTGCCGGTGACCTGAAGGCGGCGGCGACAAAGTATGACGAGGTGCTCAAGCTGGATGTGGCGAACGTGTTTGCGATACGGAGCCGTGCGGATGTGGCGGTGGATCTGAAGAAGCCAGAGGAGGCGTTGGAGTTATTGAAGCGTCTGGCGGAAACATCGGCCGAAACGGCAGTGTGGATCGAGATTGGCAATCTCTCGTTGGGTATCGGCAAGAATGCTGAGGCCGCTGAGGCATGGGAAAAAGCGGCGCGGATGCAGCCGGAAGATTTTACTCTAGCACGGCAGGTGGCGCAGTTGCTCCTACAAGCGGGTTTTCCGGAGCGTGCGGCTGCCTTTTTCTCAAAGCTGGCGGATCAAAAGGACCCGCAGCGACGCCTCGATGCGCTTTACGATCTTGCTCGCATTTACGAGCACGCAGACCAGTTCGCGGCCGCAGATCGGACGCTACGTGACGGGCTGGTGTTGCTGCATTTTCGCGACGGTCGCTACTTCGATTTCTTTCGCCGTCGCGTTCGGCTGCATGAGCGCTTTGGCATGCTGGACGATTTGCAAAAGGCGCTGTTGGCCGCCGCAAAGGCGCAACCGCCCTCTGAGCAGGCGTTGTGGGATGCCACGCGTTTTTTTGATCTCACGGTGGACGTGGATGAACAGGTGAAATGGCTGCGAGAGCTGGTGAAGACCGTACCGCAGGTAGAAGACTATCGCTGGGAGCTGGTGCGGGCCTTGCTCGACCATGAAGGCGCAGCGGAGGCTGCGAAGCTGCTCGATGAACGGCTCAAAAACGATGGCAGCGACCTGCCATCTTTGGTCATGCTTCGCTGTGAGGCGGACCTGCGCGGCGGTGATTCGCAGGCGGCGGTGGCGCGGCTGGTGAAGCTGCTCGAGGCGCAGACGACTGTGGAGGCGGAGAAGCAGGTGCTGGTGTTTGCTCAGACGCGGTCACTCGATGTGGTGATTGAAAAGATCCTTCGCGGCCGCGTGGATCGTGATCCGCAGAAGACAGAGGCGGTCTTCGAACTGGCGGCTTACTATCGGGCGCGGCGTGATGCGGTGGCGGAGGACAAGCTTCTGCGTGAGTTTACCAGCGGCGCGGCTACCGATGTGGAAAGGCAGAAACGCCTCGGCGATGCGGCGGCCTTTCTCGCCTCTAGCAACAATCTCGACAGCGCCATCATGCTCGCCCGTGAGTCAGTGGCAAAGCCTGACGCGGGTCGTGACGCTTGGCTGAGGCTCGCCGATTTGCTGGCGGAGCAGGGTGACAATGACGAGGCAGCCGAGTGGATCGAAAAAGCCTGGTTGGCTAGCACGACGGACGAGGAACGCATCGACACGGATGAGCGTCTGTTTTCGATTTTGATGGGGGGCAAGGATGAAACGGCGAAAAAGGGCGGGAAGCCTGCCGAGTTTACTCTGCCGAATGCGTTCACCGGAGCCGGCTTTGGCTCGGATGAGCCTGAAAACCCGGAACAAAAAAAATTTCCCGAAGCGGTTGAGGAGAAGGCTCGCAAGCTGGCGGCTGCCGCAGGAAGAGGGAACGATGCAGAACGCTTCCGAGCGCTCTGGTGGGCAGTGCGCGCCCAGCACACGGATGAGGGTTACGCCATTCTGCGAGGACTGGAATTCGATGCGAAAGGTCGGCCGAGGCCGCTCTCAGCCGCAGCGGAGCAGTTGAAGCTGGATCTGGCCGTGGTGGATGAAAACTTGGCGCTGCAGGAGCGGCAGCTGAAGCGTCTGATCGAGAGCGATGCGGCGGGTCGTGTGCGTCATACGCTGCGTTTGAGCGAGCTGCTGCTCGAGAGCGAGCGCCGGTCCACGGCAGAGGTCGGCGGCGCGGGTTGGCGCATGATGGGCAGTTCGCCCGTGCAGGGTTTGATGGCGGCGAAGCTGCTGGAGCGTGCTCAGCGCGAGATGCCAGACTCCGAGCCGATCCTTTCCGCGCTGACGCAGGTCTATTTGCTGCAACGCCGAACGGAGGATGTGCTGGCGCTTTGGAAGCAGGCAGTGAAACAAGCGGAGGGTGCCACCGTAGCTGCATTGATGGAGCGGCATGCAGACCTGTTACTACGCTTGAACCGTCTTGAAGATTTTGTGCAGACGCAGGCGCTGATTTTGGAGCGTGAGACAGACATTAAACGGCGTCGAGAAATGCTCGGACGCTGCGTGGATCGGTTGACCTTCTCCGATGCGAACGGGGGGGAGCTGGCACCGAATGTGATCAAGGACCGCCTGCGTCTTGTTGAAAAAGCGCTCCGCAGCCTTTTGCAGCGTCACCCGTTCGACGGCTTCTATCACGAGGCGCTGGCGATGGTGGCGGAGCGTCAGGGCGATCATGCGACGGCCTTTGCGAGCATGAAGCAAGCGTATTACACCGCGCCGGAGACGCCGTTCTCGCTCGCCCAGCTTCGCGAGGCAGCGCTGAAGGTGGGCGATCTGAAATCCGCGATCTATTTTCAGAGGCAGATCGCCGCTGCATCTCCGCCACAGGAGCTGGCAGCGGAGTCTAGGCGCTTGGTCGAGCTGTTGGAGCAGACATTTCAAATCGACGAGGCGGATCGGGTGCGGCGTCGCCTGGAGAGTCGCTTCTCGCAGGATGTGAAGGCGCTCAACGAACTGGCAAGGCACTATCAAACGACCGGCCAAGACGAGGCGGAAAAGCGTGTCTATGAGCAGGTAGTCAAGGTGCAGTCTTGGGACAGCCGCTCCTTGCTGCGTCTGGCCTTGAAGTGCCTGCGTTTCGCAGACACCGCGGCGGCGGAGAAACATTTGGAGCAGATCCTCGCGCTGAAGACAAAAGCCACCATCACACGCAGCGGCATGCGGGGTCCGCTGCCTCTCAGTGATGGGCGTAAAAGTGGTGGCAAGTCGTCGATGAGCGAGCTGACGCCGCTGCTGGATTTCGCGCCCGGCATCGAACGGGCGGAGATCGAGAGGCTGCGCGCCTTCCTTTCCATGCCGCGGCCGGAGTTCGCGGATGTGCCAGAAGATGCGGCGTTGGTGCGCCTACGGGCCATTGAGGAGCTTTCGAAGCTCAAGAGACAAAGCGGTGGCAAGTCGTGCGAAGCTTGGATCACTCGGTGGAATTCCGGTCTGCACTCCGATTGGGAGAAATTGTGGGCTCTGTATTACAGCGGCGAGGGCGCCGCATTCCGCAGGCTGCTGCATACCCTGCTGAAAAGTGATCAAGGCACGCTGGAAGGTCAGTTTTGCCTGCTGTGGATGAACCTGCGCAGCCATGGCATGAGCGATGTGATGGCGTGGGCTGCGCCGGGAGCTCTCATGCCCGAGGTGATCGCGGCGCGGGAGCGGCTGGTACATGCTTGTGTGTCGATGTTGGTCGATGCGGAGGGGTTTCACTTTACAGAGGATGAGCTGAGGCAGCTCGGTGGCTCGAAGGTGATGCGCACGGCGGCTATCTGGGATGTGACGGATAAGCTCAAGGGCAAACAGCGCTACCACGAGGCGCTGGCACTCGGTGAGGGGCTTCCACGTCAGACGCTGGACAAGTCGTCGATCTACGCGCTCTTCCTCGCCCGAATCGCGGAGAGTGCGGAAGATTGGACGCTGGCTCGGCACCATCTTCAGCAGGCGGTAAACGCGCCGCTATTGCCGGAGGCATACCGCAGCCGCTTTGACACCTTTCTGTCGAGTTTTTCGTCGCTGCAGCGCGTGGCAGGTTCAAGGCCGGAACGCGATGCGATCACACGGGACGCATGGCGCCGCCTCCAGCGCTCGACGCCGAGTGATCTCACGGTCATTCGTCAGGCTGCGGTGCAGGGTGTGGCGGGTGCGGATGATGCTGCGGCGAAAAAGCTCGGCGGCTTTTTCACCCGCGATTTCACCACCACGCGGCAGATGAGCGACGGGCGCGGCAATCTGATGCCTCAGGGCTCCTCGCGCTACGAGGAGGCCCAGCATGTGCGCAGCCTGTGGGAGGAGACCCGTGAGCTGCAGATGATCCTGCGCCAGCAAGGCTTGGGCAATGCAATCAAAGGCACGAACGCCGAGCTTGAGCAGCGCTGGGGGACCACAATGTTAGCCCCGCGTTCCGACACGGAATTCGGAGAGTGGCGCATTCATGCACTGCTTTCCAAACTGCGTCCGGTGGACTATCCCACCCGTCTGCGTCTCATCCGCGAGCATCTCGCGAGTGTGGACATGCGCACAGAGCATAGCGTCGACACGCTGGGCAATCTCGGTAGCCGCCTCGAAAGTGCGGGGATGTCCCGCGAGGCGGTGATGGTGTACCGCCAGCTCCCGGATCGGGCGCCTTCGAATCCCGATTACGCACAGTGGCTGCTGCGAGCTTGTGAAAACTCCGGCGATGTGGAGCCCGGTGCCTCCTTCGCACATCACCTGCTCATCGCCGAGGCGCCAAACAAGCCGCCTGCTATCGGTGATGAGGTGCTGCGTGAAAAGCATGCCCTCTTCTTGGCGCGTGACTTCAATCTTGATGAACTGCGCCGACAGGCTTTTCGTGAAAAAATCTCTCAGGTGCTTGCGGGTCGTGAACCGCATGAAATCCCATATTTGAAAGCCTATGCACTGCTCCAAGAACGCATGGGCAACCTGCAGGCCGCCCTGCAAGCATGGCAACACCTGAAGGCCGTCTTTGCGGCCAATGATCAAAGCGGCCATGAGTTTGAGGCGGAGGGGAATTTGCACCTCGCCAAGTTGCTGCAGCGCCTCGCGAGACCGAAGGAAGCCGTCCATGCGCTGCGCGCTGTCCCGGTCAAGGAACCGCTCAGCGCGCTGATGACCGATACACTCGATCAACGCGTGCGCCTCGCCGTCGGCTTGGGCGACTGGAAAGAGATGGGTGAGCTGAAAGTGCAGGCCGTGGAGTTGAAATCGCTGCCCACCGTGCTAGTGATCGCTCGTGAGCTCGCCACGCATGAGCGCCGGGTTGAGGCGCTGAACTTCCTTACGCAGGCCGAGCGCACGTTGAAGGACGATCATCAGCGGTTCACACTCCGGCTGGAGCAGCTTACGCTGCTTTCGCAGGATGGCGCTTGGTCCCCTGAGCGGGATCGCGCCCGCCTTTCCGCCCTCTTTCGCACGCCGACACGAGATCGTGACACGCTCGTGCGTCTTCTCGAATGGCTGAAAAAGCAATCCGAAGGTCCTCATGCTGCTCGATGGGTTCGCGTGTTGCGTGCCGAGGCCGCTGCAGGCAGTGATCGAGCGGCTGCGGCTCTCGCCTTGAGTGCCTTCGCCCCTATTTTGGATGAGACCACGCCCGCGATTCTCCATCAAGCTTGGGCTGAGGCCATCGAGAAAGATCGACTCTGCATCGAGCTGACCGCGCAGCGACTTCTTGAAGGCCAAAAACCCGCGTGGGCTCGCGAAGCATGCCGATTGGTTGCCTCCATCCCCACGCTGCGTGAGAATGGCCGCAAGCTGCCGCTCACCATCCGTGTGGCACAGGCGTTGAATGATGAAGCGGAGGTGCGCGAACTTTTCAACGAGACGTTGCGCATGCCCTTCCCCGGTGGCGGCCAGACGGTGGCTTGGGCGCTTGCCCTAGAAGAAACCGGTCATGCCAATCTCGCTCGCGAGCTTTTCGATGCCGCCTTGCGTCAGATCGAGGCAGGTGAGAGCTTGCAGTTGGAGATCCACGCCGCGTGGACTCGTTTCCTCATCCGGCAGAAGGATTTCGATGCTGCCGAGTCCTTTCTAATGCGGATGCACTGGGCGATGCCCGGCGAAGCTGCAAAACTCGTGTTTGAACTCCATGCCGCGTGGGGGAAGCTCAGCAACCTCGACGCCGAGCTGCCAAAATACCGCCTACCCACTGGCACCGTCCGCGAGGCCACCTTCCTCGCCAAGCAGCAGCTCGACCAAGCCTCACCTCCCCCATGAACCTCCTTGCCTTGATTGCTTCCGCCCTCCTTCCGTTGCTGCTGCTTTGCTCCTGTGGCAGCTCGAAGGACAAAAAGAAGAAAAAAGACCCCATGAGCCAGACACTTGGCCAGCGGTTGGATCGGCCGGACTTGTCCCGCCAAAGCCGTTATCAGAAGTACATGGATAACTCGAAGCAGGCTGACGGCATGGGCTCGCATTTTCAGAAAAAAAGTTTCCGCTCCTCGGAGTTTGCGGGGGATCAAAAGGCTGGTGGCCTGAGCCGGTCCTACAAAACCGATTCGGTCAAGGGTTTGGGGGCTTCGAAGTATGCTGAATCCAGTTTTACCCAATCCGACAAGGGCAGCGCTTTCTCAAAAAAGGAGTTCGGAGCAGGTTCTGCGTTTGATGCGGACAAGGCCTCGTCATCGGCGAGCAGCCTATTCAGCGGGGCAAACGATGTTTTCGGCACACGATCCGCCCTACCAAAGAGCCTGCGCACTGCCCGCCCGGAAAAAATCATTGAGGAACGCGGCTCCGACACGAGCAAATCTTACTCGGAGGACGAGATCAAACGGCTACTGGGAAGGCCTTGATGGATGAAAGTGCCTGTAGCGTGCGTACAGGCCGAGCATGAAAAATTGTTTTCTTTGGCTTGGATGTGCAGCGCTCGCCGTGGCGCAGGATTTGCCGCCACTCGATCTCGGTGGTGTGCGTGAGCAGCATGTCATGATCCCGATGCGGGATGGCGTGCGGCTTTCGGCCTATCTTTATCTTCCCGAAGGCGAGGGGAAATGGCCGGCGGTGTTTGAGCAGCGCTATGCGGATATCAGCGGTGCCTCGACGCGAAAAAATGCCGCGGAGCTCGCGAGGCATGGCTTTGCGGTGGCGATGGTGAACTTCCGCGGCTCGCAGAAGAGCGAGGGGCAGTATGTCGGCTACCGCGCCCTCGCGTGGGGCGAGAAGAAGGATGGCTACGACACCTGCGAATGGCTCGCTACGCAGCCGTGGAGCACGGGGAAGGTGGGCACGTTTGGCAGCTCACAGGGCGGCTTCGCACAGAACTTCCTCGCCGTCACACGTCCACCTCATCTCGTGTGCCAGTACATGGTCGACACCGGATTGAGCCTGTTTCAGGAAGGCTACCGAATCGGTGGCGTGACTCGGCCCGGTCGCTTCGCGGACTTTGGCAAGAACTGCCGTGTGCCAGCGGACAACGATGCGCTGATGCGCGAGTGGGATGCACATCCGCATTACGACGACTACTGGAGGGCGGAGGACTGCTCGCTGCACTTCGATGAGATGAACGTGCCGTGCTTCACTATCGGGAGCTGGTATGACTTCATGGTGCAGGGCAGCGTGATGAGCTTCATGGGCCGCAAGAAGAACGCGCCCCAGCAGCTCCTGCTCGGACCGTGGTTGCACGGCCGGTTAAACAAGGGCAGCAAGGTCGCGGAGATGCAGTATCCGGAAAACGCGACGTGGCCGGAGGTCGAGCACATGGTGCGGTGGTTCGATCACTGGCTCAAAGGCATCGACAACGGTGTCGAGAAGGAGCCGGCGGTGCGCTATTACGTTATGGGTGCCACCGGCGAGGCCAACGCACCCGGGAATGTGTGGCGTGAGGCCGCCGACTGGCCGCCAGCGGCGACGGAGATGAGCTTTTACCTGCATGACGGCGGTGCCTTGAAGCCCGAAACACCTTCCGCGCTCTCCAGCGGCACGAGTTACGACTGCGATCCAATGAAGCCGATGGAAATGCCTGGCCGCGCCTTCCTCGGTGCGAAGGATGCGCAGTCCTTTGAAACGCAAAAAGATGTGCGCGTGTGGACGACGCCTGTTCTGGAAAAACCACTCGAAATCACCGGGCAAGTGTTCGCCGAACTGTGGATGAAATCGACCGTCAAGGACACCGACTTTATCGTGCGTGTCTCGGACGTATATCCAGATGGCCGCAGCATGTTGCTGATGGATTACCCCCTGCGAGCGCGCTACCGCGAGGGCTTGGATCGTGAGGTGCTGCTGGTTCCCGGCGAGCCAGCGAAGCTGAAATGGCACCTCGGCTGGACGAGCATCATTTTAAACCAAGGGCATCGCCTCCGCGTGACGATCTCCAGCACGGGCGCACCGCTTTACGAACCGAACAACCAGACCGGCGGCCCGCAGACGATCGACTGGCTCAAGGATGCCGTAAAGGCTACGCATACTGTGCTGCATGAAAAACAGCATGCCTCCCGCGTGCTTCTACCGGTGAGACCCTAAAACACAAAAACAAAAAGGCCGGAAGACGAACTTCCAGCCTTTGAAAATGGGCAATGGTATCGGGCGATCAGGCCGCCTCGTTCTGCTGGGCCACGTCCTTCACGGTCATAGCTTCCTTGCCCTGACGGCCGCGGAGGTAGTGCAGGCGATTACGGCGAACACGACCGGGCTTGGTCACTTCGATCTTGGCCACTTTAGGGCTGTGCAGGGGGAAGACACGCTCCACACCTTCGCCATAGCTGATCTTGCGGACGGTGAAGGCTTCATTGATGTCGCAGCCTTTGCGGGCGATCACAATACCGGCGAAAATCTGGATACGCTCCTTGTCACCTTCGATGACTCGGGTGTGCACCTTCACGGTGTCGCCCACGCGAAACTCGGCGACTTCCTTCTTCAATTGTTCTTGGTTAATCTTCTCAATGATGTTCATGGCACAAAGGTTCTAAGACGCGCCACAGAATGGGGTTGGACAATCGGTTCTGGGGAGCGAGGGGGCGCGAAGATGGGCATCCCGACCTCTTTAGCAACCAGTTTTTAGCCCACTTTGCTTCTTCGAAGCTCTGTAAACCGGCCTTTAGCCCGGTTTTTTGGCGTTCGATCACGCAAAGCCAAAGCGGCATCGTCCATTTAGAAACTGGGCTGGCAGGCGTAGTGTTATCATCTACCCCCCATGAAACGTGTCCTGACCAGTCTCCTCACCGTTGCTTTGACCTTCGGTCCAGCTTCAGAAGCCGCTGAGGTTCCCTCTTTTCGCAACACCATCCAGCCCATCCTCACCCGTTACGGATGCGCGATGGGCGCGTGTCACGGTGCGGCGGCGGGACAAGGAGGCTTCCGGCTTTCCCTGCGTGGTTTCGATGACGAGGGGGACTGGCTCTCGATCACGCGAAGTGCGAACGGCCGCCGGCTCACGCTCGAAGACCCAGCGCGCAGTCTTTTTCTGCTCAAGGCAGTTAAGGCTGTGCCGCACAAGGGCGATAAGCGTTTCGAAGTGAACTCGCCCGAATACAAGGCTATCGTCGATTGGATCGCGGCGGGCGCTCCAGGGCCTAAAGCGGATGACCCTCGCATCGTGTCGCTTAGTGTGTCAGAGCCGCATCTCGTCACAAAGGCAGGTCAAAGCGTGCAGCTCAAAGTCACCGCGAAGTTCAGTGACGGACATAGCGAAGACGTCACGCGCGGGTGCAAATACAACGCAACGAACGCCAGCGTGGCCACGGTGGATGAAAATGGCCTCGTCAAAACCACGGGCAGCGGAGAAGGAACCGTCAGTGCCTGGTATTTGAGCCGTCTGGCCATCGTCACCATCACCATCCCGCAGTCTGGCAAACCGAATACGGAGGCCTTCGCAGCGCTGAAGCCGCGCAACTTCATTGACGAGCATGTTTTGACCAAACTGCGCGAGCTGAACATCCCGCCCTCAGGTCGCGCCACGGACGCGGAGTTCCTGCGCCGTGCGTTTCTCGATACCATTGGCGTTTTGCCCACGCCGGACGAAGCGAAGGCCTTCCTCGCCGACAAGGCAGCCGACAAACGTGACCGGCTCATCGATGCGCTGCTGAAGCGGCCCGAGTTCGTCGATTACTGGTCGCATCGCTGGAGCGATCTCTTCCTCGTGAATGGCGACAAACTCATGCCGCAGGCGATGTGGTCGTATTACAACTGGATCCGCCGTCACGTCGCCGCGAACACGCCGTGGGACGCCATGGTGCGTGATCTGCTCACTGCCACCGGCAGCACGCTGGAGAACGGCGGAGGCAACTTTTTCATCCTCAACGACGAGCCGACGAAGTGCGCTGAAACCGTCAGCGTGGCCTTCCTCGGCACCTCCATCGGCTGCGCAAAGTGCCACAACCACCCGATGGAAAAGTGGACCTATGACCAATACTACGCCTTCGCCAATCTCTTCGCCCGTGTGCGAACTAAGAACGGCACGCAGGCTGACGAACGCGTGCTTTTCAGTGACACGCAGGGCGATCTCGTCGCACCGCTCACCGGCAAACCGCAGCCGCCGCGCCCGCTCGATGCCCTGCAGCCCGTTTCAATGACCTCCACCGAGGACCGACGCATCACGCTCGCGAACTGGCTCACCAGCGCCGACAACAAACTCTTCCAACGCGCCATTGTGAACCGCGTGTGGGCGAACTTCTTCGGCTCAGGCCTCGTCGAGGCTGTCGATGATCTGCGCGTCACCAATCCTTCGAGCAACGAACCGCTTTTCGTGGCCGCCTGCGAGCATCTCGTGAAGCAGAAGTTCGATCTGAAGGCCCTCATGCGCACCATCATGCAAAGTGAGACTTACCAGCGTAGCAGCATCGCACTCCCTGAAAACATCACCGACCTCCGTTACGGCTCGCACTACGTTCCGCGCCGATTGAAGGCTGAGGTGTTGCTCGACACCGTGTCGCAGGTCGCCGCCGCGCCTACCACCTTCAAGATCGACCGCCGCAACGCCAACCGCGGCACCGCCGATGCCTACCCCATGGGCTTCCGCGCGCTGCAACTCCCGGACAGCAACATCGCCAATTACTTTTTGAAGAGCTTTGGCCGTGCCGACCGCGTCGCCACCTGCGAATGCGAGCGCACCAACGAACCCAGCATGGCACAGGCCCTCCACATCGCGAATGGCGACACCTTGAACCAAAAGCTCGCCCAAAAGGACAACCGCCTCGACGCCCTCCTATCCAGCAAGCAACCCGACGCCAAGATCATCGAAGAAGCCTACCTCCTCACCCTCACCCGCGCCCCCACCGACCGCGAACTCGAAAAAGCCACGCAACTTCTCGCTACCGCCAAACCCGAAGACCGCCGCGTCACGCTGGAAGATCTGTTTTGGAGCCTGATGAGTTCGAAGGAGTTTTTGTTTAATCACTAAACCCAGAGTTCAGCCTTTAATTCATTTGCCCGATGCGTCTCATCCCCCTCACTCTATTTGGTTTAATCACGACGGTGTTCATAAACGCCCAAACCGTGGACTACACGAAGCAGATCGCGCCGTTGTGGGACACTTACTGCATCGATTGCCACAGCGCGGACGATGCGGATGGGGAGTTCGCGTTGGACACATTTGCGGCGCTGATGAAGGGCGGCGAGGAGGGCGCGGCGATCGTGGCGGGGAAGGCGGACGAGTCGTTGTTGGTGAAGTTCCTCGAAGGGCGCTCGGGTCGCGGCGGGAAGAATGAATTCATGCCGCCGGGCAAGCGAGAGAAGCTGAAGACGGAGGAGATCGCGTTGATTAAAGCGTGGATCAATGCAGGCGCGAAAGGCCCGCTCGTCGCGGAAGGGAAGACGATGCCAAAGGAGGTCATCACGCCGAAAATCGCGCCCACCGTGCCGCTAAAGCGCTCGATCCAGGCGGTGGCGTTCTCGCCGAAAGTACAGTTTGTCGCCGTGGGGCGTTACGGCGAAGTCGAGCTGCTAAATCCCGCGACGAAAAAGGTTGTGCGGAAGCTTTCAGGCTTCACGGGCAAGGTGAACGCGGTCGCCTTTTCGCCTGATGGCGGGACGGTGTATGCCGCCGGTGGCGAGGCTGGCATCGTGGGCATCGTGCGAAGCTGGAAAACGAGCGATGGTAGCCCGCTGCGTTCTTTTGAAGGCCACACGGATGCCGCGTATGCGCTCGTGGTTTCACCGGATGGGAAATTCATCGCCACGGGCGCCTACGATCAGAAAATCCGCCTCTGGGACACCTCGACAGGCAAGGAAGTCGCGCTGCTCAAAGGCCATAACGGCGCGGTGAACGGCCTATCGTTCCGCCCCGATGGCAAAGTGCTCGCCAGTGCCAGCGCGGACCGCACGGTGAAGCTGTGGAGCATTCCAACGGGTCAGCGACTTGACACGCTCTCGCAGCCGACCAAGGAGCAGACGAGCGTCGTTTTCAGCGCCGATGGCAAAACGCTCTTCGCCGCTGGTGGCGATAATCGCATTCGCGTGTGGGCAATCAGCGCCGCGGCGAAGGAAGGCACGAACAAGATCCTCACCAGCCGCTTCGCGCATGAAGGCGGCCTGCTCAATCTCGCGCTCTCCGCCGATGGCAAACTGCTCGCTTCGACCGCGACCGACAAAACGCTCAAACTCTGGAACACTGCCGACCTCACCGAAAAGCTCCTCCTCGAAAAACAACCCGATTGGTCCTCCGCCCTCGCCTTCACCGACCAAGCTCAACTCATCGCGGGTCGCGTCGATGGCACCTGGAGCGTGTATGAGCCTCGTTAAAACTTCCATGCCTTTTCTTGCCATGAAATCTCTCGTTCTCGTTTTTGTCTTTCTCCTCGGCATTTCGTCTGTCGAAGCTCAAAAAGCCGCTACACCCACAAAAGCAACCGCATCGGCCAAAATGCCTGCGAAAGCTGCCAAGCCGACGCTCACGAGTGTTTCGCCGCGTGGGCTGCATCTCGGCGTGGAGCAGGTTTTTAGCCTCGCGGGCAAAGATCTGGCCGAGGCGACGGTTTTGACCTCAAACGCCCAATTGAAGCCCGTCATCGATATCGCGTCGAGCACGGCCACGAAGGTCGTTTTCAAGCTGCAAGCACCTGCGGGGCTTGGTCGCGGCAGTCATGATGTTTGGGTGAAAACACCGATAGGTGAATCGGCCAAATTGAAGCTCTATGCTGATGACCTCGCGCCCATTACGACCTCGGCGGCGGATTTCAAAAAGGGTCCGGTTCAGATCGACAAGTTGCCCGCGAGCGTGTGGGGCACGCTCACGGAAACGGGTCAGCATGACGCGTATCGTTTCACCGCGAAGGCGGGCGAGGAACTCGTGCTCGATCTCGCCGTGGCGCAAGTCGGCAGCGTGGCGAAATCGCCCACGCTTGAGATTGTAGATGCGAATCACACGGTGCTCGCGGTGAACCGAGGGCTCGACAGCGGCAGCGATCCGTTCCTTGCTTGGAAAGCGCCTGCGGATGGCGATTACCACATTCTCGTGAGCAACACGACGATGGATGGCAGCGCGGGGCATGTGTATCGGCTCACGATTGGAGCGGTGCCGTTCATTACCAGCTGGTCGCCCCTCACTGCGGAGCTGGGCAAGGAGACAAAAGTCACGCTCATCGGCCATCATCTCGGTGACAAGGCCACGGTGACGATGAAAGCGGACAAGGAAGGCATCACGAATGTGCCGCTCGATGCCAAGGCGCTACGTTTTCGCACGATGCCATCGCTTCGCGTGAGTGCGCTGGCGCAGGTGAGTGAGGTGGAAGGGAACGATGACATCGCGCAGGCGCAGATCGTGCCTTCGCGAGCAGCTATTAATGGGTTGCTCGCCAAAGTGGGCGACCTCGATCACTTTGCTTTTGACGCCAAAAAAGGCCAGACATGGATGATCGAGACGCTCGCTGCTCAAGCTGGTTCGCCTGCCGATACGAAGCTCGAAGTCTTGCATACCGATGGCACACCCGTCGCACGTTTGTTCATGCAGGCCGTGCGCGACAGTTACAACAACTTCCGCAGCGTCGATGCCAACAACCCGGACATCCGCCTGCAAAACTGGGAGGAAATGGAGCTGAACGAGTATGTTTGGTTCAATGGCGATGTGATGAAGATCTTTCGTATGCCGCGTGGTCCCGATGCCGGGTGCTTTTTCTACATCAGCGATGGCAAGCGTCGCGCCTACTTTGATACCAGCGCCACCTCGCACTCGCTCGACGAGCCCTGTTATATCGTGCAGCCCTATCCGCTGGACAGCAGCATTGCTGCGAACGGTCTTCCCGTCTTCACCCTCCACTATCACAACGACGATAGCGGCGACCGCAAAATCGGCCGTGACTCGCGCGTGGCCTTCACCGCGTCTGCCGATGGACGCTATGTCGTCAAAGTCACCGACACCCGCGGCTGGGGCGGCGAGCGCTTTGTGTATTCGCTGGCCATTCGTGAACCAAAGCCGGACTTCAGTGTCAAACTCGCCGGCATAAACCCCACGGTGATGCCCGGAGCTTCCGTCGGCTTTTCTTTCAGGGCCGACCGGCACGACAACTTCGACGATCCCATCCAGATCGACATCACCGGTCTGCCTACGGGTTACTGGGCCACCTCGCCGTTGATCATCGAAGCCGGCCACGATCTCATCAGTGGCTCCTTGCATGCCATGCCGGATGCGAAAGCTGATGCCGACTGGTCGAAGCTCAAAATCACTGCCACCGCCAAAGGTTACAAGCACGATGCAGGCACTTTCGGCAAGGTCACGCTCGGCGCGAAGCCGAAGTTCATCATCGTTTTGGAGCCCGATGCCGGGGGCAAGCCTGTCATGCGCGATCCCGCCGCCGAAACGAAGCCGCTCGAGCTCACTCTCATTCCCGGCCATACCGTCAAAGCTTGGTTCCGCGCCATCCGCAGCGGCGATGACAGCATCATCAACCTCGATGTCCATGGCCTACCACACGGCGTCATCGTGGATGACATCGGCCTCAATGGCGTGCAGATTCGTGCTGGTGAGAATGAGCGCCCCATCTTCTTCCGCGCCGCTAACTGGGTAAAAGACCAAGACAGGCTCTGCCACGGCGCCATTAGCTCTGCTCGCAACGAACACGATAGCGCGGGATTACAGACGAGCTTCCCGATTCTAATGAAGATCCGCAAGCCCGGTGTGGCGGCGCGGTGATTCATAGAGAGACTATGCCATCTTCAGGCGTTCACCCAGCCTCATGAATCGCCGCTCCTTTCTCAAGCACACTGCCGCTTATGTTTCTGCGCCTGCCATTTTGAGCGCCAAGTCGCCTAACTCGATGTTTCAGGTGGCCTCGATTGGAGTGGGGGGAATGGGTGGGAATACAATGATGAGTGTGTTGCAGCATCCGAAGGTGCGGATTGTGGGAATGTGTGATGTGGATGCGAAGACGCTGGAGCTGGCGACGAAGGGCATGTCATCTCGGCGGAAGGAACATCAGGATCCGGCGGCGAAGGAGCGGCTGGGCGAGGCGGCGACGTTTCGGGATTATCGCGAGATGATCGCGAAGCTGGGCGAAAGCGTCGATGCGGTGACGATCGGCACGCCGGATCACATGCATGCGGCGCAGGCGGTGACGGCATTACGGGCGAAGAAGCATGTGTACTTGCAAAAGCCGCTCACGCATCATCTGCACGAGGCGCGGATTTTGAGTGCAGAGGCGGTCAAGGCAGGCGTGACAACGCAGATGGGCACGCAGGGGCATTCGAGCGTCGAGACATCGCTGGCAGTCGATTTGATCAAGAGCGGAGCGATCGGCAAAGTGAAGGAAGTCATCTGCTGGGAGAACAAGAAGGCGAACTGGTGGCCGAAGGTCACGCAGCGCAAGCCGGAGGCTGATCCGGTGCCGGCGAATGTGGATTGGAACCTGTGGCTTGGCGTGGCGAACGAAGTGCCGTTCCTCGAAGGCGCGTATCATCCGTCAATGTGGCGCTCGTGGGTCGATTTTGGCGTCGGCATGATGGGTGACATGGGCTGCCACTACTTCGACGTCGTGTTTGCCTGCCTCGGTTTGCAGGCACCGAAGCGCGTGCGCTGTCTCGACGAGGGCAGCAAGAGCGATTTGTATGCGATGAAGCGCCATCTGGAGCTCGAATTTCCCGGCACACCGCTCACGGCGGGCGACACGATCCAGATGACGTGGACCGACGGCGGCTACGAGTATGACAAGCGCGTCATCAAGCCCTCCGTGCTCACCAAAGATACGCCGAGCGGCATTTTCTTCATCGGCGAGAGCGGGGGCATCTTCAAACCGCACAGCCAGCGCCCTTGGCTGGTGCCTGAGGCGAATTTCACCGGCTTCACCTATCCGAAGACCCGCATCGCGAATCATTATACCGATTGGGTGGACGCATGCATGAAGGGCGAAAAGGCCGCCACTGACCTGCCGAGTTATGGCTGCCCGGTCACGGAGGCCGTTTTGCTAGGCGTGCTCTCGGAGCGAAATCCGGGCGATTGGATCGAATGGGATGCCAGAGCGGGCAAAATCGCCAACCGACCCGAATTGAACGCCCAGCTCACACGGACGTATCGCGACGGGTGGACTGTCGAGGGGCTCGGATGACTTTTAGGGATTTGTTTGGTTAAGCTTTTCAAAGCAAGCACCATTTTTTGTGCAGGATCGTGATTGTGATCGTTGCGCTTCAAGGATGTCGTCGTAGCATCATTCAATCCCATGAACGCGCATGAGCACTCACCCGACTCCCGGCTGAAGCAGGCAGAAAAAATCGTCAGCCATCCTGAGCAATACAAGGTCTGCGAAGGCTGTGGTTCCATCGTAGTCATGCGTGCTGTCACCTGCCCCAGCTGCCATGCGTATCGTTTTGATGCTACGGCTGTGCGTGTGGTGGCGCAGGCGAAGGATCTTGCGCTGCGTGCGGCCAGCTCAGTGCTTTCAACGGACCTATCTTGAGGCATTGGACGATGCTTTGGGGTTGCTGCTGAGTGCCAGTGCGTCAATCTGCGGCAAATCCTTGATGCCTGAAAAGTCCAAATCCGCTTGGTATGTCGTCCACTCACGACCGAAGTGCGAGCACATCGCTGCCAGTCTCATGGCTGGCTTGGAGGGTGTGAAGACCTACTGTCCGCGCATCCGGTTCCAAAAGAGCACGCGGCGTGGCAAGGTATGGTTCGTCGAGGCGCTTTTCCCGAGCTACTTCTTCGCGCACTTCAATCCCACCGAGATGCTGCGTGCCGTGAAGCACTCACAGAGCGTCATCCGCGTGGTCGGTTTTGGCGAGAACCTAGCCCGTGTGGACGATAAAGTCATCGAGCAGATCCGGGCAGAGATGGCCGAGGAGGACGTGCGTGTGGTGGAGGTTGGCATCAAGGTCGGTGACATGGTTGAGCTCACCGAGGGACCGATGCGTGGGCTGAAAGGCATCGTGAACGCCAAGCTGAGCGGCGTGGACCGTGTGCGGGTGCTGCTAGAGTTTCTCGGCCGTGAAAATGCAGTAGAGGTGCCGGCCTCAAAGCTGCTCACCGAACATCAGCCGCGGGTGCTAATTTCGAAAAAGCACGCTTGAGGATCGCGGGCACGCCTCCGTCATTGCACACAGCCGTGGATGCACTACGTCCTCCTCCCCCATGCTTACTCTCCGCAACGTCACCAAGGCCTTCAACGCTCGCACGCTCTTCAGCGGTGCGAGCATGACGATCAACCACGGCGAGCGCGTCGCCCTCGTGGGACCGAATGGCGCGGGCAAATCGACGCTGTTCTCGCTCATTTTGAAAACGGACACCCCAGACGCGGGAGAGATCGTGCGCGATGAATGGACCACCGTCGGCTTTTTGCCTCAGGAGTGCGAGGCAGTGGGCGATGAAACTGTGCTGGAGGTCTCCACCGGCAAGGCGGGTGAAATTGAGCGCTTGGAGAAACAGCTCTCCGAATTCGAGGCCGCCGGCGATGTCTCTAGCCCAGAGTATTTCGAGACACATGCGCAGCACGACGCGCTGCAGGATCCGCAGGCCGAGGCGAAGGCGAAACGCATGCTCAAAGGCCTCGGCTATCTCGAGAGCGACTTTGACCGGCCCGCCCGCGAATTCAGCGGCGGCTGGATCATGCGTGCGCACATGGCGCGGCTGCTCGTCATGGAGCCTGATTTGCTGCTGCTCGATGAGCCGACGAACCACCTCGATCTCCTCTCGCTAATGTGGTTCCGCAATTACTTGAAGAACTACCCCGGCGCCATCCTCATGATCTCGCATGACCGCGATTTCATGGACGAGCTCGTGCAAAACGTGTACGAGATCGAGGACAGTAAGCTCATCAGCTACTCCGGCAACTACAGTGAGTATCTTCGCCTTCGTGAGGAGAACTGGGAACGCGCCTACCAAGCTTGGAAAAACCAGCAAAAGGAAATCGAAGCGATGCAGGAGTTCATCGACCGATTCCGCTCCGTGGCGTCGAAGGCCGCGCAGGCGCAGAGCCGCGAGCGCCAACTCGAAAAGATGGAGAAGCTCGATAAACCGCGGCCGCTGCGCAAAGGTTTCCGTTTCAACTTCCCGCAGCCACCGCGCAGCGGTCAGCGCATCATCACGCTCAGCAACGTCGATCAAGCCTACGGCACCAAGCAGGTTTACACCGGTCTCGACCTTGAAATCGAGCGCGGAGAGCGCACTGTGCTCGTCGGTCCGAACGGCGCGGGTAAGTCCACGCTCATCAAAATCCTCGCTGGCGAGGTGCCGATCCAAAAAGGCGAGCGCAAGCTCGGCACGAATCTCAAGCTCGGCTACTTCTCGCAGCATCGCGGCGATTCGCTCGATCCCGAATGCAGCGTGCTGGAGGAATTGAAGCGTGTTTCGCCGGAAATACGTGAGGACGAGGCACGCAGCATTCTCGGCAGCTTTTTGTTCAAACGCGAGGATGTGCACAAAAAGTGCAAAGTGCTCTCTGGTGGTGAAAAGAGCCGTTTGAACCTTGTGAAGTTCCTTGTCGATCCGCCAAACCTCCTGCTCATGGACGAGCCGACAACTCACTTGGACATCTGGGCCATCGAAGGCCTTATTATGGCCTTGGAGAAGTTTGAAGGCACGCTCGTCTTCATCAGCCACGACGTGCATTTCATCCGTCGTCTTGCCCAAAAAGTCATCCATATCAACAACGGCAAACTCACCACTTACACTGGCGACTACGACTACTACCTGCAAAAAACCGGCGCCGAGGAAAATGCACGCGCAGCTGTGATCGCTGGCTGAGCGAGGCATTCTATTCTTGAGTGGGAGAACGCGTGTGGTTTAGAATCGCATTCATGATTCAGCTCCGTCTATCTCGCCGTCGGTTTGGAACCCTCACCAGCGTCGGCGCCATTGTCGCGATACTACAAACACAGATCGAAGCCGCCAACAAGGTTGCTGGAGGTAAGGTGAGGCACTCCGCCTGTAAGTGGTGCTACAAGGACATCCCGCTGGAGGACTTCTGCCTCGCCGCGAAGGAGATCGGCCTCGAATCCGTCGAGCTGCTCAATCCGAAGGACTTTGCTACGGTGAAGAAGCACGGCCTGCACTGCGCCATGGTGAGTTTTCCGACCATCGAAGGTCCCGGCGGTATGAAGATCGGCCCGATCCCAAAAGGCTAGAACCGCATCGAGCATCACGACCTACTGGTGCAGGCCTACGAACCGCTTTTGAAGACCAGTGCCGAGGCGGGTTTCAAGCAAGTCATCTGCTTCAGCGGTAACCGCGAAGGCATGAGCGATGAGCAAGGCTTCGAGAACTGCGCTAAGGGCCTCCAGCGCCTACTTCCGCTATGTGAGAAACTCGGCGTCACGCTGGTGATGGAGTTGTTGAACAGCAAAGTGAACCATCCCGACTACATGTGCGACAAGAGCGCTTGGGGTGTGTCCTTGGTGAAAAAGCTCGCTTCGCCACACTTCAAGTTGCTCTACGATATCTACCACATGCAGATCATGGAGGGCGATGTCATCGCCACCATCCAGCGTGATCACGAAGCCTTCGCCCACTACCACACGGGGGGCGTCCCCGGCCGCGCTGAGATCGATGATACGCAGGAGCTGAACTACTCTGCAATCATCAAGGCCATCCAAGGCACGGGTTACACCGGCTATCTCGGCCAAGAATTCATCCCGAAGCGCTCCGACAAGCTCTCCTCGCTCAAGCAGGGCGTGCAGATTTGCACGGTTGCCTAAATCGCCACGAGCTTCTCCACCTCCTCGGCAGCCTTCTCCCACTCTGTTGTCAGCTTGGCAATTTTTGGCTCTACGGCTTCCAATTCGGCGCTGAGGTCGCGGAATTTGATGGCGTCCGCGTAAGTGGCTTGGTCTTGCAGAAGTTCGACGATCTCCTGCTTGCGTTTGTCGAGCGCGGAGAGTTCGGATTCGATTTTGGCGACGCGTTGCTCGGCGTCTTTTTTAGCTTTGCTGCGGGCGTTGCGGGCTTCCGCTTCGAGGCGCTTCTGCTCCTTCGACTTGGGGGGCTCGCGTACGGCGGGGGCGGTGTAGGCGACGGGCTGGGCATTGTGTAGCGTTGCGGTAAGAGCTTCACGGGCGCTGCTGGCCTTCGTTTTGTCGAGGTAGTATTGGTAATCGCCCGCATAGGGCGTGATGACACCGGCGCTCACATGCAGGACGTTTTTGGCCATCTGGCGGATGAAGTGAACGTCATGGCTGATGAAGACGAGCGTGCCTTCGTATTGTTCGAGCGCGTTGATGAGGGCATCGATACTGCCCATGTCGAGATGCGTGGTGGGCTCGTCCATGAGAAGAAAGTTCGGTGGATCGAGCAGGAGGCGCACGAGCACGAGGCGACTTTTTTCACCACCGCTGAGAACGCCAACGGGCTTGAAGACATCGTCGCCGTGAAACAAGAAGGAACCCAGCAGGGTGCGGCAGAGGTTCTCACCGGGACGACTTGGCAGATCCATGGCGGATTGCAGCACGGTGTGGCGCATGTCGAGCACATCGCCGCGGTATTGGGCAAAGTAGCCAAGCTTCACGTTGTGACCAAGCTCGCGATTGCCAGCCTGCGGTGTCAAGGCTCCCGCGAGGAGTTTGAGCAGCGTCGATTTGCCCGCGCCGTTTGGTCCAACAAGAACCGTTCGCTGGCCGCGCTCGATCTCGAGGTCGAGGCCATGGTAAACGGGTGTTTGGCCATAGGCGAAGTCCACGTCGGCCATGCGTATGACACGCAGACCGCTGCGCGGCGGCTGTGGGAAGCGGAATTTGACCGTCTTTGCATCAGCGATGGGCGCTTCGATTTTTTCGATGCGGTCGATCATTTTCGCCTTGTCCTGCGCACGAGAGGCGAAGTTGGCCTTCGCTTTGAATTTATCGACCCAGGCCTGCATTTTCGCGAGTTCGCGCTGCTGGTTTTCGTAGGCACCTTGGAGTTGCTCCATGCGCGCAGCCTTCTCGCGGAGGTAGTCATCGTAGTTGCCGGTGTAACGCGTGATCTTGCTGTGGGCGATCTCGAGGATGCTGTCGCACAGCGCATTTAAAAATTCACGGTCATGCGAAATCATCAAGATGGCTCCGGGGTAGCCTTGGAGGTAGTTTTGAAACCAGATGAGCGATTCGAGGTCGAGGTGGTTCGTCGGCTCATCGAGCAGCAGGAGGTCCGGTTCCTGCACGAGCAGGCGGGCGAGGTGTGCGCGCATCACCCAGCCGCCGCTGAGCGTGCGGGCGTTACGCTCGAAGTCCGATTCGCGAAACGCAAGGCCGCTGAGGATACGTTTGGCCTTGGGCTCTATCTCCCAGCGTTGGTTTTCATCGAGATGACCCGTGGCGAGTTCCAAAACGGTCACGTCATCGATTGGCGCACTCTCCTGCGGCAGGAAGCCGAAGGTGATGCCGCGCTCCATCATCACTCGCCCATCATCCGGCGTCGACTCTTGGAGTAGAAGCGAGAACAGCGTCGATTTCCCTGCTCCATTCGGTCCAATGAGACCGATTTTTTCGCCACGATTGATGTGAAACGACACTTGGCTGAACAGAGTGCGGCCGGCATAGGTTTTACTGACGTTGGAAACGGAGAGCATGGGAAAGGGCGGGCGCTTGTGGTAAGCGTGATTTGCCTGTGGTCAAAGAGGTAGAACAGTCATCACGGCCGGTTCAATCTAACAACTGGCCTGCTCACCTAGCTTCTGGCAGTTCCAGCAGAGTTCGAATTCAGCTGGATTGTTCTCCCCGCAACTGGCGCAGTTCCACTCCTCGATGTGGGGAAGCATTGGATCATGATGCGGACGCAGCAGCGCTATCGCCGCGTCGTATTCGTCATCATTTACCACGCACAATGAAGGCTGGCAGGGCGCGATCAGGATATTGATGAGCTGTGCGGTGTGTTCGTTGCGAATGAAGCTGGTAATGCCCGCTTCATCGAGCAACGACTTGTAAAAGCCGAGCCGTGTCCAGTCCAAGCTACTAAGCACTTCTCTCATGATTTGCGGCCGAGGATGCGGTCCATCGAGTCGGAGGTCTGCCAGATCAGCGCCTCGGGGTAATGGGCATACGGGTGGAAGTATTCGAAGGTCAGGAAGCCCTTGTAGCCGGTCTCGGCGAGCGCGTCGGTGACGGCGGGCCAGTTCGTGGTGCCGTCGAGCAGCGGGCGGAAGGTTTCGAGGCTGAAGTCGGTGCCTTTTTTCGTGAACTCCTTCAGGTGGACGTTCTTGGTGCGCTTGCCGAGCACTTTGGCCCAGTGCTCGGGGAACTGGAACATGCTGATGTTGCCGGTATCGAAATGCACGCGCACATGCTCGCTGCCAAAGCTGTCCACGAAGGCGTTCATCTCCATCGGCGTCATGAGGTAGCCATTAAAGAAGATGTTTTCGATGTTGAGGCACACCTTGAGCTTCTCCGCCTGCTTCGCGAGCTGGCCCACGGCCTCGCGGGCCCGCGCATCGCACACATCATTCGCCACCGGCTCGTGGTCCGTGCGCCACGGAATGTGAACGGCTCCCGGCACGACGAGCACGTTCTCCACGCCGAGGTCATGTGCACACTGCGCGATCTTTCCGGCGAGTTCGATGCCTTGAGCACGCTTCGCCGGATCATTGCTCGTCAGCGGATAAGGCCAAAACAGGAAGGAACACAGCCCGCTGATCTGGATGCCGATCTCATCGGCCATCTTGCGGATCTTCACATAGTCGGCCGTGCCGTGCTTCGGCGAGAGGTCGTTGTCGAGATCGTAGTTCAGCTCGATGCCGTCGAATCCCGCGTCCTTCGCGAGTTGCAGGCACTCGCGCAACGTCATGCGCTCCGGATACGGAAACGCCCACAGATTGATCGACTTGAGCATGTCATACTTCTTCGTCGAACCCCGCCGCGCATCCGGTGCGGTTGCCGGAGCCGCTCTCGCCGGCTCAAACGCTGCCGCCGTGAGCCCCACGGAAGCGATGGTGGCTTTCAAAGCAGCGCGACGGGAAAGAAGATCTGAGTTCGGTTCCATGCGCTGATGCAATCAGAACGTGCGGAGGCTGGCAAGAGGGAAGAAGCTGCGCTTGCCATCGCCCACCCTGCTTGAGAGAATCACGATTTATGACGAAGCGACTTTTGCTATCCTTTACGGCGGTTTTTACCTTGCAGGCCCAGACCGGTGCGCCGGTGGGCAAGTTTCAGCAATTGGAGCAAATGCTACCAACGCCCAACGCGCAGCGATTAGCATCCGGCGCTGCGGGTGCAGGTTATTGGCAAAACACGGCGGACTATGTGATCGATGCGGAGCTGGATGATGTGAAGCGCAGCATCTCGGCGAAAGCGACGGTGACCTACCATAACGCTTCACCTGACACGCTGGAGTACCTTTGGGTTCAGCTCGACCAGAATTACTTCGCCCACGATGCGGACATGCGAGCGGCGCCAAACACAAAGCGCGGAATCGATCCAGCCAAGGTGAGCTACGCCGCAGTGGACCGACTGCTAGCCTATGAAGAGTATGATGGCGCTTTGAAGATCACGGACCTGACTGACGCAGCGGGAAAAAGTCTGCCACATGCGGTCGTGAAAACGATGATGCGCATCGATTTGCCACAACCGCTGAAGCCGGGTGGTGAGTTCGTGTTCAAAATCGCATGGAGTTTTCCCATCAACGACGGCGGCCGCATCGGGGCGCGGACGGGCTATGAATACTTCGAGGAGGACAAAAACTGTATCTACACTATCGCGCAGTGGTTTCCACGCATGGCGGCCTACACGGATTACGCGGGCTGGATGCACAAGCAGTTTCTTGGCACCGGTGAGTTCACGCTCGAATTCGGCAATTACCATGTGCGTCTAACCGTGCCTGACGATCACACCGTCGGTGCAACAGGCGTGCTAACCAATGCGGAGAATGTTTTGACCGAAACACAACGCGAGCGGTTGACGAAGGCGGAAAAGGAGACGCGTAAGCCCGTTTTCATCATTACAGCCGATGAGGCAAAGGCGGCTGAAAAGGGTAAGCCGAAGGGCAAGAAGACTTGGGAGTTCAAAGCGACCCAGGTGCGCGACTTTGCTTTCGCTAGTTCACGAAAATTCGTATGGGATGCGATGGCAGTCGAGGGAACGAAGGTAGATGGCAAGCCCGTGATGGCCATGTCGCTCTACCCCACGGTGGCAATGCCGCTGTGGGACAAATACTCGACGCATGCCATCGCGCACACCATCGAGGTGTACTCGAAGTTCACCTTTGATTACCCGTATCCTGTCGCGTGGTCGGTGAACAACAAGCACGTCGGCGGCATGGAGTACCCGATGATCTGCTTCAATGGCCCGCGCCCCGAAAAAGACGGCACCTACCCCGAACGAACAAAGTATGCGCTCATTGGTGTAGTTATTCATGAGGTCGGTCACAACTGGTTTCCAATGATCGTGAATAGTGACGAGCGGCAGTGGACATGGATGGACGAAGGGCTCAACAGCTTCGTCGAATACCTCGCAGAAGAAGAATGGGAGAACGATTGGAAGCATCGCCGCGATGAGCGCGGTATGGTCAGCTACCTGCGATCGACCGACCGCGTGCCAGTGATGACCAATAGCGAAAGCATTGCTGACCTAGGTCCAAACGCTTATGGTCAGCCAACGGCGGCTCTGAACATCCTACGCGAACACATTCTTGGCCGCGAGTTGTTTGATCACGCCTTCAAAGCTTACTCTCGGCGCTGGATGTTCAAGCGGCCGACGCCTGCCGATTTCTTCCGAAGCATGGAGGACGCAAGCGGCGTAGATCTTGACTGGTTCTGGCGTAGTTGGTTCTACAGCGTCGATCATGTGGATGTTTCCATCGACGAGGTGAAGTGGATGCAGCTCGACACGCGCGATCCGGCCATCGAGAAGAAAAAGAAGAAGCAGGAGGAGGAAGAGCTGCCGAAGACGCTCACCGAGGAGCGCAACTACCCGCTTCCGAAGCGTGTGGACCGTTTTCCTGAACTGAAGGACTTCTACGACAGCTTTGATGAGGCTACCGTGCTGCCGAGCGAGAAGAAAAAATACGAAAGCCTCATCAAAGAGCTTAAAGAGGAAAAGATCGACCCGAGGCTGTTGCAGACGAAGCACAACTTTTATCTCGTCGAGTTTAGCAATATCGGCGGCATGCTTACGCCGGTGATTTTGAAGGTCGAATATACCGATGGCAGCTCGGAGGAGATGAAGCTGCCGGCAGAGATCTGGCGTTTTGACACGCGGCAAGCCTCAAAACTGATCTTCACGAAGAAAGAGATCAAAGCCATCACGTTTGATCCGCGTCAGGAGCTGACAGATACCGATGTAGAAAACAACTTCTGGCCACGCCGCCCTGTGAAGAGTCGATTCCAACTCTATAAAGATGACAAGGCGCCGAACCCGATGCGTGAGATCACGAAACCATCGAAGGATGAGGACGATAAGTCCAAAAAAGACACGAAATGACTTGGCGTGCCATCATCTTTCTTCTTTGGGCAGCCATGGGCGTGCAGGCGCATTCACTGCACCAATCCACGGCAGAAGCAGATTGGAACGCAGAGGCTCAAAAGCTGGAGGTTAGCCTGACCGTGTTCGTCAATGATCTAGAGCTTGCACTGATGCGGCAAAGCGAAAGGGAGATGAGGGTGGGGAAGACTGCCAAGGAGGTTTTCGATGCCCAGGCACGGCTTTACCTCAGCAAATGCTTTGTCGTGACGGATGCGACAGGCCAGAGAATAAAAATCGAATGGATCGGCTGCGAGCTAGATGCCTCAACGCAAAAATTCGCCGAGCCGACCATGACATGGTTTTTTGAGATAACACTACCACTAGGGTTGAAAGGTGTTTCTGTGTGGAATGGGGTTTTCTGCGATCTGTTTGCGGATGAGGTCAATCTGCTGTTGTTGCGCAAAGGATCCGAAAAAATTCAGATGCTTTTCCAAAAAGGAACTGCTGCGCAAAATCTCAAAAGCTGAGTGACGATCGAACTGACTGTTTCCAATCTTTGAAGCATGGCTAGGTTCAACAGAGACCACGCCATGCCAACCCATGCGTCCAAAGCTGCCTGCTGCTGCGCTTCTCCGAAGTTGGAAAGTGCCGTGAATACCGTTCCAAAACCCAGCTTGGCGCGTGAAGAAAAAATACCTGCCGCGAGTAGCACTCCCGAATGCTGTGGGGATGGCGGCGCGGCAGAACTGCGTGACTTGTGGCGACGCCTGAGGTGGGGTTTCTGGATGACAATGCCGGTCGTGGCCTTCAGCATGGGCATGGAGTTGCCTATGATACGTGAGATACCGGCAAAGGCGTCCGCGTGGATGCAGCTGGTGTGGGCCACACCGGTCGTGTTTTGGGCCGGCTGGCCGCTGCTGCTGCGCTTTGCCCGCTCCATTGCCACACGAAAGACAAATATGTTCACACTCATCGGTCTTGGCGTGCTTGCCGCATGGGCTTACAGCACACTGGTGGTGATTGCGCCAAAGCTTGTGTTGCATGACGGTCTTCACGACCATGCACCAGTTTATTTCGAGAGCGCTGCGGTGATCACAGTGCTTGTCATTCTCGGTCAGCTCATGGAATCCCGTGCCCGCCGAGCCACCGGATCCGCTATCGAATCGCTCATGAGACTCGCGCCAAGCACAGCGCTGTTGGTGGAAGGTGCCGATGAGCGGGAGATCCCACTTGATCAGGTGAAGCCAGGCGATGTCCTGCGCCTCAAGCCTGGTGGCAAAATCCCCGTCGATGGTCTTGTGCTGGAAGGAGTTTCGACCTTCGATGAATCCATGCTCACCGGCGAACCGATGCCAGTGGTGAAGAAAGTGGGCAGCCGCGTCACCAGCGGCACGGTGAATGGCAATGGCACGATCCTTATGCGGGCTGAGCGGATTGGGGCGGACACGCTCCTCAGTCAGATCATTGCTCTCACGGTTCAGGCGCAGCGCAGCCGTGCTCCAGTGCAGCGGCAGGCGGATCGTGTTTCGTCTTGGTTTGTGCCCTTTGTGGTCTTGATTGCAATTTTTACCTTTCTCGTGTGGTGGGAGTTTGGACCGCAGCCCAGCCTCGGCTTTGCCATCCTCAATGCGGTGGCCGTTTTGATCATCGCCTGTCCCTGTGCGCTTGGATTGGCTACGCCGATGGCGGTTACGACTGGCATGGGCCGCGGTGCGCAGCTCGGCGTGCTCATCAAGGACGCCGAAACACTCGAACGCCTCGCCGCAGTTGACACCATCCTGCTCGACAAAACCGGCACGCTGACCGAAGGCAAGCCGAGAGTCGTCGAAGTGTACCCACTGCACGGCTGGTCCATCGAAGAGCTCCTTGCCTGCGCGGCGGCTGTGGAGGCGCTTAGCGAGCATCCCATCGCCAGTGCCATCGTGGCTGCAGCGAAGGATCGAAACATTTCACTGGCGCAGGTGAAGGCTTTCCAAGCTGTGCCAGGCGGAGGCGTTTCCGGTCGAGTGGGAGAAAAAGAAGTCTTCGTTGGCCAAGCAAGCTTCTTGAAGAAAAAAGGCATCTTCATCGATGCTGAAGTTTCGAGGCGTGTCTTCGAGCTCCAGGTCAGTGGCTTTACCGTCGTGCGAGTCGTGCTCGATGGGCGTCTGCTGGGCTTCATCGCCCTCATGGACCCGATTAAGGAGAGCTCCAAGCCTGCCATCGCAGCTCTTCATGCCCTTGGATTAAAGGTCAAGATGCTCACGGGTGACGCGCGCTCCACGGCCGACCGTGTCGCCAAAGAACTTCAAATTGACGAAATCGCCGCCGAGCTCAGCCCCGAAGAAAAACTGAACCATGTATACCAGATCAAGGAGCAAGGCCGCCACACGGCCTATGTCGGAGATGGCATCAATGATGCGCCTGCGCTCGCGGGGGCGGATGTTGGCATTGCCATGGGCACCGGCACGGATGCGGCGATTCACAGTGCTTCTGTTACGCTCGTGCAAGGCGACCTCAGTGCTTTGCACCGCGCCTTCACCCTCAGCCGGGCCACGCTGCGCATCATCCGGCAAAACCTCGCCTTCTCGTTCCTCTACAATACCCTCGGCATTTTGATTGCCGCCGGTGTGCTCTATCCCTTCACAGGTCGCCTCCTCAGCCCCATGCTGGCTAGCGTGGCAATGTCCCTGAGCAGCCTCATGGTGATCCTGAACTCGCTGCGTTTGCGCTGCTTCAAATAATCGGCACAGATGGTGGCTCGATACCCATTCATGTCTGACCTCAAGACCTACCTCGCGCAGCGCCGCCAGATCATTGATGCGGCGCTTGATCAATACCTACCGACCGCCGAGACACGGCCGGTTTCACTGCACAAAGCCATGCGGCACAGCCTTTTTGCGGGCGGAAAAAGGCTGCGACCCATCCTGACATTAGCGGCCGCGGAGGCCTGTGGAGGTTCGATGGAGAACGCCATGCCGAGCGCCTGTGCCGTCGAGTGCCTCCACACCTACTCGTTGATCCACGATGACCTGCCCTGCATGGACGATGATGAGATGCGTCGCGGCGTGCCCACCTGCCACATTGTCTACGGAGAGGCCATCGCGCTTCTCGCAGGTGACGCGCTCCAAGCTCTGGCCTTTGAACTGACGGCGCAAACACCGGCGACCCGCCGCCACACAACAGCAGCCATGGTGGCCGAGCTCGCGCGAACCTCAGGCAGCCTTCATCTCGTCGGTGGACAAGTGGCAGATCTCGAGGGCGAGCAAAAAAAACTGCCCTTGGAAGATCTGCGCTTCATTCACGAGGGCAAGACTGCCGCGTTGCTCACCACGAGTCTCCAACTGGGTGCGATGAGCGCGGACGCCAGCGCGGAAGAGTTGAAGGCCCTCCATGACTTTGGCATGTCCACAGGACTCGCATTTCAGATCATCGACGACTTGCTTGATGTGACGCAAACGAGCGAAAAGCTCGGCAAAAGCGCAGGAAAGGACGTGGCCTCCGAAAAAAGCACTTACCCTGCACTCATGGGCCTTGAAGCATCTCGTGCTGAAGCGCATCGCCTCACCGCAGCGGCTCACGAAGCACTGACGATCTTCGGTGATCAAGGCGCGAGGCTGCGTCAGTTGGCGGATTACCTGCTGAACCGCGATTATTGAGCCCGCATCATCTTACCGGCGTCCAGCGAAGTCGGAAAAACTGCCGCGTGCTTGGCGCGGAAGGGCTTGACCAAGTGTGGGTGAAGCTCGCGGCGCCATCCGCGGTTCGGAAAGTCTCAACTGCAGTCCATGCCGAGGATAGATCGGGCGCGGTTTCAAGCGTGTAGATCGTCAATGGATCGAGCATCGAGGCATCAACCCAAAGCTGGCTGCCGCTAATTCGTGAAGCGAGTTGTGGTCCAATGCCTGTCACGGCTTGCCAAGCCACCGCAAAGTCGTGCCCGTTTGTATCAGAAGTGACCTCTAGGCAATACTGACCCGCAGGCAGATGGCGGAGAAAAAGGTGCTCCACATTGTTCACTGTGCTTGTCGAGCTGCTGATCAGGGCGCTGGTGGCAAGGCCGGAAGCCGCGTACAGCTTCAAACTCAGATCTGGCAGGCTGGAAGAATAGGAACCAAGAAGATTCGTGATATGGCGATGCCACACGAGCGTGGCGGAAAAAGTGTCGGCAAGGCTGTGTTCTGGAATCGCGAAGAAATAGCGTCGCCCGCCGGAGCTGGTGGTAGTCGTGGAGAAGTCCCAGCCCTGCATCGAGCGGACCATACTGGAGGAATGCGGCTGTTGCCCTGCGTTCAGCAGATGCCACGCTTGATGCAGATTGAGCTCTCCGGCTCCAAACACATCATCGTAAGGCTCTACATCGTCATCACGCTGCCACTGCGGCAGATTTTGCTTGGACGCTGCAGCGATGAGCACAGCTTTGAGGACCTGCGGCCGCTCTGCCAAGGCATTGCCCGATGCCGCAGCTTTTTCCAGCAGGCAGGCAGCGGAGCCCGCGATGATGGCGGAGGCATAGCTGGTGTATTCCACATTGACCACCAAGTCCGGCTTCATGCGCCCGATACCGTCGGTAGTGGTGCCGCTCTGGCTGTGAACGGCAGAACGCGTCCCCGCAGTGATGGCGTGATAAGTGCTGCCAAGCAACGGTGCAAGTGAGCCTCCAGACAAACCTGTGACGGCTACACGCTGGTCACGGTTGATCATGAAGTCGAGGGCGCGTATGGCCTTGATGTCCTCGTCCGTATTTCCGAGGCTGCCCGCCCAACTGTGATTCTGAACGCGACCAGGAAAAAGCTGCGGAGCAACTCCATCCGTCAGTCGCGTGATGAAATCGACAGCTGTAAAAAGGTGGACCTCTGCAGCTCCACGAGCCACACCGATGCCATTGCCGTAGAAAAAAGAACCTACCGCCGCCGCATGGCCTAGCTCCGATCCAGCGCCCGACTCCGGATGAAAGGTTTTCCCAGAAAAGCTGCCAGTGCCGGCAAAAAAAGCCGGTCCGCCAGCCTGCGGAAGGTAGTTCGGTGGTGATTCGATGTTATTGGCCTCGGATTGAACGAGCACGATGCCTGCGCCAGTGGGCATCGCTGTGCCCAATTCCGCGGCAAGTTTTGTGTGGCCAATATCAGACAACCAGTCTGCCCTCACCGCATGGCATGACAGCGGCAGGATGAGGCAAAAAAGCTGGCGGAGAGGGATCGGCATCAAGGCATGTTCAGTTGCTTAGACCAGAAAGGTTTTTAGCATAGCCTTGGGTCAAAGGCACGCGGAGCTTGCCGCCTTGGAGGATCCCGGTTAAGTCGCGGCAGATGAAATTCGCTCTCGGAGTTATTCTCGCCACCATCGCTGTTTTCGCATGGGAGACACTGTCTTGGACCGTTCTGGGATGGCATGAAAGTGCTTGGAGGCAGTTTCGCGATGAAGGCGCGATGGAGCAAATCTTCGCTCCCTCGATGACCAACAACCATACGCAGGCGAGCAGCGGTGCGGGCATTTATGTGATGCCTGCGGAGCCTCGGCACTCGAAGCACGCCACTCCGGAGGAGATTCGCAAGGCCGAGACGGACCATGCCAAGGCGCGCGAGAACGGCCCATGGGTTTATGCCATCGTGCGTCCTGGGAGACGAGAAGTGAGCATGAGCTCCAACTTGGCCGTTTCATTCATCCGCACCCTCGCCTGTGCTGTGTTGATTGCTGGGATGCTGTCGCAAGCGATGCTGAGCTATCCAGGTCGCATCTGTTTCACGGCTGCTGCGGGCCTTTTTGCCGGCTTGGTCAGCGATTTGCCTTGGTGGATCTGGCTTGAGAACCCAGGCCGCGATACCATGGTCAACGTGGCGGATCATTTCTTCGCTTGGATCTTGGGCGGTGTGCTTATGGGCTTTTTTGTCGGCAAAGATGTGGTGATCACCAAGGGCGTTTGACTCAAACAAGTACTCCAGTGACCCCAATTCTTTCCTCCAACAAGAGATCCAATTGGATAAGCAGGCTCATGCAAGGATGTCCTTGATCACGCTTGCTCCCTCCACGCCGCTTAGGCGTGCGTCGAGTCCTTGGAACTTGAAGCTGAAGGCCTTGTGATCGATGCCGAGCTGGTGCAGCATGGTGGCATGCAGGTCGTGCACGCTGGTGATTTTTTCCTGAGCCGCATAGCCGAGATCATCCGTCGATCCATGCACGATGCCTCCTCGGATGCCGGCGCCAGCCATCCACACGCTCATCGCCTTGTTGTGATGATCACGGCCACTGCCGCCCTGTGACATCGGCGTGCGACCAAACTCACCTGCCCATACGATGAGCGTCTCTTCTAGCATGCCACGCTGCTTCAGGTCGGTGATGAGCGCCATGCAAGCGCGGTCGATCTCCTCCGCCTTGAGCTTAACACCTTCCTTAACGCCGCCGTGGTGGTCCCAATCCTTGTGATAAAGTTGGATGAAACGCGTCCCACGCTCGGCCAGACGACGTGCAAGGAGGCAGTTTGAAGCGAATGAGCCATCACCCGGTTGGCAGCCATAAAGCTCCAGCGTTTTCGCGCCTTCCTTGCTCACATCCATCAGATCTGGCACGCTCGCTTGCATCTGGAAAGCCATTTCGTACTGCGCGATGCGTGTGGCGATCTCCGGATCATCCACAAGCGTGTTACGCTGCTTGTTGAGTGCATTGATCGCCGCGACATCGGCTCCTTGGCGCGCCTGTGTGATGCCGTTTGGATTTGTCAGATACAAAACGGGGTCGCCTTTGGCGCGAAGCTGCACGCCTTGATACTTTGAAGGCAAAAAGCCGCTGCTCCATTGTCGCGCTGCGATGGGCTGATTCTGCCCACCTCTTCCTAGGGAGGTCAAAACGACGAATCCTGGCAGATCGGAAGCCTCCGTGCCGAGGCCATACGTTATCCATGCCCCCATGCTCGGCCTTCCGGCGATCTGCGAGCCCGTGTTCATGAACATGTGCGCCGGATCATGATTGATCGCATCCGTCGTCATGCTGCGGATCAGGCAGATGTCATCCATCACGCTGCCAATCTGCGGGAACAGCTCGCAGATCTCGATTTGGTTTTTGCCAAATTTTGCAAACTTGTGCTGCGGTCCGAAGCAGGTTAGCGGCCTGCCTTGGAGCTGCGCCAGTTGCTGTCCCTTCGTCAGGGACTCCGGCATCGGCTTTCCGTCCATGGCCGCGAGCTTCGGCTTTGGATCAAATGTTTCCAGATGCGACGGCCCGCCCGCCATCGTGAGCCAGATCACCCGCTTCGCCTTCTGCGGCAGCGGCAGTTTCGTCAAAACGCCCGGCACCGGAGCCGCTTTGGCTGGGTTGATGAGAGAGGCAAGTGCCACGGCGCCGAGACCCTGCGAGGTTTGGGCGAGAAAAGCACGACGGGGGAGTTCACGAATCATCACGTGCTCAATACGATCGGCACGGCCTGCACTTGCGTCAAAGGTTAGTCTGTGCCCGGATGTCCCATGCCGTTGACAGGTTCCTCGATGATCACCCGCTCGCGACCGACGAGTTGAATGAGATCCGGCAAGTCATAATGCCGCAGCACGCCGTGGATTACGTTTACTGTCTGGTCGAAGGTCTCATCCGCGCCCACAAGAGAGCGATAGCTTGGGATCATGCGGCGGAGAGTGATCTTGGAAAAAGCATCGCGCTCAATCGCAGCGGCATGTAGCGCGGGTATCGTGGCCTCGCCGGTGGCAATGAGGCTCAGCGTATCCGCCCGCCTTTTTAAAAAGCGCGTCCAGCTCCGCACGTCATCCGTGCGCATGCCGACGTAGCTTTTGCCGATGAGGTAGGCCGTGAGGATTTCCAAGTTGTCGCGTCCAAAGCGGCCTGCGCCAAAAGCCTTGCGCCGAAGGCCCGTCTCCGTCTCGCCGATGCCACGCAGTTCGGCGGCAAGGACGAGGTTCCCTGCGTTCACAAGCTGTTCAATGGCGGTGGAGTCCGCCTGCATGCCTCCGCCGTGCAGATACAGTACCGCATGGCCGCTGGGTCGCGCCGGCATGTGGAGCAACGCAGGTAGTTGAAAGGCGTTTTCAGCCTTGAACGCCAGTTTTTCAATCGTGAAGCCGTTGCGGATGAACTGCCCCCGTTTTTCGACTTTTGGTGCGGGAATTGTCTCTGAGGCTGCGATGATTTCGATAATGCTTTGAGGGCTGATACCGCTTTCGCGCGTCGATTCGAGGGTTGCGGCAGCTTCCGCGTTGATTTGGAAAACGCTGCGTTCGCCCGGCAGGAGCATCACTTGACCTTTCGGTGTGCATTGAAGCTGCTCGGGCGACCAGTCGGGCTTCGAGAGATCACGAAGCTGGGTGTCATCGAAGGAGTCCGGTAGTTTCTCGATCTCACGCACGACGATGTCCTTGGCGAGAAGATGCCTAGCCATGAAGCGTGTTACGGCCTCTCGCAGCTGCAGCGTGAAGCCGTGCGGCGCGTCAGGTGCTGCGAGGTCGATCATGTCAGGATAGCCGATTCTCGAATAAAAGCGTTTGGCATCACGAAACAGTTCCCAGGTGCCGCCAAAGTCGAAGGTTGCATCCCTTGTGCCGGAACAGATAAGCGTGGGCTTGGGTGCACGCATGATACAATAATCGGCTTCATCCATGCCGAAGGCAATCTGGCTAAAAATATTCTGCTCGCCGTCCTGCGGCCCCTTGGTCTCGATCAGCTTTTGGAAAGTCGTTAGGTAGCAACCCGGCGCCGCAGCAAGGACGCGAGCATCCAGCGCCATCAAATACGCCGTCTCCGTGCCGCCGCCGCTGTTTCCCGTGCAGCCGATTTTCTCTGCGAGGATATCCGGGCGGCTTTGCAGGTAGTCGATGACACGCATGCCATCCCAGATGCGGAACTGCGCTGCGTTCGATCCGATGAGGGCGCTGCTGATGGCGGTCATCGTGTGCTCGGTGGTGCACATCAGGCGCACGTTGGGATGCGGCACCTTCACATGCGGCGCATCCTCGAAGACCGTCCGTTCTCTCTTCACATCGAGCATCTGATAGCGCTCGCCCTGCCCGATGGGGTCATAGCACATCGCCGCCATGCCATGACGTGCCAGCAGCATGCAGATGAGCTGATACTGCCCCACGGCTTTCCCCTCATGACTGTGACCGCACGGCACCAGCACTGCAGGCCACGGCGGCGGTGTGTCCGGCAGGTAAAGATTGGCCGTGAGATGAAACGCCGGCCGCGTCTCCAGGATGATCTTCTCCACGCGATAACCTTTCCCCTGAAGCGTGCCCGTGATCTGCGGATGCAAAGGCGTGCGCTCCGGCAAGCCGCCGATGCGCTCCAGAAAAAACGCCCGCCGCTCCTCCTGCCAGCGTTTGCAGGCCGCCTCGCTCTTGATCATCACCTCAAAAGCCGCGCTGCGCTTTTCGCATAGCTTGTTGAACTCGCCAATAAGCCAGCCTTCAAATGCCTCGGCGGGTTTGG